>NZ_JAPFBV010000002.1:0-782399 GCF_035798195.1 Cocleimonas sp. KMM 6892 | reverse complement strand
GTTAAACCTGCGCCTGACAATGCAGATGAAGATGGTAATGGAGAGATCAGTGAAGGGGATACTTTAACGTATACCATCACTGCTACAAATAATGGGACAGCAACATTAACCAATGTTGTGGTTACAGATAATAAGATCACGCCGAATACTATTAGCTGTGCCACTTTAGCTCCTGCTACGACTTGTGTCTTAAGTGGTACGTACACCGTAACACCAGCCGATGTAACTGCGGGTGAAATCATCAATGATGCCACCGCGAACTCTGATCAAACAGCAGAAAGTACCGCGCAAAATAACAGTGGCATCAATGCACCGAGTCTAACGCTGGTTAAGCCAGCACCTTCTAATGCAGATGAAGATGATAATGGAGAGATCAGTGAAGGGGATACTTTAACGTATACCATTACTGCAACAAATAATGGAGCGGCAACGTTAACTAATGTGATAGTGACGGACAGCTTATTAGCAACTCCAAATGATACAATCACTTGTGCGAATGTTATTTCGGGTTCAACGTGTGTGCTCACTGGTAATTATGTGGTTACTGCTTCTGATGTTTCTTCTGGCTCTATTGTCAATAATGCAAGTGTAATATCAGATCAGACTCCCGCTGTAGATGCTTCAAATACATCGTCTATTCTAGAGCCAAGTTTAGTAGTGGTGAAACCAGAACCAGTAAATGCAGATGAAGATTCTAATGGCGAAATTAGTGAGGGTGATACTTTAACTTACACTATAACTGCCACCAACAACGGGGCTGCAACTTTAACTAATGTTGTTGTAACAGATAGTTTATTAGAAGCGCCAAACGATACAATAACCTGTTCAAGTCTAGCGACTGGCGAGACTTGTGTTCTTACTGGTAATTACACGGTTACAAATGCTGATGTTTTGTCTGGCCAAATTTTAAATACAGCTAGCGCAGTTTCTGATCAAACTATTACACCAGTAACAGATAGCGTTACTAGTGAAGCGTTGATTCCTTCTGCCAGTATTAATAAGTCAGAGCCAGTTAACAGTGATGAAGATGGAAACGGTGTTGTAAGCGCCGGAGATACGCTTACTTATACTGTTACTTATACGAATACGGGTACTGCCACGCTTAGCAATATTTCTATTAATGATAGTCAAATTTCGCCTAGTTCTAAAACATGTTTAACATTAGCGCCTAATGATAGTTGTGTATTAGTTGGTGTTAAAACAGTAACCGAAGACGAAGTAAATGCAGGTTCAATAACAAATACTGCATCAGGTGATTCTGCACAATTAGCAGCTATATCAGATTCTGTTACGACCAAAACAGCAAACCCTGAAATTCGATCCGTGAAAAGCGCAAGCGAGCCAGAGTTGAATGCAGATGGAACTTTTAGTGTTAAATTCACGATAATCACAAAAAATACTGGAACTATTGATTTAAGTTCACTGACACTTATTGATGATTTGAATGCTCAATTAGGAACATCTTTGGTTGAAGTAACCACGCCACCCATAGTCAGTTTTGCAGATAATGCATCAGGTAATTCTCAGTTACCGACGGTAAATTCAAGCTACTCAGGATTATCAGGTTCAACTAATTTATTAACAGGCGCTAATGGTTTACTGGTTGCTGGAGATAGTTATAAAGTTGACTTTGAGGTACGTATTAACCCCTATGCAGAAAATGCTCCTACTAGCTATGGGAACCAGGCAACAGCAGGTGGAACTTCAGGAACTTTAACTGTTAGTGATCTCACTGATAGTGGTACAAACCCAGATGACTCTAATACAGCGAGCAATGATGATACTGGAGGTCATGATGATGCTACATCATTTATACCTCCTGTACCTAAGCCAGAAATTCTAGCAACAAAATTTGCAGGTGCACCTGTACTGAATTCAGATTTAACGTTTAATGTTCCATTCACTATCATCGTTAAAAATACCGGTGATGTGAATATGACCAATCTTCACTTGCAAGATAATTTATCATTGAATGCTCAATTAGGTAGTACTTTCCTTGGGATAGAAGGCACACCTGTATCAGGAATTAGTAATAACATTAGTGGGTCGGCTATAGCTCCTACTATAAATTCAGGCTTTACTGGAACAAGTTCAGATCCTGAACTTTTAATAGGGACAGATGGTTTCCTCGCGCCAGAGGATGAATACACTATTAACTTCGTTGCACGTATAGATCCTAATGCTATAGGTGCGCCAACAGAGTTAAAAAATCAGGCTTCAACTTCGGCTGTTAGTCCAGATAGTTTATCTTATTCTGATCTTTCTGATGCTGGGGACTCTACAGGTAACAGTAACGGTGCGCCTGGTGATACCGGTGACGAAGATGATCCTACATTGTTGCTATCGACTATGTTTACAGTGCCAGCCGCTGATCTATTAATCAGTAAAGTTGCCAGTAAAAAAACCGCGGCAGCGGGGGATTTAATTCCGTATACAATACTAATCAAGAATAAAAGTAACTTCCTGGCCCAAGGAATTTCGGTACTCGATAATTTACCTAATGGATTCAAAATTGATAAGGATACTATCAAAGTAGCAACGTTTGATGCTGGTCACAAACTTCTATCTACCGCTACAGCTAATAGCTCTGGTATAGACCCCGTCACCGTATCGAATTTAGTTATTCCTGTTGAAACTGACGGCTATGTGAAAATTACATATATAGTTCGAATAGGAACGAATATCCTCGCTGGCGACCAATGTAATACAATCAAAGCAAGTG
The DNA here is from genome assembly GCF_035798195.1 of Cocleimonas sp. KMM 6892. Lineage (NCBI taxonomy): Bacteria > Pseudomonadati > Pseudomonadota > Gammaproteobacteria > Thiotrichales > Thiotrichaceae > Cocleimonas > Cocleimonas sp. KMM 6892. The sequence continues at coordinate 779,677 of NZ_JAPFBV010000002.1, read as the reverse complement.
TAAATGCTAATAGTAATATTGCTACGGCCTGTGTAACTATAGATCAAAATACGGTACTCGATCAATCTACCGTGATTGGCAAGGTATTCCATGACCGTGATGGTGATGGGTATCAAGATCTGGCGAATGCATCAGGGCTAACACTTAAGAGTGATTACTTTGGATGGAATAGCTTGCACCTCGGTGACCTTAACGGTCGTGTGAGTGTATTGGATAATCCAAATGATCTAAGTAAATACCAAAAAATAATCCGCATGCCTTATTCTAAGAAGAATGATTTCAAGGTCACGACTCAACAAGGTACTGTGATTAATGTCGATAATCGAGGACAGGTTACGACAGCACATAAAGGACTGAAGAAGAAGGGCCTTACTGCTCAGGATATTCGTGTAACGATACGTAAAACTCGCGGTATCCCAACTCAGACTCCTGTCAAAATACATCGCGTTCCATTAAAAGAAATGGATGTACTTGAAATTACCATCACAAATCATGGTATTTATGAAGAAGGTATCCCAGGTGTGCGTTTAGCAACAGTGGGTGGTTTACTGATTGAAACAGATGGCTATGGACGTTATCACATTCCAGATGTTGATGGAGGACGTCGTAGCTGGGGTAAGAACATTATCATTAAAGTTGATACTGCCACCTTGCCAACAGGTTCTCGTTTTACTACCGAAAACCCAAGAGTATTGCGCTTGACTAGTACAGCACTCAATAAAATAAATTTCGGTATCAAACTACCCGTTAAACAGCAGACAAAACCAGCAAAGAAAAACATAAAGAAGAAGATTGCAGAAAAAACTGCCCCAAAGGTGGGGGGTGCCTCTAACAAAATAATAAGGGTTGAATTAGGCGCTAACTTCTTCGAACCAAACAGTCACGTTATCAAATCTGCTCAGATGAGTAATATCAAACTACTCGCTAATAATATTAAGAAACATGGTCGTGCAGAAATTGATGTCATAGCTGAAGATGTCGCTAAGCAGATTGTGTACAAACGTGTTCAATCAGTAAGACAGGCTTTATATAAACTTCTAGGTGCAGAAACAATGAAATCTGTGAAAATCAATATTAAGTAAAGCATCAGAGATACCGATGTCTAGAAATAGACATTGGTATCTATTCTTCTAAGAATTGTTGTTTTGATAGACTATCTCAGTTTAAAAAAATAATGCATAAACCTTTTGATTATCTAAAAATAAAATACAGTATTTTTAATTAGATTCGTAATTAACGCACCTACAACCAGCCCCATCCTATATTTCACATAGATATATTCTGAAATAGAATAAAAACAGAGTCTATTTCACGACTCATCTACCATGATTTGATATAAGAAAATAAAAAATAGCCCTAAAGTAGGGGGGTGACTTAGTGTTTAATCTATCTGTTTTTTACAATTTCACTGTAACAACTTCAATCTCTATTCATAACTCATTCCTATGCTTTAAATAGCAACAATTCTGTATAAAAATTTATTCAGTATTCATACCGTTCGTCAGTTAAGGTGAACTAAAAATTATTATTTTCTACCAACGGCGCTCTTAGTAAAACCATCATAAGATATTGAAATTAAACGTAAAAAATACGTTTGTTTGCATGTAAATTAACCTCTGATTCAGTTTCGTTTAGATATTATTGATAATTAATTTAATGGCAAAGTCATACATACACGATATTAAATTATTAAGAGAAAGACTTAGTTTATGTAAACAAGTCTTCAACACTAATAGATGTATTTAAGACATAGGCAAGTATCTATAGCGCTGTGTTAATAATAAAAAAAAGGTTTGAGATGAAAGTAGTTGAACAGTGTAGTTCGTATTCGTTAATGAATGAAAAGCAAAGTAAAAACAAACGACGTTCAGGAAGGGTGAGTGCATTCCTGATATTGTTTACATTGTTAGTTATTTCTCCTCAAGTTTTTGCAGAGAATTTAAAAGTTGTATCTTATTATGGTAAGACCGGCGGAATCGTTGGCGATGGTTCATTGAATGCAGTCGGTCAACTGGTTAACGACGTCAATATTTGTCCTTCACCGAATGATAATAATAATGCAGTACCAGGTTGTGATTTTGATGATGACCCTGGTTATCAGGTTAACGATATCAATGATCCGACAGATGATACCTATAATGGGGATTTGATTGTACGCGCTAATGACCAATTTCAGGTATTTGCTGGTTGGTCAGTTAATGGAGGGAATGAGCCAGTTACGATCACAGCTGTATTGCCAAGTTCTTCAGTAGCTCCAGGACCTATTGTAAGTAATCCTCTACGTTGGGCAGGTGTACCAGGCAGTTGTGCACAAGCTCTCTCTTCGATTTCACCAGATGGTTTAACGCTAACTTGTGTACGTTCTAATTACACCACTGCACCTGCCTATAGTGAAGATATCCCTTTTAACGTGGTAGTAAAAGGTGGGACACCGAATGGCACTACACCTGGTGATATCAGTATTACTATTGATTCAGATAACGGAACTGCCTTTCAAGATGATGTAGGCGAAAGTATTATTGTCACAGCTGCGCCTCGTTGGAATATTGAAAAATCTTATTACACAATTTCTAGGAATTACCAACATAACGGTGTTGTAGGCGATTTAATTTGGTATATCTACCGCTTAGAGGTGGATGAGGTGCCAGGCGCTACTGATACAACATCTTCAGTTTTGGGTAATGAGTCGTTGGGTAAAGATTTTAAATTGGAATTTACCGATGATTTAAGCCGTGTTTCACCCAATGCAGAATTAGTTGACTGTAATATGAATTATGAAGCTGCGGGTAGTCCTTGGCCTTTTTACTATGCTGCAGCTCCTGAGCGTGGCACAGCAACACCCAAAGCAACAATGGTACAAACTTGTACACAAGCAAGTGGTCCGGGGACTCCTATCAGTCTTGTTCATGATCATATAGATACTAGCCTTGATCATATTCCAACTATCGCAAGAAATGGAATAACAGCTATACCTGTAACGAGAGCTATTGCTACGTCAGGTATCATTCGTATATTTGTTCCTCAAACGGATGTCATTGCAGGTATCAATACGACGGATACAACAGGCCCAAATGAGTTACGAACCGTAAATGAATATTCTTCATTTGATCCTGTTTCTATTTCAGGACAATCAAACTTTGGTTCTCAAGCAGAAAGTATTGAAGATAATGATTACCCTATTACCCTGCGATACACTTTATCTGGTAGTTTCCAAAAGTATTATGCAAAAAGCACAACTGCCTGGACAACTCCAGTTACAGGTGCAACAACCTGGCGAGCAGGTAATGCAGCGGTTACACCAGGTGCTAATTGGGCAGCAAGATTATCTTATTCAAATAGTGGAAATGCAGGGTCTCTAACAGGGGGTATAATTTGTGATATTTTTGATCCTAATACGGTCGATGTAACAGATATTCCGGGAAGTCCTGGTCATGCAGCAAAACTTGCTCCATATTCGCTTACCCCTGCCTCAGTAACAGCAGGCGCTGTCTTCGAGTATGCGACTGGGTTTGTTGGCGGAAGCTGGCCTCCTGATGCTAACTCTAACCAAAGTGTGAGAGTGTCACAAGAATGTGGTGATGCTGGTATAACTTGGCATTCAACCACTACTGCTGCAAGATTAGTAGGACCAATTTCAAAAGTTAGGGTGAGATTTACAACGGATATTGATCCAGGAAAGTCTGCTCATCCTGTGATCAACTTAGTAGCACGTAGTAATGATCTTAATGGTAATGCTTTACCTGCTGGAACTATTATTCCAAATTACTCCAGCGTTACTGATGATACATATTTTACAGCAGCTCGTTATCCTGCTACGAATGGTTGGTTAACTAATAACTACGAGCCAAAGTCAGATTTTGATAACCCTCCGAGTGGAAATTATGGTGACCGTGTTCTATTAGTCCGAGGTAAGGTGCGAATTCAGAAAGACCTATCTACTAATAATGTTTCTTCAGGTAGTGTAGTTGATGTTAATTTACGTCCTTCCTTTACTTGCGATGCGACCACGATTGAAACAGCACCCGTTAAAATAATAGAGATGTTGCATGAGGGATTATCGTATCAAACAGGGTCAGCCACTAATCCACCGGGTGAGCCTGTAATTGGCAGTTGTTCTAACCTTGAAGATGGAGATTTAAAAACTTCTTGTACGGCTGATAATCAAATATTGATCTGGGACTTAGGTCTTAAAGATTGTAATACAGTTATTCCTGATTTGGACTATAAGATAGATGTATCACCGGCAGCTCCAGTAGGTACCCTACGTACTTACAGCATGATTTCTGCACCAGCAGATGCTAGCCCATTAACGATTCGTACCGCAAATGCGAATATGACTATGAGCCTTCCTTCTGCATTGATAATGACAAAAACGACTTCAGATGCTTTTTATGAAATCGATGAGACCTTGAACTATACGGTTAATGCGCGTAACGGTACTGCAAATCCATTAACGAATGTGGAAATTATTGATATCCTTCCTTTTAATGGAGATGACACAGATGGGTTTAAATTCACCACGGGCTCGTCGATTGTAGATATTACAAGATCCCCTGGGAGTGACTTTGATGGGAATACCAGCTTTACGAGTGTTAATCTTTCAAGTTGTGCGGGTACACCCACTTATAGATATTCAAATACAACACATAAAAACATTGATATAAGCCCACCTGCTTTAACTAATACTAATGGTACAACCACTTGGTGTGCAGGAACAAGTTCAGGACCTGCGGGTAGTTGTGGTTTTTCGAATAGTGATGTTACGGCTGTTTGGGTATCTGGTATTGAATTAGGTCCTAACGCACTGTGTGCAGTAAACGTAGCGATTGGTACTTCAGGTCAAACCATTACACGATTACAACGTTTCACAAACTCAGCGGGAGCATTTGCTAATGAAATAAGTTTACCGACCTTGTCAAACGAAGTAACGATCATTGGGCAACAACCCGTTACTATTGATGATACACAAAGTAACCCAGGGTTTATTAGTCCTACAAATCCAACTACGCTTGACATTACATCGAATGATTCACATCCTGATAGTGTTGTTAGTCTGGATAAAACAACGGTTAGCTTTGACCCTAGTAGTGTCACAGGCGGCGTTGGAACCGATACAGATGGTGATGGTGACATTGATCGAGTTGTCGTTCCTAACGAAGGCACGTGGACAGTTGATGCAAATGGCATAGTTACATTTACACCTGTTGCTGGTTTTACAGGCGATCCATCACCTATTTCTTATACAATTAAATCAGATAATGGTTTTCAAAGTGAACCAGCCACAATTACGGTTGATTACAATAAACCATCGACAATCAGCGGTAAAGTTGAACTTGATACCAATAACGATAATACAGGTGATGCGCCACTTTCGGGTGTAACAGTTACATTATATGAGTCTGATGGAACAACACTAGCCACTGATGCTTTTGGTAATGCGATTCCTGCTGCTACAACATCAGCAGATGGTAGTTATAGTTTTACAAATATTGGTTCTGGCGATTATGTGATCAAAGAAACAAATCCTGCTAACTATAGCTCGATTTCTGATGTTGAGGGTGCTAATGACGATAGTATTGCAGTTACAATGCCTGTAATTCCAGCTCCTATCATTAATCAGAATTTTGTAGATGCGTACCCAGAAATAAAGGCTATTCCAGAAACGTTTCCTGTTATTAATGGTAAAGACGGTGGTATTACTACTACAGTATTAACTAGTGATACTTTAATCGGTTCTCCAGTAGTAGCTTCAGATGTAACAATTACAGTCGGTACCTCAGCCTCTGAGATAACACTTGATCCAACAACTGGTTTAATTACAGTGGCGCCGAATACACCAGCGGGAACTTATCAAGTTACTTACACAATCTGTGAGAACGCTATTCCAACAAACTGTTCAACAACCACAGAGACGGTAACGGTAGAAGCCCCCGAGATACTGGCTGTACCAGAAACATTCCCAATTATTAACGGTAAAGACGGTGGCGTAACGACAACGGTATTAGCGAGTGATACTTTAAACGGTGATCCCGTTGTAGCAGCAGATGTGACGATTACTGTTGGTACTTCTGCACCTGAATTAACACTTGATCCAGGTACAGGTTTAATTACTGTGGCACCCAATACAGCAGCAGGTGATTATCAGGTTACTTATACGATCTGTGAAAATACAAACTCAACTAATTGTTCAACGACGACAGAGACAGTATCCGTTTTAGCGTCAGAAATACTAGCTGTTCCAGAAATATATCCAGTAGTAAATGGAAAAGACGGTGGAGTAACTACAACGGTTCTCGCCAGTGATACCTTAAATGGTGATCCAGTAGTCGCTACAGATGTAACAATTACTGTTGGTACATCTGCACCTGAACTAACGCTTGATCCAGTTACTGGTTTAATCACTGTCGCAGCGAATACACCAGCGGGTGATTATCAGGTCACTTACACTATTTGTGAGAATATTAATGCTACGAATTGTTCGACCACCACAGAAACAGTAACGGTTGAAGCGCCAGTAATATTGGCTGTTGCAGAAACATATCCAGCTGTAAATGGTAAAGACGGTGGTGTAACAACAACTGTACTAGCCAGTGATACGTTAAATGGTGATCCAGTAGTCGCTACAGATGTAACGATTACTGTTGGTACTTCAGCACCTGAACTAACGCTTGATCCAAGTACTGGTTTAATCACTGTAGCGCCAAATACACCAGCAGGTGATTATCAGGTTACCTATACAATTTGTGAAATTATCAATCCAACGAATTGTTCAACTACAACCGAAACAGTAACGGTTGAAGCTCCAGCAATATTGGCAGTTCCAGAAAGCTATCCAGCTGTAAATGGCGTTGATGGTGGTGTAACAACTACAGTTCTTGCGAGCGATACCTTAAATGGAGACCCAGTAGTAGCATCGGATGTAACAATTACGGTTGATGCTTCAGATCCTGCATTAACGTTAGATCCTGCAACGGGTTTAATCACAGTTGCTCCAGGAACTGCGGCAGGTCAACACACAGTTACTTATACAATTTGTGAAATATTGAATCCTACTAACTGTTCAACGACAACTGAAACAGTTGCGGTAGATGTAGCACCGATTACTGCGATTCCTGAGTCCTTCCCAGCTATAAACGGTCTGGAAGGTGGAGATACAACGTCAGTGCTTGCGAGTGATACATTGAACGGAGACCCTGTAGTTGCTACCGATGTAACCATTACAGTTGATACTTCAGACTCTGAACTAACTCTAGATCCTACGACAGGGGTGATTACTGTTACTCCAGGTACACCAGCGGGTGTTTATGAAGTGACTTACACAATTTGTGAGAATTTAAACCCAACAAACTGTGCGACTACAACAGAGAAAGTTACTGTAGAAGCGTCAGTGATATTAGCGATTCCGGAAAGTTATCCAGCATTCAATGGGGTAGATGGAGGAGTTACTACAACGGTACTTGCAAGCGATACCTTAAATGGTGATCCTGTAGACGCTTCAGACGTAACAATTACGGTTGATGCCTCAGATCCTGCATTAACGTTAGATCCTGCAACGGGTTTGATAACAGTTGCTCCTGGAACTGCAGCTGGTCAACACACAGTCACATACACTATTTGTGAGAATCTAAATCCTACAAACTGTTCGACAACGACTGAAACGGTTGCAGTTGATGTGGCGCCTATATCCGCAATTCCTGAGACTTTCCCTGTTATAAATGGTCTTGATGGTGGCGTAACTACGTCAGCACTTGTTAGTGATACTTTGAATGGAGACCCAGTTGTAGCTACCGATGTAACGATAACGGTTGACACATCTGACTCTGAGCTTACTTTAGACCCAGCGACCGGTTTAATAACTGTTGCACCTAACACGCCAGCAGATGTTTATGAAGTGACTTACACAATTTGTGAGAACTTAAACCCAACAAACTGTGCAACTACAACGGAGACAGTGACGGTTGAAGCTGCAGAAATTTTGGCTGTACCAGAGACATTCCCTACGATTAATGGACTAGATGGCGGTGTAACAACAACAGTTTTAGCAAGTGACACTTTAAACGGTAATCCAGTTGTTGCGGCTGATGTGACTATTACGGTAGATGCTTCTGATCCTGGGTTAACACTTGATCCTATTACAGGATTGATAACAGTAGCGCCAGGCACAGCGGCAGGTCCTCATATAGTGACTTATACAATTTGTGAAAATCTGAATCCTACAAATTGTTCAACAACTACTGAAACTGTTTCGGTTGACGTAGCGCCTATACTTGCTGTGCCAGAAACCTATCCAGTAATTAATGGTGCGGATGGCGGTATAACCACAACGGTCTTAGCCAGCGATACCTTAAATGGTGTAGCAGTAGTACCAGCAGATGTAACAATTACAGTCGATGCAACAGATCCTAATCTTACGCTTGATCCAGCAACTGGTTTGATCACTGTAGCTCCAGGTACACCGGCTGGTGATCACACTGTGACGTACGCGATTTGTGAAAACTTAAATCCTGATAACTGTTCTACCACAACAGAAACTGTAACGGTAGAAGCGGCTGCTATTCAAGCGATACCAGAAACGTATCCTGTTATTAACGGTACAGAGGGTGGAGTAACCACAACAGTGTTAGCAAGTGACACATTAAACGGTGCCCCAGTCATTGCAGAAGATGTAACAATTACGGTTGATGCAACGGATCCAAACCTTACTTTAGATCCAGCAACGGGTTTAATTACCGTAGCGCCAGGCACAGCAGCCGGTAGCTATGAAGTTACTTACACTATCTGTGAGAATTTGAACCCTGATAACTGTTCTGCGACAACAGAAAAGGTAACAGTAGAAGCAGCACCTATCCTTGCTGTTGCAGAAACGTTTGAACCTATCAATGGTTTTGAAGGTGGCGTAACAACGAACGTATTGGCGAGTGACTCTCTTAATGGTGCGCCAGTAGTTGCTACGGATGTAACGATTACAGTTGATACCACAGCGCCAGAGTTAGTGCTCGATCCAGACACAGGATTGATAACAGTAGCAGCAGGTACTGCTGCGGGTACTTACGAAGTTACTTACACGATCTGTGAGAACTTGAACCCTGATAACTGTTCGAGGACGACTGAAACAGTCAATATCGATATGCCATCAATAGGTGCTGAACCCGATATTATGGCCACTATAGATGGTACCACTGGTGGATCAGGTAGTGTCAATGTCCTAACGAATGACACAATTAATGATGAAGCGGTTGATCCAGCATTAGTGGCTATCACAATGAATAGTTCTACCTCTCCAGGTGTAACGATCACGCCAAATGGAACATTAACCGTAGCTCCTGGAACTCCAGCTGGTACTTACACGGTTGAATACACTATTTGTGAGATTCTTAATCCTACAAACTGTAGTACGACTACAGCAACGGTTCCGGTTATTGTCAATCTTCCACCTGTTGCAGAGGATGACAGTAAAGAAGATCAGAGACTAGGTCAGCCAGTAACAATTCAGACAGTGGCTAACGACAGTGATCCAGAGGACAGCCTTGATCCAACATCTGTTAAGTTACGTGATCCTTCAGGTAACTCAGTGACGACATTAGTCATAGCAGGTGAGGGTACTTGGACAGTTGATCCAACCACAGGTGATATTACCTTTACACCAGAGCCTGGTTACTTAGGAGATCCAACACCGGTTGATTACACGGTAAAAGACACCAGAGGTCTTGAATCGAATATCGCCACGGTCACGATTGACTATGAAGAGCCAGCAGCGATTGAAGGAACAGTGTGGCTAGACAGCGATAAAGACAATGAAATTGATCCAGGTGAAGACCGCAAAGCCGGTTGGACGCTCAAGATCAAAGACAAAGACGGCAATGTGATTGCGACCACGGTTACTGATGCACAAGGTAACTACTCTGTTACAGGTTTAATTCCTGATGAGTATACCGTTGAGTTCTACAATACCAATGGCACCTTGATTACAACCAAGTCTACGGATGGCCCACTAGCATCAGGTGAAACCACAAATTTACCATTACCGGTTGATCCAAGCGGAGTGGTATATGACAGCACCACGAGTGAAGTACTACCTGATGTTACCTTACAACTGGTTAACTCACAGGGAACCCCTGTAGATTTAAGTTGTTTAGGTGAAGGTCAACAAAACCAGGTAACAGCAGAGGATGGTATTTATGCCTTTGATGTTTATCCAGGCGCTCATCCAAGTTGTCAAAATGGTGAAACGTATACCATTAAAATTACCAAAGCACCTGCAGGTTACTACGTAGACAGCACAATCACTCCACCAAAAACCGGTGTATATGATAGTGATCCAAATGAGTCAAATTGTACTGTAGATGCGATTGCTAATAGTGGTAGTTGTGAAGTGCAAGGTCAGCCAGATGCACCACAAGAAGGTCAGGACACGACTTACTATATGGACTTCTCGTTGAACTCCGGTGATAGCAATGTCATCTTTAACCATATTCCGTTAGACAATGAAATCGCGCGTCAGACTGAATTAGATGATGACACCGTATTGTTGAGTAAATCAGCGAACAAGAAAGAAATCAGTGTTGGTGATCAGTTGTACTACACAGTACGAGCTGAGAACACAAAAGAAGACGAGGTAGAGGTTGATGTACGTGATGACTTACCAAAAGGCTTCAAGTTTGTGGCTAATGAAGCAAAGCTAACTAGAGCTGGTGTGGACAACACTTTTGGTACAGCTGACGATATCGTTTCAACGATAAAAGCAACGGGAACATCTACAGTCAGCTTCGGTCCATTAACGTTACAAGGTAATGAGATCGTGCAGATCGGATATATCCTCAAAGTCGGTACAGCAGCCACACAAGGTGATGCAATTAATACTGTACAAGTATTCGCATCTGGCTCTGACGATGATATAGGCAGTAACATCGCTACCGCAACAGTTGCCATCGTTGCAGACAGCGTGCTGGATCAATCGACCTTAATTGGTAAAGTGTTCCATGACCGTGACGGTGATGGTTACCAGGATCCTGCAAATGTTACAGGCCTAACCGTGAAGAGTGATTACTTCGGTTGGAATAGTCTTCACCTTGGTGGGCTTAACGGTCGCATCAGTGTGCTGGATAATCCAAATGATCTCGATAATTATCAGAAAATCATTCGCATGCCTTTCTCTAAGAAGAATGATTTCAAAGTCACTACTAAGCAGGGAACGGTAATTACGGTAGATAACCGCGGTCAGATAAAAACAGATCATACAGGCCTGAAGAAGAAAGGACTGACAGGTCAGGATATCCGTGTGACCACACGCAAGATTCGTGGTATTCCTACCCAGACGCCAGTGAAAGCTAAACGAATACCAGAGAAAGAAACGGATGTTCTTGAAATCACCATTACCAATTATGGTATTCATGAAGAAGGTATACCGGGTGTGCGATTAGCAACAGTGGATGGTCTATTAATCGAAACTGATGGTTATGGACGCTATCACCTACCTGATGTTGATGGAGGACGTAGAGGCTGGGGCAAGAATATAGTGCTTAAAGTTGATACGGCAACATTACCGAATGGTTCACGTTTTACCACAGAGAATCCTAGAGTGATGCGTTTGACGGGTACTTCACTGAATAAGATTAACTTTGGTATACAGCTACCAGTAGAAAAACAGGTAGCTCCTGAAACCTATACATCATCAAAAATCCAGTCATCATCAAAAACTGCCCCAAAGGTGGGGGGTGGCTCTAGCAAGGTGGTAAGAGTTGAAGTGGGTGATAGCTTTTTTGAACATAACAGTCACGTTATCAAAACTGCTCAGATGCGTAATATCAAGCTCCTTGCAGATCATGTTAAGCAATATGGCCGAGCAGAAATTGATGTTAAAGCAGAAGGTGTCGCCAAACAGATTGTCTACAAACGTGCTCAATCTATAAGGCAGGCTTTATATAAACTTTTAGGTGCTAAGACGATGAAGTCAGTGAAGATCAATATCAAGTAATAACTAAGTGAAGGATGCTGATTCTTGTATAAGCATCAGTATCAGTATCCTTCAATAAGGTTAAAAATAATAAATAGAATGTATAACCACAGACTCTTATAACTTTACACCGCTCATCAGTTTTGCCGAACTTAATTAGTATAAATTCTACAAAAATATAAGCATAGGTGAATATATAAGATATTGAAAATAAATGAATAATAAAATACTTTGCATGTAAGTTAATACCCAGTTCAGTTTCAATATTATAGAATTAGAGAAATTTAATGTGGGCACTGATAAATAAAATAATAAATATAAACCCCAGTATAAAAAAATAATAAGTAGGTTGCTCAAATGAAGATGAATAATAAGATTGCCCAGGCTAATAAATCAGTTGGCACTAAAACAATAAGAAAAATGCAAAAATCCCCCATTGCGTATTCTTTAGTTGCAGGTCTGGTTTTAAGCAGCGTGAGTATAGTCGCAGAGGCAACTGCACCTTCTTATAAAGAAAAACCAGCATTCACTATGAAGATTGAATCTGTTGATGATTCTTCTAATACCACCGTAATAAGTGGAGATAACGATCAATCTGTAAAACCTGCAAAAACTACTGACGAAGTAATAAACAAATCTGCCAATCAAACAGATAACCAATCAGATAACCAATCTGCTAGTCGCAGCATACGTTTAAAAGATGGTGGTGTTATCTGGGTCAGTAAAGATCCCTCTACCTTAACCCCTGTTCTTAATGTTACTGCTCCAAACTCGATAGAAATGGAAAAAGGCGAGTTTGTCTCAGCGATGAACTTTGAGATCACCACCAACTATGCGCACTTTATCGATAGCTGGGAACTTGAGGTTTATTATGCGGAGGATGAACAGCAGAAGCATCCTATCGCATCGTTTATGGGCAAGTCTCTAGAAAATGGTCGTACGGTTAAATGGAATTGCTCAAATAAGAAAGAAAACAAACTCAAAGAAGGCGACAAGCTTAGCTATATCCTTACCGTGAAAGACAAAGACGGACATCTGGATAGAACGCATTTACGTCAGATCAGCCTAGTGGGACCGCAACGGAATATCACCGACACCGTGAGCAGTAGTGTATCCAGTAATCTTGAAAATAACCTAGACCTACAAACCATTCCGGTACACGGCTCACGCGTTAGAATCTTTGGCCGTGATATCCCGACAGACCATACGATCAAGATCAATGATGAAAGCATCTCGCTGGTTGAAAACAAGTTCGTAGTCGAAAAACTACTACCCGAAGGGCAGCATGATTTTGATATCGCAATCACTGATAGTAATCAGGATACTTATCACAAACCACTGAATGTTGATCTTAAAAGCAAGTACATGTTCATGGTCGGTCTTGCCGATATTACCGCTGGTAAAGGTAAAGTCAGTGGTAATCTGGAAACACTCAGTGACGGTGATAAATACCTCGATGGTGACATCTTCGTTGATGGTCGTTTAGCGTTTTACCTGAAAGGTAAAATCAAAGGGAAATACCTGGTAACCGCACAAATGGATACTGGTACCGATGACATTGAGAACATCTTTGATAACATCCACAAGAAAGACCCTGATAGCTTGTTCCGTCGTCTTGATCCGGACAAGTACTATCCTGTCTATGGTGATGACTCAACCATCATTGATGACACCAACAGTCAGGGCAAAATGTATGTGCGTGTAGACTGGGATAAGTCTCGTGCCATCTGGGGTAACTACAATACCGATATTACCGGTACCGAACTCAGCTCATTCAACCGCACCCTTTACGGTGCCAAGCTGAATCACAAAAGCACCCAGACCACCAAAGACGGTGACCATAAAACCGACGTGACGGTGTTCGCCTCAGAAGCGCAAAGTGCCTTTAGACATAATGAATTCCTCGGAACCGGTGGCAGTTTGTACTACTTAAAAGACTCAGACATCGTCGATGGATCAGAGAAAGTCTGGATCGAAGTGCGCCAAAGTAGCGGTGATCGTGCGGTATCCACCGTGGTCCTTGAAGAAGGGCGCGACTACCAGATAGACGACTTCCAGGGACGTATTATCCTGAATCGTCCACTGTTACAGATTGCTCAGCAATCCTACCCATCACTGATTAAAGACACCCCGCTGGATGGTGACGATGTCTACCTAATGGTGGATTATGAATACGTCCCTGACGACTTTGACAGCAATAAAGCCAGCTACGGTTCACGCGGCAAAATCTGGTTAAACGATCACTTTGCGGTCGGTGGTACTTATGCCCATGAAAATCGTACCGATGATGATTATGATCTGAAAGGGATCGACATCACCCTCAAGAAAAACAAAGGCACTTACCTTAAAGTTGAATACGCAGAAAGTGAATCAAACCAGACACAAGGCAGCTTTGCCTCAAACGATGGTGGTTTAAACTTCAACCCGTTTAATGCCAACAGCGAAGCATCCGACATAAACGGCAGCGCGATTAGCGTCGAAGCCAGAGCAGACCTGGAAGACTTTAGTACCTTAAGCGGTTCGATTGGCGCGTGGTTCAAACAACGCGATGCCGGCTTCTCAACCGCCAGTCTGGATACCGGCTATAAAACCACCGATACCGGTGTCGAAGTCATCAGCAAAATCAACGACAAGGTTGACGTCTCAGCACGAGTCACCCAGGTCGAAGAAGAGGGCTTACGCAAAGAAAGCAGCGCCAGCGTGCAAGCCGATGTTAAAGTCAGTGACAAAGTCACTTTAAGTGGTGAGATCCGTCACGTCAAAGAAGAAGACTTAACGGATGACGAAGGTACCGGCTCAAGCGTTGATGGCGAAGGTACGCTGGCAGCGTTTAAAGTTGGCTACGATGTCAATAATGAAATCAATCTTTACGGTATTGCACAAGGCACACTCAGTAAAAGTGGCAATTATGAAAGCAATGACCTGTTAACACTCGGTATCAAAGCTGCCATCAATAGCAAATTCGATCTTAATGCAGAAGTTAGCAGCGGTGATCGCGGAGACGCACTGACTCTCGGTGCAGACTACCGCATGAGTGACAGTTACAGCCTATACAGTAACTTTACACTCTCGACTGACGGTACTGAAGATAATAAAAATGCCTTTACCATGGGTCAACGTAAAACAGTTAGCGATCAACTCAAAGTGTACACCGAACATCAGTTTACACACGAATCGGCACAGTCAGGTATCGGACATACCTTCGGCGTAGATTATCAGGTAAATAAAGAACTGATCGCCAGTGCCTCGGTACAAAGCTCACGTCTGGATAAAGTAGACAGTGGCCTGACCGATCGTGATGCCTTCTCAGTTGGCTTAACCTACAAAGAAAACGCCACCGATGCCAGCACCCGACTCGAATACCGTCGCGACAAAGGCTTTACCGAAGACACCGTACAATGGGTAACCACCAACAAAATAAATTACCGCGTCAATCCATCATTAAGATTACAGGGTAAGTTCAACTACTCAGACACCAAAGATCAGGTGGGCGATACAAACGATGCGACCTTTACCGAAGCAGCGGTAGGCTTTGCCTACAGACCGATCAATCATGACCGGTTAAATGTACTGGGTCGTATCACGTATCTTTACGACTTACAGCCCGTGTCACAAAGTATCGAGCCTGATGAGAAATCATTAATCGCCAGTTTGGAATCAAGCTACCAGCTCAACCAACGCTGGGAACTCGGTGGCAAACTTGCGCATAAAGAAGGCGAAATCAGAAGTGACAGAGACGCAGGAAACTGGTCACGCAACGATGCCACACTTGCGGCAGTACGAGTGCGTTATCACATGACCAAGAACTGGGATGCGATGGCACAATACCACTGGTTAAACTCAGACGAATCACAAGACACCCAGCACGGTGCCATGATTGCCGTTGATCGTCATATCGGAGAAAACATGAAGATAGGATTAGGTTATAACTTTACAAACTTCAATGATGACTTAAGCAATACCGACGGTGATGCTGAAGGGTGGTTCATCAACTTAGTGGGCAAATACTAAAAGCAATTATTTTCAAGCAAGCGAAGAAACAAGAGTAAAAACAAAAAGGCCCAGAGATGGGCTTTTTTTATGCCTGAAATAAACCCAGATCAAAACAATCAATTAACCAACAACCAACAATCAACAACTAAATCAAACCAAACCAAACCAAACCAAACCAAACCAATTTAATAAAGCTAAAGGCACCCCCCACCTTACAGGCACTTTTTAACAGTACGAAAAAAAAGCCCTCAAAGTAGGGGGGTGGCTTTGATTATTCAGTAACTATACAAATAAAGTCGTTTACTCAGTCGATGCTTTCTTTTGAGAAGAGTTGGCTTCTATATCACTTTCATTTGCCTGTTTATTAGCATCAGTATTGATAGGATCAGTTTTCAACACTTCATTTTTATTCTGCATTATTTTTGTTGCAGGTTTTTGTGGTACAGGCTGATTAAAATTAGGATTCACCAAAGGTTTGGGAGCAAAGCGAGGTTGAATTACGGGTCTTTGTTGCATCAAAGGTGAGAATCTATTGTCATTGTAATAACGATTAGGCCCATTATTCCAGGGACCTTGTTGATTATTCCAATTGAAATTTGGCATGCCCCAATTAGAACCATTATTGTAACCATTTCTATAGTTGTTCCCCCAGTTCATGTTTGGCATGTTCCAGTTCGAACCGTAACCATTATTATTTCCCCAATTCATGGATGGCATATTCCAGTTATTACCACCACCATTATTACCCCAATTGAAGTTTGGCATATTCCAATTATTGCCATTGTTATAACCATTTCCGTTTCCCCAGTTCATGGACGGCATGTTCCAGTTAGACTGATTGTTATAGCCATTGCCATTACCCCAATTCATATTGGGCATATTCCAGTTTGAACCATAATTATTATTGTATGGTACAGGTGAATTATTGGAAAAATAACGCGGTGGGTTGGTTACATTATTGGGTGATGCATGTAATGTATTTGTTAATAATAACGTCAATAATAGTGCTAAATATTTCATGTTGTTCTCCTTCTCGTGGGTGGTATTCTTTCATTCTAAGATAGAATAAGAATATATGTATATACTAATATATAGATAGAAGTCATGAGTTTTCTCAATAAAACAGGCATAATCTCTATTTTCTTAAACTATGAATCAGTATTAATGAATTTAGCGCGTGAAAATGTACCAATTATCACTATTGATGGTCCTGCAGGGTCAGGTAAAGGAACGATATCCCAGTCTATTGCTACAAAATTAGGTTGGAATTTACTGGATAGTGGCGCTTTATATCGTCTGGTTGGTTTAGCCGCTACAATCAAAGGAATAGCATTAGATGATGAAGCTGCACTAAGTGTTATCGCGCGTGATCTTGATGTAAGTTTTAAGCCCGGTGATAGTGGCATTGTTGATATTATTCTAGATAACAATTTGGTCACCAATGATATTCGTACTGAAGAAGCCGGTGCGTCAGCCTCAAAAGTTGCAGCTGTTTCTGGAGTGAGAAAAGCCTTGCTAGAGCGTCAAAGGCAATTTCAAACGGATCCAGGTTTGGTTGCAGATGGAAGAGATATGGGTACGGTTGTTTTCCCTAAGGCTAAAATTAAGATATTCCTTACTGCCAGCGCTGAAATTCGTGCAGAACGCCGTCTTAATCAGTTGAAACAACAAGGGATAAATGCTAACCTGCGCGGCTTGATTCGTGATATTGAAGAACGCGACGCTCGCGATACTAATCGTAAGGATGCGCCACTGATTCCAGCAGAAGATGCCATTATTATTGATACCAGTACTATGAGTATCGATGAGGTTGTAAATACTGTGATGGGAGCGGTTGAAAAAGTCTACTAATTACACATCATATTAAATCAGAATTTAAAAAAATAGTGGTCCTTAAAAGCCCGATAGAAAACAGAAGTAACTATCTTTATGTATCGCTATTTAATGAACACCTTATGTCTATCAATAATGATTGGCGAAGGTTTAATTTAACCGTTTAGTATGGGTTTACTAACGTATATATAGGTTTTATACCATGAGTGAAAGTTTTGCGGAGTTATTTGAAGAAAGTCTAACGTATATCGAAATGACCCCTGGGTCTTTGATTACTGCGACTATCGTAGATGTAACTCCAGATTTTGTAACAGTAAGTGCCGGCCTTAAATCAGAAGGCGTTATCCCATCAGACCAGTTTAAGAACGAAGCAGGCGAATTAGTTGCTGAAGTTGGTGATGTGGTTGAAGTTGCACTGGAAAGTGTTGAAGATGGATTTGGTGAAACCAAATTATCTCGCGAGAAAGCCCGTCGTTTACGCGCTTGGGAAATTCTTGATGAAGCACTAACTAACGATGAAATTATTACGGGTGTGATTACTGGCAAGGTTAAAGGTGGATTCACCGTTGAGCTTGGCGATATTCGTGCCTTCCTTCCTGGTTCATTAGTTGATGTACGTCCAGTACGCGATACTGCATACCTTGAAGGCAAAGAGCTAGAATTCAAACTTATCAAACTTGACCAGAAGCGTAACAACGTTGTTGTTTCTCGTCGTGCAGTTGTTGAAGATGAGTACAGTGTTGAGCGTGAAGCTCTTCTAGAAAGCATCGAAGAAGGCAAGCAAATCAAAGGTGTTGTTAAGAACCTTACTGATTACGGCGCGTTCATCGATCTTGGTGGTATTGATGGTTTACTGCATATCACTGATATGGCTTGGAAGCGTGTTAAGCACCCATCTGAAGTTCTTGAAATCGGTTCTGAAATTGACGTATTGGTTCTTAAGTTTGATAAAGAAAAGAGCCGTGTATCACTAGGTCTTAAGCAAATGGGTGATGATCCATGGCAAGATCTTGTACGTCGTTACCCTGTTAACACTGTACTTACAGGTAAAGTTAGCAATCTTACAGACTACGGTTGTTTCGTTGAAATCGAAGATGGTGTTGAAGGTCTTGTACACGTATCTGAAATGGATTGGACAAACAAGAATGTTAACCCAGCTAAAGTTGTAACACTTGGCGATGAAGTTGAAGTAATGATCCTTGAGATTGATGCTGATCGTCGTCGTATCTCTTTAGGTATGAAGCAATGTAAAGCTAATCCTTGGGATGAGTTTGCTAAAACTGCAACTAAAGGCGAGAAAGTTAAGGGTGTTATCAAGTCAATCACTGACTTCGGTATCTTTATCGGTCTTGACGGCGGAATCGATGGTCTAGTTCACTTGTCTGATATCTCTTGGAATGTTCCAGGTGAAGAAGCAGTACGTGACTACAAGAAAGGCGATGAAGTTGAAGCGACTATTCTTGCGATTGATCCTGAGCGTGAGCGTATCTCTCTTGGTGTTAAGCAGATGGATCAAGATCCATTCTCACTATTTGTTGCAGCGAACGAGAAGGGCAGTATCGTTAAAGGTACTGTTACTGAAGTTACTCCTAAGATGGTTAAGATTGATCTTGGTGAAAACATCGAAGGCGTATTACGTGCATCAGAAATCTCACGTGATCGTATCGAAGATGCATCAACAGTGCTTAGCGTTGGCGATGAAGTAGAAGCTAAATTCATGGGTGTTGATCGTAAGACTCGTGCAATTAACCTTTCTATTAAAGCTAAAGATTACGCTGAAGAAGCTGAAGTAATGAAAGAGTACAGTTCTGCATCTGCAACGACTGGTACTTTAGGTGATATCTTTAAAGAGCAGTTAGATAAGTAAACTTTATAATGTAAGTTTATTTACCAAGAGTCACTTAAAAAGCCGATTATGTTTATGCATAATCGGCTTTTTTTATGTAATTTCAGTTGCTTATTGAATCCTGTATACTTATTATGTAAAACATAATTAATAATAAAATAACATTTTCTGTCTTTTAATAGATCGTCTGAAATGCAGGGAGAGCATAAATGACCAAATCAGAAATAATAAATATACTTGCGAGAAAACAAAGTCACTTAAGTAGTAAAGATATAGAACTATCAGTTAAGATTTTATTAGACCAAATTAGCGATACTTTAACCTCAGGTGAAAGGATCGAAATACGAGGTTTTGGTAGTTTTTCGTTACATCATAGAACCGCTAGAAAAGGGCGTAATCCTAAAACTGGGGAACAAGTTCAGTTATCACCCAAGCATGTGCCACATTTTAAACCAGGCAAAGAAATGCGTGAGCGTGTAAATGAGAACAAAGATAAGTATCCCATACAAGATTAATTCTATAAATTAGTACGTTTTCAATTTAAGTTTTATTTGCAGTGAAAGTCTGTAATTTTAAGTTAGATATATTTGGATATATAAATGGTAGAGATTCTCTTCTTACTACTTCCACTTGCTTTTTATTCGGGCTGGCGAGCAGCCCGGAAAAGCTTGCAAAGTAATCAAAAAAAAAAGCACAACTCTCTGATAGTTTTGTAAAGGGTGTAAATCATCTTCTTAGTGAAGAGCCTGATAAAGCACTGGAAGTATTCCTCAATTATCCTGATATTGATGAATACACCGCTGAAACATTTCAACTTCTAGGTAATTTGTTTAGAGATCGAGGCGAGGTCGACAGGGCTTTGCGCGTCCATCAAAACGTGATTGCGCGTTCTAATTTAAATGCCAAGCAAAAACAGAAGGCCATGTTCGCATTAGGACTGGATTTCTTCGCCGCTGGTATGCTTGATAGGTCTGAAAGTGTATTTCAGGAGTTGCTGGAAAACGATGTTAAATGGATTCCTAAAGCGGATATATGCTCATCCTTAAGAACGATCTACGAACAAACGCAAGAGTGGCAAAAAGCGGTCGAGGCGACGCATTGTGTTAAACAAAACACCAAAAAATCTGATGCTTCAAGTCACCTGATCAATCATGACAGTCTTATCTCGCATTATTATTGCGAGTTGGCGGAGATGGCCTTACAAGAGGGTAATCTACATGAAGTCGATGGTTATATTGCTAAAGCAAAAAAAGCGTATAAATTATCCACGCGTTTGATGACGTTGCAGGGTGATACAGCGCTACATCAAAAACAGTATAAGCAAGCTTTAAATCATTACCTGAAAGCCGTGAATGAAGATAGCCGTGTATTGAATATGTTGTTATCAAAAATAGAAGAAACGGCAAATCAAACAGGTGAGTTATCTTTTGTATTAGATTCACTATTAACATTATTTAAAAAGAATCAAGATAAGAGTATTTTCGAAGTGATTCTGACGTTATCCACTAAGTACAAATTAACTGAAAATGTAGATTCTTTGATTTCTGAGTCCCTAGCCAACAAGAAGTTGAATATTGAGTCGATCTATAAAGCATCAGAATATATTAATACAGGGGAGGGTGAGATTACTCCTGAAACGGGAATGGTTCTTGTGAATCAATCATTAGGAAATTATTTGAAGGGAGTACCTGCCTTTCGATGCGAGCATTGCGGTTATAAAATGCATGATTACCTATGGCGTTGTCCTGCATGTCATCATTGGGATACGGTTGAGCACGCGTAACCTCTTCACCTAAATAGGATAATCACCAAAAAAAGGCCTGTAAGTGGGGGGGTGACTTTATCTATAATAAGGTACTATTAATTTTATTATCTTGAGAAAATATCATGTCTAGCAGGTTAATTATCGCCCTTGATTTCCCAACTAAAGAGCAGGCGCTTCAATTTATAGAGCCGCTGTCTCCACAGAGTTGTAAACTAAAAGTAGGCTTCGAATTATTTGTGGCAGCAGGTCCAGACTTTGTTAAGCAATTGGTCGATAAAGGTTTTGATGTATTTTTAGATCTGAAATTTCATGATATTCCGAATACCGTTGCATCTGCATGTAAGAGTGCAGCTTCACTGGGTGTATGGATGATGAACGTTCATGCGAGTGGCGGTCAGAAAATGATGCTTGCTGCAAAACAGGCGCTCGAAGAAACACAATCTAACGCTAAGTTGATTGCAGTGACTGTTTT
The DNA here is from genome assembly GCF_035798195.1 of Cocleimonas sp. KMM 6892. Classification (NCBI taxonomy): domain Bacteria; kingdom Pseudomonadati; phylum Pseudomonadota; class Gammaproteobacteria; order Thiotrichales; family Thiotrichaceae; genus Cocleimonas; species Cocleimonas sp. KMM 6892. Next base: position 757,815 of record NZ_JAPFBV010000002.1, on the reverse strand, counting down.
AACATCTATGGATAGCGAGCAATTAGCAGGTACTAATGTTGCGTTTTCTCCAGAAGAGCAAGTCAAACATTTGGCAAAACTCACTAAGGCATCGATGTTGGATGGCATTGTATGTTCAGCAAGAGAAGCTAAGATGCTCAGAGAAATTTTAGGTCCTGATTTTCTATTGGTAACGCCAGGTATCAGACCTGCTGGCTCAGCTCAAGGTGATCAGCATCGTGTCATGACTCCAGCTGAGGCGAATGCCAGTGGTGTTAGTTATATCGTAGTCGGAAGACCTATAACACAATCTGCAGATCCTTTAGCTGTGATAGATCAGATCAATCTAGATATGCAATAAGAGTTCTATAAGTGATGAATCGATTGCTTAATCAAGCTCTCGATGTTGCACTATGACAGAATCTTTATAAATCGTTTCAAAGTGTTTTGCGAGTTTTTCAATTAAGTAAACTGATCGATGATGTCCGCCCGTACAGCCAATTGAAATAGTTAGATAGGCTCTTTGGCTTGAAATGATTTTGGGAATCCATTTTTCGATGAAATACTTAAGATCTTTTTCCATTTCATTGACTAATTCATGAGACGATAACCATTCGGATACTTCTTTATCCAGTCCTGTGTATGGGCGTAGATCATGAATCCAGTATGGGTTGGGTAGGCAGCGAACATCAAATAAATAATCTGAATCTCTTGGTGTTCCATGCTTGAATCCGAATGATTGAAACATAAGCGATAGAGACTGATGCTGTGTATTGCTTACTCTAGAAGTGATTTTAGATGCGAGTTCGTAAATATTGGTGGTGCTGGTGTCAATCTGGATGTCAGCTATAACTCGGATGGGTTCGATTAGATCATATTCTTTTAGTATTGCATCCCTTAGGGTTGTATCGGGGGAGCTTAGTGGGTGTTTTCTGCGTGTTTCATCGTAACGCTTAATAAGAACCGACTTACCCGCGTATAAATATATGACATCTGTTTTAAACTTGCGTTTAAGTTTGGTCACCATTTCTGGTAGTTTTTTTAAGTATTTTTTGCCGCTTCTGATATCAACACCTACAGCAATCTTTTGATGCTTTAACAGTCGTTCGGTTTCAAATACGTTTTCAAATAATTCCAGAGGCAGATTGTCGATACAGTAATATCCCTGATCTTCAAGCGTATGAAGTACTTGTGTTTTTCCGGCTCCGGACATTCCACTTACAATTATGATATGCATCACATGTCCTCAAAATTAAAAAACTGATCAAAATATTGTGCAACTAATTCTGCATTTTCTGATTTAACCATCGTGTCTAATTCTTTATCTTTCAGAAGGCTTCGATAATAGTCAGAGAGTATCGCAGAGCATTTTTTTTGTTGTTTTTGTGGAACCAGTATCGCAAGAAAAAGCTTAATATCTTTTTTATCGGCGCTATTTAAACTCAAGCCTCGTTTTAATACCAGTAAAGCAGCACGAGGATTGGTGATATCCAGGTGCGCTCTAGGGAGTGCAATACCATTTCCAATGTAAGTGTCGCCGAGTTTTTCGCGGGAAACTAATGCATCAAAAATTTGGTTTTTAGTAACTTCTTTTTGCCCTTTTTCAAGTAATTCAGTCAAAGCATCGAATACACATTTCTTGCTTTCCATCTTTTTGACGAAAGATACTCTTTCAGGTACTAACACAGGAAGCTTTTGTTTATCAGTCATGCACTATGAATCTCTATCGGATTTATATTTAAAGTTCGGATGGCTAGTTGTTGATATTACAGAAAAAAATATAGCGATTCTATTACATTAGAATGAATTGGGTTATTGTCTTGGTGTCTTATGGGGGTGTATTATTTTTATTGATTAGCATGTCTCTTACTCAGCGTAAGAGACATGTCTATAAGTTAACAGCTTGTAGAAAAATTAAGCATATTGATCCATAACAATATTTCTATGGTTGCCTTCGTGTTTACGATGGCTGCGAATTTTTTCTTTATGCTTAAGAATTTGTCGATCTAGTTTATCGGCTAAGGCATCTATTGCTGCATACATGTCTTCTTCTTGTGCATCAGCGTAAATATGATTACCGCTAACATTGATTGAAGCTTCTGCCTTATTGTGATGTTTTTGAACTTCTAATATGACGTGAATGTTGAGTACTTGATCAAAATGACGCGTTAAGCGTGTTACTTTTTCCCGAATATAATTATTAAGTAATGGGGTTACGTCAATGTGATGACCAGTAATATCTAATTGCATATTTTCACTCCTATCATTGAGGTTGTTGCGACTATTAACCTGAAAGCCCTTTCAGTAAATCGCAGTGTGAAGATCTTGATACTTTTACTATACAGTTAACTCCTATGCGAAAGCTTTACGATCGTGAGAAGATGGTATCGATTGTGCTTCACGGTATTTTGCGACAGTACGTCGCGCTACATTGATTCCCTGCTCATTGAGCAGATTTGTCAATTTGTTGTCACTCAGCGGTTTTTTTGGATTTTCTTTAGCAATTAAGCTTTTGATCATTGCTCGAATTGCGGTCGCAGAGCATTCTCCACCAGCATCAGTACTAACATGGCTGGAGAAAAAGAATTTGAATTCATATACGCCTCTGGGAGTGTGCATATATTTACGAGTGGTTACTCGAGAAACGGTAGACTCATGAATACCTAATTGATCGGCTAAATCACTTAATACCATAGGCTTCATGGCTTCTTCGCCGTATTGAAGAAAAGGTAGTTGATTTTCGATAATGGCATGAGCCACATTAAGAATGGTGCTGTTACGGTTTTCCAGACTATTAATAAACCATTTAGCTTGTTGCAGGTTGTCTTTGATGTACTTATTCGTTTCCTGGCTGGCCGCAGTTTTTTGAGTTGGTTCTTTTAGCATATCTTCGTAGTAGCTATTAACTTTTAACTCCGTTTTCGTGCTTCCGTTAAGTGATATTTTCCACTTACCATTGATATTTTTCACATATACATCTGGAACAATATAGTCAGTAGAAGAATTATTATAGAGTTTACCAGGTTTAGGATCTAATTTACGGATCAGATGAATCAGATTTTCCAGTACCGTATCGGTTACTCTTAAGCTTCTTTTAATTCCTGTATAATCCCTTTTTTCAAGCAAGTCCAGATGTTTTTCTAATAAGCGTTTGGCTTTTTTGAATAAAGCATGATCGGCGTAATCATGTTTTAACTGAAGAACCAGACATTCTCCAAGCGATTGGGCAGCAATTCCAGTAGGTGAAAGATGTTGCACATAAGTCAGTACTGCTTCTACTTCATCAAGCTCTACAAGTAGAATATCTTCCAGTGTTTCATGAATTTGTTCGAGTGGCTCAGTCAGATAGCCATCATCATCCAGATAATCAATAATGAGTTTTGCGATTTCTTTATCTTGAAAACTGAGATTGCCCATCTCTACTTGCCACATTAAATGTTCAGTGAGGCCTTGCTCAGTAGAGTGCATGGTTTCTATGAAATCGGATGTGCTATTTGCATTTGAACTGTCAGAATTTGTTGTTTTCCACTCAGGATCGTAAATATCATCCCAGTCAGCATCGATTTTCATATCTTCAGGGATATGCTCTTCGTTAGCGTCTTTGCCTTCTAATTCGGTGTTCGATGTGGGTTTTTCTTCAATGGGTTGAGCATCATCTGATCGTTCTAGAAGAGGGTTGGTATCAAGTACTTCCTGAATTTCCTGTTCAAGTTCTGTCGATGAAAGTTGCAGTAGCTTTATCGCTTGTTGCAATTGCGGGGTCATGGACAAAGATTGTCCAAGTTTGATATTTAAACCCTGTTTTATCATTTTCTGATATCTATGTGCTCTTTATTTATTGTTAATAAAGTGTAACACGAGTTGAGTTTTTTTTATAAAAAAATGATTAATGGTACGGTTATTGCATAGGTTCATTATAACTGCGTTTATAATTTAAAATCTTCACCTAAATAGATTTCGCGTACTTGTTTATTATTCAAAATATCTTCTGCAGAGCCTTCTGCCAAGATATCGCCATTACCTAATACATAAGCGCGATCACAAATACCTAATGTTTCTCTAACATTATGATCTGTAATCAAAACTCCAATGCCTCGCGCCTTGAGGTGAGAAATGATTTTTTGAATTTCAATCACAGAAACAGGGTCTACTCCAGCAAAAGGCTCATCTAATAGTATGAAAGAAGGTTCTGTAGCAAGTGCTCTAGCAATTTCAACGCGTCTACGTTCGCCGCCTGATAGACTTATGCCCAAACTATCGCGCAAGTGCGTAATTTGAAACTCTTCTAGCAGATTTTCAAGCTTGTCTCGGCGCTCTATTTTATTAAGATCTGCTCTGGTTTCTAAGATGGCAAAAATATTATCAGCGACACTCAGTTTTCGAAAAATACTGGCTTCCTGAGCAAGATATCCAATACCTTGGCGCGCTCGTAAATGCATTGTAAGTTTGGTTAAATCAACAGCATTCTCGTTACTTGAAGTGCTCGATTGAATCTTGACGCTACCTTTGTCAATAGCTACTAGACCTACTACCATATAAAAACAAGTCGTTTTTCCCGCCCCATTAGGGCCGAGTAAACCAACGACTTCAGCGCTATTTATTTCTAAAGAGATGCCTTTTAAAATGACGCGCTTGCCGTAACTTTTATGTAAGTCTTTTGCGATTAGTACACTCAATGGTTTACCTATTATCAATCATCAACGAGATTATCTTTATTGTAAGTTTTGGGTGAATGACGTTATTTAGTCTTATTGGTAGGGTAGAAAATTGCTTTAACGCGACCTTTACCAGGTGCTTTTTTGTCACCAGCTTTTAGTTCGCCATTTACCGTGGAGTATTCGATGTGATTACTTGCGAACTGGTCATTATTTTGAGAAATACTCGCATTACCATCAAGCACTATGCGTTTTTCTTTTACTTGATAAATCACTCTATTGGCTTTTCCTTTAGCCAGTTTTCCATCATCCATTTTTTGCTGAAAACTAACAGGAGAGCCACTCGCTGTAATTCGGCTAATTTCATTGTTTACAGCATTGATTTCAATTTTAGATGCTCTGATATCAAGTGTTCCCTGAACAATTGTCACGTTTCCTTCGTATACGGCTAAACCTTTTGCTTTATTGAATAGAACGCTATCGGCATTGATATGAACAGGTTTTTCTATGTCATCTTTAAGTGCATAGACAGGCGATAAAACTATTGTAGAAAGTGCAATGGATGCGATAAAAAAACAAACAGCCTTGTTTAGTTTATTTGCTAGGGATAAGTATAGCTTGTACATTTTTATGTATCCTTAATTCTTCTTCATCGAGTTTAGTGTTAAAGCCTTGACCTTTTATGATACCGTTTACAGAATTCAGGGTAATTTCTTCTTCTGAAGATAGTTCTCTTATCAAAGGATTATAAGTCAAATTTCGAGTTAGCAATTCAAAACTTTTTGTAACTTCTGGACTATCTTTGATTGCAATAACATCTCCGTTTAGGTTTATAGGTCCGTTTTTTTCTGCCTGTTCTGCTTTTTTAGCCGTTAATGTAATAACGACACCATCCGTATCTTTGGCTATTAATTCGGGTGAAAATATCTGACTAGCCCCAGTTGATTGCTGATGGACAAGGTGTTCACCTTTAATCTGGTATTTCATGTTTCCATTTGGATAAGTATTTAAAACGCTAAAATCACTTAAATAATAATCAATGAGTTTTTCGTTTTTAGAAACAGAGAAGCCTTTAAATGAAAGCCACGTAGAGTTTAACCAGGTAAATCCCAGTGCAATAACCGTCGCCAAAAACAAGAAGAGTAAGCCGCTTCGGTTCATTTAGATATGTTAGTTAAGGTTGTCTGCATGGGGTGTTATTTTAACTACGAATATAGCTTTGTAAAATATCATCAAGAAGTCCGTGTGCTTCGAGTATAAATTCGCAGGCTTCGCGACCAGCGCCTCTGCCGCCATTTAGTTGACAAATCAAATCCGAATTTTGTTGCACAAACCAGTGTGCATCCGCAGTCGCAATAGATAAACCAACCTGACTCATAATGGGTAGATCTATGACGTCATCACCAATAAATGCAATATTCTCTTTCTCAAGTTTTGTCTTTTCCAGAAGCTCATAAAAAGCGGGGACTTTATCTCGGTAACCCTGGTAGATATATTCTTTAGGGATCTTTAAATTATTTGCTCTATGCATAACAAGCTCGGATTTTCTGCCGGTTATTATTGCAACGTTAATACCATTATCCAGTAATAATCTTATGCCATGGCCGTCCTTCGAATTGAACGCTTTATATTCCTGACCCTGATTATCAAAAAACAAACTGCCATCTGTTAATACGCCATCAATATCGAAAATCAGCAGCTTAATTTTTTTTGCTTTTTCTAGTAGCTCCTGTCTTTTTTCTTTATCTGAAATTTGATTCATTTATACGATCCCAGCTTTTAGTAAGTCATGCATATGTATGATACCTTTTATTTTTTTATGTTCATCAGTAACCGGTAAAACAGTGATTTCTTTATCTTGCATAAGGTTTAAAACATTTACAGCGAGTTCATCACTGTGCGTAGAAATACATTCTTTATGCGCGATATCTCCAATCTTAACTACCTTTAAGTCAATGCCATTTTCAAAGGTTCTACGCAAATCGCCATCGGTGAAGATACCTAGCAATGTATTATCCTTATCACTGATCAACGTTGCGCCGAGCTTTTTACTGGTCATTTCCAGAATTGCATTGCTTAATGTTGTTTCGGGCAAACAGATAGGAGTTGCTTCGCCTTCTTGCATAATATCTCTAACGTGAACCAGTAGTCGTTTACCTAAGCGACCACCAGGGTGGGATCGGGCAAAATCATCTGGCGTAAAGCCTCTCGCTTCTAATAATGCCACTGCAAGAGCATCACCCATAACTAAGGTTACCGTTGTGCTTGAAGTAGGTGCTAATCCCAAAGGGCACGCTTCTTTTTCTACCGCAATATCCAGATGGTAATCAGAAATTTCGGCTAATGGTGAGTGTTTATCGCCAGACATTCCAATGACAACAGCGCCTAATCTTTTAACAACTGAGGCTATGGTTACGACTTCTTCTGTGGTTCCAGAATTTGATATCGCCACAACCACATCTTCAGCAGTAATCATACCCAGATCACCATGCAATGCTTCACCGGGGTGAACAAAAAAAGCAGGCGTTCCTGTGCTGGCAAGTGTTGCAGCAATTTTATTACTGATGTGTCCGGATTTTCCCATGCCTGAAATAATGACACGGCCTTTGCAGGATAAAATAGCTTCACAAGTCTTTATGAAATTTTCATCAAGTCGATGCTTTAAAGCTTCAACAGCTTCAATTTCAGCAGCGATAACAGCTTGAGCCAATCCTATAAAATCTGGTTTATCTTTGTTGATAGTCATGAATAGTGCTAATCCGTCGCAATGCCATATAATCAGGCATTTGAGTAATTAATGTTGATTAAAAGGATTTAAAAAATCAATCATATAGTAGGTATCAATGATAATTTAAAAGGCTATTGAATAGTTTTAAAATAGAGTAATGCTTCATAGGCGATAAACGCCAAAAACAATACTAAGCCATTCATTTTCGTGATTTTGAAACGGGCGTTTTTAAAACAACCATAGCTAAATATTAACAGGATAACAGTCAAACCTAACATAACCCAAATATCTCTATCTAATACACCTTCAGGAATGGCTAGTGGTTGTATTAACGCCGGAATAGGTAGAACAGCAAGTGTGTTAAACAGGTTTGACCCAACAATATTGCCAACAGCAAGGTCGGTTTCACCTTTACGTGCACTGCTTATTGTTGCGGCTAACTCAGGTAAGCTGGTGCCGATTGCAACAATGGTCAGCCCTATGACTAAATCACTTATTCCCATGACACTAGCGATACTCGAAGCACCCCATACGAGTAGTTTAGAGCTCACCAAAAGGAGTAACAATCCAACAATTGTCCATATCATGGCCTGTTTGAAAGGCATGGTTTCTGGTAATTCACCGAGCGTTTCATCTACCAGTGGATCATGGGTATGTCGGTCTTTTCTTGCAGAAGATATCATCCAGTAAAGAATACCTGCCATTGCACAAACAAGAATGACACTATCCAGTCTAGAGAAGTAATTATCCAACATAAGCAGCCAGGCCAGAATGGCTGAGGCTAAAACCAGTGGAATTTCTTTTTTCAGCAAGCTTGAATGTACAGGTAGCACAAAGAACATCGCTGTCACACCTAACACCAGTGTGATGTTAGTGATGTTAGACCCTATTGCATTGCCAATACCCAAGCCAGGATTGCCTTGTAAGGCCGCTGCAGCAGAAACCAACATTTCAGGTGCTGAAGTGCCAAGGCCGATAATAAGCATGCCCACAATAAGTGGCGATATACCCATCGTTCGGGCGATATTAGATGCACCATCTATAAAACGATCAGCGCTCCATATCAGTAGAAATAGCCCAAAAATAATGGCTGCAACAAAAGTTAACATAAGGAGATTAGTTCTTGGAAAAACGAGAGATTATACAGGCTTTAAGCGATCACGATAAACACTTAAAGATTATAAAAAGCGTATAAAATATTTATACTGGGTTTGTAAATAATTGTTTGTTCCTGAGTACATTTCTCAACACATAAGTTAACTATAAAAAAACGCCTCAAAGTAGGGGGGTGTCATTTTATTTGATAGCGTTATAATAAATCTCAGTATTTCTAATTAGACCATGCCATCAATGAACAATGATTATCAGCATAATAAAAACAAAGGTTATTTTGAAATAGCGCGTGAGCCTTCCAGTATTTCGTCAGAAGTATTTACAGAAAAATATTATAAAACCGAAACGCCAGTAATCATTGAAAATATCGGACAAGATTGGCCTGCAATTTCTACCTGGAGTGAAGACTATATAAGAGAGAAGTTAGCCAAAGACGCTAAAGCAAAAGCTGCTTCGCTTTGGTACTGGATGGAGAAAGGCTCTTTAGAAGAAGACTACCAAACGCCAAAAATCATTGATCAATTACTAGACTCAGAAAATGTATTTCCACGTAACGAGTTAATGCGAATCTGGGCACACCCACAAGGGAATGTCTCCAGCTGGCATTACGATGCTAATATGGTGAACGTTTTTAATGTGCAGATGACAGGTAAAAAGAAATGGTATCTGGTTTCACCTGAAACACCATTAGATTGCTATCCATTCACTAGCTTTGCGATTATGGATGGTAATGATGAGAAGATTTTTAACAACAAAAACTACACTCGTGTCATTTTGAATCAGGGTGATATGCTGTATATACCGCCGTTATGGTTTCATAAGGTTATATCACTAGAAGAAGAAAACCTTAATTTGAATTGGATCTTCACTAAAAAAACTACTGATGTTGTATCCACAACTTTAAAACGTGAATTAGATCGCTACTCGCTGCAATCGTATCTTTCAAATCATCGTTACCAATGGGTGCAAAAGACGTTTTCGAATATTAACCAGAATATTCCCGGATACCTTCGCTGGAAATGGCGATATCCCGAAATGATCGAAACTCCAGTTAAACCGAGAGTATTCGCATTGACGCGCTTGACCGTTAAAGAGATCTCCTCTTTAGCTAAGGTGGCGCTGCATGCAAAAAAAATCAAACCTTATATAGAGAGCATTCGCTCAATCAAAAAGTTAAGTTGATTATCAATTTTTGATACGAAGAGAAATTTATCAGTAATGAAGAGGAATTAGATTATTGTGCTTTTTTGTGTTTGTTGAAAAGTCAATAATAGTTCATAAGATACATAGTGAATATTAATAATTGCCAAAAACGGACTAAAATTGTTGTGGCGTCTTTTAAAGTGAAATCTTTTCAATTACCCTATAAGAAAATCAAGATTTTGTGATATAAGTATAAAATAATTTTTACTTATGATTATTATAATAAAATATCATGATGTGAGTTCGACCAAATTTTACTAGGGAGAAGTTAATGAATATTTTGGCCTTCGGTCCAAATGGAAGTGGCAAAGGCACTCAAGGTGCTATCGTGAAGAAAAAATATGGTCTTGATCATATTGAATCTGGAGCCATTTTTCGTGAGCATATTAAAGGTGGGACCGAACTAGGACTCAAAGCCAAAGAATACATCGATGAAGGAAATTTAGTCCCTGATGATCTAACTATTCCCATGGTATTAGAAACACTCGCAAACTCTAAAGAAAACGGTTGGTTGCTTGACGGTTTTCCTCGTTCGTTAGCGCAAGCAGAAGCGCTGGATAAGGCGTTAACAGAATCTGGTATGAAGCTTGATTATGTTATCGAAATTGTCTTAGATCGTGATATTGCCAAAGAACGTATAATGGGTCGCCGTTTATGTGCAAACGACAATAATCACCCTAATCATATTGCCTTTGACGCGATTAAGCCTGTTGAGAAAGACGGCGAGCTAGTATGTCGTGTGTGTGGCGGAGAGTTATCAGCCAGAGCCGATGATCAAGATGAAGCTGCGATCAATAAACGCCATAATATCTATTACGATGATGTTACCGGGACGATGGCTGCTGTTAACTATTTCAAAAATAATACCGATGCAAAGATAATATCTATCGATGGATCAAAAGGCATTAAAGAAATATCTGAAGAGCTAATTAGTCAGTTGCCTTAATCAGTTGTTTTGAACAGTGTAAAAACTAATTGATTACTTCAATGTGGTACTAAGTATTTTAAAGCCTGACTCATCTTAACGATGGCTCAGGCTTTTTTATTAAACGATGATTTAGAATGATTTCATGCTCAATAATTTGAATATGAAAAAAAACGCCTGTAAGTAGGGGGGTGGCTTTAGAATTTATAACAGATTGAAGCCTTTTTATCCTTGAGCTAATCAATTTAGAGGCATACAATCCGCTCCCATTATTATTACTCCCTAATATAGTGATAGACTGATGAACATTGTAGCTCTGTTTCCCTTTTTGGCTTGGTTTAAACTCTTAACTAAAGAGACAATAAAAGCGGATATCATTGCAGGGCTGACAGGTGCGGTCATTGTGCTTCCGCAGGGCGTAGCTTTCGCTACAATAGCGGGTCTGCCTCCTGAATATGGTCTTTATACGGCAATGGTTACTCCGATCATTGCGGCATTATTTGGCTCCTCATTTCACCTGGTCTCTGGTCCCACCACTGCGATATCCATCGTTATTTTTTCTGCGGTTAGTCACCATGCAGAACCAGGCACTCCAGAATTCGTATCAATGGCGTTAACGCTGACTTTTCTGGCGGGTATTTATCAATTAAGTTTTGGTATCGCTCGATTAGGGGCTTTGGCTAACTTCGTATCACACACGGTTGTTATTGGCTTTACGGCTGGCGCAGCAATTTTGATTGCAACCAGTCAGATGAAAAATATTACGGGTATCTTCGTGCCAAAAGGAGAATCCTTTGTGCATACCTGGATAGAAATAATCACAGGCTTTGCTCAAACCAATATCTATCTTGTGTTGATAGCAGTGGCTACTATGATTGCTGCTCTCAGTATCAAAAAGTTTATACCGCGTTCGCCGTATTTATTATTCGGCATGATAGTCGGTAGTTTGCTCGCATTATTTTTTGGTCAATTTACCAACGACATAAAATTAGTGGGAGAAATTCCGCGACACTTACCGCCGTTTTCAACGCCTGATTTCTCATTTGCTAATTTACAACTGTTAACCTCTGAGGCTTTTGCGGTTGCCTTATTAGGACTTATCGAAGCGGTATCCATCAGTCGTGCAATATCCACGAAATCCGATCAGCGCATAGATTCTAATCAGGAATTTATTGGGCAAGGAATGTCTAATATCGTTGGTAGTTTCTTCTCGAGTTATGCTGGCTCAGGTTCCTTTACCCGTTCAGGTATTAACTATGAAGCAGGTGCGAGAACGCCTTTATCAGCCATATTCGCTGCTTTGTTCTTGGTTGTAATCGTGTTGTTGGTGGCTCCATTAACCGCCTACTTGCCAATTGCCTCGATGGGTGGCGTTATACTATTGGTTGCCTATAATCTGATAGATATACCGCACATCAAACAAACACTGGCCTTTAGCAAATCAGAGTCTTCGGTGTTGATAACCACGTTTCTGGCGACACTGTTTCTGGAACTAGAATTTGCGATCTACCTGGGTGTGTTGTTGTCGCTGGTTTTATTTCTGGCAAAAACCTCTACGCCGAAAATACCTGTGTTATCTATCGATGATGGCCCAAAAAATACGCATCGTAAGTTTATTGATATTCGCGAAAAACCCATTCTACAATGCCCACAACTTAAAATAATTCGTATTGATATGTCGATTTATTTTGGTTCGGTGAATCACATTCAAAAGAAATTCGCCAAGATCTCTGATACTGAAAATATTAATCACATCCTGATAGAAGCCAGTGGTATTAACTTTATCGATCTGGCTGGTTCAGAAATGTTAGTTGCTGAAAATAAACGTCTCGATAAACAAGGGGGCGGCCTCTATTTCGTAGGAATGAAGCCCGGCGTTTATGCGGATGCGGCAAAATCCCACTTTATCAAAATGATTGGTAATGATCATTTCTTTGACTCTAAATCGCAGGCAATAAGACTCATTAAGAAAAGACTTGATGATAATAAATGCGCAAGGTGTCAGGTCAGAATATTTAATGAGTGTAATTAACTCTAAATAAAACTCATTAAATACAGTGAATGTTTTGTTATCGTTTGAATTTTGTAGGTTTGAAGATTATAGGTTTGTAGAATGAAAAGAGAAGAAATTGTTGATACGTTAAAGCTTATGGCGGCAGAGAAAAAGACGCCTGCTGAGATGTTGCGTTTTTTAGTCTTGGAGCAAGAAATAGAGCAGCAATTAGAGTGGATGACACTCTTTTCTGAAGCTTTTGATGTAACACTGGGTGAAGTAACAGCATTGAGCGGATGGTGGCACGATGAAAGTGCTGAGCTCAACGATAATGATATCAATGCTTATATTTCACCGTTGATAAAACAGTAGAACATTGATTGAATAATAGCCCATTGATTTATTGGTCGATAACTGACGAAACAGCCGTTTCTATAGTCAATAAAAACGGTTCACAACTATTAAGACTTTAGCTTCTTATCTACAACGTTTTTCATAGCGATAAGAAAGCCCATAACCAAAAAAGCACCTGGGGGTAGAATAGCTAAAAGAAAGCCCTGATATTCTTCAAAGGGTTTGATGTACCAGTCTTTTGCAATATCACCAAACATCAATGATGCATCTGCAAATAAGGTGCCACTGCCGATAATTTCACGTATTGCGCCTAATGCAATCAAAACCAAGGTGAAACCTAATCCCATCATAAATCCGTCAAGAGCCGCACGTTTAATGGTGTTCTTGGATGCGAACGCTTCTGCGCGCCCTATAATTAAACAGTTGGTTACTATCAAAGGGATAAAGATACCAAGCACACTATGAAGTTCTGGTGTGATGGCATTCATACTCAGATCTATCATGGTAACAATGGATGCGATTACTAATACATAGTATGGAATTCGAATTTCTTTTCGTACCCAGTTTCGAGTAAAAGCAATAATGATGTTTGATACCGTCAACGTGATAATGGTTGCGATACCCAGACCTAAGCCATTGATCAAATTTCCAGTTACTGCTAGCAACGGACATAGACCTAATAATTGAACCAAGCCCGGATTATTATGCCAAAGGCCATCCATCGTGATTTTTCTGCGTTCACTTTTATTCCAGACAGTTCCTTTCGGAGGTGATACGTCGTCCAGATCTAAGCCTGTATCAGTGGGTGAAGTGGCAGACATTATTGTGTACCCTTGTTTTTAGATTGTTTATTGCTATTAGGCACAGAGTTTAGATGCGTCATAAATATTCTGTCCATATTTTCTTGCGCGTAGAGTAAGGTAGATCTTGTAGCATTAACGATGGCTCTTGGTGTGATAGTAGCCCCCGTGAATTGATCGAAATCGCCCCCATCTTTTTTAACATGCCAGTGCTCAATATCCGGATTGCCTAAGGATTTTCCATCAAAACCAAGTACCCAGTCACTCTTGCGTATTTCCATTTTATCACCGAGCCCCGGGGTCTCGTGGTGACTTACAACACGAAGACCGGCTACCGACTTATCGTCTGCATTGATACCTAGCAAGAATGTTATCGCACCGCTATAGCCCTTCAATGTAGTCACTTCGAAAATGGCAGTTACAGGTTTGCCTTTTAAGGTGGCAAGGTAGACAGGTGTTTCTCGAATAAAGCCATTCTCAGCAGGCTCAATAATGATTTTGCTATTTGCCAGATCATTGTCATAGGAATTTTTTGGGGCAATCTGGTTGAGTGCCTTTAACAACAGCTTTGCCTGATTTTCTTCAATTTTATGCTTGGTTAAGCTATTCGTTGTCGACACTAGCACCACGCTAATGAAGGCAAATAATGCCAACGAAGCACCCGCTTTTTTCATCGCTTCAAAATGCTGTTTCACGGCTCTATCCTGATCATAGCTTTTTATCCTGTTTTCGCTGTGTAGCACCAGAAGAAAAGAACGAAGGTTTGTGACCAAATACGCGAGGCTGTGTGTAGTAATCAATCATCGGTACAGCCATATTCATGATGAGTACCGCAAATGCGATGGCATCTGGATAATTGCCCCAGACCCGAATAATGTAGATAAAGAAACCAATGCTGGCTCCGTAAATCAACTTGCCTACGGGTGTGGTACTGGCTGAAACGGGGTCAGTAGCGATGAAAAATGCGCCAAGTATGGTCGCGCCACTAGTGATATGAAACAAAGGGCTGGCAAAACTATCTGCAGAAAAAAGATAAAACACAGCTGAAAGTAAAAACAATGTACCTAACAAGGCAACGGGTATCTGCCATTGAATAACTTTTTTATAAAGCAACCAGATGCCACCTAACATGAAAGCCAAACTACTCCACATCCAGGTGTTTTGTGAGAACGTTTGTAAATAGGAAGATTCTCTCATTACACTGCTAAAATCTGTGCCTGCGCGCAAGCCTGTCTTAACTTCATCCAAAGGTGTTGCCATGGTTATGGCATCCCAGGCGGGTTTTTGATCGCCAAAAATAAAGGAAAGTTTTTCCATAAGGCTAAAATCATAAGCGCCGAGATCACCAAAGGTTCGCGGGTGTACCCATTGGCTCATTTCAAAAGGAAAAGAAACAATTAATACGGCGAAACCGACCATAGCAGGATTGAAAGGGTTATATCCCAAGCCTCCATATAGATGTTTTGCAATGATGATCGCAAAGAAAATGCCAACAAAAATTATCCACCATGGCATTAGTGGAGGTAGCGTTAACGCAAACAACCACGCGGTTACTATGGCGCTTAGATCGCTTAGAAAAGGCAATAAAGGACGTTTGCGAATGATCAGGGCTAGCGTTTCCAGAGACACCGCAAAAACAATTGAAATGATTACATTCAATAATATCCCGGTGCCGAAGAAGTACATCAACGTTAAGGTGCCAGGTATTAAAGCTAATAGCACTTGCAACATCACACTGTTGATGTTCTGACTGCTATTCAAGAAAGGGGATGTTTTAGTTTTAAACTTCATTGTTTATTCAGCTTCTTCAGTACTGGCTTTTGCAACAGTCTTGGTATCAGATTCTTTGGTATCCATTTTCTCAGACTCTGTGCGTGCCAGTTTTTTTGCTTTAGCTCTTTCCATCGCTGCTTTTATAGCATCTGCTTTCGGAGAGGTGCTTTGCCCACCTGTTGTACTGTCTGATTTTGACGCGGCTTTTTTCTCTTGTAGTGCTGCCTTGTGTGCTGCGCGTTTTTCTTCTCTTTCGCGTTTATCGCGTTCTTTTCTGTAGAGTAAGAATTCATGTCTTTGACGTGAGAGATCGGCTTTCTCTAATGCTATTTTCTGTTCACGTATTTCACTTTTACCAAATCTAAAATAGTCCACGAGTGGAATATGACTAGGGCAAACATAACTACAACAGCCACAATCGATACAATCTCTTAAGCTGTGATCTTCTGCTTTTTCAAAATCTTTGGCGCGAATATGCCAGTAGAGTTGTTGTGGTAATAATTTTACTGGACACACTTCCATGCATTTGCCGCAGCGGATACATGGCAGTGTTGGTTGATTAGAGAATGCAGGATTTGATTCACGTAAAGATGTCGCAGAAATAAACAAGGCGCAGTTAGTCGCTTTAATAACGGGCACGGCATCATCCGGAATGGCAAAGCCCATCATTGGACCACCCATGATTAAATTCTCTGCCATTTTTGTATAGCCGCCAGCTTTTTCTGCTAGGTGACTAAAAGGTGTGCCAATTAACACTTCGTAGTTTTGCGGGTGTTGAATGCCGTTTCCAGTAACCGTAATAATTCTTGATATTAAGGGTTCGCCTAAATAAATCGCTTTGTAGATACTGTAGCTTGTGCCTATATTCAAACACATGAGGCCTAATTCAATCGGTAAACCACCCGAGCGTACTTCTTTTCCGGTGAGAATTTCGATCAGTTGTTTTTCACCACCACTAGGGTAAATAGTAGGAATGGTAACCACTTCAATATTTGATAACTCTGCAGTTGCACTGCGCATTGCTTCAATGGCTTCAGGCTTGTTATCTTCAATAGCAATCAGGCATCTTTGTGGTTTTACCAATGCTTGTAACAATTGAATGCCTTTTACAATATCAGCACTACGATCTTGCATTAAACGATCGTCGCAGGTGATGTAGGGTTCGCATTCCGCACCATTGATGATCAGGGTTTCAATGTGCTTAATTCCAGAACTGGCTAGTTTTACGGATGTAGGAAAAACAGCGCCACCCAGACCAACAATACCAGTCTGTTCAATTCGCTCTAATAAAACGGAGGAGTCCGTGTTATCCGGATCTTCTATTGGTGGTAGTTTGAAATGACCCCAATCATCCTCTCCATCTGTTTCGATTATCACACAAATTTCTGCCAGCCCAGATGGGTGGGGTATTGAGTGCTCTCCGATATACGTAACTGTTCCAGAAGTCGGCGCATGAATAGCAGCACTAATAACATCTGATTTTTCTGCGATTAATTGACCTTTTTTGACCAAGTCTCCGACATTAACCACTACCTCAGCACTTTTACCAATGTGTTGATGAATCGGTACAATTAATTTACTTGGTATGCCTGCTGACTCGATAGGTTTTTGATTTGAATCTTTTTTGTGAAACGGGGGGTGAACACCGCCATGAAACTTGTACAGTTTTATACTCGTCGTTTCAGCTAATGAACGATTAGATAAAAGCGAAGCATTCATGGTTATGCTGCTCCTCTTGTTTTATCATTCAAATCACTTTTGCTGTTTTTATCGGCACTGTAGTTGGAATCAGATGAGCTAGATAGACCAGTAGTATCTTTCTGATTATCTTGTGTGTCATTTGAGGGTGTAGAGTTTGCCATTGCAGAAGGCTCTTTAATGGTTGTCTCAATAATTGTTGGCACCATGTGATAGGTCTTTTCAATCGATTTTGGCTCAATCCATTTCCAGCTATCTGGCGTTTTTTTGAGAGGTTCCATGACTATGCAGTCAACCGGGCAGGGTGGTAAACATAGTTCGCAACCAGTGCATTCAGATTCGATGACCGTATGCATCAGTTTTGCAGCGCCAACAATAGCATCCACTGGGCAGGCTTGAATACACAGAGTACAACCAATGCAATCCTGTTCGATAATGACCGCAACTTCTGGTGTTTCAGGAGCAGCTTCAGCATCTTCGTCGAGCTCCATGGGCTCTACGTCCAATAAATCGGCCAGCGCCAAAATAGTGGTTTCTCCACCAGGAGGACATTTGTTAATCGGTGCTTCGCCTTTTGCTATGGCTTCTGCGTACGGTCTACAGCCCGGGTAACTACATTGCCCGCATTGCGTCTGGGGTAACAGGCTATCCACCTGATCAGACAAGGGGTCACCTTCGACTTTAAACTTTACTGATGCATAGCCAAGGACTAATCCAAAGAATACCGCAAGGCCAACCAAAATGAATATAGCGGTTAACATATTATCCTTTGATCAAACCTGTAAAGCCCATGAAGGCCAGTGCCATTAAACCCGCGGTAATCATGCCAATTGCATTGCCTTGAAAGGCTTCTGGCACATCTGCTGCTGCAAGACGTTCGCGCATTGCGGCAAATAACACCAGAACCAAGGTAAATCCAAGAGCGGAACCAAAGCCGTATAATGCAGATTCGATAAAATTATTCGATTGTTGAACATTGAGTAGAGCAACACCGAGTACTGCACAATTTGTGGTTATCAAGGGTAAATAAATACCTAAAACATTGTGAAGTAAGGGGCTGGTCTTATGTACGACTAACTCTGTAAAACCAACAATAGCGGCAATCACAAGAATAAAACTAATTGTGCGGAGGTATTCAAGGTCAAAAGGCGCTAATAAGTATTCATGGACCAAATAACTGGAAATAGATGAAAGTGTGAGGACAAATGTAGTTGCCAGGCCCATACCCATAGCTGTCTCAAGCTTGCGAGATACACCCATAAACGGGCACAAACCTAGAAACTGAGCGAGAACAATATTGTTCACCCAGACGGTTCCGACGATAATAAGTAGGTATTCAGTCATTTTGTAACTATTGCGAGTTTAGTCAAATTGGCGTGGTTTCATGCAAATGAAACCTGATACTTAAAAAAAGCGCTATTTTGACATATTTGGGCGCATAACCTAACTGATTTTAATAGCCTGAGATATAAAACATACTATTTTTGTTGGTTATTACGATCTGAGTCATGAAAGTTTTCATTTATCGAAATTTGTCATTAAAAATACTTGATAAGTTAGTAAATAATAATATACTGAATTTGTCTATTTGTTTCATTCTTTTTTATGGGTATGTAATAAGAATGGTAATAGACAATTTAATACCCTCCTAGCGGTTGGCGCTCCTCTTTGGGGCGTCTTTTTTTTGCCTAAAATAAATAGCCAAAAATATCGCTGTAAGTAGGGGGGTGCCTTAAGAATAAATCTAAATTTATATTTTCATCATGGGTGATGTTTAATTTTGCAATGAACGCTTCTTTTCACGATTTGCTATTAAGAACGAAGACATTCCTGCAACGATCAAGATAATCAAGCCTATAAAACTTAAATGATCAGGCCATGTATTAAATACCACTACACCAAAAATGGTAGCCGCCACTAATTGAATATACACAAATGGGGCAATGACACTTGCTTGTAATTGACGGCTTGCTTCAATGATTAATAGATTGCCGATAGCGGAAGACAATGAACTAAGTAATATCAATAGTGAAAAATTTATATTGAGTTCTGGTACTTCCTTAAGGCCGAAAGGTGCTAATACAAAACTGCCAATCACCAGTGTTGAAATTAAAATCAAACGCGGTCTAAAAGTGCCTGCGAGCCATCTATTGGTCACGAGAAAAAAGCCGTAAAATGTTCCTGCCATAACAGCATAAATCATACCTGTACTCATACCGAAACCAGGTTTTATGACTAATAAAGCGCCGCCAAAACCCACAAATAACAGCGTAGACCTCGCCAGTGTAATGGGCTCTTTCAGAAAAATCGCGGCAATAAAATAAGATAAAATAGGGCCAATAAAGAAAGCGCCAAATACATTGGCTATGGATTCTGTTTTAATCGCAGTCAGAATAGACGATACAGAGGCGATAAAAAGAGCTGCGCGAATAAGTAATCGCCAATTGAAGAAATGACGTAATTCTGAAAGTTTTAATCCGCTGAAAGGTAATAAACACAGTGCGCCAATAGCAAATCGAGACCAGGCAACAAAAATGGGGGTTACTCCCTGTTGCATGAGTAATTTCCCTGCCGTATCTCCCAATGGTATAAGCGTCATCGCTAGTAAAATCATTGCAATAAATAGCAATTTATTATTTGAAGTCATTGGTGAAAACAGCCTATTTTAAAACGTCATTGAGCAACTAAAGGAACAAACTAGGTCAAAGAAATAGATACAAAAATTAAATAAAGAAGTAAATTGAAGAAGCTATTTGTAATAGCTATTTGAAATATCTAGTCGAAGAAATACTTTGTGTAACTATTTGAAGTAACTGATAGGCGAATGAGAATAGTAACTAAAAAAACGCCTGTAAGTAGGGGGGTGACCTTTATTTGCTTCCACCTTCACATTGTGGAGAATCTGCAACTTTTCCGGCTTTTTCAAAGTATTCACTTGGTGTCATGGTATGCAGTGCCAATGCATGAATCTGTTGTAATACATCGGCAAGAGCTGCATTGATCATGCGATGACGGGCAATTAACATTTTTCCTTCAAAAGCATCACTTACCGCGATAACTTTAAAATGAGACTCGGTAGCTGGACCGTTATGCATGTGACTTTCATTGATAACTTCCAAGACTTCAGGAGCAAGTGTTTCTGTTAATTTTTCTTCAATGGTTGTCTGCATATTCATAATTCTGGCTCTTTATTCATAACACTCGTGTAGGAGTGGCTATTATGCGGTCTAGTCAAATTTAAACAAGGTGATATTGAGTTACGTTAAAGCATTAAATGTAAATTATTATTATCGAACCAGTGAGTCAATTATGTCGGTTCTGGGTAGACTAAATATTTATTAAATGTTTTGTCACTGATTGCTTTTGCTAGTCTGACTAAAATGGCGGTTAGTAATAAGGCAAATAATACGCGGAAATAGAGCGCCCCAGTAATATCTGCACCAAGTAACATGATGAGTAATGTGTCCTCGATAATGCTGTGGCATAAAGCTAACAGCGTAAGTGATCCGAAAATATCCATTTTGGATATACGTCCACTTTTTGCTTCATTGATTAAAAGTGACCCGCCATAAACAACGCCAAGCGTAATACCGATAATAGTGATTGAGGTGGTTTTTTCGCCTAAGCCTAATAGCTTTAATACAGGTTTGAGTAACCAGCTCATGAGTTTTTCAATCCCACTGCTTTTTAGTAACCGTAAAAAGATAACCAAAGCGCTGATAACAAGAAATACCTTAAATAATGTTTCTAATTGCAACATTAACCATCCCATTAATGAGTCATCTGTGCTGACTTCGGGGTTGAATAACGAGGTGCTTGGTGTGTCTAAGTATCCACCTAAGCTGTAAACTTTGTGACAGATAAAGCCTAAAAGTAACGCGCCACCTACACGCAATAACAATAAGTAAATTACTCGAACGCCTGCTTTTTGAGCGATGCGTAACTCAATAGGTAAAGCATGTGCATATAACATCATCGCACCAAGTACGGTAACTTGGGCGACTGTTAAAGGTTGCTCAATAGGCATGGTGACGTAGATGATCATGCCGCCGTAGATATTACTGATTAAGGTTGTCGCCCAGACCAAGCCCATAGAGGCAGGTAAGCCAACCATTTGCATAATGGGTTCAAGGATAATGCCTATATATTCAATGCCACCCAGTTCTTCAATGATTTTGACAACGATAATGATAGGGATCATTAGCTTGAATAAGTTGTACGTGATAGCAAAGATTTCTATCACCAGGCTTTTCAGCCAGCTTATAAAGACGGTGTATTGCATAAGGTATATTTCATAAAGAAGTCAAAAATAAATTCCTATTTAATGTATTCGCATTAAATGAAGACTGGAAGTCTAGGTGAATTTAGTAGGTTTTGTCATGACTTTTGGAATTTTGTCATTATCCCAATGTTGAAAAGCCCATTTCCATAAATCATTTATTGATTCGAGGTCAGAACGTTTCGGTGGATTCTGTCCCAGAAATTCAAGCGAGGCTAGTAATGATTCCAGTTTTTTATCGCTTGAGTCATTATCTGTGAGCACAGGTGGGGAATGATTTTGTTTGCTGAGTTTTTTGCCATCAGCTGTAACTGCTGTAGGAAAATGCAAGTATTCTGGTTGTGGATAACCGAGTAACTGCTGTAAAAAGACTTGTCTTGGTGTGTTGTCTAATATATCTGAACCACGAACCACTTGATTGATTTCTTGAAAAGCATCATCGACAACAACGGCTAACTGATAAGCAAATAAGCCATCTCTTCGTTTTAAAATAAAATCACCAATTTCCTGTTCTATGCTTTGGCAGATAATGTCGGGCTGACATAGATCTTGGAAACATATTTCCTGTTTGTTGGTTTTTACCCTGATGCTGGGATTTTGTATGTCCGGATTGTTAATACCATTTCTACAAATGCCAGGATAGAGGTAACCGTAGGTGCTAATGTCTGATAAAGACTGCAGGTATTTACGTGTACAACTACAGGGATAAATGTGATCAGATATTCGTTCTAAAGCAGTTTGATATCGTTCTGTTTGTTCGCTTTGAAAAAGGATATCCCCATCCCATATAAAACCAAAAGACTCAAGCGTTTGAATAATGGATTTTGACGCGCCTGGTTGTTCGCGCTGAGTGTCAACATCTTCAATTCTTAAAAACCATTTGCCGTTGTTTTGTGTTTTTGCCGCTAGATAGCTGGCAACGGCAGCGACCAAAGAGCCAAAATGCAAAGGTCCGGTGGGTGAGGGGGCAAATCTGCCTATGACTGAATTGATTTTCTTTTGTGATTGATAATTAAAACCCATTGATACACGTTAGATGATCTAAGTACTAAAAACAATGTTCGCTTTAATTTAACAATTATTCAGCAGCAATATCTGAATGATAAAAGTCACCGTTAAAAAAAATCCCTGTAAGTAGGGGGGTGACTAATGCACATAATTTAATCCAAAAAAAAGGAGTGACAGCTGAAACCGTCACTCCTTTTGAGATTGATGTAATCCTGATTAAATCAAGTTAAGCGATTTGCTTTTCTTTGATCTCTTCTGTTGTTTTACAGTCAATGCAAAGTTCTGCAGTCGGACGAACTTCTAGACGTTGTAGTCCAATTTCTATGCCACATGCATCACAGTAGCCGTAGTCATCGTTGTCTACACGTGTAATCGTTTTGTCGATTTTACGTACCAGTTTGCGTTCTCTGTCGCGTGCACGCAATTCAAGCGTAAACTCTTCTTCTTGAGTTGCTCTGTCAGCAGGGTCAGAAAAGTTACTCGCTTCTTCTTGCATGTGGCCCATGGTGCGATCTACTTCTTCCATGAGTGCTTTTTTCCAGGCAATTAAGATACTTCTAAAGTGCGCAAGTTGGTTTTCATTCATATATTCCTCATCTTTCTTAGGAACATAAGGCTCAATACCGTCAACAGGTAAAGCGGACTTGCGTGTTATTGGCGTGTTATTTGTTGCCATACTTCTACGTCTCCTTGTTTGCATTTTGCTTACCATAATTATAAATGTAACCATGTTGCGGCAAAATTTTACGCGCGTATTGTACCTGAATTTTCTGTTAGGTAAATTAATACTTTCAATCAAGTATTTTTAAGTTATAAGTTATTCATAACATTAGTCTTAATCAGTTTAATATTGATATACTTTTCTACTAACGGGGCTTTTACTGCGCTTATTGACTGTTTGATCAGTGCCGATACAGCATTCAAAGGCCATAAAGTTGAATCTTTACTGAAGAAATCCTCCCTATGTCTAAACAAGTATTACCCAATGTACCTGAGTCTGTAAAACAGCGTGTTGCAGAACTTCACGAAATTTTACACTACCATAATCATCGTTATTACGTTCTTGATGACCCTGAGCTTCCTGATGCCGAATACGATAAATTATTGCGTGAGTTGCAAGATATAGAAGAAAAATACCCAGAAACGTTAACCGTAGAATCTCCTACACAGCGTGTTGGTGCTCTGCCACTCAGCGAATTTACGCAGGTAAAACACTTGGTGCCGATGTTATCGCTAGGTAATGCGTTCAATGAAGAAGAAGTATTGGCCTTTGAAAAACGTTTGTTAGATAAATTGGGTGAAAAGGATATTACCATCGAGTATAGCGTTGAACCCAAGCTTGATGGATTGGCAGTGAGTTTATTGTATGAAAACGGCGTGTTGGTTCAGGCTGCTACCCGAGGTGATGGCGAAACAGGGGAGAACATAACAGAAAATGTCAGAACCATTAGACAGGTGCCACTTAAATTAAGCGGCAAAAATATTCCACAACGACTAGAAGTGCGTGGCGAAGTGTATATGCCGAAGGCTTCATTCGAAGCGTTAAACAATAAAGCCAGAGAAAATGGCGACAAAACCTTTGTAAACCCGAGAAATGCAGCCGCAGGAAGTTTGAGACAGCTCGATTCGAGAATCACAGCTTCACGAAATCTTGCTATGTATTGTTATGCCACAGGTTTAATCGAAGGGGGGACGTTAGCCGCTAATCATAGCGATGCTATGAAACAATTGGCAGACTGGGGCTTGCCAATCTGTCCTGAGAATAAAGTCGTATCAGGAGCGGCAGGGTGCCTGGAATATTATAACGAGATCGGCGGCAAGCGAGATAGCTTGTCTTACGAGATAGACGGTGTCGTGTTCAAAGTGAATTCTCTGGAATTGCAAAATAAGTTAGGTTTTGTGAGTAGGGCACCTCGTTGGGCAATTGCCCATAAATTTCCTGCTCAGGAACAAATGACGTTAATAAACGATGTAGAGTTCCAGGTCGGAAGAACAGGCGCATTAACACCCGTAGCTCGTTTAGAACCGGTTTTTGTTGGTGGCGTCACTGTTACCAATGCAACCTTGCATAATATGGACGAGATCAAACGTAAAGACGTACGAATAGGTGATACCGTCATCGTAAGAAGAGCAGGGGATGTGATACCGGAAGTGGCTAGAATCGTCCCTGATAAACGCCCAGCGGACGCTAAGGAAATAGTAATACCCTCGCACTGTCCTGTATGCGATTCTACCGTCGAACTTATTGAGGGAGAGGCTGTTGCTCGCTGTACAGGAGGTTTATTTTGCCCTGCACAAAGAAAAGAAGCGATAAAGCATTTTGCCTCACGTAAAGCGCTGGATATTGATGGGCTAGGCGATAAGTTGGTTGAACAGTTATTCGATGAGAAATTAATTAAAAATGTCAGCGATTTATTTAGTTTAGATGTAGAGAGTTTAATCAAGTTAGAACGCATGGGTGAAAAATCTGCGCAAAACCTGATCAAGGCCCTAGATGATAGTAAGCATCCAGTGCTTGCCAGGTTTATCTATTCATTGGGTATAAGAGAAGTGGGTGAAACGACCGCCAAATCATTGGCAAATCATTACTATTCGTTAGAAGCAATAAAAGCAGCCGATTTAGATAGCCTGCAAGGCGTTGATGATGTTGGTCCTATAGTTGCCAACCATATCGTCACTTTCTTCCAGCAAGAGCACAACAATGAAGTTATACAGGCTTTGTTGGATGCGGGAGTTGAACCTCAAAATCCAGAAAAAAGACAATCAACAGAAAGTTTACCTCTAGCTGGGAATACCTACGTGCTAACTGGAACACTTGAAAAACTGAAACGAAATGAAGCAAAAGAACAATTAGAAGCATTAGGTGCAAAAGTAAGTGGCAGTATTTCAAAAAATACTACAACTTTATTTGCAGGAGAAAAAGCAGGTTCAAAGCTCACAAAAGCCGAGGAATTAGGCGTTCCGGTATCTGACGAAAATGAGTTGATAAATCTTTTAAAAAAATTGCATTCAGATGCTTGACAGTTTTTAAAAGTAACCTTAATATACGCGCCTCGTTGAGACGGCTCTGGTGGCATGAGTTGTTGATGATACGAAGCGGGTGTAGCTCAGCTGGTAGAGCACGACCTTGCCAAGGTCGGGGTCACGAGTTCGAATCTCGTTACCCGCTCCAAATACAAAAGCCAATCATTTTATTATGATTGGCTTTTTTGTTTCTTGAGTGTTACTTCATGGTTTAAGAAGGAATATTTAAGAAATAATGTAGAGATTATTCAGTGTTTTTTATTATTAGTTTCTTAGAGATGATGATGAAAATAGGTGCTGAAAATTTATACAAATTACTTACCCTCCAATGGTCGTCATAAAAGGTGCCGTTGATCATGGTGAGTATAGTTTGAGCAAAGGCTTTTATTTATATTTGTTCACGGCTGGATGGCAGAGTGTTATGCAACGACCTGCAACGTCGGATACCCTGGTTTAATTCCAGGTCCAGCCTCCAAATTTAAATAAGAAAGCCTTAGGATTAATCATTCTAGGGCTTTTTTATTGAAGTAACAAAAAGGTTTGAAATAGGCATTCCATCCGTTAATTTTTGATGCTATCATCCCGCCCCTAGTGAAAAGGTTGAGTAGCAAAATGGTTATGCAGCGGTTTGCAAAACCGCCTATCCCGGTTCGATTCCGGGCTCAACCTCCACTTTTTTAAAAGTGTAATTGAAACAGTGTTAGCCAAACACTTAAAACTTAGGCTAGATTTATAAGACCATCTAAGTAGTATGCCCAGGTGGCGAAATTGGTAGACGCAAGGGACTTAAAATCCCTCGGTGGCAACACCGTGCCGGTTCGATTCCGGCCCTGGGCACCATTACTAACAAAGTTAAATCTTTCTTTGTTCTTGCAATAATTCTCTTATGTTCATAAGCAATATTCTAAAACTGTAAATTAAAACTCATATTTTGTTCTGGGTTTTTGTAGAGTGTACTTGAATCTATTAGTGTGTCTTTTGATTTATTTTGGGGATAGTAAACACAACGAGTTTGTTTGAGTTGACTCTCTTTAGGTGTTGCAGAGCTGCGTCATTTGGAAATTGATAAGAGTAATTTATAAACTGCCCACCTGCTATAGCATTGCCGGATATCATGCCGCCATTTTGTGCAGTGATTTGTAATCCTGTTTCAATTATTTTTACTTTGAGTTGAGATGATTCAATTCCATCAATGTGTATTTTTAGATGATAAGCTTTATCACTTTCAGTTCGTTCGCTTGAAATAGACAAAGAGTTAACTGACGAGCCCGAAAAAGCGATATCTGCATAAGTCACAAACAAAATAGTGCTTGTTAAAACAAGCACTATTAGTTTTGAAATATAATTAATCATCTTTGTTTTGTTTTAATCGACCAGTTTACTTTCTCCAGCGAGCCCCTTTTTCAATAGGAACATTTAACCATAATGCTAGGTAAGTATTAGCACCCAACATATTGTCATTAGGACTTATGATTCTTGCCTTTACGAAGTCGCTATGTAATCGCTTTAACAGAGCGCTATCAGATAGTTTTGAGTAGCTCCTATCTTTTCTATAATGAGCCAGTATGTCGCGTCGTACAGTTGCTTTTCCGTCAATAGTAGATTTGCTATCAACAACTTTTCCGTTTTCAACTCTACGTTGTACTAGAGTTGTATCTTTTTCGGGGCGTTTTAGAAGTTTTCGAACGCCTTCATCTACATACTCAGCATTGAGAAAATCTGACATAACTTGGTTAATTAATAACTTATCTCGCATATCGACTAGTGAAACCTTACTTTTATTTCTCAGTCTTACTCGAGAGTTACCTCGGTTGAAGTTATGGAAGTCATAAAGTTGATTTGAAGATACTAAATCTTTAAAACCAATTTGTTGTTTGTTATCCGAATTAGGTAAGCACTTCCAATAAGGTACATAAGTGTATCTTCCTAGTGCCTCAATAACTCCCCATTCGATGAGCAAGCGGATAGCTTTGTGTCTAGCATCTACTACAGACCGCTCTCTGCTGTAGCCTATAGAGTTTCCATCAATGCTTAATCCAAAAGAGAGGTCATTACCTTTCTGATAGACCTGTACGGTATTAGTAGAACTACTGTTGTTAACAACATCACCTACATTTGCGCTAGCAATTCTAAAGTCCATTGTCATTCTGGCAACATTGGTGACTTTGTTTGCTGACGCTTCTAAATTTGTTTCGCCACTACCACTTCCAAACTCAAAAGATCCTTCAGTGCTAGTTTTTGTGTTTCTTATAATGCGATCATATTCTGTGAGTGCTCCATAGAGTTGGATAGTGGCATAACTGTAATGAGATGGAGTGAATCGTCCTAAAAATGCATTTTCAGTAGAGTTATTAATACTTTTATATCTAGCAGCATCTAGTAATTCTATGCTGGTTGGAATGTGTGATATTCGGATAGGTCCGCCAATACGAGAGACTAAGCCTAGTGTCATATCGGTAAAGTTATTGGGTATCTCGCTGTCCGGGTAGGTGCTTGAAGAGACGTTGGTAGCATCTTTAACGTCAACAATGGCCACTTTTAATGGTGAGACTTTATTTCCACTTGTTCGATAAGTGGATAACATATCACCAAAACATCCAAGAAAATTAGTCGCTCTCGTTTGAGTGTCAGTTGGGTATTCGAGATGTTTGCTAAACTCATTTTGACGATTTGAGGTTGAGCATGCGCTAATCAATACTGTGATACTCACAACGGTCAGTTTTCTTCTCCACTCTTTCATAATTATATCCTTATGTATTCTTTTATTTTTATGGTTTTAATTCATTTCTAGAGAAGAGAAACAATGCTATCGCTGAATGGCTATTGAATCTCCTTCATTCTGATTTAAAATAATAATGGTGTCAGCAGTAGTGCCTGGGGGGATTATTACTGACCCTGCGGAAGCACTATCTGTTCCAGTGCTACCAGTGAAAATTGCAGTATCTTGTAAGAGCCCTTCAACTGTATCTGTTATCTCACCAACTTCTCTCACTGTTTTTCTTGAGTTATTGACGATGTGAGCAAGAAGAAAGTCTACATTAAATAAACTTGAATCAATTCTTGAATCAAAATTCTCTAATGGAAGTTTTAATGATGGTGGGTCGAATCTACCAGCTAAAGCAGGTGTTGAAAAAATACCAATCGTAAATACAATTGTAGAGACAATAGAGATTTTGATTTTAGAAAATCTAGATAGATTTATGAATTCCGTTTTAGGAGTATAAATGTATGCTTTATTTTTCATTCTTCAATTCCTCTATTGTCTATACAGGTAAGTTATAACTAGTTAATAAACTAGGTTAACTTATCTTGGGCGTGGACCGCCGCCCATTGCAGTATCAACATGAACAGATCCAGCAGTTGCTTGACCAACAGCAATTGCGTTCTTACTTCTGTTCTTTATTTTGTCAAAATCACAAGCACAAGCTCCGCCTGTTAAATAAATAGAACCAGCGATTGCTCGGCCTCCTGAAGAATTAACATTAAATCCAAGAGAGCTAGATGCACCTGTTGAATCTCCGATTGCTAGAGCATTTTTAGATTTATTGCTTAAATCTGTTCCACCGCCTTTACTACCATGGTGTTTTCCAGCAAATGCTGTTGATGAAGTTAAAGCGATAACTACTGCTGCTGTTAATAATTGAATTTTCATAATAATTTCCCTCACAAAATAAATTTAAAATTCAAAAGTAAACAATACTGATTTCCTTCATGTGAACTGTTTACTTTTATCTTACGGTACAAAGAAAGAATGAACTTTTTTCCTCAACCGCAGACAAACTATAATCTTTGTTATCAATATAGTTAATAGCCTAATGGGCTTAATACTTATGTACTAGTACATTCGGGTAATATGGAAATTTATCGTGATTTTAAATATAGTAAATTAAATCAATGAGATAAGTTATTGCTTATATTTTTAGTTCACACTTTGCACTTTTTATTTTGAGTATTTTCGTTCATTTGTGTGACATATTTCACAAAATTTAATGTTCTTCAAAACTTCGAATTTATTGATATGTGCAAAAAAATTTTGAGTAAGACCTTATTTAAAATTAAGTTATTAAAAATAATTTACCTATAAATATAAAAATATTTAGTCTTAAAAAAACAGCTCCAAAGTAGGGGGTGGGTAATTTCATTAACTATTCCTGTTAATGATCATTATTTGACATATATTAGTCTCTTATATTTAAATTTCTGTTTTCAAATCATATAGAGTCGCCGCATGGCTATTAGTATCTTCGATTTATTTAAAATTGGTATAGGACCTTCAAGTTCTCATACTGTGGGTCCCATGGTGGCAGCAAATACTTTTCTTGCAGGTTTGCAAGAGCGGGGGAGTCTGGGTGCTGTAGATAGCATCTCAGTAGATCTTTATGGTTCGCTTGGTGCTACCGGCAAAGGGCACGGCAGTGGCAAGGCAGTGCTTTTGGGTTTGATGGGTGAAAAACCCGATGAAGTTGATGTTACGAAAGTGCCAGATATTTTTAATGAAATTCTTACCTCAAAGAAGATTAAATTGGCAGGTACTGAAACAATCAATTTTGATTACGATGTTGATATTACTTTTCATCGAAAGAAATCCTTACCGTTTCATGCAAATGGCATGATGATCACTGCATGCGATTCTAGCGACGATATTTTACTGGAAAAGATCTATTACTCTGTGGGTGGTGGTTTCGTCGTAGATGATAGTGAGCGCGATCAAGCGCATTCCCCCATTAAACAAAACGACACTGTTTTACCGTATCAGTTTAATACTGGGGATGAGTTGCTCGCACTGTGTAAAAAAGAAAAACTATCTATCAGTGAAATCATGTTGCGCAACGAATGTGTCTGGTTACCAGAAGCAGAAGTACGTGAAAAATTATTAAAAATCTGGAAAGTCATGCAGGAATGCGTAGATGCCGGGTGTAAAAATACGGGTATATTGCCTGGCGGTCTAAAAGTAAAAAGGCGTGCTGCGGAATTATGTCATTCATTAGAAAACAAGCTTACTAATGAACAATATAATCAAGGCAGCATGGATTGGGTGAATTTATTTGCATTAGCGGTAAATGAAGAGAATGCCGCTGGTGGACGTGTTGTTACTGCGCCTACTAATGGTGCTGCAGGCATTATTCCTGCTTTAATACACTATTACGTGCATTTCTGCCGTGCTTATAAACGCGATGGTGAAGATGGGATTGTTAGGTTTTTATTAACAGCGGCTGCAATCGGCATCATCATAAAAGAGAATGCTTCAATCTCTGGAGCTGAAGTAGGTTGTCAGGGTGAAATAGGTTCGGCCTGCGCCATGGCTGCGGCTGGGTTAACAGAAGTGTTAGGTGGCACGCCAGAGCAAATTGAAAACGCAGCTGAGATTGGTATTGAGCATAATCTGGGTTTAACGTGTGATCCTATAGGTGGTTTGGTGCAAGTTCCGTGTATCGAGCGTAATGCAATGGGTTCAGTTAAAGCAATTAATGCGTCCAGGATGGCATTGCGTGGTACTGGCGAACATTTTGTTTCATTCGATAAAGCCGTAGCTACCATGCGAGAAACGGGTAAAGACATGCGTTCTAAATATAAAGAAACGTCACGTGGTGGTTTAGCGATTCAAGTGATAGAAGTGCCAGTTAATATTGTTGAGTGCTAATGAGATAAACAATTAAGTGCTTATCAGTTTATAAAGCCCCTCCCTACTTATAAGGCTTTTTTTATAATGAGTCTTCAGGAATCCAGCGTGATAGATCGATACCTTCTTCAAACTCCCACTTGGGTTGTGTAAAAGCACGACTTGTTTTCAGGATTTGTAAGTATTCGTCTCTTGGGATGTCTATTGCGCCCATGCTGGTAAGGTGAGAATTGGCAATTTGACAGTCTATCACTGAGTAACCCCAGTGCTTAATGTGATACGCCAGAGCAACAAACGCCATTTTAGAAACATCACGTTCTCTGCTGAACATCGATTCGCCACTGAAAACGCCACCAGAAGCTACGCCATACAGGCCACCAACGAGTTTCTCTTCTGCATTCCATATCTCAACACTATGAGCGATACCTTGTTCGAATAAACGTTGATAGGCATCGTGCATTTCATTTGTTATCCATGTACCCCCTGAGAGTGCTCTCGGAGCAGCGCACGCTTTAACTACTGCTGAAAAGTCCGTATCGAATCTAATCGAGTAACCGCTATTGAGATTTTTTCTTATGGATTTTCTAAGGCTTCTACTTATTTTGATAAGTTCGGGAAATAAGACAGCACGTGGATCAGGACACCACCAATAGATCGGTTCATCGGGGTTAAACCACGGAAAAATGCCAGACTTATAGGCATTGATCAAGCGGGTAGGGGAGAGGTCTCCACCAAAGGCGAGTAAGCCATTAGGTTCGTCCCAAGCCATTTCCGCGGGTGGAAATGGCTCGTCACTGGCATGCGGGTCAAGTAAAACTAAAGAAGTCGGTGATTTTTCTGAAGCCATTCTTTTTGCCTATATTCGGATGTTTGTTTAACTCTCTGCTAATTTATCCATAAATTTTTCTGCATCTAAGGCGGCCATACAGCCTGTGCCAGCAGAAGTGATTGCTTGACGATAGACATGGTCCATTACGTCGCCAGCAGCATATACGCCTTCGACGCTCGTTTGGGTCGCGTTTCCAGCAGTGCCGCTATTGACTGAAATGTAACCGCCTTGCATATCAAGTTGTCCTTCGAAGATATCTGTATTGGGTTTGTGTCCAATTGCGATAAACACACCATGAACATCTAGTTCTTGTGTTTCTTCGGTTTTGACGTTTTTAATGCGCATGCCTGTAACGCCTGCATCATCGCCTAAAACTTCCTCTAAAACATTGTCCCACATCAAAGTTATGTTTCCGGTCTCAGCTTTTTTCAGAATCTGGTCACGTAGAATTTTTTCAGAACGTAATTCATCACGACGATGTACAAGGATTACTTCACTGGCAATATTCGATAAGTATAAAGCTTCTTCAACAGCAGTGTTGCCACCACCAATAACTGCAACTTTTTGATTGCGATAAAAGAAACCATCACAGGTAGCACAGGCAGAAACGCCGCGGCCTTTGAATTTTTCTTCAGACTCTAATCCTAAATACATAGCAGATGCGCCAGTACAGATGATGAGTGAATCACAGGTATATTCGTTACTTCCGCCTTTTAATTTCAACGGTCTTGAACTGAAATCTACTGAGGCGATGTAATCAATGATTAATTTGGTGTCGAAGCGTTCAGCATGTTTCTTCATGCGCTCCATTAGTTCGGGGCCTTGTACGCCGTCATTGTCACCTGGCCAGTTATCAACATCTGTAGTTGTCATCAATTGGCCACCTTGTTCCATGCCAGTGATTATTACTGGGTTAAGGTTTGCACGTGCGGCATAAACAGCTGCACTGTAGCCTGCAGGGCCTGATCCTAAGATGATGAGAGGGTGATGTATTGCGTCGCTCATGGTGATGCTCCTGAGTAATCTGTTTATATAATAATTGTTTGGTTTGTACCTCGTTATTTTTGTATAACATAACTGAGGCTATAATATTTCTGGCTATGCTATGTAATGTTCGCATTAAGGTAAAGCAATACTTATTTATTCAAGGTTTCCAAAGCGTATCTATACATTTTTAAAATTTTTTGCTGCCTGTTGAGGAATTAAAACGGATGAACCAAAACATAAGTACTTGAAACTAAGTAAATATAATTTTGTGTAAAAGATTTAAAATCCTAATCCGCGTAGTTTCTATGTAGAAAGCTTCAAATTGGATGTGTTATGTGATAATCTGAAGTCAACATATAAGGGCTTATATGTTAAGCAATTCAGTGTTTTATGGAATACTGTTTATGCATAATTATAAAATAAAACGTAAAGTGTTACTTTAACAACAAAAAAGGAATATGTATTGTTGTCTACCTGGGCATAAAACGGTAGCTGACAAAACGCTTTCCTAAAGGAAATGGGGATTTTCAATTGGCTACCAAAAAAGCGCCGTCTAAGCGAACCACGAGACGTAATACCAAGTCTTCAACGCAATCTAATGAAACATCTGGTACAAATTCTGCTGTAGAGAAGTCAGCCTTAACATCTAAGAAAAAAGGCAGCTTAAAACAAACCAGTATTTTTATATTGTCAGGCGTAACTGCCGTCATCTTACTGGCTTTATTCAGTTACCATCCGGCTGACCCTGGATTGTTTGTTCACGATAGCAATGCTGTCATTCAGAACAAAGCAGGTTCGTTTGGGGCTTATCTGGCTGATGTGTTATTTGGGTTCTTCGGATATTTATCCTATCTGGTACCGATTGCTTTTCTAGTATCCGCATTTTTACTCTTTAGATCCTCTAAAGAACGAAACAATGGCATTAATCTCGGTATTTCTGTGTTTGGTGTGTTCCTTGCGTTAATCGCCGGTTGTGGTTTGGCTATCCTGCTTTGGCCATCTAGTAATCTTGCCTATGGCGCTGGTGGTCTTTTGGGGCAGGGAATTGCTCGAATATTTATGAAAACGCTGGGTGATATCGGCGCAACTATGATTCTGTTTTCTGGTTTTATCGCAGGTGTTACTTTATTTGCAGATATTCAGTGGTTAAAACTGATTGATAAAATTGGCGATACCATCCTTAGCACAATCGAACTCTTTACTAGTAGTAGCCCAAATAAAGAGTCTTACGAGACTGGCACTATCCCTATGTCATTCGAAGCTAATCTTGAACCTCAGAAACAACCAACAAATAATAGTGAATCAGCGAGCATTGCTGGTGCAATAGGTGCCGGTTTATCTGGCATGTTCTTATGGAAAAAATCATCTGCTGATAATGACTCGGGTGTTGGTTTTAATCATCCTCGTTTTGATCCTCTGGATGATATGACAACTAATGCAGACGTAGAGGCTGAGAAACCAAAGAAGGCTAAAAAGAAACTGTTAGAAAAAGCACTAGGCAAAGGTAGAAAACAACGTCAAGAGCCTGTGTTAGGTGTGCCTGACTACATGACGAATGAAGATGACTATCATGAGCAAGATGTCCCTGTTGCTGGTTTAGACGATGTTATCACTGCTAAAAAAGTATCGCCTACAAGTAAGAAAGTATTAAAGCAGGAAGCAGATAGTTATCAAGCACCTGTTCAAAATAATAGACAGGAAAAAGCTGCTGCACCGAGAGTATCTCCTTCTATTTCATTGGATAAGGCAATTACACTGCCGCCAATTAGTTTATTAAACCCACCACCGCAAGGACAGGGGCATTTCTCTAAAGAGCAAATTGAAACACATGCAAGAAATATCGTTGAGACACTAGAGCATTTTGGTGTTCGTGGTGTGCAGATTGATAGCTACTACCCAGGACCGATCATTACACGTTTTGAGCTGTTATTACCTCCGGGAACTAAGGTTAGTAAAATAAGTGGTCTTGCTCAGGATATGGCACGAAGCATGTGTGTTTCGAGTATACGTATTGTTGAAGTTATTAAAGGAAAAACTACTATTGGTCTTGAGGTTCCAAATGACACCAGAGACCTCGTAGCAATCAGTGAAATTCTTGATTCGAATTTATTTAAAGAAGCTAAGTCACCATTGACTATGGTGCTAGGCAAAACGATTGCAGGTAAACCTGCCATCGCTGATCTAGCACGTATGCCTCACTTACTTATTGCTGGTACTACGGGTTCTGGTAAGTCGGTAGGTGTAAATGCAATGCTCATGAGCTTGCTGTATAAGTCGACACCAGATGAAGTTAAACTCATTATGATCGATCCTAAGATGCTTGAATTAAGCATCTACGAAGGTATTCCACATTTACTGACTCCAGTAGTTACTGACATGAAAGATGCCGCTAACAGCTTACGTTGGGCAGTTGGTGAGATGGAACGACGTTATGCCTTGATGTCTCATCTTAAAGTTAGAAACGTTGCTGGTTACAATGGCAAAATAAAAGAAGCGATGGATAAGGGTGAGCCACTGACTGATCCAACTTTCGATCCTACGATGCATGTTGATGTTCGTCCTAGTGTTCTGGAGCCGCTTCCTTCAATCGTAATTGTCATTGATGAATTTGCTGACATGATGATGGTGGTTGGTAAGAAGGTTGAAGAGCTCATCGCACGTTTGGCGCAGAAGGCTCGTGCTGCTGGTATTCATTTAATTCTTGCTACCCAGCGTCCATCGGTAGATGTTATTACCGGTTTGATCAAAGCGAACATTCCTACACGAATTGCATTTCAGGTTTCTACACGCATTGATTCTCGAACTATTCTTGATCAGGGCGGTGCCGAATCCTTACTGGGTCATGGTGACATGTTGTACCTACCTCCAGGTACTGGTTTACCACAACGTGTTCACGGAGCTTTCGTTGATGATAGTGAAGTTGAAGATGTTGTTGCTTATTGGAAGCTACAAGGGGAACCTCAGTACTTAGAAGATGTCATACAAGAAACGGGATCACCAGATGCGATTCCGGGATTGGAGCCTTTGGCTGAATCAGAAACAGATGCGCTTTATGATCAAGCTGTTGCAATTGTTACTGAATCACGAAGAGCCTCGATCTCTTATGTGCAACGTCGCCTAAAGGTAGGTTACAACCGCGCCGCATCAATGATCGAAGATATGGAAGCAGCAGGTGTAGTGAGTGCAGTTCAATCGAATGGAACGCGTGAAGTACTTGCACCTGAGCCTCCTAAAGATTAAGAGACAGAGACCATTGTTTATGATTAATTCGTTACTAAGTAACAAAATTAAATTAACGTTTGCAGCAACATTGTTGGTAGCATCAACAACAGTCGTTACATCAGTTAGTGCCGCTACGAGCGAAGCACGAGCGCGCTTAAATAACTTTTTTACAGGCGTTTCCAGCTTAGAGGGAAGCTTTACACAACAGGTGTATAGCAAAAAGGGCAAAGTAATTCAGAATTCTACGGGACTTATTTCAATGAGTCGTCCGGGGAAATTCCGTTGGGTATACAAAACACCAGATCCACAAGTGATCGTAGGTGATGGTAAAAATATCTGGGTTTATGATGAAGACTTGGAGCAAGTCACCATTAAACCTATGACACAGGCTATGTCCAGCGCCCCTATTGCTATTCTTACACGTAAGCAAAGTCCTGATGAACAATTTGTCGTACAACCTATAAAAGGCGGCGGTGGTTTAGACTGGTTTCAATTAACGCCAAGAAAACAAAGTAAAGATTTTCGCTATATTGAAATTGGTATTGATAAGAATGGAGGAATGCGTCAAATGGTCATGCATGATCAGTTAGGGCAAAAAACTGTTGTTCAGCTTAATGCCAGAGTTAATGTGCCTATCAGTGGAAGTACCTTCTATTTTAAGATTCCTGCTGGGGTTGATGTTATTGGTAAAGCGATTTAGAATTCTAGTAAATGTATATAACAGCGATAGGCATCTTTAAACTGCCAATATTATTGTTGCTATGCTATAAAATCGCTTAGAGTTTGAGCAATAAGGGCGCGTGATTCTCAATTTTTTTCTTGCTCGTTTCTTTCTGTTTCAGGCGGTATTTTTCAAATAAAGCCTTTCTTCGGTGCGTCTTGAATAGCTTAAATAGAAATATTTAAGCTAGATTGATTGCTATTTTTTAGCATGGGCTAGTAAAAGAAAACACCATAATGACAATCAATCGCTCCGGAACCCATTTAGCCATTCTCGTGATGCTGAGTTTCTCGCATTTTTTGAATGACTTGATGCAATCGATTATTCCTGCAGCCTATCCAACACTCAGAGAATCGTATGACTTAGATTTTACCCAGATCGGACTGATCACTTTAACATTCCAGATAGCAGGAGCTTTACTGCAGCCAATAATTGGTATGTTTACCGACCGACACCCCGCGCCTTACTCGCCAGTGGTGGGTATGATGTTTACGATGTCGGGGCTGTTTTGCCTTGCTTACTCTCAGAGTTATTCAATGATCATCGCTTCTGTTGCTTTGATCGGCATTGGATCATCAATCTTTCACCCAGAGGCGACAAGGGCGGCGCGCTATGCGGCTGGCGCCAAGCAGGGATTAGCGCAAGGATTATTTCAAGTTGGTGGTCAGGCCGGCAGTGCGCTTGGCCCCGTTTTTGCTGCACTTATCATTGTACCATGGGGGCAACCGAGCCTTGCGTGGTTTGCCGTTCTTGCTCTGATGGCAATACTACTTTTATCATGGATTGGTAGTAAACAACACCAGATCCGTAAAGAGTTTATTGCGATGAGTAGTCGTAGGAAAGAAGGTGTGGAGGTCGTTAAGTATGCGGCTAGGACGATTGCAGTAGGTCTATTTGTGCTTATGTTGCTGATGTTCACAAAGAACATGTACAACGAAAGTTTTCGCTCGTATTACACATTTTATTTGATAGAGCGGTTTGAACTGACGATCCCCGCCGCTCAGATGATGCTATTTCTCTTTATGCTCGCTGCTGCAATTGGTGTTTTGATTGGTGGAATTCTCGGTGACAGAATCGGGCGATACAAAATTATCTGGATTTCTATTCTAGGCCCACTCCCACTAACGCTGATCTTGCCATATGCAGATCTTTTTTGGACAGGGGTTTTGACGGTCATTATTAATTTAATTATGGCAAGTGCTTTTGCTTCTATCCTGCTTTATGCAATGGATCTTTTACCTAACCGGATCGGTCTTATCGGTGGATTGTTCTACGGTTTAAGCTTTGGCTTCGCTGGTATAGCGGCTGCCTTTCTTGGGGTGCTTGCTGATAGTTACGGGGTCGAGACTGTATATGTTATTTGTTCGTTTTTGCCTCTTGCAGGTCTGCTTACGTTGTTTTTGCCTCGGATTGACTAATCAGCAGAGGCTTGCTCAATTCGGTCTAGTGTCTCGATACGTGAATACTCTGAAAAAGACCATCTGGAGGTTCCTATGAGCAGGGATCTCAAGCTTTAACAACTGATTAATCTTCAGCGTTTTTCGACACACTCATTGAGATTGTTGTTGAAAGCTCCTTATCTATCTGATCTTAAAAACAATAACAGAGCAAATACTGACGCAATCAAAAAACCAACTGCGATCGGATGATCTAAGACCTGCATTGGAGAGTGATTGGTAACGATCAAAGTTTGTCTTAATGACAGCTCAAACAATGGTCCGATGACGAAACCAATCAGGAAAGTTACGACCGAGTATCCAAAACGTTGCATTATGTAGCCGAGCAATCCGAGCACGAGCATAGCGAAGACAGAAAATACGGTATCGCGTTCTAAGTAAGTGCCGATGACGCAGAACAGCACCACAAACGGAATGATAAAACGCGTTGGAACCTGAGTAACCTTTGCAAATAGCGTGAGTCCAAGACGACCGACTACTAGCATAACTAAGCTTGCGACAATCATCGAAACATAGATACCATAGATCAACTTAGGATGTTGTTCAAAGACTAACGGACCTGGCTGTACACCATGAAGCATGAAAGCCGAAACGAGAATGGCAGCCGATACGCTACCGGGCAAACCGATTGCAAATAGTGGGATCAGACTTGCGGGTAAGACTGCGTTATCAGCAGCTTCTGTTGCGGCGACACCCTTGAGATCACCTTCTCCATAAGTATCGCCCGGTTTAGCCATACGTTTGTTAATTGCATAAGATAGGAAGGCACCAATTGTGGGGCCTAAGCCTGGAATGATTCCTGCGGCAATGCCAATGCCCGTAGCGCGTAAGGTTACAGGGAAGGTCCGTTTTACGTCCTCCATGCGTAGATCTTTGTCTGTTTCGGGAGTGAATCCATCAGGCTCTGTATTGTTGTCGCGGCTGGCAAAGAGCTTTTGTACTTGAATCAGCATTTCGGTAAATGCCAGCATCCCAACGGTAGCAGCGATAAGTGGTATGCCATCAAAGAGCTCGATATAGCCAAATGTCATCCGGGGTGTTGCGCTTTCTGGGTCAAGCCCGATAGTTGCGAGTAAAAGGCCGAGAGCGCCAGAAATAATGCCGCGGGAAAGCGATGAGCCCGAAAGCGCTGCAATGAAACTGAGGGCAAAAATCATCACAGCTGTCATCTCTACAGGTCCCATTTTCAAGGCAAACTGAGCAAGAGATGAGGCGAGCAGAATTAGGGTAAATGTCGCAACGAGATCACCGAATACTGAAGCATAAAGCGCTGTTTTCAGGGCCCGTGTAGCTTGCCCTTTTCGGGCGAGTGGGTAGCCATCAAAAGCTGTTGCAGCAGAGCTTGGCTCGCCGGGTGTGTTCAGTAAGATAGCTCCTGTTGCACCACCAGCTGCGCTGGCTTTAGTCACGCCAACGAGAAAGGCGATAGCACCAATTGGGCTCATTGCATAAGTCAATGGCACCGCGACAGAGAGCGCAGCTGGTCGGCTCAAGCCAGGTAATACACCAACCATGTAGCCGAGCACAATTCCTCCAATTACGGAAAGGATCGAAGACAAAGTCAGTGCATCACTGGCTCCTTGAAGGAAGACGTCCATTAGGCGAAGCCTCTTTATTTTTTTAGTTACAGTTTAGCCGATATGACAGAAGGATTTTCGGTACTCTTAAGTAGCGGAAATTAATACGTTAGAGCCCTGACCACTTAACCAGCAAAAGGAGCAGTAGAGCACTAAAACTCATACCTGCCAAGGCAGAAGGCTTTCGTTCGCCAATAGCCAGTGATGAGAGAAATACAAGTGCAGTACCACCGACGACGATATTGGTTTGGTCAATGATAAAAATGCCTAGTAACGTCGCCAACACCAAAGACACAACTCCGCGCATCCCTTTGGAATCTTGATTATTTTCTTTTGGCTCAGGTGCGCGCAGAAGTCCGAAGATCAAGGTGAAGATCGAAATAATCAAAATGAATACGGTTACTGCGATGGGAAGCATCCGTGGCGAGAGGCCAAAATTCTCACTGTCGGCAGTGCCCGAAGGGATCACAATCAATAGTGTGAATAGGCAAAGTCCGGCAACGATGGCGAATTCGGCAAACGGGCGCATCCAAGAATGCGCCCTGCCTTTCAATCTAGGTGAAGATTGAGGCATTTACTCAACGGCCGCTTTGAATTGGGCGCTTTGTGCACGGATCTGTTTATCAAATTCTGTTCCGGTAAGAATATAGCTACCCATGTTACGTTTAGCTAGGATATTCAAAACCTTTTCAGATTTTGCGGCAGCTTCAAAAGCAGAAATCAGTTTTGATTTTGCTTCCTCAGGGATTCCAGCTGGAGCAACATAAATTACCATGTTTACATTTGAGATATCGTAGCCAAGTTTTTTGAGTGTAGGAGCGCTTTCAAAGCCTGGAACTGGATCAGTTCCTAGACCAGCCAGTACGTTTAAGGCGCCTGCAGCTGCCTGAGCGTAATAGGTTCCAGAGCTGTAAGCAAAATCAACGTGGCCACCTAAAACTGAAGCAACGGCTTCTGAACCACCTTTAGTCGGCACTGGTTTGAGGGTAATGCCTTCTTTTTCAGAAATTGCCTTCATAACGACACGATCAAGTGAAGTTGTTGAAGCATAGGTAAGACCCTCGGGATCGTCTTTTGCCGCAGTAATGACTTGCGAAAAGTCCTTCCAGCCTTTCGTCGGGAGTGCTACAAGTGCTTCTGGAAAGACTCCAAAAGCTCCGATGTATTCGAAATCATCGATGCCATAGCTTAATTTTGAGGAATGTGGATCGAACGATATAGTGGTCGAGATCGCAGCAGCTAAATTATAGCCGTCTGCTGGCTTAGCTTTTAGTGTGGTCAGTGCCAAACCACCACCAGCACCTGGCTGGTTCTTCACAACAACAGCTTGGGTGAGTGCTGATGAAAGCGCATCAGCCGCTGCACGCGTTATCGTATCTACACCGCCACCAGGTCCAAAGCCTACCGTTACGGTGATTTCTTTTTCAGGAAATTCGGCATGCACGGGGCTTGCTAATATGGCAAAAGTAATGCTGAAAACGGTGAGTGTTTTTGCAAATGAAAATTTCAAAACTGTATCCTCTCTAACTGTTTAGCTGCTGTTTGGGGTTTATGGATATGTAGTTAATATTGATAAATCGACGGCTGTCTTCTTTTTGTAGTGGTAATCAATATTTAATGCTTTAGATCTTTATTATGTCCTTTTTTAATGATGATTTGTGAATTATAAAGATAGTATTATTCAATATCAAGAGTGTTTAACTTAAATGGGTGAAAATACAGCATAAGATGTAGGTTAATTAGCCTGTATATGGTTTAAAACTCTATTTCACAACTATTTTACATTTTGTCATTCATAATTATCAGACTTAGCAACTAAGAACGTTTACCATAGACTTAAACTAATAAAGGTACTTTTTCATGTATCAACAACGTTATTTAATTACCGGTGGTTCAGGGTTTATCGGCACTGAACTGATCAAGCAATTACTGTTAGAAAATCATGATGTCACTGTTCTTACTCGCAATGAAGTTAATACGGCGAAACACTTTGCCGCTGTCATGGATGCTGAACGCGAAGATTTTCAGGCCAAGGCAAAAGTTAAAACAATCAGCTCTTTAGATTCGATCAATCCAGATCAGTCATTTGATGTAGTCATCAACCTTGCTGGCCAAGGTATCGCTGATAAAAAATGGACTAATGAAGTAAAACAGCAGCTAATTGATAGCCGTATAGACACGACAAAAGCCTTATACGAATTTTTAACAGAAGCGTTGATTAAGCCTGATGTGGTTATTAGTGGTTCTGCGCTTGGGTATTACGGTGTAGATGCAACGAATGAATCCATAAATGAAAATGGTGATACCGATAATAGTTTTTCCAGTCAATTATGTCAGCAATGGGAAGCGGAAGCACAAAAAATAGAAGCGTTAGGTATTCGTACCTGTTACTTACGTACCGGAATCGTTCTTGGTAAAGGCGGTGGCGCGTTAGCCAAAATGCTTCCACCTTTTAAAATGGCTTTAGGTGGTCCCATTAGTGGTGGCAATCAATGGATGTCATGGATTCACATGGCTGACATCGTAGGATTGATTCGATATGCCATTGAGCAAGAATCGATAAGAGGATCTATCAATGGAACAGCGCCCGTACCTGTAACCAATAAAGAATTTTCCAAAACACTGGGCAAGGTGTTAAAAAGACCGGCTATTTTTCCTATGCCAGCATTTGTGGTGAAAATACTATTTGGGCAAATGGGAGAAGAATTATTATTAGCGGGGAAACGAGTTGTGCCAGACAAAATGGTTCAGGCTGGGTATGCTTTTAAATACGCAGACTTGGATAGTGCGCTTAAAGACATTGTGTAGATTATACAGAAAAGTGCCCAGCTCTGAATAAATTCTATTTACGTTTTTAAGAAACAAAAACGTAATATCATTCAAAGTAGGGGGGTGACCTTAATCAATAGCGGTTTTCTTCCTAGTCATAATGCTTATGATAAGTACGTCTTTTACCTGCACGTTGAGTGATGACTCCTTCAATCTGCTCCCATTTTATCTCTATAGTTTCATAGAGATCATTTAAGGGTTGAAGGAAATATCTCTTATCTTTAATCCGTAGTTGGCGAAAAATATATTCACTCTTATTATCTACTGCAAACACAAAAGACCCATCGCGCGCGACATGACCTGGGTCGATAATGATAATACATCCCGCTGCAAATTCAGGTTCCATGCTGTCGTCAATGGTTCTTAGTGCAAAAGGTTCTGCTGCTGAGCAACTGTCTCCATCGCTCATGTTTTGACGGAATGCTTCCTGTATGTCTATTTTGACTTCATTCATGTGTGTTTCTCATTTTGTTGCTTACGTAAATGATCTGCTATGTCTTATGCCGCGTAAATTCTGATGCTTCTTTTACATGTCGTTGTGGTTCGTACCAATGCAATTTATCGTGTAACTTAACCACTTCGCCAATGATTGTTAGTGTGGGTGCTCTTACGCCCGAATCTTTTACTAGCTGCGGTAATGTGTCGACTGTGCCAATATGTACGCGTTGGTTCATGGTCGTGCCTTGCTCAACCAATGCGGCGGGCATGTCACCTGACATGCCGTGTGCTTGTAATTGCTCACTGATGACCTTGATGCCTGTTAATCCCATGTAGAAAACAATGGTGTGGTTTTTCTGGGTTAGTTGCTCCCAGTTTAAATTGATTGTGCCATCTTTCAGGTGTCCGGTAGCAAACGTCACGGATTGTGCATAATCACGATGAGTTAACGGAATGCCCGCATAGGCTGAGCAACCAGACGCTGCTGTAACAGCTGGTACAACCTGGAATGGTATATTGTTCTCAGCGAGTTTTTCAATCTCTTCACCGCCGCGGCCAAAGATAAAGGGATCGCCGCCTTTTAAGCGAAGGACACGTTTTCCCTGTTTTGCCAAATCCACTAATAGATCATTGATTTTATCTTGTGGAACAGCATGGTTTTCTTTTTCTTTGCCTACATAAAGACGTTCTGCATCTTTATTTGCCATATCAAGAATTGCTTTTGATACTAATCGGTCGTAAACCATGACATCAGCCTGTTGCATCAAGCGTGCTGCTTTAAAGGTCAATAAATCAGGATCTCCCGGTCCTGCGCCGACTAAATACACTTCACCTTGCGCGTTCGATTTACCTTCGGCGAGTTGTTCATCGAGCAACGTTCTTGCAGCGTCATCCTGACCAGCGTATACGAGTTCTGAGAATGTTCCTTTTAATGCTGATTCCCAAAACTCTTTGCGTTGTTGTTGAATAGGGAAAACCTGTTTCACTTTTTCTCGGTATTCTTCGGTAATCGCAGCAAGACGTCCGCACGCTGAAGGAATCATAGTTTCCAGTTTCATGCGTAATTG
This sequence comes from Cocleimonas sp. KMM 6892, assembly GCF_035798195.1. NCBI lineage: Bacteria > Pseudomonadati > Pseudomonadota > Gammaproteobacteria > Thiotrichales > Thiotrichaceae > Cocleimonas > Cocleimonas sp. KMM 6892. Next base: position 713,536 of record NZ_JAPFBV010000002.1, on the reverse strand, counting down.
TCTTGCCAAAACAGGGGAAGCCCCTCCTGTGGATATGGCAACAGTCACTGGTGAGCGATCTAAAACAGAAGGAAACAGGAAGCTGCCAGCATCTGGATCATTAGCCACATTAACCAGAATATTCGCATCGTTAGCGGCTTTAGCGATCTCCTGATTAATGTTTATATCATTGGTTGCCGCAACTACTAAAAATGCTCTAACGATGTCAGTATGCTCGTAAGGCCTTCTTAAAATGGTGATACGTTTTGAATCTGCATTTTGCTGTAAGTCATTATGTATGTCGGGTGAAATAACTGTCACAATCGCTTCCGACTTTAACAGGCTATCGACTTTACGACTCGCTACTGGTCCGCCGCCTACAACGAGGCAATGACGGTCTTTAACGTTTATGAATATTGGAAAATGTGTCATGTGTTTTCTACTTTTAATGTTCCTGTTGGCATTCTTGGCTATATGTAACGTTATTTCTTTTTATGGCGTTTAGGGCGTGACTGGTATTTCACTATATCTTTAACAATTTCCCCATAAGGAAGTTGGTCAATCGTTTGGTAACGCTTTATTGCTGCTTGCATGGTTTGATGTATATTGATTACTGTTTGCTGCTTAACTGAGTTAGTCTCTTCGTCATGATTCGTTTCTATTTTGGTGTTGGAGTCATCCTCAAAGATAAACTGTAATGCAAGCATGCCACCTGCTTGAACTTGTAATTCTTTATTGTGAGGCATAGGTCCATCGATAGTGACTATTTTTAAGGAGAAGCGAGCGTTATCTCTAATAGCATTCAATATTTGTGTGCATTGTTCTAAAGCCTGTTTTGACTGACAAGCAACACCTTCTCTGGTGGCTAGTACAAATTTACGCTTAAGCTCGCAATCGCAGCGTCGGTTAGTAATGGCTTTCTCAAAAACACATCGGTTAGGGTTTAGTTTATTATAGGTATTTCTGAATTCTATCTCATCCATGTGTAAAACTATGGGCGGAGCCTATTTTTCCCACTCTTTTACAACTGTCTCTTCGCGCTTTTCCTGAAGCAATTCTTCTGCCTGAAGTTGATTGGCGGCATGTACCATTTTAACACTGATGGCACCGTTCAACGGTAACTCGGCACGCATCGTTCGTGAGAATGTTTTAGCTTCTTTAAAGGTTTCAAAGGCCTGCTGGAAATCAAGATTCTTAATTATTGGTGTTGGTTGGGTTATTTTAAAAACGTAATAAGGCATTCTTTATTCCTGATAATTTTGAATATAGTGACTCAAGCTCGTTATATTCAGTAACAAATGTATTTACATAAGTATATCAATTTTTTCTAATAATGGAGTGGTCAATGGTAATAGACGCTTACGCATTACAGTGCCCACAGAATCGTTTCCACTAAATACCGGAATCAAGGTATGTTCTCCCATTTGCGCGAGTACCAGCATGGCATTCAACAAGGGTAGATGTTTTGAATCTAAAGCGTTAATGACGGCTTTCAGGTCTGCATCGATAGGGTGTTCGCAAATCTCATCGCTATGCTGGACGGCTATTTCAATAGATCGTGTGCCTCGCCCATCTTTAAGCAGAGTGTCCAATGGCAACTTAAAATACTGATTAATTGCGATGAATAATGAGATAACGACTTCCTGATCAACAGGTTTATTCAGCGATAGCTTTAGCGTTTCTAGCCAGGTCTGACCGTTACTATCGAGTAATTCAAGCAATGTACTTGCATAGATATTATTGTTGTCGATTAGGGTTTCAAGCTTATCAGCAATGCTAGTAAAATGAGGGCTTGGTTCTTTAGCTAATGGTATTTGCTTAGGATCGCTGTGTAAAAATCCCACATAAAACGGGTTACGGCGTTTTGCTCGTGCCCAGAGCTTTTCTTTTTCTGCTTTGCTTAATATGTCACCCTGAAGACAAAGCCTCACCATGCTGACGATGTTCAGTTGCTTCTCTTCAAACGGTAAGAATTCCATCAGGTATTCAACCAGTTCTTTTCCTAATTCACCTTGCCAGATTTCGGGGTATTCCATTAAGCGCATCGCAACTTCAGTCGTTGGATGAGCCCACCAGGCGCGCACGCCAATGTCATGCGACAGTGTTTGTGCATGAACTACGGCGACAACTGCTTCTGGTTCGCCCAGTAATAACATGTGTTCCAGAGTGTTGTCGGTATGTCCCATGCGCGTCCAGCGTTTAATAAAAATGGGATAACCGCCGGGTGAGCCGGTAATTTTTAAAGAAAGTAATTCTCTAACCGTGCGTAAGTATTGTTCATCGCGCGTATTAGGATTCAGTACGACTTTGGCTTCACCTTGATCGGTGAGTGCATGCACGGTCATTGTACCTTCGTTGATACGAATGGCTTTTAGGTTTTGAGCAAGTAATACGTTAAGCCGCAGATTGTCTTCATTGGAGAGTGAGGAGAGCTGCATATCGTTATCGTAGCTCGTTTGCGTTAGAAATAGCAGTATTTATGTTATTAATCAGATGCAGAGTTTGAGCACTCTGCATCTGAATACTTTTTTTATCGGATAAAAAAAGTGCCTCAAAGTAGGGGGGTGACTTAATAGATTGCACCCCTTTGATTATTTAGTCTCTACTTCAGGTAATTTTACTTGAATGCTTAATTCTCGTAATTGCTTACGCGGTACATCAGCAGGCGCTTCAGTCAGCATACAAGCGGCAGTCTGGGTTTTCGGAAATGCAATAACATCACGAATAGATTCGGTGTTTGTCATAAGCATAACCAAACGATCTAAACCAAACGCCAAACCACCCAATGGAGGGCAACCAAACGTGAGTGCTTTCAATAAGAAACCAAATTTCTCTTCGGCCTCTTGCTCTGAAATGCCCAGCATATCGAATACTGCAGATTGCATTTCAGATTGGTGGATACGTATAGAACCACCGCCCACTTCGTAACCGTTGATAACCATATCGTAAGCATCAGAAAGTGCTGCACCAGGATTCTCACGTAACTCTTCAACGCTACATGTAGGCGCAGTAAACGGATGATGCAGTGCTTGCCAGCGATTATCTCGATCGTCCCATTCGAACATTGGGAAGTCGATTATCCATAGCGCAGCCCAATCACCTTGCAATAGGTCTAGGTCTTTAGCGAGCTCTTCACGTAACGCACCTAAAGCATCATTGACGATTTTAGCTTTATCCGCACCGAAGAAAACCAGATCGCCATCTTCTGCACCTGTTTTTTCCATAATGCTCATTGCAACTTCATCAGGTAGGAACTTCAAAATAGGAGAGTTCAAACCTGCAACGCCATCAGCTAATTTGTTTACTTTGATATACGCTAAACCACGCGCGCCATAACGAGAAACAAACTTGGTGTAGTTATCGATATCTTTGCGAGAAAGGTCCGCGCCTTTAGGTACGCGAAGTGCGGCAACACGGCTACCTTCGTCGTTTGCAGGGCCAGAGAAGACTTTAAAGTCTACGTCTTTCATTTGCTCGCTCACTTCAATAAGCTCTAGCGGGTTACGCATATCTGGCTTATCCGATCCAAAACGATGCATTGCTTCTGCGTAAGTCATTTGTGGGAATTTATCACCCAGATCAACATTGCCAACGTCTTTAAATAATTTGCGAATCATGTCTTCCATGGTTCCCATAACGTCTGCGCTTCTGACAAATGCCATTTCGATATCCACCTGGGTGAATTCTGGCTGGCGATCTGCGCGTAAATCTTCATCACGGAAACAACGCGCCATTTGGTAATAACGATCGATTCCGCCCATCATCAACATTTGCTTAAATAGCTGTGGTGATTGTGGCAGTGCGAAGAAGTTACCCGGATGCGTACGTGAAGGGACAAGATAGTCACGTGCACCTTCTGGAGTAGCTTTGGTAAGAATAGGTGTTTCTACTTCAAGGAATTCATTGTCGTCAAGATAACGGCGCATGTTTGACGTCATTTTAGAGCGTGTCTTCATGCGTTGCTGCATTTCGTCACGACGTAAATCAACATAGCGATATTTTAATCGCACGTCTTCGTTAACATCGTCATCTAACTGGAATGGCGGAGTATCAGAGGCACTTAAGGTTTCTAACTCAAGTGCGAATACTTCGATCTTACCGCTGGTTAGATTATCATTGATCATGCCTTCAGGACGCGCACGCACGGTGCCACGGATTCGTAAGATATGCTCGTTACGAATCGTTTCTGCAGTCTTGAACATCTCCTGATCATCAGGATCAAAAACAACTTGCACTAAACCTTCGCTATCGCGTAGATCAACAAAAATAACCCCGCCGTGATCACGACGACGATTAACCCAGCCACATAAAGTGACTTCTTGATCCATTAGTGATTCATCAACCAATCCACAACGGTGTGTACGCATAGCAAAAAACCCAATTATTTACGTTAAAATTTGAAGCGGAATAGTAAGCTTTGTGGCTGTTAGGTGCAAGTTTTTGCTGGGATTTACCAGCGGATATACAGTAAGGTTTCACGCTGAGAATGAAGATAGCCGATTAAGACTGTATTAATTGCTTGAGTTTTATAATGTGCGTTGATTTTAAGGGGGATTAATTTATGTCTATTATTTCACAGCTGCTAAGTTCGCTATTGGTGATGCTTTGGTTTGTCGCTCACTTTATGGGGGATAATATTCTTAAAATTGTTCCTTCGCCCTATGGCGAAGATTTGATTCGTTATCGATGGTTGATTTTAGGCCTTGGGATTTTTCTTTCTATATCTAATTTTACAAACAGGATAAGACAACAGAGAAAGGCAAATAAACGCGACAATCGAAGCCGTAATGGCTCGAGATGGCAAAAGAATGATTCAGCCATCATTCGTAAAGACTTTGAATCAGAGCAACGCAAGGAAAGTTTCGTCTCGAGTTTTCGTGAAAATACTTCAAGCCGACAAACACCAGAACTTATTGAGCTAGCAAAGAAAGTCAAGTGGACACCAATCGTTGGTGGTGGTGCCAACTTTAAAACCAGTTATCTGCAACAACCTACCCCATCAAGAATAGAAGTTAAAAAGTCTAATGGCGGAAAGCTTTTCTCAGCAATCTTCATCGGTATGGGATGTTTTGTGCCCGGTGTCATTGCCTATCAGATGTTTATGGATGAAGGATTCGGTTGGGGAATTTTGGGAATGATGGCTTTTGGTTCGATTTTTGTAGCTGTGGGTGTTGCTACGCTGTTTTACCCTAGGCCGCGTATTTTTGATAAACAAATTGGCTGGTTTTGGGCAGGTAGTAAACGATTGATGAGTGAGAAAGAGTTATCACAGCTGAAGAAATCTGCACGTCTTTCTGATATTGCAGCCATTCAGATATTATCAGAACGTGTCTCGGGTAAAAACTCCAATTATACGTCGTGGGAAATTAACCTTGTTTCGCATGACGCCCAAAGATTGAATGTGATGGATCATGGTAATAAAAATAACATCGAAGAAGATGCCATAATGCTGAGTGAATTTCTGGATGTCCCTGTCTGGGAGAATACTTAAATGATTATTTTATCTGATTTTTAAGAGATATTTGTGACTACAGAAAAGCAACAAAAGCTAAAAGCTTTAGCTAAAAAACAAGATCCTCAGTTAACACAACTGGAACTAAAGCTTGATTGGACGCCGTTATCAGATAATGGCTCAAGTTTTAAAACGACTGCATTCAAGCAATTGAATATTTCACGTTTAGTAAGCAAAAAAACACTAGGTGCATGGGTTTTTACTCTGGCTGTTAACTTCATAGCATTATTAATCTCAAGTCTTCTCGTATACACTCTTTTTATTGAAGAAAGTCCCAAATTGTTAATGATCGTTTCAACAATGCTAGCATTTTCTCTAATGTTTGTTATTGCAGGTATTTGGTTGATATTTAATCCAAAACCTTGGATTTTTGATAAAACTAAAGGTTGGCTTTGGCAAGGATCTAAACAATTACATAAAGACCAGGATTTCTTACCATTAAAAGAAGCGGTTCGATTGTCGAATGTTGCTGCAATACAAATCTTACCAAAAAAAATTTCTGACGAATCAAAATACACATCATGGGAATTTAATCTAGTTTGCAAAAATGGCAAAAGAATAAATATTATGGATCATGCAAACAAAAAAAGTATTTTAAAAGATGCATACTTTTTAAGTGAGTTTTTGAGTATTCCAATATGGGAAATTTCTGATTATTGATTATTGATTATTGATTATTGATTATTGATTATTGATTATTGATTATTTTATTAATTGTTCTCAAAATACTTATGTAAGAACAACATCAACGTAATTATCTGCCAAGTGGCAGTAACTTAAAATAATGAACCATGGAAATACAAATAGCATTCAATAAGATGCGAAAATACAGGGGGAAATTTTTAAATGTGTCTGTTTGAATAAAACCATGCAGGTTATGAATAAAATAAAATTGGAGTATATTAAAAACACACCCCCCTATTTATAAGCACTTTTTTATCGGTATCCGATCCCTACGACTTGTCTGTAAAGGCTCGCCATATCTTTACTGCTACTACGGATTAATTTGTCCATGCTCATGACAACCAGTTCTAATAAATTAACCGAAATATAAGGGTGCTCTACGCATAATCGTTTGTACATGGGGCGAGTAATCGCGAGAAGATAAACGCCATGTTTGCGGCTGGCGCGTAAACGAATGGATCTTGGTTGCTTGTCGAAGAACGACATGATTCCTACCAGACCACCAGCTTCGATTCTGCCGACATCCATTTCCTTGCCGCCTTCATCATTGGTCATTCGAATTTTACCATCGAGGACCAGATAAAACTCATCACCCACAATACCGAGATCGGCAATAATTTCATTGGGCTGGATTTCTTGAATACGTGTGAATTTCAAAAATTCTGCAATTTCATCCTTAGTTAAAGATGCACTGAATTGCGGACAATTCTCTTTTATTAATTCTATGATTTTTTGATTATCAGACATAGGTATTATCTTTGATATAAAAAATGGCAAGAACTCAAATTAAGCCCATTGCCATTTATGATTACTGTAAATGGTTTAACTTAAAAAACATTAATAAGACTTTTATTATTTAGAAGATTTTTTCGAGTCTTTTTTGGGCTTGTCTTTAGCTGATTTTGTTTCTGAGCTGTCTTTACCAGTTAATTGACGTAACTGTAGCTTTTGACCCATTACACGTACGCCTTGAAGATGTTTTTCAATCTCTTTTGGCATGCCTTCTGGAAGGTCTACGGTAGAATAATCGCCGCTGATATCGATGTTCTGAATATACTGACTCTCTACACCGGCTTCATTAGCAATAGCGCCAACGATGTGTCTAGGCTCGGTACCATGGCTTTTACCCACATCCAGGCGATAGGTAACCATGCCTGCTTGTGTTGGACCACGCTTGCGCTTAGAACCTTGTGATCTTTCGCGGTTTTCACGTGTACGATCGCCTCTTTCACGACGATTATTATTACGGTCGCCTCGGTCATTACGATCTCCACGATCATTTCTATCGCGGCCTTCACCCAATTTTCCATCAGGGATTCTGCTTTGCGGTGTAACCAATAACGGACGGTCTTGTTGCACTAAAAACGCTAATGTAGCAGCGATTTGTGAAAGTGTTAGCTTATTTTCTTCTTCAAGATCAGCAATAATTTTCTCATAGAAGTCGAGCTTCTGTGATTCAGCCGTTTCATTCACCATTTCTTTGAAACGATTGATTCGTGCTTCGCTGATATCTTGTGGAGATGGAAGTACTAATGGCTCAATAGTTTGACCCGTAGCGCGCTCGATACCTTGCAGTTGACGACGACCATTCGGTGGAATGAATAGAATTGCAGTTCCTTTACGGCCCGCACGACCTGTACGTCCAATACGATGCACGTAAGATTCGTTATCCGCTGGCATATCGTAGTTAATAACGTGTGTAATACGCTCAACATCTAATCCGCGAGCTACAACATCGGTTGCTACGATGATGTCTATATTGCCTTTCTTTAAACGATTGATGACTTTTTCACGCATCGATTGCTGGATGTCACCATTAAGAGGAACAGACGCATAGCCACGTGCGGATAATTTTTCTGATAATTCAGTGGTCATATTCTTGGTACGAACGAATATGATAATACCACCCGTTTCTTCAGCTTCCAGATAACGAGTTAGCGCATCTAATTTGAAAGAGGTTTTACCGGACCAGTAATACTGAGTAATTGTAGAAACCGTTGAAGTTTCTGTCTTAACTTTGATATCAACAGGGTCAGTCAGGTATTTTTGGGTAATGCGTTTGATGACGCTAGGCATGGTTGCAGAAAACAAAACCGTTTGACGTGTGTCTGGCGTTTCTTTTAGAATCGTTTCAACATCATCAATAAAGCCCATTCGAAGCATTTCGTCAGCTTCATCTAAAACTAGTGCTTTCAAGTTGCCCAGTTTAAGTGTTTTACGGCGTAAATGGTCCATAACACGACCAGGTGTTCCAACTACAACATGCGCGCCGCGTCTTAATTGTCTTAATTGAATATCGATACTTTGTCCACCGTAAATAGGCATTACGTGGAAGCCTTTAAGGTGTCTTGCATAACTTTGCATTGCTTCAGCAACCTGAATTGCAAGTTCGCGTGTAGGTGCAAGTACCAGAATTTGTGTGTCTTTCGAGCTGAGATCTAATCGACTTAATAAGGGCAAAGAGAAAGCAGCAGTCTTGCCTGTTCCGGTTTGCGCCTGACCAATAAGGTCTTTTCCTTCCAATAGGTGGGGGATGGTTTCTGCTTGTATGGCAGATGGAGCTTCGTATCCGGCTTCTTCAACCGATTTTAGGACGAGTTCATTCAGATCAAGGTCTGAGAACTTAATATTTGATTCGTTTGACATAATTTAGTACGGCGTAATTTGAAGAAGGTCGCGCAGTATATGCTTATTCTGACCTTTGTGTAGTTATTTTAGCATTTCTTTCAGGTGTAACAACGCCTAATGACATAACAAGCTTTAATGCATCCTCCACATCCATGTCCATTTTCTTCACTTCATCCTTGGGTACAAGCAAAATAAAGCCAGAAGTTGGGTTAGGTGTTGTCGGTACAAAAACAGTAATTAAATCCTGTCCTGTGGCATCACTAAATATCTTAGGACTATCATTAGTTTTGAAGCAAATGGTCCAAACACCTAGACGAGGATACTGTATCAATAGCACTTCATTAAAGGTATTGCTATCAGAAGAAAGAATAGTAGATGTCACTTGCTTAACAGAGGAATAAATACTTCTTACCAACGGGATCCGGTCTAAGAGATTTTCCCAAAAGTGTATAATTCTTTTGCCAGCAAGATTGGTTAAAAAGAAACCGGTTATAAAAATAATCATTGCACTAATGACAATGCCAAGACCCGGCACATTAAAGCCAAACAAAGCTTCTGGGCGCCAGGCTGGTGGTAAAAGTACAATGGTATTGTCCATTAAGTTGACCAATAACTTGATCACAAAAATGGTGATACCCAATGGAATCCAGATGAGTAAACCCGTAATGATATATTTTCTAAGTTTACCGAGCATTTGGTTTATCAGTGTCCTTTGTGTATTTTTGTATACCGTAAATTTAAGGTGAAACAGATAAGTAAATGATTACTTCTCTGTTTTAGCAGGTTTCTTTTCGGGAGCTTTTTCTTTTGCGGCTTTCTCGGGCTTTTTGTCAGAAGTCGATTTGTCGCCTTCAGTGAGGTTCTTTTTATTACCCGATTTAAAATCGGTCTCATACCAGCCTGATCCGCTTAAACGAAATGCTGCAGCAGATACTTTTTTCTTCATATCTGGTTTACCGCACGCACTACAGTCGGTTATATGTGCATCACTAATTTTTTGAATAACTTCAATTTCATTACCACAAGACTGGCATTGGTATTCGTATATGGGCATAACTGATTCCGCTAAACTATCTATCTAAAATAGAAATTAATGTAAGTTTGATCTTGCTGAAACACAAGAATTAGTTTTTAGTAATATGCGGGTGATTTATTCTATTTACAAGGAAGAACAATTATTTTTTTATCATCTTTTACCATTGTTAATTGTATATGTTTCCGAGGTAAGAATGTAATTATGGCATTAGATCATGGCATCAGATTATTGCATGAATAAGTGCAGTGGGATTTTTAATCTTGTTTTACCCTGTCTGAGTACTTCAAGCATCACAGTGTCGTTAATCTGATATTGTTCGATGATATCGAGAAAATCGTTTAAATCTTCTACTTTTTTACCATTCACCGCTTGAACAACGTCACCTAAAATCAAATCACCATTAACCAGCTTAGAATCAATTAAGCCTGCCTTGTCAGCAGGGGAGTCTCGCTCCACTTCTAGAATGAGTAATCCTTTAATTCCTAATTCTTTAATCAGTAGTTTATTTGCGGTGTCGTTGGCAGTGATCCCTACATGTGGGCGAATATAACGACCATTTTTAATCAGATTTGGTACAACCCGATTTACTTTATCGACAGGGATGGCAAAACCTATACCTGCCGAAGCACCTGACGGACTGTATATGGCGACATTCATCCCGATTAATCGACCAGCACTATCTAGCAACGGACCACCTGAATTACCAGGATTGATCGCGGCATCGGTTTGGATAAGGTCATCCATATTCAAGGTGCTGTTTTTTATGGTGCGACCAAGTGCAGAGATAATGCCTGTAGTAAGTGTATGGTCTAGCCCAAAAGGGTTACCAATTGCATATACTTTTTGACCTACGATTAGTGATTTACTTGATCCTGGTTGAATTGGTCTGGGTAGGTTTTTTACACCATCCAGTTTCAATACGGCAATATCATGACGTTTTGATCGGCCTATAATACGTGCGGTATAGGTTTTCTTGTTATTTAAACGAACTCTTGCTGTCTTATTTTGTTCAACCACGTGATAGTTGGTTATGATATGACCTTTGTTATCCCATAAAAAACCGGTACCTGTTCCACTAGGTACCTCTGCAATGTCACGTGTCCAGACATTAATAACGCGCTTTACAGTCGAGATATAAACAACAGAAGGGTTATTATGTCTGAAGATGGCGATAGTGCCTTTTTCTTCGGGTGTTAGGTCTGCTCTTCGGGCAATATTTGCGGGTATGGTTTCTGCCGATAAGTTGTTATTACTGACGTTAGGTATAAATGATGTCAATAATAACGAAACAGCAGTAATTGCAGTTAAAATGAAAATGATTTTTTTTGATGATTTAATTGATCGTTTTGTCATCATATACACCCTTAAAACTTATATTTAACAATGATATTAACGTACATAAGTCATTTATAACATTCTATACTGTTTAACTTTTAAGATAGTTGCATTAAATAAGATATCAAGTATAAAGCGCCTATGAAATTTATCCCTACAAAAATCCCAGACGTCATAATGATTGAACCAACTGTTTTTGGTGATCATCGTGGCTTTTTTATGGAAACGTGGCAACGTAAAACCAGTGCTAAAAATGGAATCGATTATGATTTCGTTCAAGATAACCACAGTAAGTCTACTCAAGGTATTTTACGCGGTTTACACTATCAAATTGAGCAAACGCAAGGCAAACTAGTCCGCGTTGTTGAAGGCAGTGTGTACGATGTTGCCGTTGATTTACGTAAAAGTTCTCCGACGTTTGGTGAATCTGTCGGTCTTGAGTTATCTGCTGAAAACAAAAAAATGCTTTGGGTTCCACCTGGTTTTGCACATGGTTTTTATGTGATGAGTGAAACAGCTGAGTTCGTCTATAAGTGTACGGATTATTATGCGCCAGAGCATGAAAGAAGCCTTTTGTGGAATGACGAGAAACTTAAAATAGACTGGCCTCTTGTAAATGGTGAAAACCCTATATTGTCTGATAAAGATGCGGTGGCCCCAACATTGGCAAACGCAGAGACATTTGCTTAGTCTATCGCAAAGACTCCATACCTAAATTAAGTAACTATATACTCAAAAAAACACATGAAAAAAATACTGATTACTGGTGCTGATGGCCAACTTGGTTTCGAACTTCAAAGAAGTTTACCAGCCGGATTTGAGTGCTTAGCGACAGATAAAGACGCTTTGGATATTACAGATGCGCAAGCAGTTAATACGTATGTAGATGAGCATAAACCGGATGTGATCATAAATGCCGCTGCTTATACTGCTGTGGATAAAGCAGAAGAAGAGACAGAACTGGCAATAGCAATCAACACCACTGGGGCTAAAAATCTCGCGCAGGCGGCAAAAGATAACGCTATCAAATTGGTGCAGATATCTACCGACTTTGTCTTTGACGGCAAAGCATGTTCTCCTTATGCCGTTGATGCGGATACCGATCCAGATGGTTATTACGGTAAAACCAAACGCGACGGTGATAATCTGGTTGTAGATATTCTGGGTGATGAAGCATTAATTATAAGAACTTCCTGGTTGTATTCATCCCATGGTAATAACTTTGTTAAAACCATGCTGCGCTTTATGCAGGAAAGAGAAGAGCTTGGGATTATTGCTGATCAAATAGGTACGCCAACCTGGGCAAATTCGTTAGCCAATGCTGTATGGAAATCGATAGAACTCGACACGACAGGATTTCATCATTGGTCTGATGCGGGTGTGGCGAGTTGGTATGATTTTGCCTATGCCATCATGGAGGAGGGCGTTTCTCTGGGTTTGTTAGACAAAGAGATTACCATCAACCCGATTACAACAGCAGATTATCCAACGCCAGCAAGTCGTCCTTGTTATAGCGTATTAGATAAAACAGTGACATGGAAAGCACTTGGTCTAAAGAGCGATCATTGGCGCGTAGCGTTACGTAAAATGATGAAAGAATTGAAAGCTAAATAGTTATTAGCTGATAAGTGTGAAATAGCTTAATAGAGAGAATATAAGAATGAGAAGATTATTAGTTACAGGTGGCGCTGGTTTTATTGGTGCAAACTTTGTGTATTACTGGATGAGAAATTATCCGGAAGATCACATGGTGGTTTTAGATGCGCTAACCTACGCAGGCAATGAACCAAGTCTGGATGCTTTAAAAGATAAGCCTAATTTTAAATTCGTTGAAGGTAGTATTGCTGATCAGGCTTTGGTTGAAAAACTGCTGGTAGAAGAAGATCTGGATACGATTGTAAACTTTGCTGCTGAAAGTCATGTAGATCGTTCTATTTCTGGTCCTGATATTTTCCTCGAAACCAATGTTATCGGTACCCACAATATCTTGAAAGCTGCTCGTAGAGTCTGGATAGAAAATGAAGACACGGCTAAGCCGAACCATCGTTTTCATCATGTATCGACAGATGAAGTGTACGGTGAGCTAGACGATGATTCACCAGGTTTCACCGAAGAGCATGTGTATGCACCAAATTCGCCTTATTCAGCCAGTAAAGCTTCATCAGACCACATTGTGCGTGCGTATCATCATACTTTTGGTTTGAAAGTTAGTACCACTAACTGTTCGAATAATTACGGTCCATACCAATACCCGGAAAAACTTATTCCATTGTTTTTAACCAATATCCTTCGCAACAAGAATTTACCAGTTTATGGTACAGGCAAAAATGTGCGTGACTGGTTGTACGTAGACGATCATGCAAAAGGAATTGATCTTATATTAGCAAGCGATAAAGTCGGTGATATTTACAATATCGGTGGCAATAACGAATGGAATAATATGGATATTATTCATCTTCTTTGCGAATCAATGGATAAACGATTTGCTGAAAATCCTGAACTGGCAAAACGATATCCGGAAGCAGCGCCGGCAAATGGTAAAAAATCAGCCGATTTGATTACCTTTGTAGAAGATAGAGCAGGACATGACTGGCGTTATGCGATCGATGCCAGCAAGTTCAAAAAAGAACTGGGATATGAGCCTGATGAAACGTTTGAAACGGGTATTCAAAAGACCATAGATTGGTATCTGGATAATGAAGAGTGGTGGAGACCATTGCTGGTTAACTAAGACCTTTGCTAGTTAACTAAGCTCTATCCATTTAATAGTCTAAAAGGCTATAAAAACAAATAAAGACACCCCCCTACTTATAGGGGGATTTTTTTCTAATCACATTAGTTGATATAAGTCGCTAATACTGCGAGTTTTACAACACGCATCTTTAAAATAAGTTATTAATAAGGCATCAAAGCTCATCAAGAAATGAGTGAATGTTAATTGTTACATTAATCAAACTATTTAGGAGATAGCCATGTACGACAATATATTAATTCCCGCTGATTTTGCACATGACCAACAAACTATCGAGTCATTACAAAAAGCCAAAAAATTATTAGGAAGTGGCAAAATTATTCTATTGCACGTGTTGGATGAAATCCCTGCTTATGCCCTAATTGAAATGCCAGATAATATTGAAGTAGAGCATATCGCTACTGCCAAAAATGATTTACAGGCTATTGCAGATAAAGCAGGTGTTGAAGTAGAAGTAGAGGTTCGTAAAGGTGGTTCTTACGCCAACATTATAGAATCTGCTGAAGATAATAAAGCGGGTTTAATTATTATCAATTCACATCGTCCTGATTATAAAGATTACCTCTTGGGTTCAACAGCAGCAAAAGTTGTTCGTCATGCGCAATGTCCTGTATTGGTTGAACGTTAGAATTTCCTTAGGGGTTTACTCCTTGATAGGGACTCCGCCATAATGTCGCTCAATGGCAATTAAAAAGAAATTACTTATCGTTGTACATACACCTTCGGCTAATACTCAGTTATTAGCCGAAGCCGCACATCGCGGTGCATCTCATCCAGATTTCGATTCCATTGAAGTCACGCTGACCCAACCACTAAAAACCACCGTCGAAGACGTTCTCGAATGCGATGCCATTTTACTAGGTACAACTGAGAACTTTGGCTACATGAGTGGAGCGATGAAAGATTTCTTTGATCGTATTTACTATCCTTGTCTGGAGAAAACAGAAGCGCTGCCTTACGCTATTTTCATTCGTGCTGGCATCGATGGCTCAGGTACAAAACAAGCGATGGAAAAGATTATCACTGGCTTACGTTGGAAGCCGGTACATGAAACACTTATTCTGCAAGGGAGTTATCAAACAGCTTTTGAAGGAGAGGTTGAAGAGCTTGGTATGACAATTGCGGCAGGTTTAGATGCAGGGATTTATTAGTATTTAAAGCGTGCTCAAACAAGTGTAATCAGATGTGTTCTATAAGACTCAACAAACCTGATACAATAAAAACCCCCTGTAAGTAGGGGGGTGCCATATCTAATTAAAGACCTATTTATAGCAACGCTTTTTAATCGTATATCTAATAAAAGATTAAAAATAAATTAAGAATAATATAGATTAATGGCTCGACCAATTTTGTGTAGTGTTTCAGTGAATATTTCGTCGTTTTCCTGCAGCAGCGTCATTCTAAATCCGTTTATATCAGAACTGAAACCGGTCAATGGAACAACACAGACGCCTTCAGATCCCATCAATTCATAGGCAAACTGGAAATCAGTGTTTTTAGATAAATTATCAGGTGTTTGCTCAAGATCGTCGAGGTACAGACGCACTTGCTTATTCACTGACTCCAGCGTGTTTCTCGGTAAGTCGATTAACTCAACCACCAAATAGAAAACCCCTTTCGGTTTATTGACTCGCACTTGTGGAATATGACTAAAGAATTCGCAGGCTTCATTCGCTCTTTCCTCATATTTGCGGATACGACCTTCGAGATAACATTCGTATTCTGGGTGATCATACAAGTGCGGTAAAACAATCTGCGGTAAGGTCGTTGAACAAACTTCAAGCATTTTAGTCAGCAGGATGATTTCGATGAAACCTTTAAAGTTTTTGTCTTTTTCGGCGTTATACACTTCAATCCAGCCACAGCGCGATCCAGGCCAGGGAATATCTTTACTGATTCCCTTCATGCTGATGCCAGGCACATCTTGAACAATTTCATGCAAAAGTGTGGTTTTAATGCCATCAAAAGTCATGTGATGATAGATTTCATCAAAAATAAGAAAACAATCATACTTTTTGGCAATCGCTACAATTTTTTCCAGCGTTTCACGTTTGTAAACACTCCCCGTTGGATTGTTTGGATTAATCACCAAAATCCCAACGACATTGTCATTATATTTAACCTTGTTCTCTATCTCTTCTACATCAGGTTCCCAATCGTTCTCAGGGTCTAGCGAGTAACTAAGAAATGCACAACCCGCATGCATGGATTCAGCCGTAGCGTGCGATGGGTAAGTAGGTGAGGGCACCAATACGCGCGTTTCTTTAGGCAGGTTATTCATCACTTTATTGATTGCTTCACCTAGGCCGTTGAAGAACAGAATATCCTCAACCGTGCATTTCTTTTTATCAGAGAAATGTTCTAGCACGTACTCGCGTGCGGCTAATGCACCTTTGGTTTCGGTGTAGGCAAAGCTTCTTTCTGTTGCGACTTGTTTCTGAATGACATCGTGCATCCATGCGGGTACGGGTTCGCCAGCGGCGACAGGGTCACCGATGTTTTCCCAGATCATGGAGAATTCACCCAGTTTTTCCAGTTCTTTGCCGATGATGACAACTTCACGGATGGGATAGCTTAAAAGTGCGCTGTCAGCGCGTAATAGATTTTGTCGCACAGTATTTTCTACGTTTAGTGATAAAGACGCGAAAGATCATAACAAATTCTTAAGTTTTGGTGAGCAGTTTTAATAGATAGTTATTGTCTATTTTGGGATAAGGGAAATTATCTCAACAGTTAAGGTATGTCTGTTCAGCCTAGATTCGTTTAGTTTTAGGTAATATTGATGGATAGTTGAAAAAATGACCGCCAATAATCAAAATAAAACCATATTACCCATGTCAGCATTATCTAGCCCAATACAAAAAATTCTTAATTTTTCGGTGAAACTGTTTGTCGCGTTGTTCGTTGTTGCGTTGCTTATATTTATGTTTCCTGAAATGGCACATCACTTGATATTGCTCATCGGCGCCGGAATGAGCGTTTACTCCTTACGTATCTTAAAAAAATACGGCGACTTACAAAGCTGGCAGTTAGAAAAAGCCAGGATAGAAACATTATCTGAAGTGACAGACGAACAAACCGAAGGCAATTCTGGGGCTGTGAAATATTATTACCCTGAGATCAAATACCACTACACGTTAGACGAAAAGACTTATACCAGTAAAACAGTCTCGCTGGAAAAACAGAATATCTGGTGCGCAGAAAAAAATGTCTGGGGTGAGTCACTGACAGAAAATGAAAAATGGTGGTCTGCTTTAAAAGTTGGATACGAACTGTCTGCTTATATAAATCCTAAAAACCCAACAGAATCGGTATTGATCAAAAATATCAGTAACACTCGACGTTCACATCACTTAGCCATCTTATTTGGTGGGATTCTGATTTGTTTTCTGTGGCTTTTGGTCGTACTACTCAATTTTTAATTTTATTATTAAATTAATACCCCGTTCTTATAAAACTTCTCAAATATTTGTGTATTTATTTCATTAAATAAATAGAATCTCGCTTGTAAACTGAACTAATCAGCCACATGTTATCTCTAGATAAGTAACTGATTAATATTTTTAGTCATAATTATAAATACACTTTTATTCATTTAAATTTAAACCGACTTTTTACTAAAGAGAGACACGAACACTATGAAACGAGTATTTTTACTACTAGCCACTAACTTCGCAATCATTGCGGTTTTGGGACTTGTTTGGAATATTCTAGATACCACTTTTGGTATTTCAGGAAAGTTGGCAGAAATGGGCTTGCCAGCACAGTTTGGCTACATTGCCGTTATGTCTATTGTTTTAGGCTTTGCCGGTTCTTTTATCAGTTTATTGATGTCAAAAGGCTCAGCAATAAAAAGCATGGGTGTTCAATTAATCGAAAATCCAACATCAAGACAAGAACGCTGGTTGTTTGATGTGGTTAAACGTCAGGCAGACAAAGTAGGCATTGATATGCCGGATGTGGGTATTTTTCACGCTAACGAGCCGAATGCGTTCGCTACAGGCGCACGTAAGAATAACGCGCTAGTAGCCGTTAGTACCGGTTTGCTGGAACACATGACAGCTGATGAAGTAGAAGCGGTACTGGGTCACGAAATGGCTCACGTAGCGAACGGTGATATGGTGACACAGACCTTATTACAAGGTGTTATGAATACCTTTGTTATTTTCTTCTCACGTGTGATTGCTCACCTGGTTAACTCAGCACTTAATCGTGGTAGCCAGAACAGCAGTTCAAGCTATGGCGCAACTTACTTCATTGTATCAATGGTCGCTCAAGTATTACTTGGTTTCCTTGCGAGCATGGTGGTTATGTGGTTCTCACGTTATAGAGAATTTCATGCTGACAAAGGTGGAGCAGAATTAGCAGGCCGTGAAAAAATGATTGCGGCATTACGCAAACTACAGCAAGTTAATCAGCCACATGATCTACCCGGTGAAATGGCTGCGTTTGGTATAGCGGGCGGTATGGGTGATGGCTTAAAAAAATTATTCATGACTCATCCTCCTCTAGAAGAGCGTATCGCTGCTTTAGAAAATGCTAAGTACTAATTGCAAATTACTAATTGCTTAGTACTAATCTATAAAAGCGAAGCCACCCCCGTACTTACAGGCATATTTTTGAAAAAAAAGGCCTCAAAGTAGGGGTGATAAATAAATAACCTTATATTTCCAGTCGCGTTATACTCCATTTCCTATGACGAAAAACCACGCAAAAACATCTAATTGGCCGACACATATAGATTCTGATAAAACTCAGGACCTGTTTAATAAAGCCGATGGTTACGACTATGCTGGCACGCATTTATTGCTGGATTGCTGGGAGGCGGCGCAACTTGATGACTTGCAACATATAGAGCAAGCTTTACGTGACGCAGTTGATGTCAGTGGGGCAACCTTGTTACACATTCATCTACATCACTTTACACCCAACGGTGGTGTTTCCGGCGTTGCGGTATTGGCTGAATCTCATATCAGTATCCATACTTGGCCAGAGCGTGATTACGCGGCACTGGATGTGTTTATGTGCGGTGATACAGAGCCGCGAAAAACAATCGATGTGTTTGCAAAAGCGTTTAATACTAACAACATTGAAGTCACAGAACATTTGCGTGGACGCATCAACGAAATACCTAATCAAACCGAGTTAAGTAACTAACATGCAAGAATCATCAGACAGCACATTTGCAGGTTCTTTTAAATTATTAAGAGAGATGGAAACCTCCGATATTGGCAAGGTTTTCAAAATCATCGAATCTCATGAAGAGGATGATGCAGAAGAAGCAGTAGCAGGCTACCAGGAAATCGGTGGCGTGATGGATCAATATGTTTTGGAGCATGAAGGTAAAGTCATTGGTGTTACTGGTTATATGACGCCGCCAGCGTGCGATCAAACGCATTGGTTATCATGGACCTATGTTGATGAGGATTATGTCAATCAAGGTCATGGTCGCAAGATGCTGGAAGAACTGATCTCTCATTTAAAAGCGATTGGTGGTAGAAAGCTGTTTGTTAAAGTCAGTGATTATGTGGATGATGAAGATGGTGCAATCTACGCAGCAGCTTTACACCTATATCAATCAATGGGTTTCAAGCTCGAAATCACGCATAAAGATTACTATGATGATGGCGAATCCCAAATGATTCTGGGGTTGCGTTTAAAAGACAAAGAGCCGGGTGCAGTATCGGCAACAATGGAAGATCGCAATGTGAAATTCAACGCGGTCTACGAAGTTGCAGAAACCGATGATACTTACAGTTTTGGCTGGACCGATGAAGGTGAAGAACCATTGACGGTAGAAGATGTCAAAATTGGTCTTGACCATGTGAAACAGAATGATGGAAGAGCGGTATTTCTCTCTTTTCCAAGTAATTATAGCGGTGTGAGTGAAACAATACTCGCGGCGGGCTTTACCAATGCTGGTGTTTTAGATGACTACTTTGAAGATGGTCTGCACGAACAGCATTTTAGTTATCGTTTTTAACATAAACGTTTAACAAAGAACGAATTCCAGTAAAGCATTAATAACATTAGACTATATGGTCTAATTGACAATTTAGATAAAACATAGATAAATAGACACAATCAAGGATTAAGGGACAAAATATGAAATTATCAAAAATCGGAACGTTTACTGCAACGACACTTATTTGTAGCACCGTTTTATTAGCAGGTTGTGATCAAACGAAATCAGCGACTGCAGATTTAGACCGTGTTTTAGGTGTTGCTTCTGACTCAATGACCAAGTTTGAAGGCACTGAAGATGTCAATAAAGATAACGTTATGGAGAAGTTTTCAAGCACTTATCAAAGCAACCTGAATTCAGCTCAACCACCGCTACTACCTGGAACGATTGGTGTAACGCCTGCAAAAGATGGTTCTTTACTGAGTTTTGAAGATAAAAACAATAACAATATCCAGGATGAAGGTGAACCAGATCTGTTTAAACTTGAAGTTGATTCAGAGAATAATCGTTTAGTAGCATCATCTCAGGAAGAAGTGCGTGAATCAGGTTTTTCTGGAACTGGCTTATTGATGGGTATGTTGATCGGTAATATGTTAAGCCGTCAACGCGCAACTGGTGCGAATCCTGCTGCGAAACGTGCAACACCTCGTAAAGCGGCTCCAAGTGCAAAATCACGCGCTGGTTCAGGAAGTCATTCACGCGGTAAATAAATAAAACGAGTAATTAACGTATTTACAATTGCTCTATGACGCCTTTTTATTACTCTGAATATGTAAATTAGAGTGTAAAAAGGCGTTATTTGTTTCAGCTATTGCTGTTTTAAAAAATAGATGACTTGTGATTTCGAGGCTTAATCACAGCGTTATTAACTAACATCCATTCCCGCGGTTACCATCTTGCATATCTACTCAAAAATATCCAAACAACAAGTCGCTATTCTGCTGTTTTCGATTTTAATCGTGGCGCTTTGTGGTATTGCTTATCAACTAATCATTAGTACGGTTTCTAGTTATCTATTAGGTAACAGTGTTTATCAATTTTCATTGACGATTGGCTTGTTCATGTTTTCCATGGGAGTTGGTTCTTATTTATCGAAACTGCTCGGTGATAATGCCATACAGAACTTCATCAGCGTTGAGATTGCCATCTCTTTATTTGGTGGAATCAGTAGTTTATTGTTGTTGATGTCATTTCCCTATGTTCGTGCCTTGTATGACACGGTGATGTTTGGTCTGATATTTATTATCGGTGCCTTGGTGGGAATGGAAATACCGATTCTTACCGGCATTTTGGCGAAGAAACAGAGCATGCGTGATTCTATTGCGAATGTAATGTCACTTGATTATGTGGGTGGACTTATTGGTGCGGTAGCGTTCCCGTTGTTACTTTTGCCACATCTTGGTTTATTGAAATCATCGTTTGCAATTGGACTGGTAAATATCATTACCGCTTTGATTAATATACATTTTTTCCGTGAATATCTTACTCGACCGAGATTGATGACAGCGATTAGTGTTGCAGTACTGATCATGCTCACAGCTTTTACTGTGTATGGCACCAGAATTAGTAGTTTCGCTGAAAAACATCTGTACTTTGACCAGATCATTTATAAAAAACAAACGCCATACCAGCGAATTGTTGTTACTCAATCCGAGTCAAACAAAGAAAATCGCCTGTATATCGACGGTCATATTCAGTTCTCATCACGTGATGAATACCGTTATCACGAGTCTTTAGTGCATCCTTTAATGAGCATTGCAGGCAGCAGAGAGAATGTATTAATTCTCGGTGGGGGTGATGGTCTAGCGATTCGTGAAGTACTCAAGTACGATGATGTAAAGTTGATTCACTTAGTCGATATTGATCCTGAAATGACGGATATTAGCTCGACGTTGCCTATGTTAACCAAGCTCAATGAAAATAGCTTTCAACATGAAAAAGTCACCGTTTATAACGAAGATGCTTTCAGTTTTATCAATCAGGCTGGGATTTTATACGATAGAGTCATTATCGATATGCCAGACCCGCATAATGAAGCAATTAATAAATTATACTCGCGTGAATTTTACAGAATGATTCGTAAGCGCATGTCGGATCAGGGCTTTGTTGTGTCTCAAAGTTCATCGCCGTATTTTACCCATAAGACCTTCTGGGGAATCGAGAAGACCTTGGATTCTGTGTTTGATACTACGCTAAGCTATCACGTAACCATTCCGTCTTTCGGCATCTGGGGATTTAATCTCGCTAGTGCGGGAACTTCTATCCCTGAAAGTTTTCAATTTAATGTAGATACGCGATTTATTAATGAAGAGACTATGCAGGCTGCGATGGTATTTCCGAAAGATACTCAAAAAATAGATGTGCCTGTTAATTCAATAATGGAACCTAAACTGTATCAACTCTATCTGGAAGATCTGAGAATTTAGGGGTAGCACCTGATACAAACCTTAGTGATATACTATTACCAATGACCAAAATCATCATTCATTCTGTTTTACTCGCTTGCCTTGTATTTGGTGTTAGTTCTAGCAGTGCTGCCGATACAACGCATACTTCAAAATCCGTAGAACATAAGCAGGTCGTTGATTATTTAACGGGTCGTTTTCAGCCATCTAAACACCCCGCATTTTCTCGGGTTCCTAAAAAATACGCGAATCGTTCTGGTTTCTATCTAAGGACAGAAGCATACAATGCTTTTCTGAAAATGCATGCCGCAGCAAAAAAACAAGGCATCAACTTAGTGATTCGATCAGCTACGCGTAATTTTACCAACCAGCACTACATCTGGGAAAGAAAGTGGAAATCAAAAAGCCGCGCAAATTTAAATGCGTCTGCACGTGCGTTAAACATACTAAAATTCAGTTCGATGCCAGGTACTTCAAGACATCATTGGGGGACTGAGATAGATATAAACTCTTTCAATAATAGCTGGTTTACCTACGGTGAAGGTTTACGTTTGTTCAATTGGATGAATAACAATGCCGCTAAATATGGTTTTCATAGACCTTATACTGCTAAAAATAAAAATAGGCCGAATGGTTATAACGAAGAAAAGTGGCATTGGTCTTACACACCATTATCCATACCCATGTTGCGTGACGCCTATCAGGCTTTATCAAATGATGATATTCGAGGGTTTTCAGGTAGTAATACGGCTAGCAAGATTGGTATTAAAGAGAATTACATTTTAGGCGTTGATAAAAGCTGCCAATAATCGTTTACCCATTTAAATCCTTTAACCCTGAATAAGACTGCTTTAAAATTAGGCTTCTGTCCCCAAAAAAATTACTTTCACCTATGTATAAGTTGATTCGAAAGTTTCTGTTTTTATTTCCTGCTGAAGTTGCCCACGATTTAAGCCTTCCGGCTTTGTCCCTGCTTGATAAAGTTGGTCTATTGCGTGCTGTTACGCCTAATGTTGAAACTAAATCCATCAAAGTGATGGGTATCGAGTTCCCGAATAGAGTGGGTTTGGCTGCCGGTTTAGATAAAAACGGTGACTATATTTCGGCCTTATCAAATTTAGGTTTTGGTTTTGTTGAAATCGGAACGGTCACTCCTTTGGCGCAACCCGGTAACGATAAGCCGCGTATTTTTCGTCTTCCAGAAGCTAATGCCATCATCAATAGAATGGGGTTCAATAACGATGGAATTGACCAGTTAATTGAAAATGTAAACAAAGCTAGAGGTAATGGTTTTAAAGGTGTTCTGGGCATAAACATTGGTAAAAACCTGAAAACCAAAGTCGAAGATGCGACTAAAGATTATCTGATTGGTTTACGTCAGGCTTATTATTACGCTGACTATATAACGATTAATATTTCCTCTCCAAATACGCCGGGCTTAAGAACCTTACAATATGGTGACGAGCTTAACGGCTTGTTGTCTGCGATTAAAAATGAACAGATGAAGCTGGCTTTGGAGCATAAAAAATACGTGCCTGTAGCGATTAAAGTGGCACCAGATCTGACTGAAAAAGAAGTAGAAGCCGTTGCTGAATCAATCCTGGCGAATAATATGGACGCATTGATAGCGACGAATACGACCTTGGCGCGTGATACTGTAGAAGGATTAAATCATGCGAATGAAGCAGGTGGTTTGAGCGGAGATCCTGTTAAAACACAATCTACAAAAATTATTGCAGAATTTCATAAGTATTTGAAAGGTCAGGTGCCTATCATTGGTGTTGGTGGTATCTCATCTGCCAAAGATGCAGAAGACAAATTAAACGCTGGCGCGTCTTTAGTGCAAATCTACACAGGGTTTATCTATCAAGGACCAGGCTTGATTAGTGATATTTTGCAGTCTGATGCCATTAACAATCATCAAGATACCGTCATAGATGTCGATGTCGCAGATGGCATAGATGATCATCAAGAATGACCTATCGTTAAAAGTCTGACTGAGGCTGCATAAAAAAGCCTCTAAAGTAGGGGGGTGACCTCGTTTAAAACCTGGTTTGTCTTTTGATGATTTAAGGTTAATTTTGCATTAATTAATTTGCATCTGTTGTTTTAAGCGCTGCTTGCGTCTTTCATTTAGCTGTTTACGAAAACTGATGAGCTTATCGTATTGCTGTTGATTTAATACTGCTTCGATCTTCATCCGCATCTCGCCACTTTCTACGACCATTTGTTCGACACGTTTGGCATTAATGTCGGCTAGCGCAAAGATGTCAGACTTGTAAGTAGCAGATCGAGAATCCAGGGTATTTAATTGATTATTAAACTCTAAAACCTCTTCGCGTAAAGGTTGCATGATGACTTCTTTTTCAACAATTAATGTTTTGATTTGAGAGATTTGTTCAGGTTTTAGTGCTAATTGCGCCAACTGTTGTGGTGGTAGTTTTAGATGTCTGGCCAGTGTGATTAAATCTTGTCGGTTTTTATTTTGATTATCATTTCCGTGTCTGTCTTCGTAATGTTCCTTAAATCCTTCTGGTATTTCGATATCACCGTCGTAAATATATTCCGCAATAAGCTTGGCGTCATCGTCCTGTATTGAAATGGGTGGCATCAAATTAAAATGCCTGATCGCACCTGGCATTAAACTTTTGCTCGCATCCGGTTTTTTTAACCACGCAGTGACAGCATTGACAAAGGATTCTTTATCTTTGTGTACGTCCAGATAATGCGCTCTTACGCCAGCAATTGGCGGAGCGATTCGCTTTTTCATATTCATGCCACCGTTTAGACCGTGACAGACACTGCAGTGTTGCTCGAATAGCTTAGAAGCTGTTGTTGATTTTTTGTCTTCAGCGAAAATAGTAACAGCAAAAAATATGACTGTTACGGCAATAACTACTTTAAGTATATACATTCAGATAGATCCGAAATTTAGTGATTGATTTCTTATTTATAGACTAAATAGGGAATGCTTGCTGTGATATATCAGATGCGGGGGAAAATATAAGCAATGAAAAAGTCCCTCAAAGTAGGAGGGTGGCATTGCAATTAAAACTAACTGTATTAATGAATATTAGCCTGCCTAACCTGGACCGGGTAGACAAGCTAACAAATCAATATTAATTATTCAGCATCAGCTTCAGAATAGCAGTTATTCATGATGTCGATGAAACGCTCTGCCGGTGTAGATAAGAACTTGCCTTTGCGCGTTACAATACCGTAACTACGTTTCGGGAAGTATTTATCGAGTGGTAATACGGTTAAGTCTTTTCTATCTTCTTCTGTTAGACACACGTCAGTAACAATAGAAACACCCATACCAATTTTTACATACTGTTTGATAACTTCCCATCCACCAGCTTCCAAACTTACTTTGTAGTTGGTGTTGTTCTGAGCAAATACCATTTTAACAATACGCCATGTACTTAAATGACGAGGAGGCAAAATCAATCCATAAGGACTGATATCAGAAAGGGTAAGGCTTGTAATCTTAGATAAAGGATGATCTTTTGGTGCAATCAAAACAGGATTATAAGAAACGATTGGTTTGTATTCGATATCATCCGGAATTTCCAGCATAGACCCAATAGCGATATCTATATCATTGTTTCTTAGCATTTCCAGTCCATCTCGACCAGTTTCATTCGCTAATCGTAATTTAATGCCTGGATATTCTGTGGTGAATTTTTGAACAGGTTCTGGGAGCACATAGAGTATTGTGGATTCACCAGCAGCAATAGATAGCTCGCCGGTACTTAAATTGCCACAATGTGCGCTGAAGGTTTCGTGAAGATGATCAACATTTTGTACTAATGGCTCAGCTAAATCGTAAAGAATTTTTCCTTCGACCGTTAGCATGATTTGCGGGCCGTTACGTTCAAAAAGTGAGACTTCCATCTCTCTTTCTAAAGCCTGAATTTGTAAGGAAACCGTCGGTTGGCTGGCAAATAACTTTTCAGCAGCTTTGGTAACACTGCCATGTTTAGCCACTTGACAGAAGGCACGTAATTTTTTAAGCCTATTTTGCTTATAGTATATAGTCGTCATGTATATCTCTTCTCAGCGGGAAGTTAATATTAGACACGGAAATGATTAAAAAGTCCAATTATTAGTTTTTGATATGCTAAAGATCGGTTAACTAGACTCTTTTGAATGATTGGAAAATGCTTTAATGATCTTTTAAAAAAAACATAGCACAAGGCATAGTTTCACTTTAGTTCGAGTATATATTCTTTTTCCGTATCAGTTTATAATGCCGCCTCTAAACTCAGCATATTCAATTTTTGATGACACGATTTGATACCCATCAATTGATTCTAATCAATGGATACATAAATGATAAATAGCCGTCAACGTACTGTGTTTATTGTTTCTGAAAGTACGGGTATAACCGCTGAAACGATGGCGCATAGTTTGCTGTCGCAATTTCCCCATTTAGAATTTACCTATCATCAGCGCTCGTTTGTCGATACCGAAGAAAAGGCACATGAGCTAGCTAAAGAGATTTACGAAGTTGGTGAATCACAAGGCTTTAGGCCGCTGGTTTTCGCTACCATGCCAGAAACCAATATCAACGATATTCTGGCTTCTGCAAATTGTCATTATTACGAAATCTTTGAAAGCTTTCTGGATAAAATAGGGCACGATTTACATACTGAACCTACTCGCGAATCTGGTTTAAGTCACGGTATGATCAATCATAAGACTTATGATGCGCGTATCGATGCCTTGAACTTCACCCTAAAACATGATGATGCGATGGTTCTCAAGACTATTGGTGAATCAGATATTATTATTATCGGTGTCTCACGGTCGGGTAAAACGCCTACTTCATTATATCTGGCCTTAAAATTTGGGATTAAAGTTGCTAATTATCCCATTACCGAAGACGACTTTGAAAAAAACGAATTGCCACAAGTGCTGTTAGACAATAAACACAAAATTTTTGCCACATCGATTAAAGCGAAACGTTTGATGCAGATAAGAGAAAAACGCATCCCTAACAGCGAATATTCTTCCCTGAAAACCTGCAAAGCAGAGATAGCCAAAGCCAACAAGCTTTATAAAAAGTATGGCTTTGTCCCTATGGATGTAACCAAGCGTTCTATTGAAGAATTAGCCGCCCAGATTATTAAGACCTTCAAGGGCAAGCAAGATATTACATTAACCCCCTCGACAGATATTTAAAGATTAACTAAGGAATACTCGTGATGAACACCTACAATGTGATCTGGTTAGATCAACTTGGCATAAATGATATTGAAAGCGTTGGGGGCAAAAATGCCTCTCTCGGTGAGATGATACAAAACCTGGGTAATTTAGGCGTAAATGTACCAGGTGGATTTGCGACAACTGCAGATGCATATCGAGGATTTCTAGAACATGAAGATCTAGGCAATAGAATCAATGCTTTACTGGATGAACTTGATGTAGATAATCTTGAAGATTTAGCCAGAACGGGTAAACAGATTCGTGATTGGATCATGGAAATTCCATTGCAGGATGATCTGGAAAAAGACATCAATGAAGCTTACGAAAAACTCGTGGGACAATACGGTGAAGAAGTTTCATGGGCTGTTCGCTCATCAGCTACTGCTGAAGATTTACCTGATGCGTCCTTTGCCGGGCAACAAGAAACCTTCTTAAATGTCTCTGGCATAGATGATATTAAAATAGCGATTCGCAAAGTATTCGCTTCATTGTTTACCGATCGCGCAATTTCATACCGAGTTCACCAAAATTTCGACCATGCTGGCGTAGCATTATCGGCTGGTATCCAGAAGATGGTTCGTTCGGATATCGCTGCCAGTGGTGTTATGTTCACTCTGGATACAGAATCTGGCTGCGACAAAGTGGTATTTGTAACCGGTAGTTACGGTTTGGGTGAAATGGTAGTACAGGGCGCTGTAAACCCAGATGAATTCTATGTTTATAAGAAAAATCTTACTGAAAATAAACCTGCTGTTCTGGGGCGTACTTTAGGCAGTAAAAAAATAGAAATGATTTATGATATCGGCGGCGAAGAGCCAGTCAAAATCATTGATGTGGATGAATCAAAACAGACCAAATATTGTATTACAGATGCGCAAGTGGAAGAACTTGCACGTCAGGCAATCACTATCGAAAAACATTACAAGCGCCCGATGGATATTGAATGGGCTTTAGATGGTAATGACGGTGGTTTGTACATTGTACAGGCTCGCCCAGAAACGGTACAAAGTCAGGCAACCAATGTTGTTGAAAGATTTGCATTAGATAAAGCAAGCAGAGATGCAGCTACTGTTTTAGCGGAAGGCCGTTCAATTGGTTCTCGAGTTGGAGCGGGTAAAGCGAAAATCATCATGAGTCTGGACGATATGGATCAAATCCAGCCTGGTGATGTATTAGTGACCGACATGACTGACCCGGATTGGGAACCAATCATGAAACGCGCATCAGCGATTGTGACAAATCGTGGTGGAAGAACCTGCCATGCGGCAATTATTGCACGTGAACTCGGTGTCCCAGCGGTTGTAGGTTGTGGTGATGCGACTAAAACGATAGTCGATAATAGCGATGTGACCGTATCCTGTGCTGAAGGTGACACCGGTTATACCTATGAGGGCTTGGTAGATTTCGAAGTGACCAAAACTGAAATCAACACCATGCCAGAACTCGATTTAAAAGTGATGATGAATGTGGGTAATCCTGAGCGAGCATTCGATTTCTGTCAGTTGCCTAATGAAGGTATTGGTTTGGCACGTATGGAATTCATCATTAATAATATGATTGGTATTCATCCACGTGCATTGCTGGAATATGATAAGCAATCTGAAGAACTTAAAGCAATTATTTCACCTAAAATCGAGGCTTATGAAAGTCCTAGAGACTTCTTTGTTCAGAAAATAATCGAAGGTGTTTCAACGCTTGCAGCGGCGTTTGCGCCAAAGCCTGTGATTCTTCGAATGTCTGATTTCAAATCTAATGAATATGCTAATTTGATCGGTGGCACAGACTACGAGCCGCACGAAGAAAACCCAATGATTGGTTTCCGTGGTGCTGCACGCTACATCGATGAAACGTTCCGTCCATGCTTTGAAATGGAATGTGAAGCGATTAAATATGTTCGTGATGTGATGGGTCTCACCAATATTGAAGTTATGATTCCATTCGTGCGTACTTTGGAAGAAGCAAAAAGTGTCACTGAATTACTTGCGGCGAATGGCTTAGGTCGTGGTGAAAACGGTTTACGTCATATTATGATGTGTGAATTACCGTCAAATGCCGTTTTAGCGAACAAGTTCCTTGAATATTTCGATGGGTTTTCAATAGGTTCCAACGATATGACACAACTGACCTTAGGTCTTGATAGAGACTCCGGATTAGTTGCAGAGAGCTTCGATGAACGTAATCCAGCAGTTAAAAAGATGCTTAAAATGGCTATTAAAGCAGCCAAGAAACAAGGTAAATACGTTGGTATTTGTGGTCAGGGTCCGTCAGATCACCCAGATTTAGCTGAGTGGTTAATGAAGAAAGGGATTGATAGTGTATCTTTGAATCCTGATACAGTGATTGAAACATGGAAACGTTTAGCGGCTAAGTAGTTTATAAATATACAGTTTTATCGTAACTGTTACAGTGTAATGCATCCTCTTACTTTTATAAAAAAAGGCTTAAAAGTAGGGGGGTGTATTCATCATTTTATCTTTCTCTTTATTTGTAGTTTATTTGCTGCATTTATAAATTCTGTTTCCTTTGCTGATATAAAAAATAATCCATACAGTGATGTAGCTTGTGGGGATTTCCTAAGTGATGCTCATCAAAAGCCACCAGCTTTAACATTTGAAACATGTGTGCGAACTAATGATGCACAATTAGCAGTTCTTAAGTCGACATATTCTGTTTCCGGAGAGAAAGCTGATATTGTAGAAACATATCTAGTAGAACAATACTCGATGCCTAAACTTAGATTTGCTTGTTGTGGCTGGGAATCTTCAAATCGAGGAGGTTCTTTTAATTATAAAAATTATTCTATGGCTGTCACTATGTACACATCCGAAACTTTAGTTTCGGGTAGGAATCATTGGGCAGAGATTCCCAAATTTTATGTAGATGTAATTTTGTATCTTGAACAGCCATGATTTAAAAACACACAAGGATCAATTGGCAGATGGTGGAAAAGGAGGAAGGCTGTATGTTTAAATATCACAAGATAATATATAAATAGTCTATTTAACATAATATAGATTATACGAACTTAAGTATTATTATCTGAGGGGTACGCTATCTTTAGCTTTCACATAAAAAAGGCTGTAAAGCATAGTTTAACAAGCTTTTTATTAACCTCCTTCATCCATAACCTTCGGTTTTAATATGTCTAATTGTATTTAACAAAGTCGTTATAAATAATGTTCCAGCTGTTATTTCTCTTTCGTTACTTATTGGTCCGCAGTAAACTTTAATGGAATCATAAAAAAGTAACTCGTTTTTTTAAAATAAAATCTTAGGTGTAGTCTGTGGGTATTTCTTCTCTTAAAAACCAGTTTACGTTCAGCATTAGAAATTTACTAATTACAATGCTGATATTTACAACGCAACTACTTTCTATACAGTTTGCTTCTGCACAAAATATTACTGATTCGGCCGGACGAACTGTAGAGGTTCCGGAGAATATTCAGCGTATTTATGCTGCAGGTGCACCAGCAGCTATTCTAATTTATATTCTTGCGCCTGATATGTTACTCGGTTGGCCTCGTGAACCACACGACTATGAGCGTGAATATATAGCCTCACCTTACCGTGATTTGCCTGCTACGGGACAATTAACTGGCAGAGGCAGTTCTGCGAATCTTGAAAAAGTGCTGGCTTTAAAGCCTGATCTGATTCTTGATTTTGGTTCTGTTAAAGGTACTTATGCTTCATTAGCGGACCGTACCCAGCAGCAAACAGGCATCCCATATCTTTTAATTAATGGTCGTTTTGATAAAACAGCGGATGCACTAAGATTATTAGGCAAAGCGATTGGTCGTGAAGATCGCGCTGAAAAACTGGCTGTTTATACTGAAAACTTACTTTCTGATATTAAACAGAACTTACAATCTATCGATAAAAAAGATCGTCCACGAGTCTATATGGCGCGTGGTCCTGCGGGTTTAGAAACGGGTTTAAAAGGCTCTATTAATACCGAGATTATCGAACAAGCTGGTGGCATTAATGTTATAGATCCTGGCGAAGGCAAACCAATCAGGCGTGGTTTGGTAAATTTAAGTATGGAACAAGTGATTGTGGCTAATCCAGACATTATTATTACCTGGGACAGAACTTTTTTCGCAGATGTCTGGGATAATCCTTATTGGTCAAATATCCCTGCGCTACAACAGGAGCACGTCTATTTAGCACCTACAGCACCATTTGGCTGGATTGATCGCCCTCCTTCTTTGAATCGTCTGATTGGGCTTAAATGGTTGTTTGGCCAATTCTACCCAGATAAAGTAAAAACAGACTTAAGAGATGATGTGAAAGAGTTTTACAAACTTTTCTATCATGTTGATCTAGAGAATCCAGAGACTAATAATGCTGCATTGAAAAGATTGATTCAGTGGGCAGAAAAAAGTAAGTGATTCAGTGATAAAGTCTGCTCAATACAAGTCTCCTTTTTTCGTTATAGCTGCCCTGCTTCTCATTAATATCATCATTGTATTATATTCGTTGGGCACTGGCGCTTTCTCGCTACATTACACAGATATACTACAACGTTTGTTTACTGGTAAACCGTTTTCAAATCAACAAGCTGAAATCATTCTTTATCAAATTCGATTGCCGCGTTTAGTCGCGGCTTTGCTGGTTGGCGCTTCTTTGGCCGCTGCAGGGGCAGTATTTCAGGGTATTTTCCGAAATCCACTGGTTTCTCCTGACATACTCGGTGTTTCAACGGGAGCTGGATTAGGCGCAGCGTTAGGTATTCTGTTTTCTTTGCCTGTTATTGCCATTCAGGCTAGCGCTTTTATCGGTGGTTTGGTCACGGTTTTTCTGGTTTATCTGGTCGCTAATATGGTCCGTGGTCGCGAACCTACCCTGGTTTTAGTGTTAGCAGGTGTGGTTTTAGGATCCATGGCGGGTGCGGTTATTTCGTTGATCAAGATAGTCGCTGATCCTTATGATCAATTACCAGCCATTACCTTTTGGTTATTAGGATCACTTTCCAGTATTACGCTTGAAGATGTTTGGACCACAGCGCCCATGATGCTGTTAGGCCTAATTCCTATGGTGTTATTGCGTTGGCGTGTCAATGTATTGGCTTTAGGTGATGAGGAAGCAAAATCTCTAGGTATTCATCCAGGTAAAATGCGAACTATTCTGATTGTGGCTGCTACCTTGATGACAGCTGCAGCCGTTGCGGTGTCTGGGGTTATCGGTTGGATTGGTTTGATAATTCCGCACATGGCACGTTTGCTGGTTGGTCCGAATTTTGCCTTGTTATTGCCGGTGAGTATATTGATGGGAGCGGGTTACCTAAGTCTGGTTGATATGCTGGCGCGCAGTATTGCCAATAATGAAGTGCCGCTGGGTATTCTGACCGCTTTTCTGGGTGCGCCGATATTCATCTGGATACTGGCTAAAGGCAAAAGGGATTGGTGATATGAATATTGCTACGATTGAAGCTAAGTCGCTTACTGTAGGTTATGGTGATAAAAATATTGTTAGTGATATTAATTTACGTTTTTTCCATGGTCAGGTTTACTGTCTTTTAGGGCCTAATGGTTGTGGTAAAACGACGTTATTCAAAACCTTGATGGGATTAATTCCGGCGCTTCAAGGAAACGTATTGATAAACGGAAAGGCGCTACATACACAAGCACGTAAGATTATTGCCAAAAATATAGCGTATGTTGCACAAAACCATGGCGTGGTTTTCCCCTATAAAGTATTAGAAGTCGTATTGATGGGTCGCACTGCTCATTTGGGCTTGTTTAGTGCCCCGGGAAAAGTCGATATTGAATCTGCTAAGGCAGCTTTAGCAACCGTCGGACTTTCAGATTTTTCTGATACAGACTTTAATCGTATTTCCGGTGGTCAGCAGCAATTAGTGTTAATTGCACGTGCATTGGCACAAGATGCTGGCATGATCGTCATGGATGAGCCAACCGCGAGTTTAGACTTCGGAAATCAGATGCTGGTACTCGAACAAATTCAAAAATTAGCAAACCAAGGTCTAGGTATTATTCTATCCACGCATAACCCCGATCATGCATTTCGCGTAGCACAAGAAACAGTGTTAATGGCAAAGGGAAAATTAATCGCACAAGGCTCGCCAGATGAAATTTTAACGGGAGCACAGCTCAGTGCTATTTATGATTTCCCAGTGCAAGTCGAAGTGTTAGCTTCTGGTGCAAGGGTGTGTGTACCCTCTTTCTGATATCGCTATTTCGTTAATCTTGATATTCTATCAAAAGAATAAATAGTTAAAGCCACCCCCCTACTTAGGGGCGTTTTTTTTAATAGTTAAGATACTGTAAACCGTTGATTTGCCATATCGTTGTTATTACACAATCGCTTTGATTGCTTAAGTATTGATTAAATCCGAGGTAGAGATAGCTATCATCGCTTGCTCATTCGTTGGGATAATGTGCACATCAATAGTCGATTGTTCACTGCTGATTTTATTTAGATGCTTTTCATTGGCTTCATTGTCTAACTTAACCCCAAGCCAGGCGAGTGGCTCGCAGATCATTTTTCGTACTTGTGCTGAATTCTCTCCAATCC
The DNA here is from genome assembly GCF_035798195.1 of Cocleimonas sp. KMM 6892. NCBI lineage: Bacteria > Pseudomonadati > Pseudomonadota > Gammaproteobacteria > Thiotrichales > Thiotrichaceae > Cocleimonas > Cocleimonas sp. KMM 6892. The sequence continues at coordinate 679,498 of NZ_JAPFBV010000002.1, read as the reverse complement.
CAGCGGTAAAGACGATTGCATCCAAGCCACCAAGAACGGCGATTTGAGACCCGATTTCTTTTACGGCTCGGTAACAGAATAATTCGATGGCTTCATGTGCTTTAGGATCGTCGCTTTCTGCGAGCACTCGCATATTATTGCTGATGCCTGAAACACCTAATAATCCAGATTGGCGATAGAGCATCTCCTGTACTTCTTCGGCACTTAAGCCTTTTTCATTCATGAGGTTTAACACCAACCCTGCGTCAATAGAGCCACTCCGTGTGCCCATAATCAAGCCATCTAAGGTACTGAATCCCATACTCGTAGCAACGCTGCGTTTGTTATGCATTGCGCACATGCTGGCTCCGTTGCCAAGGTGCGCAACAATTACACGACCTTTGGCTTTTGGGCCCAGCTTAGCTGTTAAACAAGAAGCAATATATTGATAGGATATGCCATGAAAACCATAACGGATAAGTTGATCTTCTGTATATTTGCGCGGAATCGCGTAGATTTTTTCTAAACGATTTTGTGTATGGTGAAATGCTGTATCAAAACAGGCTATTTGCGGTAATTCGGGTGAATTTTTTGTAATCGCCTGAATAGCTGCTAAGCAATGTTGCTGGTGTAAAGGTGCTAACGGAATATAGCTTTTTAAGATTTCCATATTTTCATCGTTGATGACGATAGGTTGATGGAATTCACTACCGCCATGTACAACGCGATGTCCTGCAGCTACCGGGTGAAATCCCACGTAGCGGCTATAAAGTCGTTCTAACAGATTGGTGATTAACCATTCATGAGTAGCGTCTTTAGGGATATGGGTAAAAGGTTCGGTAACTGTTAATGCATCATCACCGATTGAAGCCATTAGTTTTGGGTCTGAACCAATGCGAATGACTTTGCCCGTCATAAGTGGTTCTGTTACTTCTGTAGACACAGGATATAACGCAAATTTTAAGCTAGAAGATCCTGAATTTACCACTAAAATAACATCAATCATTTTGGCCTTTCCTTTAAAAGCAGAGTATTTATTGAAGGTCACCCCCCTACTTTGGAGGTTTTTTTTGTTTATTGTTTGTACGATTTAGAAATGCGTTCTGAGGATTACAGTTTAAATAGGCGGTTAAAGTTATCTGTCGATACTTTTGCTATATGTGAATAGCTACATCCGCGTAAATCAGCCATTTTTTCTGCAACATATTTTACATACGCAGGTTGGTTAGGTTTGCCGCGTTTAGGGACTGGCGCTAACCATGGAGAGTCTGTTTCGATAAGAAAACGGTCCTCAGGTACTTTTTTGGCAACTTCCTGCAATTCTTTTGCGCTGTTGAAAGAAACAATGCCCGAGAATGAAATATAGAAGTTTAATTCCATCGCTTTTTGAGCAGTTTCCCAATCCTCTGCAAAGCAGTGCATGACACCCCCCACCTTTTGCGCGTTTTCTTCAGCAAGTATACGAATGGTGTCTTCTTTTGCAGAACGGGTATGAATAATCAATGGTTTTTGAGTGATTATTGCCGCTCTAATGTGCGTCCTGAATAGGTCATGTTGCCAGGTCATATCGTCATCTTCGCATCGAAAATAGTCAAGACCTGTCTCACCTATTGCGATCACTTCTTCGTGCTGTGCAAGTTCTACTAATTCTTCAACTGTTGGCGCATAAGAGTCCTGATGGGTTGGATGAACGCCTACCGAGCAATAAATGTTGGAATATTGTTGTGCTGGTTTTAGCACATCCTGAAAATGCTCAGTATCAATACAAACACAGAGAAACTGGCTGACATCAGCCTCTTTAGCTGCATCAACCATATTAGAAAAGTTGTTATCGAAGGGAGTTAAATCAATTTTGTCGAGATGACAGTGAGAATCTGTAAGCATGAGATAATAAAAATGGAATCAAATCAAAATTATACCTGTTTAAATATAAGAGATTATTAATTTAGCTAAATTAATTGATAATTTTATTCATCTGCGTGTTAACTATTTCTGTCTATCAGAAATAATCGATTATTGTATTGGTGGCTATATTGCTAAAAAATTAATAGTTTCTTACAAGTGGGGGTACGTTAGCTCTATTGCCCAGCATGGTCTCGATAATAAGCTTAACCTTTGCTTTTGTCGTACCTATGAACTGAATGCCTAATCCTTGAGTGCCACGTTCGCACGATTCTGGAGCAATCCACATTACCTTGCCTGGAATCGCGAGTTTTTTATCTGTTGATTTAAGATGCATAGAAACAATAATTTCATCGCCAAAACTGAATGATTCGCTTTTAGTCGGAACAAAAATTGCACCGCCTCGAACAAACGGCATAAAGCTGGAATGAAGTGCCGCTACATCATTAAGAGATAGTTTTAGGATGGTACGTTGTGGCTTATCTTCTTGTTGTTTGGCAGCAACAGCGTTGGTGTGTTTAATGTTTTCTTCTTGTGTATCCATAGTTTTATATGACTATTTGTTGTTTTGATTATTGTTTTAATTATTCTTGTAATGATGGTTAAGTAACAGAAAAATATGAGTAATAGTGCTTACCTTTTATTTTCCTGCTTCTAACCATAACAGTAACATGTTTTCAATAAACATCAGAGTATTAACAGACGTATGGATATACTTTTTTTGTTTGATTAACTGTTGATATAACTCCCAGTGTTTATCTGATTTTATTGTAGCGAATAGTGTTTGTTCAGATTTATGGAGTGTATTTGTTTCTGGATTACTATTTTGAGATGAAGATGAAGTAGAAGACGAATCTTCACATTCTGATGCTTTTATTAGTTGTTGAACCCAGGTAATTTGCCAATTCAGAAGTGATTCTAAATTCGCTTTTTCCCATTTTTTTGCAGTGGCTACAACGCTGATGTTTTCCCTGACGATATCGTTAAGATCTATAAGAAAGCTGGATCTCGCATGTATGTCTTCATCAGTAATGTGTAATGCTTTTAAGGGTTTGTAAGCAGTCATATTGAGACGTAACTCAGCATGTTCTATTTCAGTATGATTTTCTTTAAACCAGTCAATTGCTTGTTGGTGAGTAGGGCTTACAACTGAAATTAATTGGCAACGACTTTTGATAGTCGGTAATATTTTACTTAAATTCGATGCAACAAGTATGATAACGCTATTGTTAGCAGGTTCTTCCAGTGATTTTAAAAGACTGTTTGCTGCATTATTGTTCATCCGTTCTATGGGATTAATAATGGCAACACGATGCGTATTAAAACTGCGACTATAGGTGAGGAATTCACTTAATTTACGTATTTGATCAACGCTGATTTGTTGCTTATCTTCGGCTAATTCTATTTTTGTGTAATCCGGGTTTGCTCCAGATTCATAGGTTTTACACGATTGGCACTGACCACAGGCTTCAAATTCTATGGGATTAATACACATTAATGATCTTGCAATTCGTTCCGCCAGTTTGTTCTTGCCAATACCTTCTTCACCGACCAGCAATAAAGCATGAGGAAGGTGTTTTGCAGTACGTGCCTGAACAAAGTATTTCCAGTTCTTTTCATGCCATGGATAGATCATGGTATGAAGCTGGTTGGCTTTATCAGGGTTATGGCTGTTCTCATTCTGCTGAGTCATTGAATGATCTGACCTAATAGCGTGTCTATTTGTTTTTGTACCGTTTGTAAATCGTATTGAGCATTAACAATGCGATAGCGCTGTGGGTTCTCTTCAGCCATTTTTAAATAAGCTGATCTCACGCGATTGAAGAAATCCAGATGTTGCTGCTCAAAACGATCTGTCTCTCCCCTATTTTTAGCTCTGGCAAGACCTATATCCGCATCTATATCAAAGAGAAATGTGTAATCAGGTCTGAGAGTGCCTTGGACAAGATTTTCCAGAGTCTGAATATTCTGCAGGTCGATGTCTCTGCCTGCGCCTTGATAAGCGTAAGTTGCATCTGTAAATCGATCGCATAATACCCATTTGCCTTGTTCTAGCGCGGGAATAATTTTACGGTGTAAATGCTCAGCTCTCGCGGCAAACATAAGTAATAATTCAGTGGTGGAATGCATTTCTGGAAATTCTTTAGAGACCAGTAATTCGCGAATCGCTTCTCCTAAATCTGTTCCTCCCGGTTCTCGGGTGAGCAATATTTCCTGACCAGATGCTTCTATTTTTTCTGCTATATATTCAATATTTGTTGTTTTTCCAGCACCTTCAACGCCTTCGAATGAAATAAACAAACCGTGCTTAGCATTTTTTTTAGTCATTGGCTTTACTGGCCGCCTTTGTAGCGATTAGCTTTTCCACCTAAAAGGTATTTGATCACGGCCTTTTTGTGTTCTGCATAAGTTTTAGAAAAATAGGAATAACCATCACCCTTGGCTACAAAATACAACATGTCACCTTCAGCAGGGTTAAATGCCGCTTTGATAGAGGCAGCACTTGGTGTTGCTATCGGTGTTGGCGTTAAGCCTTTTCGAGTGTAGGTGTTATATGGTGTATCTTTGAGTAAATCTTTTTTCCTGATATTGCCTTTGTATTCATCACCCATTCCGTAAATTACGGTTGGATCTGTTTGTAATAACATGCCTTTCTTTAAGCGATTGATAAATACGCGCGCTACTTTTCCGCGATCTTCTGGTGCGCCCGTTTCTTTTTCAATAATCGAAGCCAGAATAAGTGCATCATAGGGCTTCTTAATGCCCTTGAATGGTTTGCGTTTTTCCCACTCTGTGTTGAGCAATCTGAGCATCGCATTATGGCTACGCTGAAGAAATTGTAAGTCAGTAGTGTTTTTCGGATAGCTAAAGGTATCAGGAAAGAACCACCCTTCTGGTTTATGGTGTTGGTACTTTGTTTTTAATTTAGACATGATGTTTTTGTAATCATCATCAGTCAAAGTCTGTTTAAGGTTTTTATCGTTCTTAATAATTTCAACAATTTCCTCAAACCTGGTTCCTTCTGGAATTCGTGTCTGGTATTGAATCGTCTTACCTGAAGCAAATAAAGATAAGATATCAGCAGGTTTCATGCCTTTTTTAAGGGCGTATTCGCCTGCTTTGAGTTTATGGTCTTGTTTGTTTAATCTGGCTAGAATTCTTGTGAGAAGTGCCGGTTTAAGAATTTCTTTTTGCTCAAGTTCATTGGCAACTGTTTTTATGTTGCTGCCTTTTTTAATCTCAAAACTATCCACATCATTAGATAATGATGTGTTTTTAAATTCATTGAATTGAGTATAGGCGTAGAGGGATACTGCGCCCACGACGACAAGAAATAGAGGTAAGAACACTTTAAAAAAGAATCTCATGTAACCTCTCTATAACTCACTATCTGTTTTGAAAGAAGCTCAAAAAGCTTCTTGTATTTATCGATGCTGATGAAAATAATCAAACAAATGTTTGATAAATCGATTAAATCTTTTTAAAGATTAATGTGCCATTTGTGCCGCCAAAGCCAAATGAATTACTCATCGCAACTTCAATTTTGGCATCACGGGCTGTGTTGGCTACATAATCTAGATCACATTCAGGATCTTGATTCTCAATGTTGATTGTTGGTGGAAGAATTTGATCACGGATTGCTAACACGCTGAATACTGCTTCAATACCGCCAGCTGCACCTAGTAAATGACCTGTCATTGACTTAGTTGAGCTAACCGCTACTTTTCTTGCATGGTCGCCGAGTGCCAATTTAATGCCATTGGTTTCTGCAACATCACCAGCTGGTGTAGACGTTCCGTGAGCATTGATGTAATCAATATCTTCCGGGTTTAAGCCAGCATCTTTTAGTGCATGATTCATACAACGAGCACCACCCTCACCAGTCGTTAACGGAGCACTCATGTGATAAGCATCACTACTCATGCCGAAACCGGCTAATTCACAATAAATTTCTGCACCACGTGCTTTAGCGTGTTCGTATTCTTCCAGAATAAGTACACCAGCACCATCACCCAGAACGAAACCATCACGGTCTTTGTCCCATGGACGACTTGCTGCTTCAGGATCATCGTTACGTGTTGAAAGCGCACGCATCGCTGCGAATCCACCTATGCCTAATGGGGTTGAACACATCTCTGCGCCACCACCTAGCATCACATCGGCATCACCGTAGCTAATCATACGCGCTGCATCACCAATACTATGAGTCGCAGTTGCACAAGCAGATACAGGAGACATATTGTGGCCTTTTAAGCCATGCATAATCGATAAGTTACCAGCAACCATATTAACGATAGTGCTAGGAACAAAGAAGGGTGAAATCTTACGTGGTCCACCGTTTAAAAAGGCTTTGCTGTTCTTTTCAATAGAACCTACTCCGCCGATACCAGAACCAACAATAACGCCGATTCTGTCAGCGTTTTCATCCGTTACTATTAAGCCAGAATCTCTAAGTGCATCAGTACCAGCGCCAATACCATAATGGATAAATGGGTCCATCTTTTTTTGGTCTTTAGGCGTGATGTAATCAGTTGGATTAAAGTCATCAACGTTTCCTGCAATTTTTACAGAAAAGTCAGTCGCATCAAATAAATCAGGTGATATCTTATTGATACCGCTGACACCTTCAATGATATTTTTCCAGGCTTTCTCTATTTGAGAACCCACTGGAGAAACAATTCCCAGACCTGTAACAACTACTCGACGTTTTGACACTAGATAATCCTATTTTTGATAAAACAATAAAAAAAAACCGCAGTGACTATAGAAGCTCAAGTAATTTCCAAGGCTAAATAGTTCTGCGGTTTTCTCACAGCTTATGTGACTAATAATTAACCTTGGTTATTATTTACGTAGTCAATCGCTAATTGAACTGTAGTAATTTTTTCTGCTTCTTCGTCAGGAATCTCAGTTCCGAATTCTTCTTCAAGAGCCATAACTAACTCAACAGTATCTAATGAGTCCGCGCCCAAATCATCGACAAAAGAAGCTGCATTAGTAACTTCTGATTCATCAACTCCTAATTGTTCTACTACGACACCTTTAACGCGTGCTTCAACATCACTCATGATTGTTTATTCCTATAATTTAAAAAAAACATATTCGTACTGAATATATGATTAGGCTATTGTAGAGAAATTCAACTCTCTACACAATTATATATTACCGATTAATTGTCTATTATTTAAGACATGTACATGCCGCCGTTAACGTGCAAAGTTTCACCGGAAATATAAGCGCCCATGTCTGATGATAAAAATAATACAGCATTCGCTATATCTTCAGATTGCCCAAGTTTGCCCAGCGGAATATTTGTTAGTAAGGCGTTGCGTTGATCATCTGACAATTCACGTGTCATGTCTGTATCGATGAATCCTGGGGCTACAACATTTACTGTTATCCCACGTGATCCTATTTCTTGGGCCAGTGATTTAGTGAATCCAACTACGCCTGCTTTTGCCGCAGCATAATTTGCCTGTCCTGCATTACCGGTAGCGCCAACCACTGAAGAGATTGAAATTATACGTCCCTGCTTTGCTTTCATCATACCTTTCAAGCAAGCTTTGCTAAGTCTGTAAACAGATGTGAGGTTGGTTGATATAATATCGTTCCATTCATCTTCTTTCATTCTCAGCATTAAGTTGTCACGAGTAATACCCGCATTATTGACAAGAATTGTAACAGCGCCAAATTCACTGTTTATGTCTTTAATCAAGCCGTCAATAGAATCAGTATCAGTTACATTTAACACTTTACCGACGCCGTTTATACCTGCTTCTTTAAAATATGCGCTGATTGAATTAGCACCAGATTCGCTGGTTGCTGTACCAATGACGGTCGCACCTGCTTTGCCTAGTGATTCTGCTATAGCTTTACCGATGCCTCTGCTTGCACCCGTTACTAGTGTTACTTTTCCTTCTAAATTAATCACCTATACTTCTCCTATCGGTTTTTTAATGCGGCTTTATCTATTGTTATCTTGGTTCTATTATGAATTACAGGCTTCAAGGGCTTTATCTAATGACGCTGGGTCACTGATATAGAAGCTACCAAGCGCTCTATTTATTCTTCTGTTTAGTCCGAATAAAACTTTTCCCGGACCAAACTCAATAATGGTGTCTGCGCCTTGTACTTTATTTAAATTGTTAATGGTATCTGTCCAAAGAACAGGTTTATATAGTTGCTTTGCTAGTGCAGATTGCTTATCAGCTGCTGATGCATAACTGATTGCTTCTACATTCTGTAAAACTTCAAATTCACCATTATTAAAGTTAGTCGTTAGCAGGCTCTCGCTTAACTGAGTGGCTGCATCCTTCATTAAACTACAATGAGAAGGAACACTTACAGGAAGTTTTATCGCTCGCTTGGCGCCCGCATCTGATAATTTTTCAATGGCTGCATCAACTGATGAAGTATTACCCGCGATCACAACTTGACCAGGAGAGTTGAAATTGACGGCTTCAACAACGCCTTCTTTAATAGATGAACAGATTTCAACGATCTGGTTATCTTCTAAACCCAAAATAGCTGCCATGGCACCTTCACCCGCTGGAACCGCTTGCTGCATAAGGCTAGAGCGTTTAGCGACAAGTCGCATGGCATCTTTGAAGTCTATTACACCAGCGGCAACCAAAGCAGAGTATTCACCCAGACTGTGACCTGCCATACCAACGGGAGCACCCCCCCCTACTTTGAGCCATAATTTCCACACTGATACACCTGCAGCTAGCATTACTGGCTGGGTATTTTCAGTCTTGTTTAATTCAGTAGCATCATCTGCTGTAGTCATTGACCACAAATCTATACCGATTGCGTCAGACGCTTCTTCAAACGTTGCTTTTATCTCTGAATATTCAGTTGCCAATTCACCTAACATTCCGATTGACTGCGACCCCTGTCCTGGGAAAACTGCTGCAAATTGCATTATAAATTCCTTGTGATGTAAAATTTCGCCCATATAATATAGGTATTAGGTGATTATGCACACTCTAATATGTTGAAGATTAAGATTATAAGAAATACATGGCCATCATGTAGACATGAGTTAAATGCATAAATTCAGTTGTACTCACTTCGTATCAAAAATCTCCTTAGAGCAGAACTTAACACAAGCTTTAATTTAAGTTTGTAACTTGTAAATACAAGGTTAAGCTCTGGTTGATTATAATAGGCAGAAATTACTTGTTAAATATAGTAAGTAATGGATAATACGCCGACTCCAAAAGGAACTAGTTGTAAAGCATGGCAAAAGAAGAAAGTATAGAAATGGAAGGAACAGTAGTTGAAACACTACCTAATACTACATTCAAAGTTGAGTTGGAAAATGGACATATTGTAAATGCCCATATTTCTGGTCGTATGCGTAAAAATTATATTCGTATACTTACGGGTGATCAGGTCACTGTCCAGTTAACTCCTTACGATTTGACTAAAGGTCGTATCACATACCGTAGTAAATAAGGCTGTAAACTTGTATCTGTTTGATTATTGAACAGCAAGTCTTTCCCCTCCATACACATTCAGAATTATTCAGCTATCTATTTAGCTCCATATTCAAACCTCAGACTATCTTTTTAAGTGGCCTACTCTATCTGTGTGCCTGTTTGTTTCATTAATGAGATACTTCCCTTTGTAAACGATATTTCTGTGGGTATGGGAAAACATCTTCAAAAATGCCATTTTTGATATTTTCCTGTTTCTGTATCCAGAAATTAGCATCCAGTAAATCTGCATGATATTTCATAAATGCCGCTTTTATGTAGTCATTACCCAATAAAAAGCGCGCAAACTCCTCAGGGAAAACATCATTTGGCCCAACACTGTACCAGGGCTCTGCGGCCATTAACTCTTGTGAGTTTCGTGGTGCGGGTATTTTCCTGAAGTTACAGTCCGTGAGATAAACAATCTCATCGTAATCATAAAATACAACTCGACGGAGTCTGGTTACACCAAAGTTTTTATACAGCAGGTCGCCGGGGAATATATTAGCTGCGCACAATTCTTTAATGGCATCTCCAAAGGATAGGATAAGTCTTTCGATTTCATCAAACTGTCCTTTCCTTTCTGCTTCTTCCAGGGCCATGTTCAAAGGCTGCATACGTCTTTCTATATACATGTGCTTGATTTTAAGCTGCTTCACGCCTTTGTGATTTTCAACAACCTGAATACTACTTTTACAGGTAGACTCAAGGTCTTTGAGTAAATCTTCAGTAAAACGATTAAGTGGCAATAAAACTTCTGAAAACTCGAGTGTATCGGCCATTCTTCCGACACGGTCGTGTCGTTTTACTAACTGATATTTTTCTTCTACCTGTTGCCGACTAATTTCTTTAGGTGGTGCGAAATAGTCTCGTATTAATTTGAACACATAGGGATATGAGGCCAGCGTGAATACAGACATCACCATACCCGGAATTCCGGGCGCTAGAATCAAGTCATCATCGGAGTAATCCAAATGATGCAAAAATCCTCTATAGAAGTCAGTTTTACCTTGTTTGTGTAGTCCGATGGATGAATACAGTGCTTCTTTTTTTCGCTGTGGCATCAATCTTTGTAAGAAGCTTACGATTGCAGAAGGTACGGGATGCTCAACCATAAAATAAGCGTATGAAAAGCTGAATAAGCGCGATACTGAATCTTCCCCTATTAATAGTGCATCTGTGTAGATCCCTCCTTTTTCATTATTAAGCAAAGGGATGGCAAAGGGATATTCGTTATGACCGTTGATAGCCTTACCTACGATATACGCTGCCTTGTTTCTGTAGAAAAGTGCATTGATAACCTGAAATTGAAAATTCAAATCTGCATTACGATTATCATTTTTCATATACTTACAAATTGATTTTGCCATGTGACGGCAATCTCTATGACAATTTTCAAACGGTATAGATAATGGCGAGTGATTTAGAATGAGTTTTATCGCTCTGAAAAAACTGGTATTTGCCGGATAGTAGGCTTCATAAGTCGGCACTTCAGAGTCGATATATTCTGTCGCAACCGAACTTCTTAAAAATATATTGAGATTGGTATAAAACTCAATCGGGAAAATTCGACAAAAAACCGAATTAAAAAAGGTTTCAGCAAGTTCCGGTTGTTGGTGATTCTGTAATAACAGAATGAAGTGACCCTTCACTTTTTTCCAACAATCCTGATCGAATGTTTCAGGTCGGGTGTCGTAGTTTTCTTTAAGATAATTAACCGTTTCTTTTACACGAGAATCATAAAATTCGATTCTATGTCGTGATGCTAATCTATCTGCTTTCCAGTCGGCGCTTTCAAATCTGGCTTGAGCCCCAGAGGTAATTTCAGTGAAAATTCGAAAGTGTTTATTGAATCCTTTAAGGATTTTTTTGGCTATTGTTCGAGATAGATTCATGCAATGACTATAGGTTAAGGGAACACTTTAGACAACATCCCGAATGGAATCGGCATTTGCTAAGTCACCCCCCTACTTTGGAGGCTTTTTTAGCTATTGTGCCGTTTTTATATCTCTAAGTAGTAATAGGAGCAAGCTTCATTATGTCTATAATTAATGATGATGGTTTTAATACACCAGATTACTTAATTCAATCTTACTTGCACATGCCCTCGAATGAGCTAATCTATAAACGCGATAAGAGCATCTAAATATTTAGATTACCTATAATAAATTAACAGAAAGTAATGAATATGACATCAAACGTACAGAAAGATAAATTACAAATAAGCCAAGCTATCTATGATTTGGTAACGAATGAAGTTCTACCAGGCACTGGTGTTGAGGAAGATCAGTTCTGGACAGGAATGCAAACTGTGCTCGAAGAGTTTGCTCCGAGAAACAAAGAACTTTTAGCTAAGCGAGATGATATTCAACAACAGATAGATACTTGGCATCAGCAAAATAATGGCCAGGAATTCGATCACAATGAATATAAACAATTCTTAAAAGATATTAATTATATTGTGGATGAAGTCCCTGATTTTGGTATTACAACAGAAAATGTAGATCCTGAAATTGCCACTATCGCTGGTCCGCAATTGGTTGTTCCTATCAATAATGCGCGTTTTTCACTGAATGCTGCAAATGCCAGATGGGGAAGCTTGTTCGATGCTTTCTACGGTACAGATATCATTCCTGATGAAGGTGCACTTGCAAAAGGTAATCAATACAACTCGGAACGTGGCAAGAAAGTTATTGAATTAGCCAATGTATTTCTGGATAAGGTCTTGCCACTAACATCAGGTAGTCATAAAGAGGTTGCTTCATATAAATTAATCGATAAAGAAGGTCAAAAAAGTCTTCAAATAACACTCGGTAATGGTGAAGAAACTGAACTACAAATCGCAGATTCTTTCGTTGGCTACACAGAAGAAGAGTCAACGTCGACCTTATTGTTTGTTAATAATGGTTTACATATCGAAATTCAAATAGACCCAGCTTCGGTTATTGGTCAATCATCTGCCGCTGGTGTAAAAGACGTCATCATGGAATCAGCCTTAACGGCGATTCAAGATTGCGAAGATTCGGTAGCCGCGGTTGATGCTGAAGATAAAGCGCTGGTTTATCGAAACTGGCTTGGTTTGATGAAAGGCACGCTGGAAGAGAGTTTCGAAAAGAACGGCAAAACACTTAGCCGTAAACTTAATCCTGATCGCGAATACACAAGCCCTGCTGGGGATTCATTTAGTTTACCGGGACGAAGTGTTTTACTCGTTAGAAATGTCGGTCATTTGATGACGACTGACAGCGTTTTATTGAATGGCGAAGAAGTGCCTGAAGGTATTCTAGATGGTCTAATGACAGCACTTATTTATATCCATGATATGAAAGGCACCGGTCCATACAAAAATTCTAAAAGTAATAGCCTGTATATCGTAAAGCCAAAAATGCATGGACCTGATGAAGTGCGTTTGACGGTTGATCTATTTGCGGCGATTGAGAAAGCTGTCGGATTACCTGTTAACACCATGAAAGTAGGTATCATGGATGAAGAACGTCGAACTACAGTGAACCTAAAAGCCTGTATTTATGAAGCACGCGAACGTTTAATCTTTATCAATACGGGTTTCCTCGATCGCACTGGTGATGAAATACACACAAGCATGGAAGCAGGATCATTCTTACCGAAAGCGGAACTTAAAGGTGAGCCATGGATTTCAGCGTATGAAGACTGGAATGTAGATATCGGTTTAGAGTGCGGTCTTCGCGGCAAAGCACAAATCGGTAAAGGTATGTGGGCAATGCCGGATTTAATGGCAGATATGCTAGAGCAAAAAATACAACATCCCTTAGCAGGCGCTAATTGTGCCTGGGTACCCTCTCCTACTGCAGCAACGTTACATGCTATGCATTACCATTATGTGAATGTTGATGAGGTTCAGGAGCAATTGTCTAGCCGTGAAACGGCAAGTCTGGATGATATTCTAACAATCCCACTAACGCCTTCATCGTATGTCCTTAGTCGTGAAAAATTGATAGAAGAGTTGGAAGATAATGCGCAAAGCATGTTGGGTTATGTTGTTCGCTGGATCGATCAGGGTGTTGGTTGTTCTAAGGTGCCTGATACGCGTAATGTGGAATTAATGGAAGATAGAGCAACATTACGTATCTCAAGTCAGATTATTTCAAATTGGTTGCACCATAACCTATGTACTGAAGCACAAATTACTGATGCGTTTAAAAAGATGGCAGTACTGGTTGATGAGCAAAATGCTAAAGATCCGCTGTATGTACCAATGGCTCCTGCATATGACGGCATTGCATTCAAAGCTGCACTAGATTTGGCCATTAAAGGTGCTGCTCAGCCAAATGGTTATACCGAGCCATTATTGCACCACTATAGAAAAGTAAAAAAATCTGCGTAAATTAAATCTGTTTAAATTTAATACAATACTGATTCCGTTTTGTATTAAATTATTATGAATTTAATCGTTAATAAATAACATCTGCTTAAATTTGGTCTACTATAATATTTTTATATAGATCCGTTTTTTAACCCAGTTATTTAAGCAAATTATTTAAGCAAATAAGAGGTGAATTATTAACACGCAGTTACCTTTGTCTCCATTCTTTGATGCAAAGTCAAAGAATGGAGAGAAATACCTAGAAGTATATTCCCGCGGCATTGAAGTTTTACGTTTAACAGCGTTAAACAAAGGCACGGCATTTTCTCAAGAAGAAAGAATCGAATTAGGACTAGAAGGTCTTCTTCCTCCTGTTGTTCTTACCTTGGAGCACCAAGTCGCACGTTTGTATAACGGCTTTAATGAACAGCCTGACGATCTGGCTAAATATCAGTTTTTACGTGCTGTGCAAGAACGCAATGAAGTGTTGTATTACGCGCTAATTTCTTCATATCTGGAAGAAATGATGCCAATCATTTATACCCCGACTGTGGGTAAGGCTGTACAGAAATATAGCTCCATGTATCGTTCACCTCGTGGTTTAACTTTCACGGCTGAAAATATTTCGCGTGCTGATCAAATCGTTAATAACTACCCATGGAATGATGTACGCATGATTGTTGCGACGGATTCGTCAGCAATTCTAGGTATTGGCGATCAGGGACATGGTGGCCTAGCCATTTGTATTGGTAAAATGGCGTTATATACAGCTGGTGGCGGCTTAAGCCCGTTTAATGCATTACCTGTCGATCTTGACGTGGGTACTGATAGAACAGACTTAACTGATGACCCGGGTTATTTAGGTGTTCATGATAAACGTCTTACCGGTAAAGCTTATTATGATTTACTGGATGATTTTGTTGCAGCAGTGCAGAAGCGTTGGCCAAAAGCCATTATCCAGTGGGAAGATTTTGCCAAAGACACAGCTTTCGCGGTATTAGAACGTTACCGTAAACAGGTGCCTAGTTTTAACGATGATATACAAGGTACCGGAGCGGTAGTACTGGCAGGATTGTTAAACGCCTGTAAGTTAAAAGGTGAAACTCTGTCAGATCAGCGCATAGTGGTTGTTGGTGCTGGTGCTGGTGGCGTTGGTGTTGCCAAAGTTATTCAGGATGGTTTGGTCCACGAAGGCTTAACGCGCGAACAAGCACGTAGCCAGATGTTTATTGTGGATGAGTTCGGATTAGTGATTGAAGGAATCAGTCCGGATGAATATAAAAATCCGATCAAACAAGACCCTAAAAATTGTGCTGACTGGGAAACTAAGGGTGAAATTCCTTCGTTGCTTGAAGTCATTCACAATGTGAAACCTACTGCCATGTTAGGTCTAACGGGTGTATCTGGTTTATTTACAGAGCGCGTGATTCAGGCAGTTGCTGAATACAATAAAAACCCGATCATATTCCCATTGTCTAATCCAACATCGAATGTTGAAGCAGTGCCAGAAGATATCTTCAATTGGTGTTCAATGATTAACACAGGTGCTGATGCTTACCCTATTATTGCTTCGGGTAGCCCATTCCCTAATGTAGAGAGCCGTGGAAAATCGCATATTATCGGACAAGGTAATAATGCCTTTATCTTCCCTGGATTAGGATTTGCCTGTTCACTGGGTGAGTGTAAAGAAATCACTGAAGGTATGATTATTGAATCAGCACATGCACTGGCCAACTACACCAGCAAGCATCATTTAGAAGCCGGTAGAATCTATCCACCAATTGCAGAGTTGCAGGCGGTGAGTCAGGATATTACAGAACGGGTAATGCGATTAATGCTAGATCAGGGTCTGGTACGTAATAAAGAAATTACGTTTGAAAACTATATCGAGAAGATTGCCGAAAACTCGTGGAAGCCAGAGTATTTACCGTTTGTTGCTGCAGAGAAAAGCGAATCTTAAGATCGTATTTTATGTAGACCAAATAAAAAAGCGCTTATAAGTAGGGGGGTCAGTTATTAATTGCCACCCCCCTACTTTGAGGCGTTTTTTTTTGATTTCAGTTAAGACACTGCTATTTTTATACAGTAAAAAAATCAGTAGTTTCGGCGCCCATCAAAAGCATGTGAAAGCGTGCTACTGTCCACATAGTCCAGTTCACCACCCACAGGAACACCGTGCGCGATTCTGGTTGTGTTCACATTGTATTTGGCCGCCAATTCACTGATATAGTGAGCAGTTACTTCGCCTTCTACCGTAGGATTAGTCGCTAAAATCAGTTCTTTGATTGGCTCATCTTCAAGTCTTTTTTCTAACAAATCCAAACCGAGTTCATCGGGGCCAATTCCATCTAATGGGGAAAGTTTTCCCATTAGCACAAAATAGAAACCGCGATACGCCGTTGCTTGTTCTACTGCCAATACGTCAGACGGATTTTCGACCACACATAAGGTTTCGGTAGCACGTGATTTATCCGAACAAATTCTGCAAATCGAATGCTCGGTCAAGGTTCGACATAATGAACAATGGCCAATATTTTCAATGGCATTCTGCATGGCTGCTGCAAGCCTAAGTCCATTTTCTCGATCATGTTCGAGTAAGTGAAAAGCCATGCGTTGTGCAGTACGCGCACCGACACTGGGTAAACATTTAAACGCTACAACGAGCTCATTCAGCAATGCTGACTCAGTATCTGACATAATGGTTACTGTGGTTTAGGTTAGAAAAAATACGTTTTAAAAATACTAATTGCTTAGATCTTAGAACGGTAGCTTCATTCCAGGAGGTAAATTCATGCCTTCTGTAATTCCAGACATTTTGCTTTTACTGGTCTCAGCCATTTTATGTGAAGCGTCGTTGAATGCTGCAGCAACAAGATCTTCTATCATTTCCTTGTCGTCATCAGCTATTAGACTGCTATCGATATTGACACGTTTACATTCGTGAGCACCATTGATAGTCACAGAAACAAGACCTCCGCCAGATTCACCTGTAACTTCCATTGCGGCAATTTCTGCCTGCGCTTTTTGCATGTCTTCCTGCATTTTTTGCGCTTGCTTCATCATTCCGCCAAGTCCGCCGCCTTTAAACATTGTTGTATCCTCTTTTTGCTATATTTTAAATACTAAAAAATTCTATTCTGTTTTAAATCATGGTTGTTGCTCATGATTCAGTAACTTAGATGGTGTCACTGTGATTTAGGTTCTATTGAACCGGGCACTATTTGTGCATTAAATCTGTTTTGAAGCTCAATAACAAAGGGGTCTGATTGTATATTCACCTCAGCCTGCTGCTGCGTTTCCTCTACTTTGCGTTGTGCTCTTTGTGCAGGTGTTTCATTATCCTTGTTGATGGCACCTGAATTATCAACCGCTTCAGTTTCTTGTACCTTTAGATCTAATCGGTAGTCTGCCCCATAATAATCGCATAAGGCATTCTTGATTTCTAATTCGATACTTTCAGCTAATAAACCTTCGCTGCCTTTATCCAGTGTAAGACCAATAATACCATCTTCCTGATGCGCTAACAGGCAGTGTTTAATCAATTCTGCCGCTCTACCACTTAAGCCTAAATTGGGGACAACTTCGTGCCAGGCAAGTTTTAATCTGTTTTTAATCTGTTCTGGATCGGGTTTCTCTAGAGGCTTTGCCTGTGTTTCAGTTTCAGAAGCTATGCTTTGATCTTTTTCAGGTTCAGCTATTACTGCTTCTGGTTCTAAAGCAGTGGATGTATTGGTAACGGCTTCTAGAAACGCACTCTTTTCAGTGCTTGATGGTTTTTCGCTATGAGTATCTGTTACGTGTGGAGTTTCTTCAGGCTTACTTTGACTAGGAGGTTTAGCAGATAAGTTATCGTAGTCTGGTGTTATATCCCAAGGTGGGGCTTCATCCATGGGTGGTGTAGGTATTTCAGGGGCAGCACTAGGGGCTGAATGTGATTGTGCTGTACCAACATCGTTATTCGTAACAGATTGAGGTTCTGGTTCTGCTGAAGGTGTTATTTGAGGTTCGGCAGAGCTAGCAAATTGTTTATTCCAAGCGGAATGTTGAGTAACAACCTCTTCATCATTTCCCTTACTTACGTATTCGTCATTCGCTACTGTTTTTTTTTTGCTTGAGTCAGAATCTGTAACAGTGGCAGACCCAGCAGCTTCTGCTTCTGATGTCTCTAACTGCATGCCGACTCTTAATGGTCTGAACGACAGCATTCGCAACAGTATCATTTCAAAACCACTTTTAGGATCAGGAGATAACGATAAGTCAGATCTTCCCTGTAAAGCTATTTGATAAAACAACTGCACATCTTCTTTGCTCAGTTGTTGTGCGAGATTTTTAATACTGTCTTCGTCATTAATGGCATCAGGAACGACCTGTTGTACGGCTACTTGATGCAAAACAGAAATCAGTGCATCACAACTGGCATCGAAGTCGGGGCTGATTGAGGCCAATTCGTCGACTTGACCTAGAAGCGTAGCACCATCACCTGTTGCTACAGTTTCTAAAATAGATACTAACGGTTCATGAGAAACCGTCCCAAGCATGTCGCTCACCGCTTTTTCGGTGACTGTCTCGCCAGAATAAGCGATAGCCTGATCGAGTAAGCTCAATGCATCACGCATACTGCCATCAGCAGCTTTACCTAATAATTTAAGCGAAGGTTCTTCAAAAGCGATTGTTTCCTGTTCTAACAGGTACGAAAGATGTGAGGTGATTTTCTCTAAAGGCATACGCTTTAGATTGAATTGTAAACATCTAGATAACACCGTGGCAGGCAACTTTTGCGGATCAGTTGTTGCGAACAGGAATTTAACGTGTGGTGGTGGTTCTTCCAGTGTTTTCAATAAGGCATTGAAACTATGCCCGGTAAGCATGTGCACCTCATCGATGAGGTAGACTTTGAAGCGCGCTCTGGTCGGTGCATATTGGACATTTTCGAGTAATTCGCGAGTATCTTCAACCTTGGTTCTAGACGCCGCATCGACTTCAATTAAATCAAGAAAGCTTCCTGCAGCAATTTCTAAACAACTATTACATTTACCACAGGGTTTGGAAGTAACACCAGTTTCACAATTTAGGCATTTGGCAAGTATTCGTGCAATGGTGGTTTTACCCACTCCGCGGGTTCCGGTAAACAGGTAGGCATGATGCAGGCGGTCGCTATCTAAAGCATTGATTAAGGCTCGTAATACGTGCTCTTGACCGACCATTTCTGTGAAATTTTGCGGTCGCCATTTTCGTGCTAATACTTGATAACTCATGAGAGAATCATAAATGAATCAGGCGAATAACAATAGTAAAATCAGGCATTTCAAATGAAAAATGTCACCCCCCTACTTTGAGGCGTTTATTTCTTATATTTGGGTGGGATTTTAAATGGGTATACAGAACAGGAAGACGTTTTGATTAGCTGGAGGTGACTCACACCAGCTACACCTCGGCACCCGAATCCACTACTACCGTTGCTCCCTTCCGGGCCTGGCGGGGTTCGCAGCTTATCGTCGCGAGAGAACCAATGTGAGTCTCCACAGATAGACAACTAATTCTGCAATGTAACCATTTAAACAGGTGATTATTGCAGAGCGGCGCATTATGAGGGAAGATTGTATTTTTGACAATAGCTCAATAACAAAAAGCCTATTTATGCCATTTACTGTTTCACATACTGTTGCTGTTATCCCCTTATATAAGTATTTGGGAAACTATGGCGCAATGTCGCCTCTGATTATCGGAAGCATGACGCCAGATATTGCCTATATAACTCCATTTTTAGTGCATCAACGTATGGACAGTCATTCCCTGATTGGCTTGTATTTATTTTGTATTCCCATGGGTTTAACCGTGTACTTTTTGTATCACTTTTTGATGGCGCCTGTGATAACGTCGGTTTTGCCAAAATTTATCCAAAAGCACTTAGGCAGTCATTTATTTCAGGGCAAGCTACCAGACATTCCAAGTCACGTATTGGTGTTGTCATTAGTGGTTGGCGCATTAACCCATATCATCTGGGACTTTTTTACGCATGAGACCGGATTACCACAATTCATTCACTGGATGGATGTTCCGTTAACGGCAATCGATGGTTATGACATTATGCCTTATCGTGTATTGCAGCATTTTAGTTCATTATTTGGTTTGGCATTGTTGATGTTCTGGGGAATGAGATGGTTAAACAGAAATAAAAACCAAACGGCTAAGATTACTCAGAATACTGCAGATAGTGGTTGGCAAGCTTCGTCATCATTAAAGATGACTGCATTTTTAGTTGTGGCTGTTTCTAGTGTGCTTGCGGGGCTGTTTTTTGGTTTAAAACACATGCCTGAAACCGAAGTAATGTATGGTTTATATGGCGCTCAGGTATTTTTGAGATTTGCCATTGTCGGTGGCGCTGCGGCATTTTTAACCAGCACGATGGCGATGGGCTTGTACTATCAATACCGGATTCGCTCAGGATTTTAAGCGTGCTTTAATTACATCCATCAGCACATCAAAATCAAATTTACGCTTTTTTTCAAGAATGGTTTGATGATGCTGTAAGTCCGCCGCTAATATCTGAATGTTCTCACGTGCTTTGGCTTTTTGTTCTGATGTCATGTGTGCCGCATCTTGCGCAATTTTGTCTACGAATTGTTGCAAAGCATCAAGCGTGTGGATGAAGAAAGTCCGCATACTGTTAATAATGTCATCTTTTTTTGCATTAACCTGATTGGTGTTTTTATCGTCTTTGATCGATGCAACTTTAAAGCTTAACTCGTCTAATATTTGTTTTGTTTGAGACGTTAATGGCTGTATTTGAGAAGACCATTCCTGTGGTAATTTATCTGTGCTTTGTATAATGTCGGCGTAAGTGTCGAAGCCTTTTTGTAACATTTCAGGTAAGTGTTTTTTGTTTTCTTTATCTTTCCATTGCTGTTGCTTTTCGGCGGCGAGTTCTGCACTTTTCTTGTAGGTTGAAACTAGCACTTTCTTGATTTTTCGATATACGAAATACGACACTAATCCAAACAGCAATGTGCCGAAGATTATAAGTAGAGGGAAAAGTGTAAATCGAAACATAGTTGTAATATAAGGCTCAAATGTAATGAATCAATGCAGAGAAGGTTTTCAGTCTATTATCAATCACTTTATATTGGCCTCAAAGTAAAGGGTTAATTAACATAAGCCACCCCCCTACTTTGAGGCCTTTTTTTAGAGATAATTAGAGAGTACGTTTCATCGAGCAACTCTAAATAACGTTATGCAAGTGCAGTAATATCATCTACGGTCTCTGCCCAGCGAGTAGTATCTAATAAAGCGGAGCGATTCATAAATGGTTTACCCTGCATACGCATTAACCGTTGTGATGACTCTTCACTGTGTTTTATTTTAGCGTTGTTTAATACTTCTAATGCGCCCGCGCGATTATTGCAAACAAGCACCATGTCACAACCCGCGTCAATGGCAGCTTCTGCGCGTTGCGCGTAGTTACCCATGACAGATGCGCCTTCCATGGTTAGGTCATCACTAAAAATTACGCCATCAAAATTTAATTCATCGCGCAGTACTGTTTGTAACCAATACGGTGAAAAACCGGCGGGTTTATCATCTATTTCTTTATAAATGACATGCGCTGGCATCACGGCATCCAGTCCCTGTTTAATTAAATCTGCAAACGGAATGATATCTTCCTGCCAGATTTCTTCTCTACTACGCGTATCAACGGGAATTTCATGGTGAGAATCTTCTGTGACAGCGCCATGGCCCGGGAAGTGTTTGCCGGTCGATGCCATTCCTGCTTCTCGCATGCCTTTAATGTACTCTGTTGCCAAAATTGAGATTGTTTTAGGGTTACGGTTGAAAGAACGATCACCGATGACTTCACTCACACCAAAATTAACATCAAGAACAGGTGCAAAACTGAAGTCTATATCCATTGCCCTGACTTCTGCAGCCATTAACCAGCCATGCGAATAAGACTTTTCTTCAGGGTTTGTTGATACAGCTAATGTTGCGATTGCTGGTAACGTAGTGAATTCTGTTCTAAATCGTTGTACACGCCCACCCTCATGATCAACACAGATTAGCAGCGATTTACCTTTTGTTGCCTGGCGTACATCGGCTACCAATCGAGACAATTGTTCTACCGATTCGTAGTTTCTACTAAAAAAAATGACTCCGCCGACTAAAGGATGATTTAGTAGTTCTTTTTCTTCGTTTGTTATTTCCAGCCCATCTAAGTCGAGCATTACAGGTGCGATACCCATCGTATTCCCCTTTGTATTTCTGTGTAGTTCTATGATTTATAGATTTTTACCAGTATACAAAATTAATCTAAATTCTATTAATTATTTATTAGAAGATGTGCATTACTCTGGTTATTGTTTAGGAAAAGAAAGACCGGTAAATAGGCAAATATGTCGTCTATCCTTGATTAAATAGAGAGTGTATCTCTGAATGGATAGATTGCTTTTTAACGAGAAGTTATAGTTGATTTAGCTATATTAGCATATTAGAATATTGATAAATTAGGTTTTGCTACTAATCCCTTATTACTTTCATAATACACGCTAGGAGTTTTAAAATGAAATTACGTATCGCTACTTTTGCAGCATTGGTCGCTCTATCAGGAACAGCATCAGCTAACTGGTGGGATGGTTTTAATAATGGAAACGGTTCGGGCAATGGTTATGGTAATGCCGCTGGAAATACTTCAGGCGCAGGTAATGCAACTGGAAATGCAAATGGTTCTGGTCAAGGTTGGGGAACAGGTAAAGGCGACGCTGATGGCGAAGTAGATTTCAGCATAAACTTTAAAGGTAAAGGCAAGACTGATATGGATACTGCTGGTAACCTAACAGGTTCTGGTCAGGGCGCAGGTAACACAGCGGGTAATATGGACGGCGCTGGCAACACTGCTGGCAATATGTACGGTTCTGGTCAAGGCCAAAACAGCGGCAATGGATACGGTTCTAACATGCCTTGGAACAATAATAGCAATATGCCATGGAACAATAACGCAAACATGCCTTGGAATAATAACAACTACGGTGGATACAACGGTTATGCTCCGCAGATGCAAATGCCGCAACAGCGTATGATGCGTCCTCAAATGCAGCAAATGCCTCAGCAACGTATGATGCCACAAACTCGCATGATGGCTCCTGCTTATGCCGCTCCAAGTTATGAGCAAATGCAAGCTCAAATGGAAGCGCAGCGTAAGCAATATGAAGCATTTGCCAAGCAAATTGCAGCCCAACAAAAAGCAATGTCTGTAGCGCATCAAAAAGCGCAAGCTCAACAGAATGCTCAGGCACAGCAAAAAGCACCTGCTGCTGCAACTACTGCACCTGCAGCGCCAGCAGCTAAAGCTGAATAATTGATTAGTTAAACTGAGTTAAATACAGTTGATCATAGCGAAAGTAAGGCTTTGATCTAACGTATAAACATAAGCCGCCAAACAGTGATTGTTTGGCGGCTTTTTTGTGCCTGAATGAAATAGCATCAGCACTTTATCGGATAATACTTGGACAGATAACTCATTATTTTTATTGGTTTTTGACCGTTGCGCGACACAGATTATCCACTTATCGGTGTCTCGGGATATTTTTTGAACGGCATCTGTCAGAATAATCGCAACGTAAACTCTATGTAAGTATTGTTAATAATAATCATTATAAGGATATTATGATGTCTAGGAATTCAAATACTATGAATATGCAATTTGAAAATCATACTTTGCAACGATATAGCGAAGTAGATTTATTTTCCACTGATGGAAGAATAGGAAGTAAACGCTACTTTCTTTATTCAGTGTTGCTTCCTTTTATAATTTTTTGGAGTCTGGCGAGTATCGCTGGTGTTTTAACCTATATGGGGAGTGCGGCGACATTAGCATCCTACGCTATTCTGGGTGTAGCCATAATAGCTATGCTGTTCATCTTGGTAAGACTAACCATTCAACGTTGTCATGACTTTAATAAATCAGGCTGGTTGGCAATATTAGCAGTAGTGCCATTTTCCAATATAATATTTGCGCTTATTCCTGGTACTAACGGTTTAAACCAGTACGGTGAAGTACCAGAACCAGCGAATAAATTAACCAATATTCTGTTTTATTTATTGATTGCTGCGTTAACCGCTATGACAGCTTTTTTGCTATATCAGTTATTTAACGGAGATATTATTAACTCCGCTATGCAGCGTTGGTTCACGTTCTAATAATATGTAACCGCTTTAGTATTGATTTGAAATCTTCAACGATTAAATAGAAGGTAGGAATCAATACTAAAGTAAGCATTGTCGCAAACAGTATTCCAAACCCTAAAGATACAGCCATTGGTATCAAAAACTGTGCTTGAGTACTCTTCTCAAGTATTAGAGGTGTTAAACCTGCAAAGGTTGTTAATGAAGTGAGTAGAATAGGTCTAAATCTCGATTGACCAGCAATTCTGATCGCTTCAGCAACCGGAATACCGCTCTTTATTTTCTTATTGGTATAATCGACCAACACTAAAGAATCATTCACCACCACACCTACAAGTGCTAACAAACCCATAACACTGCTTACACTCAAACTCATTCCCATTATTGCGTGACCACCGATAGCTCCGATAATACTAAAAGGTATGATGCTCATCACCATGATTGGCTGAAAATAGGAGCCAAATGGAATTGCCAATAATATGTAAATAGCGATTAAAGCTACGGCAAATCCAAACATTAGACTCGAGTTAGATTCTTTTTGCTCTCTTTGCTCCCCTTCCATGTCGAAATTTACTCCTGGATTATTAGCCAGAATATCCGGGAACCACTCTTTAAAATTAGCAACTACGGCATTCGCAGAGATCTTGTCTTTGTCCAGATCAGCCGTAACATTGATAATACGCTGTCTATCAACGCGAGAAATGGTCGAAGAGCCTTTGCCAATACTCACTTCTGCAACTTCACTTAATGGAACGGATGCACCTGTAGGTGTACGTATCTTCAGGTTTTGTAGTCCAGATAGGGATAACCTTTCTCCCTTTGGTGCTCGAACCATGACTTTTATTTCTGATTGATTACGCTGAATACGTTGTGCCTCAGCACCATAAATAGAATTTCTTACTTGCTGCCCTAGCGTTGTTAGATTTAATCCTAATTGCTCGGCAGACGGTTTTATTCTCAGCTGAACTTCAGCTTTGCCACCTTCGTAACTGTTTTTAATATCAAACAAACCATCGTATTCACCCAATTTAGCTTTCACTAAAAGCGCAACATCATTAAGCTCATTGAAATCAGTGCCAATCAGTTGGACATCGATGGGTTCTCCACCTCTTCCGATTTCTGCTCTGAAACTCAGTTCCTTTACTCCGGGAATTGGACCAATCAGGTCTCGCCATTCTTGCACTAATGCTATGGTGCTTATATCGAGTTTTCTCTCTTCAGGAGGGATTGTCTCAAATGTGATTGTCGCAATATTGGCAACACCACTACTACCGCTAGGTCTTCGACCGGCACTGCCAACAGTGACTAAAATATGCTTAATGATGCTTTGTCCTTGTTTAGCTGTACCTGTGCCAGAGTCATTAATAGATGATAGGTTTTGGGTTTTACCTGATGATGATTCTGGCATAGGTTCTGACAAAGATTCAGAGCCTTCATCGCTATAAGGCTCGATGTATTTCTTCTGTAATAGTTCTACGCTTGAAACCATTTTGTTTACGTACTTTTCAGTTATCTCAAGTGAAGTCCCCTCCGGCATCTCGATGGTCGCAGAAACAGTTTCGCTTTCTATACGTGGGAAAAATGTGTACTTGTAACGACCCGTTGTGACCATGGTAATGGTAATAATTAATATACTGATAAACACTGTAAGCGTTAAATAGCGTGCGTTAAGACAGGCGTTTAAGAATGGAGCATATATATTTTTAACGAACCAAACAAGGCTTTGAGCAATCGATCTTTGTATGCGAGTGAAAATATTTAAATTGTCTTTGTTTTTACGTAATTTCATATGACGTAAATGTGAAGGTAAGACGAATTTAGATTCGATCAATGAAAATAACAATACCGGTATGACTACCATTGGAATCTGGGCAAAAATCGGTCCACGTCTACCTTCCATCATCAACAAAGGTAAAAAGGCGGCAACTGTCGTTAAAACACCAAAAGTAACAGGTACTGCAATTTCTTGTGTTCCCTCTATGACCGCTCGTTTCGGGTCACCTGTTTTCTCTAAGTGAGAATAAATATTTTCACCCGTAACAATGGCATCATCGACCACAATACCCAATACCAGTATAAAACCGAACATGCTGATGATGTTCATGGTCATACCTAATTGTGGCATCAAAGCTAG
Organism: Cocleimonas sp. KMM 6892; assembly: GCF_035798195.1. Lineage (NCBI taxonomy): Bacteria > Pseudomonadati > Pseudomonadota > Gammaproteobacteria > Thiotrichales > Thiotrichaceae > Cocleimonas > Cocleimonas sp. KMM 6892. The sequence continues at coordinate 653,484 of NZ_JAPFBV010000002.1, read as the reverse complement.
AGCGCCAAGAAAGCTGATTGGAATACCCACGCTCACCCAAAAAGCCAGATCGGGTCGTAAAAACAATGCAAGCAACAGTAATACAAGCCCTATTCCTTGAATCAAACTATTCGTCAGAGTATTTAGACGTGCTTTAACTATTTTAGAGCTGTCTTGCCAATAGGTTAGATGTAATCCAGGTGGTAATGTTTTATTACGAGCTTCGATATAATCTTTAACGGTATTCGCAAGTTCGATGGCATTTTGATCTCCCACGCGGGATATGTTAATAAAAGCAGCTTTCTTGCCATCAAATTCGCTGTATAAAGGGTCTTCATTAAAACCATCATTTATATCGGCAATGTCCCCCAAACGTATACTGGTGCCATTTTTCTTGCTGATCACTTTAATATTTGCAAAATCATCTTTTTTGTACGCTTGCCCTAATGTTCTAACCAATATGTCCCCAGACTGGGCTTTAATCGTTCCACCAGGTATGTCTCGAGATGCATTGCTGATAACGTTAGAAATGTCTCCCAAGGTTAAATCATATTGTCTTAAGGTTGATTCAGGTACATTGATGCTGATTTCCCAGGGGCGTACACCACCCATGGAAATTTGCGTGATATTGGGTAAACCGCGAATTTCATCGCGAATCTTTTCAGTATTACGGCGCAAGGCCACTTCATCTAAACTGTCTTGATAAGTGACGACTGTAATTACTGCCCGACTCCGTATCTGTTGTTCTATGACGGGCTGCTCTGCATCCTCAGGAAAAGAGGTGATACTGTCTACTCTGGACTTAATCTCGTTAAGCAGTTTAGTTACATCGTATTTAGAGAGAATTTCAACTCTGATTGATGCGCTACCTTCGGAAGAATCGCTGTAAATTTTATCTATGCCGGGTAAGTCTGCAATTGCATCTTCGACACGAATCGCAATCCCTTCTTCAACTTCTTGAGGGGTAGCCCCCGGATATGAAATTGAAATATTTACCACATCTGTTTCAAACGAAGGAAACGATTCAAGAGTGATTAATTTAGCACCTGTATACAGACCGGTAACAATGATCGTAATCATCAATATATTTGCTGCAACCGGGTTGTTTACAAACCACGCAATGATGCCTTTTGATTGAGTGCTGTCAAAGGGCTCTGAGGCGTTGTTATTTATGTCATTAATGTCTGACGAATTGATATTCATTTAACTGTTTTCGCCTTTGTTTGTTTGTTTTTTTGATTTTAATTCGTCATTAACTTTGTTGGTTCTTTCTCTTTTATCTGCTCTTTCTCTCTTTTCTTTGCTTTCTTTTTGGCCAGTAGCACCTCTTTCTCCAGTAACATTTTTGTTACCCGTTCCCTCTCTATTACCTCTTTTTTTATTTGATGCTTTTTCCTTATTTAAAGCTTGTTGTGCTTCTAAGGTAATAGCTTCCATGCCATCAACAACCTGCGGTAAATTGGTCGTTATGACTTGTTTTCCGATAAACGTTGGGTCTGCTTCAACGACTGTCTCAGTATTGGAGTTCCATAACACTTTTACGGGAATAATAGAGAGCTTCCCATCTTCTAAAATACGAATTTCACGATTATAAATAACGGCAATTGACGGGAGGATAAAGACGTTCTTAAATGTTTTACCTTTAATCGTGGCTTTTAAATACTGCCCAATACGGATAGGAGTAGTAACACCTTCTTTCGCTTCATAAGGATTATCCACCCTTGCAATGACGTTGATTTGTCGACTTTCTGCATCTAGAGCAGCACTGGTTCTATCTACATAACCTGTCCATTGATCATTTTTAAGGCTGTCTGGACTTGAGAAAGTGACGCTTGGTAAGGTTTTTTTATCAATACGTTGATTGCGGAATGCTTCAGGCATATCCAGTAATTCATATTGGTTTAATGATAACGGTAACTCAACATTGACATAATCAGTGGCGTATATTTCGCCTAATACAGTGCCAACGGAAACATACTGTCCGACGTTTACATTTTTCGATAAGACTCTGCCGCTATAAGGCGCTTTAAGTTTTGTGCGAGAGAGATTCAATTCGACTTGTTTTAAGTTAGCTTTCCTTGAATTGATATTCGCTTGAATGGCGTTTATCTTACTTTCATAGGTTGTTTGTAAGCCATTGAGATTCTGTAATGATTGTTCGAGCTGATTGATTTTCTGGTCTTCTGCGTCGACTAATGAACGAGAGATCAGTTTCTTACTCAACAAGGTATTTACACGATTGAACTCTTTCTTACCTAAAGCTAAATTCTGTTGAGCGAGCTGTATAGACCTTTTATTGCTTTTTTCTTCAGCGATTAATTGTTTCAGGCTTGCCTCATTGGCAGCAACTTCGCTTTTTGCAATTTCTAATGCATTCTTATAATTAGATTGATCGATTTCTAGTAAAATCTGGTTTTTGTCAAAGTAATTACCTTCTAAGAAATTGTCAGATATACGAATAATTCGACCGGCAGCCTCAGCGACCAGATTCGTTTGAGTGCCTGCGGTCACAGTGCCTGATGCTTCAATATTGACAGTGTATTCAGTATTTTTTAGCGTTTGAACTTCAACAACAGGTAAGCTTCTGACAACGGGACGTTTTCTGGCTTCTGGGGCAGTTTCTTTTAAATATTGAGTGTAAGTAAACGCTGCCGCAAGAACCAGAATTGGTAAAATTATTTTTAACATGTAATTTCCGTAAATTTATCAATAAAAATAGATACTTCAAAGGTGTATCTAATATGTATTGTGAATCAAGGAGTTATTTTACACCCCCCCACTTATAGCCATTTTTTTATAATCGGTAATTGGCTGGCATCAACTTATAATTATCTGATATATAATAATTAAGTGCAATTTATGAACACTTGCTTAGTTGATAATGCGTTAGACTTTAGTAATGTCTGCATTTAATACAACTATTCTTCAAATAACGTCTTGATAAAGTCTATTTGAAATAGCAACATACTGGTCATTAACTGCTTAATACCTGCGTATCATAATCTATGAAAATTACACTTTGTTTTTTATTACAAATATTTACAATAACGGCATACGCGGATGAAATAGATTTATTCATCATGGCAGGTCAATCTAATATGCAGGGTTGGCGCAGTGATGCCGCGATGTATCCACCTGATCCCACGTATAAAGATGCTGAGATACCTTTCTATTTTGAAGCATTAAATTACGGTTCTTCTAATAAGCATTGGGAGACTTTAGGTCCGCAGATTGGTCATTTTCAGAAAGGACACTTTGGGCCAGAAGTTACTTTTGCCCGTGCCCTTTTTCAATTAAATATGCGCCCTGCTATTTTCAAATACAGTTCTGGCGGTACGAGTATAAAAAATGATTGGAAAGCGCCCGGTCAGAATGGTTTGTATGACGATATGGTACGTAACCTCAATGTAGCGATACATGAACTCAAGAATCAAGGTCACACAGTAACGCCAAGAGCATTTATATGGATTCAGGGTGAGACCGATGCGAATGATCCCTATTTGGCCAGAGAATACCATTGGCGCTTAAACAATTTACTTAAGAATATGCGTAATCATGTATTACGAGATCCGTCTCTTCCAGTAATACTCAGTGTTGATGAACAGCACCCACGGGTTAGGACTCAACCAGAAATAGTCGCGGCTCAAAAGAAGTTGGCTAATGATGATGCCTCAATTACTTTTATGTCGATGAATGGCCTGGAAAAGTATGATGTTACTCATCTCACTGCCAAAGGAACGATTAATCAGGGAAAGAGACTGTTTCAAACCTATAAAGCTGCGGTCGTTTACTAACCGCTTATCCAGTGCATCTTTACCACTCACGTTAGGTGGAATAAGATTATCACCAAGGAAAAATAATAAAAAAACTGGGGTATAACAATGAAGTCCTTAAAGAAATCCGTGATTTTGCTCGGGTTAATCTCTATCGTTTCTGTTTCTTACGCTGATCTACCTAAACCTTTCGATTATAAAAAAGCATCAACGAATTATGTTGATAATACATCGGGTGGTTTCGGTTCTATCGCGAATCCTTACTTTTTTGGTGGCTCAATTGGCGCCTCTGAAGCGAGCAGCTATTGTTCGGGTGAATCAAACTGTGAAGATACAGATACCGCCTGGAAAATATTTGGTGGCTACAAGTTCACTGATAAGCTTAGTGTAGAAGGTGCTTATATGAATTTAGGCGATATCTACAAGAATGGCCAAAACTCTGATGTGAGTGCTTTTTCCGCTTATGGCGTGGGTACACTTCCCGTTACTGAACAGTTTGATGTGTTTGGTAAAGTCGGCGCGACACGTTGGAGCAGTGATAATACGGATGGCACTGAGAGTGGTTTTGGTGCAAGTTTTGGTGTTGGTGCAAAAATGCACATCAATGAAAACACTAAATTGCGTGCGGAATGGGAAAAAGTTCTGGATGTCGAGACGTCAGATTCTGAATCTAGTGACATCAATATGCTAAGTGTTGGTGTAGAGTTATCGACTTTCTAAAACGTTTTTAAATCTAATAAAAAAGGCAGCCTTTAAGGCTGCCTTTTTTATGAATAGTACTAATGCTTATTATTCTGGGCTGAATGAAGATCCACAACCACACGTTGTTTTTGCATTCGGGTTACGAATAACAAACTGAGAACCTTCAAGACCTTCGGTGTAATCGATATCAGCACCAACAAGGTATTGAAAACTCATAGGGTCAATAAGTAGTTTAACGCCATTCTTTTCTACAGTCGTGTCACCATCATTGATGCTCTCATCAAATGTGAAACCGTATTGGAAGCCTGAACAACCTCCGCCAGATACAAATACTCGTAGCTTTAGATTGTCATTCTGCTCTTCATCAATCAAACCTTTAACTTTATTAGCAGCGGCATCTGTAAAATTTAAAATTGGTGCTGCACTTGCTGTTTCTACTGTTGCTGTTTCTGCTGTCATGATATTAACCTTTATAAATCGTTTGGTTTTTAATAATTAGCGATATAACTCAACGTCTTAATTGGTATTTAATGCTGAGATAAACAACTAATTTAAAAATGTGTATTAGATAATTCCTAGTTTACCCTAGATTGGCGTTTAAACTAAATAAACCATATCTTTTTAATGTTAAAATGTTGATAAAAAATACAGGTCAACCCTTTTGATCTGTTGTTATTTTTTCGTCTTGTCTTAACAATTTCCCGTTTACTTCTGCACCTACTGGTAATTCGAGTAAACTGTAATGTACATCACCATTAATGCGGGCTTTATCGAATAATTCAACCTTACCGTCTACATAAACGCTGCCATCAATTTGCCCATTAACAATTAAATGGTTAACCGTGACATCGCCTACTATTAAAGCACCTTCACTTAAAATGAGTAAAGAGTCTTTAGATTCAGAATTAATGTTACCGATAATCGTGCCAACTACATGCATTTTGCCTTCAAAATTGATATGGCCTTCAATTATGGTGTTTTCACCGATTAGTGAATCAATTCTGGTACGGTGTATCTCTTCATAATTCTTTTTTTTCTTAGCTAGCATCATATTTCCTAAGATATTTCATCAGTGGTAATTTACACACTCAGTGCTGTTGTGTATCAAGTTAACTTGTTTATTTAAGGTAGAAGCGCTGGCTTATTAATTGCTATATTTTCTTCAAAACCGAGCATTAAGTTCATATTCTGAACGGCCTGTCCTGCAGCACCCTTTACCAGGTTATCTATGACGGATAATACAACGATACGTGAACTTTCTGGATTTTTATGTACGGCAATCTGGCACATATTTGAAGCTTTAACGCTTCTTGTTTCCGGGTGTGATCCAGCTGGAAGTACATCTACAAAAAACTCATTTTTGTAGCGGTCTTCATACAGTGCTTGAAAATCGATATCATTGTTTGCATTAGCATAAATAGTGGCGTGTATGCCTCTGATAATAGGTAATAAATGAGGTACAAAAGTTAAATCTACTTTTGTGTCAGCGATGAGTGAAAATATTTGTGCAATTTCCGGTAAGTGTCTATGCCCACCTACCCCATATGCTTTAAAACTTTCGCCCATTTCACTAAAGAGTGTCGCCACATTGGCTTGTTTACCTGCGCCGCTTACACCTGATTTCGTATCAGCAATAATATTATCCAGATCTATAAGGCCGGATTCCAATAATGGCATCAGTCCTAATATAACCGACGTTGGGTAACAGCCTGGGTTTGCTACTAGATTGGCTGATTTAACCCTTTCTCTATTGATTTCTGGTAAACCATAAACAGCTTGTTCAACCAGTTCTGGACATGCATGGGTCATGCCATACCATTTACTCCAAACATCCAGATCTTTGATTCTAAAATCTGCCGCCAAATCTATTACTTTTACACCAGCTTTAACTAATTCAGCCGTATGTTTCATGGCAACGCCATTAGGAGTAGCAAAAAAGACTAAATCGCATTGGGCTAATGCATCAGTGGTTGGATCACTGAATTCTAAGTCAATGAAACCACGTAGATTGGGAAACATAGAATCTACTCGTGTGCCAGCATTTGATCGTGAAGTTACATAAGTGATTTCGACATCAGGGTGAGTGGCAAGTATTCTAAGTAATTCAACGCCGGTGTATCCTGTAGCACCAACTATTCCAATCTTTTTCACTGTGGCTTTAACCTATTAATTAAAATTTAAAACGATAATGATACCGTGATTTATGACAATGCACATACTTGAAATTGCGACTTATGCCTCTATTTAAGTATAAGTGGCGTATAAAGTATGAGGCTAAGCTTAAATTACTTAATGTGCCATATATTTATGAGGCTAGACTAGCCTTGTAAATAGTTTTTTCTAACGCCGAATGATATAGTCTTTTCATATACTTTGAATTATTTCAACTTTGCAGATACTAACTATAATGACCAATACCATAAACAAACTAAAAACTCTTAAACTCAATTCAGTTTTAAAAGTTTCATTATTATCAGGACTTATTTCGATCAGTGTTGGTTGTCTAGGTACGCCACCTGCTGGCACCTCTTTAATTGAGTCTGCAAATGCTGCTGAAAAAACAGATACTAACCTTGAACAGTTAACGCCAAGACATAGTTTTGAATACAAAATTATCAACAGCATGCTCAAGCGTTATCATTATAAAAAGTTTGAATTAAATGATGAATTCTCAGGGAAAATCTTAGATCAATACATTAAACAATTAGACCCAAGTCGTATCTACTTCACACAAGCCGATATAACTCAGTTTGATAAGCATCGTGACAAATTCGACGATTACATTAATGCCGGCGAAACTGAAGTTGCCGTTAATATTTTCAAAAAATATCAGCAAAGAGTCAATGAACGCTCTCAATATGCGATTCAACGATTGGATCAAAAATTCGATCTTACCAAAGACGAAGAATATAACCTGGATCGTGAAAAAGCGCGCTGGGAAGTAAATTCTACGGCATTGAATATACTTTGGGATAAGCGAATAAAGAATGACTATATCAATCAAATACTCTCTGATGAAAAGCCTAAAGAAGTTATCAGTAAGTTAAAAAAACGTTATGCGAGCATGACGAAAAGAACCAACCAGATCAAAAGCAACGAATTATTTCAAACTATCGTAAATGCTTATGCAGGTGCTATTGAACCTCATACTTCATATCTTTCGCCGCGTTCATCAGAACAATTCGATATTAATATGAGTTTATCGTTAAGCGGAATCGGTGCTGTACTCAGAACTGATGAAGAGCACACCAAGATTATTAGTGTCGTACCAGGTGGTCCTGCTGACCTTACTGGTCAGATAAAAGCAGGCGATAGAATCATTGGTGTGGGTCAAAAAACAGAAAACAGCATCAAAGACATTGTTGGATGGCGCTTAAGCGACGTGGTTAATATCATTCGTGGTAAAAAAGGCAGTACCGTAGTTTTATCGGTATTACCTAATGAGACAGGTTTAAGTGGTAAAGCGAAGACAGTAAAAATAGTTAGAGATAAAATAAAACTTGAGCATCAGGCTGCAAGCAAAAGAATCATCGAAATAGAAAGACCCGAAGGAAAAGTGAAAGTTGGTGTTATCGATCTTCCCTCGTTCTACATCGATTTTAAAGCCCGTAATCGTGGAGATGCCGAATACGCTGGCACCACGCGTGATGTTAAAAAACTTTTAATTGAATTAAACAAAGAAGGTATTGATGATCTGATTATCGATTTACGCGGCAATGGCGGCGGATCTTTAAGTGAAGTTGTCTCTTTGACTGGCTTGTTTATCGATCAGGGTCCTGTTGTACAGATTAACGATACGACTGGTCGTACAGATATTCTTCGTGATAATGATTCTGGTGTCGTTTATAACGGCCCTATGGCAGTGATGATAGATAAAGGCAGTGCTTCGGCATCGGAGATTTTTGCTGGCGCTATTCAGGACTATAAACGTGGCGTAATTATAGGTGAAACTACTTTTGGTAAAGGTACGGTACAAACTGTATTGCCATTAGAGTCTTATACCCGTAAAACATTCGATAAACCTTTAGGGCAGATCAAAATCACGTCAGCGCAATTCTTCCGTGTGAATGGTGAAAGTACCCAGCATAAGGGTGTGGTTCCTGATTTATCCTGGGATTTACCACAAGTCGATGGTGATTTTGGGGAGCGTGCATTCAAGAATGCATTACCTTGGAGACGCATTGAAATGGCTAAGCACAAAGATTATAAAAATGCCTTCGGAGCTGCTGCTATTCAACAGGCTAGAACTAAATCATTAGAACGAATTTCGAATGACCCTAAATTTAAAACTACGGTAGATAGAGTGAAGTTGTTGGTAGATGCCGGTAATGAAAAAGTTGTTTCTTTAAACTTGAAAAAACGACAAGCAAAGCGGGAAGATTTTAATAAGCGATTATTGGCATTAGAAAATAATCTACAAAAAGCAAATGGTCTACCTGCATATAAAACCATTAAAGAATTGCGCGACGCCCAAGAAAAGAAAAATGACGATATCTTTACTAAGCAACCTGTAGATGTGTTCTTAAATGAAGCGGCGCATATACTGACAGACTTACAGAAATTTAATGTTATGGCCGCGTCAGCAAACAAATAAACGCCTATAAACAGGCTGATATATATAGATGGATGACTTTTCTGCCTAATTAAAGGCAAGAAAAGTCGTCCTTAGATTTCAAAATATTGGTTGTATGTTTAATGGTCGAATTAGATCAATTATAAATAAACTTAAGCCACCCCCCTACTTTGGGGCTGTTTTTTTCATACCTTTCTTAATGATCAATTTTTAAAGGGATAAGCTATAGTCAAAGTATGGCCAAAGATAATTGTAACTAAGGCCAAAGTACAAATAACCAGACAATCGCAGTATTCATCATTGCAACAAATACAGCAGCAGAACCCATATCTTTAGCCCTGCCGGATAATTCATGGTGTTCTCCACCAAAACGATCTACCACCGCTTCTATTGCGGAATTTAATAACTCAACAATCAATAGCAAAAGCACACTGCCTATCAGTAGTGCTTTTTCAATCCCTGAATCTCCAAACCACAAAGCAATCGGTGTTGATACTGCTAATAACCAAACTTCCTGTCGGAAGGCTTCTTCGTGTTTGTAAGTCGCTTTTAAACCGAGCCAGGTAAAGCCTAAGGCTTTTACCCAGCGTGTTATGCCTGTATTACCACTACCAGCCATTTTGGCTCCTTTATCTAGAAATAATCGTTCTAAATAAAAGCTACCAAATAGCTACTATCGGTAACTTTCTATAGAAGGACAAGAGCATACCAAATTACGGTCACCATACACATTATCTATACGATTAACCGTAGGCCAATATTTACTGGTTGCGATGACACCTTTTGGTAATACAGCCGTTTCTTGCGAATATGGTCTATCCCAGTTTTCTGAAATATCAAAGATAGTATGTGGTGCATTCACTAATGGATTGTTTTCCAGTGACCAAACGCCCGTCTCTACATTTTTGATTTCTTCTCTAATTGCAATCATGGCGTCACAAAAACGATCTAATTCATATTTAGATTCGGATTCTGTTGGTTCTATCATCAACGTTCCAGCCACAGGGAATGACATAGTAGGTGCGTGGAAGCCATAGTCCATAAGACGTTTAGCAATATCTTCTTCAGATATTCCCGACTCATTTTTTATGGGCCTTATATCGATGATACATTCGTGAGCAACACGACCGTTCTTGCCTCTATAAAGAACAGGATAATGAGGTGCTAAACGTTCAGTGATGTAGTTAGCGTTTACTATTGCCATTTTACTCACTGCAGCGTTACCTTCAGCGCCCAACATTTTCATATACATCCACGAAATTGTAAGAATAGATGCACTGCCGAAAGGAGCACCAGAGACAGCATGTGTTTTATCTTCTTCGTTATTAATATGCCCTGGAAGGAAAGGTGCTAAATGGCTACGTACACCAATAGGCCCGACACCAGGTCCACCGCCACCATGTGGTATGGCAAAGGTTTTGTGCAAATTAAGATGAGATACATCCGAACCGAAAACGCCGGGTTTAGATAAGCCTTTTTGAGCGTTTAGATTTGCACCATCAAGATAGACTTGACCACCGCAATCGTGAACAATCTTACACATCTCAACAATACCTTCTTCAAAAACACCGTGTGTAGAAGGATATGTAACCATAATACAGGCTAAATCATCTTTGTTTGCTTCAGCTTTTGTGCGTAAATCTTCAAGGTCGACGTTGCCATTATCATCACAATTAACCAAAACAATTTTCATTCTGGCCATAGCAGCTGATGCTGGATTAGTACCATGAGCAGAAGTCGGTGTAAGACAGATATTACGATGTCCTTGACCTATACTTTTGTTATAACGATTAATAGCAACAAGTCCCGCATATTCGCCCTGAGCTCCCGAATTGGGTTGCATAGAGACTGCGGCATATCCTGTTACTTCAGCTAACCAGGCTTCTAATTGATCAATCATTTCGTGGTAGCCAACCGTCTGTTCTTTAGGAGCAAATGGATGGATATTAGAAAACTTTGACCAGCTGAGTGGCATGAGTTCACTCGCAGCATTTAACTTCATGGTACAAGACCCCAAAGGAATCATTGCATGTACAAGTGATAAGTCTTTATTTTCAAGACGTTTCAGGTAACGCATCATTTCTGTTTCGGTATGATGCTGTTTGAAAACTTCATGAGTCAGGAATGATGTTTCGCGTTGATAATCCGCTGGAATACCAGACTCAGCTTTGTCATTGACGATTAGATCATCAAGGTCAGCGACCGTTAACTGATGGTCTTTACCAAAGAAAATTTCAAAGAGTGTTTCCAGGTCTTTAGCTGTTTTAGTTTCATCAAAACTGATTCCAATTTTATCGGATTCAACCAGACGTAGGTTTATACCTTTATCCAAAGCTGCTTTATAAAAGGCTTGCTGATGATCACCAACAAATACCGTTAAGGTATCAAACCAGCTTGTGTTAACAATATATTCGGCTTTAGAGAGATCGCTTTGGCGCACAGCGGCAGCAAAGATGCTGGTTAAACGATTAATTCTTGACGCTATACGTTTTAAACCTTCCGCTCCATGGTAAACCGCATAGAAGCCGGCCATATTCGCCAATAAAGCTTGAGCAGTACATATGTTCGAAGTGGCTTTATCACGTCGAATATGTTGCTCACGCGTTTGCATCGCCATTCTCAGCCCCTGATTGCCGCGTGAATCCACAGAAACACCAATAACGCGTCCTGGCACAGAGCGCTTTAGCTTATCTTGTACTGCAAAGAATGCAGCATGTGGACCACCGAAGCCCATTGGTACACCAAAACGTTGAGATGTCCCGAAAACAATATCGGCACCCATTTCACCGGGGGCTTTCAATAATACCAAAGACATCAGATCAGCAGCCACACAGACAAGTGCTTTTTGCTCATGTGCTTGTGTAATGATTGGTTCAATATTGCTTACTTCACCGGATGTTCCAGGGTATTGCAGAAGAACACCAAACACTTCGTGGTTTTTCAGGTCTTCTTGTGGATTTCCAATGATTAATTCAAAACCAAAGTATTGAGCACGAGTTTTCATAACCTCTAGCGTTTGCGGGAAAACAGCTTCGTCTACAAAAAACTTATCCGTTTTTAAACGATTTGATCGCTTACACAAAGCCATGGCTTCAGCCGCTGCTGTAGCTTCATCAAGTAATGAAGCATTCGCCATGTCCATGCCCGTTAAATCCATGATCATTTGCTGAAAATTCAAAAGACCTTCTAAACGACCTTGAGAAATTTCAGCCTGATATGGCGTATAAGCTGTATACCAACCAGGATTTTCTAAAACATTACGCTGAATTACGGAAGGTACGATAGTGTCGTAATATCCCAGCCCAATAAATGACTTATTAACAACATTCTTATCTGCAATATCACTAAGAGTCTCTAACGCTTCTCTTTCAGAACAGCTGTCGTCGAGTTTTAAGGGTTCTCTAATACGGATTGTTTCTGGTACTGTTTTATCGGCAAGTTCATCGAGTGATGAAACGCCAATAACTTCCAGCATTTCATTCAAATCTTCTGTTTGAGGTCCAATATGACGAGAGATGAAATCATCGTGCTGATCTAAAATATTTAGTGGTAAGTTTTTCATAGATAAGTTTAATGCATTGTTAAAGGGATATGAATCAAATGGAATATAGCTGGTAGCTAATTATTCCTGACACTCAGCTTCGTATTCGTCAGCACTTAATAGGTTATCCAGGTCTGCGATATCATTAAGTTTCATGCTGAAAATCCAGCCTTCACCAAACGGTGCTGTGTTGATTAACTCTGGTTCGCTATCAAGCTCTTCATTAACTTCTGTAACTTCGCCCGCTAATGGTGCATACATATCAGATGCAGCTTTTACTGATTCAATAACACCACAGTTTTCTTCTTCAGTAAGTGTTGTTTCTACTTCTGGTAATTCAACAAAAACAACATCGCCTAATAATTCTTGCGCGTGTTCTGTAATTCCAATAGTTGCTGTTCCGTCACCATTATCTCTAACCCATTCGTGAGTTTTGGTGTACTTAAGATCGCTAGGGTTCTCATTGCTCATAATCGTTCTCCGATTTCAGTTAATTATTTCTAAAAAGAAAGTGTAAATTAAGGGTGTAATATCTAATTCTAGATGAGTGCTTTACCATTTCTAACGAATGGTGGTTTAACAATGCGGGCAGTAAGCAGTTTGCCTCGAATGTCTACCTGACAAGTATCTTTTGCTTCTGTAGGAATACGCGCAAAGGCTATAGCCTTACCTAACGTTGGTGAGAATGACCCGCTGGTTATTTCACCATCTCCAAATTCAGTCACTATTTTTTGATGGCCGCGTAATACGCCTTTGTCTTCTAGCACCAATCCAACAAGTTTTTCTTTAGAGCCATTTTGTTTTTCTTTTTCAAGAACTTCTCGGCCAATAAAGTTTCTATCTTCTGGTTCCCATGCAATAGTCCAGCCCATGGCTGCTGCTAATGGAGATATAGTTTCATCCATATCAGTACCATATAAATTCATACCTGCTTCAAGGCGTAGTGTGTCGCGTGCACCTAGTCCAATTGGTGATACACCATTATCAATTAATGCATTCCATAAAGCAGAGGCTGATTCATTAGGAACCATAATTTCATATCCGTCTTCACCGGTATAACCTGTGCGTGCATAAAAGCTTTCACCTAATTGTACGCCAAAGAAAGGTTTTAGATCTGATACTAATTTTTGATCGGAATCACTCAAGGTTGCATTTGCCTTCTCTCTGGCATTAGGGCCTTGTACCGCAATCATTGCGAGATCGTCTCTTTCTGTAAGAGTCAGATCATAATCAGTAGCTTGTTGATTTATCCATTTGAGATCATTTTCACGAGTTGCGGCATTAACAACCATGCGATAAAAATCATCTGCGAGGTAATAAACGATTAAGTCATCAATGACTCCACCTTTTTCATTCAACATCGCACTGTATAATGCCTTGCCTGATTCTTTTAATTTTGCCACATCATTAGCTAATAAATTTTGTAGGAATTTTTTAACATCTTTTCCTTTAAAATCTAAAACAACCATGTGGGAAACATCGAACATCCCAGCATCTTCTCGAACTTGTTTGTGTTCTTTTACTTGCGAGCCATAATTAATTGGCATATCCCAACCTGCAAAATTTACCATTTTGCCACCAGCTTTAAGGTGTTGATCGTATAACGGGGTTCTTTTAGGTGTTTGATTCTGTGATGATTCGGACATAAAATTTCCTTTAAACTTAATTTTAAACAAAAAAAAGGGGCGGCAGATTCTTCAATCTGCCGCCCCTCTGTCCTTGTACCTGAGAGATTCCCTAAATATATGCGACTAAGCAAAATTAGGTTAAACCCTTCGGTGGAAACTGTGTTTCACTCTCCAGAGCCAGTGTTTTTACCTGCAGTCCTTTTACCTGAGCGTTTCCGAGCGGATTTGCGCCTTCGGTGTTCAATAATTCACTATAGAAAACAAATTTGAATTGTTCTCTCGTAAAAATTGAATCTCTCCTGCAGAAAATTTACTGAAGCATCGACTATACCTCAGGATGGATTAACGAGAAAGAAATTTAAGTGTCAAATTTCTACTTATCAGCATCAAGTGCAGCTGCTAGTCGATCTGCTGGCATGTAACCAGGGATTAAACGTCCTGACTCAGTTACTAATGCAGGTGTACCTGTTACACCAACTTCTTGACCAAGTGTGTATTGAGCTTCAATAGGGTTATCACACGTCTTTTCGGCTATAGGCTTTCTTTCTTTTGCGTCTGTCATTGCTTGCAGTTGATCATCTGCACACCACATACTTACTGCTTTCTTAAACGAACCAGACCCTATCCCTGCTCTTGGGAACATCAAATACTCGACAGTAATGCCTTTAGCATTTAACTCAGGCACTTCTCTGTGAAGTTTTGCGCAGTACGGGCAATCAATATCAGTAAAAACTTTTAAAACGTGCTTTTCGTTTTTAGCTTTGAATGTTACCGGCTTATTATCTTGTCTATCGATAATATCTTTTCTAACTGACTGTTTAGCCACTTCAGATAGGTTTTCTCTAGTATCCAGGTTGATCATGTCACCCGCTAGAAAGTATTTACCGTCACTAGAGACATAAATTACTTCAGTCCCATACATAACTTCAAACACATTAGGGAGTAAACTCTCTTTGATTGAAGACGGTTCTGACTTGAATCGTGTCTTCAATTTTTGCTTCAATTCTGTTATGGCTTGAGCTGTATCAGCATTCGTGCTTTCAACTTTAGCCAGTGCTGGCGTCATCGATGATGCTAAAAAGAACAACGATGTTGCCAATATTATTTTTTTAATCATTTTTATCCCTTAAATTATTAGTTTTAAACCTTACATATATACAATAAGGCCATTATTTTAGTTATCCATTGCGATTTTATAATAAACAGCTATCCCACACAAATACAGTCGATTAACGTATCATTATTTGTTTTAGATGCATCTTTTTTAAAAGTAAAATTAACCACGTGGATGGTGTTTTTGATGAATCGATTGTAATCGTGCTTTAGCAACATGCGTGTAAATTTGTGTTGTCGATAAATCACTATGACCCAGCAATAATTGTACGACCCTCAAATCTGCTCCATGGTTCAATAAATGTGTCGCAAATGCATGTCTTAATGTATGAGGGGATAGTTTTTGTTTGATTCCAGACTGTTGTGCATATTTTTTTATCAAATACCAAAACGCCTGACGAGTCATACCAGAGCCTCTGCGAGTCACAAAAAGTTGATCGCAAACGCCCTTCCCTGTCATTAATTCTGCTCTGGATTCATCTAAATATTTAGTCAACCAAATAACTGCTTCGTCTCCCATTGGAACCAGCCTTTCCTTGTTGCCTTTGCCGATAACTCTAACAACGCCTTGTTGTAGGCTCAATTGGTTGTAACGTAACGACACAAGTTCAGAGACACGTAAACCTGTTGCATATATCAGTTCCAACATTGCTCTGTCGCGGAGACCAATAGCATCATCAATTAATGGTGCGTTTAACAATAATTCTATTTCAGTTTCAGTTAACGTGCTTGGTAAAGACTTCCCTAATTTAGGTAACTCGATTAACGCGGTAGGGTCCTCTGTAAGGTTTCTTTCTCGTAATTGATAACGATAAAAACGCCTAAAGGTTGAAATCACTCTAGCCATACTAGTGGTTTTACTGCCTTTATTGATTCGGCTTGCTATATATTCAAGTAATAAGGGATGAGTTGTTGATAATAAATCAGTTTGTTTTGATTCTAGCCAGGCTGATAAGGCTTTTAAGTCTCGACCATAAGCAGCTAGCGTATTGTTACTTAAACCTCTCTCTGACCATAATGCATCAAGAAAACTTTCAATTATTTCTATATCGCTAGCCATATACAAATTCCATTTTAGTGATTCCGTTTTCGAAAGTTTTAATATTTATAATTTTTGTGGTTATTAACTAACAATCATACTAAACAATATCAAAATCAGTATAATATTCGCTTTCCTACAAAACTACGATTTTTATCATGAGTCCATTTCTAAAAACAGCCTTAGAAGCAGCGCAAGCCGCACAAGAAGTTATTAAAAAGTATTATGCAGGTGAGTTCGAAATAGAAATTAAACCTGATGAAACACCTGTCACTATAGCTGACGTAGAAACAGAAAAAACGATTAAAAAAATAATTCTTGATGCTTTTCCTGATCATGGTTTTTATGGTGAAGAAACTGGAAAAGTCAATGAAGATGCTGAATACAATTGGTTAATTGATCCTATTGATGGCACTAAAAGCTTTGTACGTCGCTACCCATTCTTTTCTACTCAAATCGCTTTAATGAGAAATGGGGAATTAATTCTAGGCGTATCTAATAGCCCTGAATTCGAAGAAATGGCCTACGCAGAAAAAGGAGAAGGATCTTGGCTAAATGGAGAGAAAATCACTGTCAGTGATATAGATACCGTCAAGGGTTCTACGCTTTCTCTTGGGAATATTGCGTCTATCGCTAAAAGCCCTCAATGGAATAATGTTGGTGATTTAGTAGCCAGTGTAAATCGTATTAGAGGCTATGGTGATTTTTACCATTATCATCTGTTAGCAAGTGGAAAAATTGATATTGTTCTTGAGTCTGATGTCAATATTCTTGATATTGCTGCATTAGCGGTAATTGTTAGAGAGGCCGGAGGCATATTTACTGACTTGACTGGTAATGAATTGAGCCTAGATACGAGAACCGTTTTAGCGTGTAGCAATAAAGAGGTACATGCAAAAGTATTAAAAGATATTGCTTACTCAGAATAAACTAGTGAATGACTTATTGAGTGATCTTGTCTGAAATACACATACCTATTAACAATTGTTTTTCTATTTGTGAATAATTGGTATGTCTGAATTGTTTTTGGCAGGCATTTCGAAGGGTTTTCTTCTTTTTTAAATAGCTCGTATCATGCACTGATTGAAGCGGTTCTTGATAATTACTTACCATACAGTTTACGACAGCTAAACTGAGCTGATCATTACTTTTTATTGTTTTGTTTAATAAAGACTTACAGTGTAATTCAACCTGGTCTTTGGTCATACTAGTGATCAAGTCTACTTTATCACTGAGCGGATCATTCAAAGGAATTATTTCTGGTCTGAAAACTTCGGTTTCTAATGAATTTTGATGACTAATTTGAGAACTGTTTAAATTATCATTACTTATTGGAGGAATCGTTAAAGGACTAATATTATCTGCTTTATCAGCCTTCAAATAATCACTCCAGTGATATTTGATACCTAGATATATTATCAATAATGCTAAAATTATTGATAATATAATAGTCCTGAATATTGGCTTTAGAAATAGCATGCGCTAATTCTACCTATTATTTATTCAATGTATAGGTTGTAACCGATACATTAAAATAACATCCTTTATTTCAATATATTTAAGCGTATTTTAGTTTCTTATTTTCAAGTAATGCTTTTTGTTTCTTCTTAGAATGATATTTAGAATAGTATTTCGCATTCACACTTGGGTTTTTAACATTAACCAATAAAAAACCTGACACATTGTTTTTAACACGTCTTAACTGACCTAATACATTTTTAATTGTACGAGCCTCTAAATTATCTTCCTGCGCAACTATTAAAGTCGATGTAGCAAGAGAAGATAATACAAGTGTATCCGCGAAGCCTGTAATAGGTGGAGCATCGATTATTACATAATCAAAAATGGTTGAACCCTGAGTAGTCAAATAAGACATTCTTTCATGGCTTAATAAGCTGACTGGGTCAATTTCATAGTCTCCAGCAGTTATGGCGTATAAACCTGGAATACTTTTCACTGGCTGAGTAATTCCAACGAGGTCGCTTTCACCTTTTAAATAGTGACTAAGCCCTCTTTTGTTGTTTATTTCTAATTTAGTATGGATAGAAGCGTTTCTTATGTCAGCATCTACTAACAGTACTTTCTTACCCATTTGAGCATAAGAACAGGCAATATTCGTTGCAGTAGTACTTTTGCCTTCACCAGAATGTATGCTGGTAATTAACATGACGTGTTCAGATTCGTTATTGAACATTAACCGTATATTGGTGGCTAATATTCTGTATGCTTCGGCCGCTGGTGAATGCGGCACTTTATGAGCAATTAAATCTAATTGTTTTTTCATTGAAGATTTGGTTACCCGAGGAATCATACCTAATACTGGTAAACCTGTTACTTTTTCAAGATCATCAGAAGACTTAATGCTTTGATCTAATGATTCGCGTAAAAATGCAAATGCCAGACCAAGAATCAAACCTGAAACTAAACCAAGCATAATGTTCATTTTTGGGCGTGGTCGATACTTATTTACAGGTAATACAGCAGGTTCAACAATGCTGATGCTGCTGGTGTTTGCAGCTGAAGCCACACTCACCTCTTCTCTACGCTGCAAAAGGCTATTGTAAACTTTACTGCTGCTTTCTACTTCACGTTTCAAGTTATTATAGTCGACGCCGCTATCCTGTAAGTCACGCATGGTTGAATTGAATTGCCCCAATTCAGAACGGATTTTATCTTCCTGGCGCTTTGCAGCTCTATAGTCAGCTTCCATAGAACGCTGAATATTTCCCATTTCCTTTTGTAACTTGCCTCTAGCAGAATTAATTTGCTGTTGTAATCGTTTCATATCAGGGTAATTTGGCTTAAATGTTTTAAGCATCTCCTGATAATCCCCTTCTAACTGAACAAGTCTTGCCTTAAGGCTCGTAATAACGGGGTTAGTTAAAACAGTCGAAACACTTCCTGCTTTTTTCATTTGTAGATATAAGCTTTCAGCTTCAATACGACGTATCTCAGCCTGAACCAGTGCATTGTCTAGATTTTCTAATTTTTTAACTTGTCTTGTTTGATTCTCATCAACACCTAATATGCCATTTTCATTTGCATATTTAACCAGGGTTTCTTCAGCAGAACGTAAACGATCACCTGCGTCTTCGATTTGTTTAGTGAGAAATTCTTTGGCGTATTCACCAGTTTCACTTTTCGTTTCAATTTGCAGTTTAATAAAATTATCAAGTAGGCTTGTAACAACTGCTTTAGCTTCTTGTGGCGATGATGCCTCATAAAATACTTCAACTAAATGTGTTCCACCAATAGGTTGTACAAATAGGTTTTCTAGAAAAACAGCACTGTAGTCTATTGTTTGATTGTTATTAGCTAGTTTGGGCTTATCTTTAGCAAGTCCGATAGTTTTTAATAGCTTAGATAAAGAAAAACTAGATTCTTCTGTTTGCTTAGGGACAAGACTGTTTTCCAGATTTAGGTCTTCAATTACACGTTGTGCAATAACCCGGCCTCGTAACATTTCATATCGTGTTCTAAAGAAGGGATCATTCTCTGAATAACCAGTAGAAGTTTGTTGAGTATTACCAAAACTAACAATTTCAGCACCTTCTCTCTCTATTTGAATAATCGCATTTGCACGAAAGCTTGGTTTGGTTGAGAAGGTATAAAGCAGTGCTAAAGCTAGTACAGCCAGAAGTGTTAGCAGTATCGTGAATTTACGACGATTCAGAATTCCAAATATGTCTCGCATTGACATCTCTTTGGGAGTCTCAAGCATTGGCGCTTGTTGCTGAGAAGTGGGAATAGCTAGTACCTTCCCATCAATGGGTTGCAAATGCGTATTGTTAGTCTGCTTTGTAAGAACTGACATTAATTGTTAACCTTAAAATTTTAATTTATTATTTCTATATTACTTAGTTACTAAGTATTGTTATTACTAAGCAATGCTTAACGTATAAATAGCCATCAAGGATGATTACTAAATACGTTAATGCCGCCTAATCGTTAGCATATTAGGCAATATTGTAATTACGTTCGTTATCATATTAAACAATTCTGATATATACGTAAGTGATTACTAGATGAATGGGGATTTATTTAGCACTTATGTCATAAAATATTGATAACTTAGTGATTTAATGGGAAGCAAGATTATCAAATATCTTTTAGTTACCGATCATCATCACTCTCATACAGTTAGTAGTTAGACGGCTAGATTTGTTTAATTTATGTCTTTATTTTGGACAGACGGTAGCAAATCTATTGCTATATAATTTACTGGAAGGGAATCTAGAATGAAATATGATATTAATGCTCAAGCAACTGCCAGTATTCAAGAAAGAAAAATCGTTTCTTTAAACGCAAAATCAAAAAAACTGATTAAATTATTATCCGTTTGTAGCTTGTTTACATTAGGTGCATTTAATGTTGCTATGGCAGCGGAAACTTCGGAATTACCGACAAATGCTACGGTAATTGGAAAAGTATTTCACGACCAAAACAATAATGGCATTCAAGATAAAAATGAGAATGGAATACCCGGAGTTCGTTTGGCGACAGTCACTGGGCTGGTATTAGAAACAGATGGTTATGGTAGATATCACTTACCAGATAATGTGGTTGATTCCAGGTTTAACAGACATTTTATTATAAAAATTGATACAGCTAGCTTGCCTGTAGGGTCTATAGTTAAATCAGAAAACCCCAGACTCATACGTTTGACCAGTGGCTCTCTTAATAAAGTTAATTTCGCTGTAAATTACTAAAAAACTAAAGTGCAGTGAAAGCTGTGCTTTAGATTCAAATTAATATGGTCATCCTCAATATAAAAAGGGGATGTATATACACCCCCCTACTTATAAGCCTTTTTTTAACCTATTTACATATTGTAAACAGGTTAAAAAATACAGCATCTTTAACGAGTTGAGCTAAGTTAAACACTCAACATTAAAGACACTGATCTTATAGCTCTAAGAACAAACTAGCTGGATCTTCTAGTAATTCTTTAATCTTAACAAGGAAGCTTACTGCCGCTTGTCCATCGATAAGACGGTGATCGTATGAAAGCGCCAAGTACATCATAGGACGAATCACAACTTCACCATTGATCGCCATAGGACGTTGCTGAATATTGTGCATACCCAGGATAGCACTTTGTGGTGGATTCAAGATTGGTGTTGAAAGCATTGAACCAAAAGTACCGCCATTAGTGATAGAGAACGTACCACCAGTTAATTCATTAAGCTCAAGATGACCGCTACGTGCACGAGTCGCGTAATCAGCAATCGCTTTTTCTATGTCTGCATTGCCCATGCCATCTGTATTTCTAAGGATTGGAACAACTAATCCACGTTCAGATGAAACAGCTACACCGATATCATAAAAACCTTGATAGATGATATCACCGTCATCGATTTTTGCATTTACTTCAGGGTAACGCTTAAGTGCTTCCGTTGCCGCTTTAATGAAGAAAGACATAAAGCCTAACTTGATATCATGAACTTTAGTGAAACGATCCTGATACTTCTTACGTAATCGCATGACTTCAGTTAAATCAACTTCATTGAACGTAGTTAAGATAGCTGAAGTTTGTTGTGCACTGAGTAGACGCTCAGCAATTTTAGCGCGTAGACGAGTCATTGGAACGCGACGCTCTTCTCTACCTTCAGTGTTTAGCATGGTATCAATCTTAGGCGCAGATTTAGCTGCTGGTGCAGCCGCAGCTGGTTTTTGTAGATGATTTTCTACATCGCCTTTAAGGATACGACCATTTTTACCACTACCGGCAACATCAGAACCAGAAAGATCATTTTCTGCCATAGTCTTTCTAACAGATGGGCTTGCATTTGCATCATCGCCAGCAGCTGGGCTACTTGCAGATTCTGTAACTTCAGCAGCAGGTGCAGCCGTAGCAGTTTCATCAATAATACCAAGAAGGTCTCCAGCCAGAACTGTGTCACCCTCTTCTACTTTTAATTCGGTGATTACGCCTGCAGCAGGTGCTGGTACTTCCAACACAACTTTATCAGTCTCTAATTCCAAAAGATTTTGGTCTTCTGTAACTGAATCCCCTACTTTAACAACCCATGCAGCAATGCTAGCGTCACTAACTGACTCTGGTAATTGTGGTACTCGTATTTCTATAGTCATTTATTTTGTCTCTAATTTAAGTGCTTGTTGTACTAATTCGTTTTGTTGTTGAAGATGAACTTTATGTGATCCAACGGCTGGTGCTGCAGCACTAGGTCTACTTACACAAGTTACAGTGTATTTATCTTCAAACTTTCTAAATCTATGTTTCGCGCTATCCCATGCTCCCTGATTGCGAGGCTCTTCCTGACACCAAACCAGTTCTTTCAAATTAGGATAAGACTCTAATATCTTCTTCAGTAACTTTTCCGGATGTGGGTAAAGCTGCTCTAATCGTATTAACGGAATATTTTTAACGTTCTCTTCTTCAGATTTAGCAAGAAGGTCGTAATAAACTTTTCCGCTACACATAACAGCGCGTTCTACATCCTGTTTAGATTGAGAGAATCTTTCATCATCAATAATGGTTTTGAAATTACCCTCTGCTAATTCTTCCATGGTACTCACAGCAGCAGGATTACGTAACAGACTCTTAGGAGTCATTACGATTAACGGACGACGATACGGTCTAAGCATTTGGCGACGTAACATGTGAAATGTTTGAGCCGGTGTACTTGGTACACATACCTGCATATTGTCTTCTGCACAAAGCTGCATGAAACGTTCCAGGCGAGCAGATGAATGCTCTGCGCCCATGCCTTCATAACCATGTGGTAAGAACATAACCAAGCCACATAGGCGGCCCCATTTTTGCTCACCTGAACTAATGAATTGGTCAATAACAACTTGAGCGCCGTTGACGAAATCACCAAACTGCGCTTCCCAGATATTAAGCGTGTTAGGAGACGTAGTAGCAAAGCCATACTCGAACGCAAGTACTGCTTCTTCTGAAAGAACAGAATCGATTACTGTAAAACGACCTTGATTATCACTTACGTGTTTAAGTGGAACCCACGCTTGTCTTTTCTCTTGATTGTGAAGTACAGCATGGCGATGTGAGAATGTACCGCGACCACTATCCTGACCACTAATACGAATATCATAGCCTTCACTAACCAATGTAGCATAAGCCAATGTTTCACCCATACCCCAATCTACAGGGCGTTTGCCTTCTGCCATTTCATTGCGCTGATCCAAGATCTTTTTGATCTGGCGATGAATGACCATGTGCTCTGGTACATTATGGAAACGCTTAACCATTGCCTGCATAGTTTTTAGGTCAAAGCGGGTATCCGCTTTTGCCGTCCATTCTCTACCGAGATAGGTTTCCCAATTGACAATAAGGTGTGGTGGAACACTGCTGTAGTCAAGTGTTTCAACTGCTGGTTTACCTGCAGCTAGTTTGTCTTTGTAAGCTTGTATTTTTTCTGCAGCCTGATTTTCAGACAGTAAACCTTCATTTACCAATTTTGCAGCATACAATTCCTGAGTTGTTTTCTTGCTACGAATTGCAGAATACATAACAGGTTGCGTCATTGCTGGCTCATCTGCCTCGTTATGGCCGTGACGGCGATAACAAACCAAATCAATAACAACGTCTTTATTGAACTGTAAACGATAATCTAAGGCTACCTGAGCAGCATACGCTACAGCTTCCGGGTCATCACCATTAACATGAAGAATCGGCGCATTAACCATTTTTGCAACATCAGTTGCATAGTAGGTACTTCTACTGTCGTATTGTTGACTGGTTGTAAAACCAATTTGATTGTTAACAACAATATGAATTGTTCCATCAATCGTGTATCCGCGAGTTTGAGACATATTGAATGACTCCATAACTACGCCTTGACCAGCGAATGCAGCATCACCATGTACACATACAGCAATTACTTTACCGTTATGGTCATCTTCACGTTCTGATCTGCGTTCTTGTCTAGCTCTTACCGAACCACAAGCAACAGGAGAAACGATTTCAAGATGAGATGGGTTAAATGCCAACGTTAAGTGCATTGGATCATGGCTAGTCTCTATATCACAAGAGAAGCCCTGATGGTATTTCACGTCACCCGCTGAAAGTTCTTCAACTTTTTTACCTTCAAACTCACTGAATAGTTCTTCAGGTGATTTACCCATGACATTGATCAGTACGTTCAAGCGACCACGATGCGCCATTGCCAAAACGATTTCACGTGTGTTTTGTTCAGCAGAATGATGAATGATTTCATTCAACATCGGAATTAAAGATTCACCACCTTCCAGTGAGAAACGTTTTTGACCAACGTATTTCTTATGCAAGTAACGCTCTAGTGTTTCAGACGCGACTAAATCATCAAGCAATTCGCTTTTCTTTTCATTGTTGAAATTTGGTCGAGCTTCACAGGGCTCAATTCTGCTTTGAATCCAGCGTTTTTCTTCTGTATCGAGAATATGCATATATTCGATACCAATACTTTCTGTATAGGTATGTCTCAACGCGCGGAAGATATTATCCAGAGTGGGTTTTTCTTTCATCTGGAAAGTACCAGGATCGAAAACCGTATCTTTATCAACTTTATCTAAACCAAAGTTTTGTAGGGTAAGCTCTGGTAGATTCGCTTTTACTTCATCGCCTCTTAAAGGATTTGTATAGGCGACTAAATGTCCTAAAGAGCGATAGTTGTTAATCAGCTGAAGAACATGCACTTGCTGACGTTCTGCTTCAATTTCACCGTAATTGGCTGGAGTAGCAGTTTGAATAGCATGTAGCTTTTTTCTGCTGAATTGCTCACGCATAACCGAATGAGTCGCACCGTTGGTAAAATCAGCAGGTACAGGTAAATCAGTAAAATATCTTCTCCATCCATCACTTACAGAATTAGGGTCTTGTAAATAACTTTCAAAAAGCATCTCAAGATAAGCTGCGTTATCCCCATCGAATACTGTGTCTTGTTGTATGTTTTTATTATTATTGTTGTCTACGTTTTCTGTCATTTGAATAAATTCCTAGTTGAGGTCATATGCCTATACGGTTTTTAGTTTGCTTGGGGAAAAGTGTCAAGCTACAGCCGCAAAGTTCATCAATTAATTTTAAATACAGATGATTAAAAGTTAAGTTTCTAATAATCATATTAATAATATTAATGATGCACCCCCCTACTTATAGACCATATCTTGTAACTTATTTATTTAAAAACTCTATTTACCACTAACACGTGAATATCCTATCAATTAACAATATACTCAGTAGCCCGATAAATAGTCCTAATATTTTGCGATGAATCCTAATTTAAATCAATTACACCCTTATCCTTTTCAAAAAATTGCAGAGCTCTATCAAGGTGTAGAACCAGCAACAAAAGACCTAATATCTTTTGCTATTGGAGAACCAAAACATAAGACGCCGGATATTATACTAGAAGCTGTTCAACAAAACCTATCTGGTTTTTCAAATTATCCATTAACGGCTGGTTCTCCTGAACTCAGAGAGTCAATTAAACACTGGTTGATACAACGATTTAATCTTGGTCAAAGCAATATAACAGAAGATAAAAATATTCTACCCGTTAATGGCACACGCGAAGCATTATTTGCATTCGCTCAGGCAGTGGTGGATAACACAAAACCTAATGCCTCAATTTTGATGCCTAACCCCTTTTATCAAATTTACGAGGGTGCAGCTTTTCTCTCTGGCGCTAAACCGGTGTTCTTGTCGTGCACCAAAGAAACAAATTTCTCACCTGATTTTTCTAAGGTCACTCCTGCGCAATGGGATGATTGTCAGTTACTGTATTTATGTAGCCCGGGAAATCCAACAGGATCAGTTGTTGATGCTGATCAAATCATGCAATTAATCGAATTAGCTGAAAAGCATGATTTTATTATTGCCAGTGATGAGTGTTATTCGGAAATCTATTTTGATGAAGAAAAGCCACCTGTCGGTTTGTTAGAAGTTGCTGCGACAATGGGTAATCATGACTTTAAACGATGCGTGGTTTTCCATAGTCTTTCGAAACGCTCCAATGCGCCCGGCTTACGATCTGGATTCGTCGCTGGTGATGCTGAGATCTTAAAGCAGTTTTTATTGTTTCGTACCTATCACGGGTGTGCGATGTCTCAACCGATTCAAATGGCGAGTATTGCAGCGTGGAATGATGAAAAACATGTTAGAGAAAATAGAGATCAATACCGTTTGAAATTTGATGCGGTTTTAGATGTTTTGGATGATGTACTTGAGGTAGATAAACCTGAAGCGGGCTTTTATCTTTGGCCTGATGTGCAAATGAATGATGAAATATTCACAAGAGATGTTTATGCGCAGCAAAACCTCAAAGTCGTTCCGGGCAGTTATTTGGCTCGAAGCGTCGATGGTGTAAATCCGGGTGAAAACAGAATTA
Organism: Cocleimonas sp. KMM 6892; assembly: GCF_035798195.1. Classification (NCBI taxonomy): domain Bacteria; kingdom Pseudomonadati; phylum Pseudomonadota; class Gammaproteobacteria; order Thiotrichales; family Thiotrichaceae; genus Cocleimonas; species Cocleimonas sp. KMM 6892. The sequence goes on along the minus strand of NZ_JAPFBV010000002.1, from coordinate 626,787 downwards.
GAATGGCATTAGTGGCAACGATTGAAGAATGCATAGAAGGCGCAGAACGTTTACGTGCTTTTATCAAGTCTCAATAATGAAATCATCTATCTGAAGATATTCCAAACATTAAAAAAGCGCTCTATATGAGCGCTTTTTTTTGTAGAAAAGGTGCTTCTTTCATCAGAGTAAATAAAAAGGCACCCCCCTACTTTGAGGCAGTTTTTTTAGCCAGATATTTAATCGTTGCTATGCAGGCTACTGTTTAATCCACCCCATACTGAAGAATCACTGGTAATCGCTTCTACCGCTCCTGTTTGGCTGTTTCTTCTGAATAATAAGCCAGATTGTCCTGTTAAATCGCGTGCTGAGACAATTTCACCATCAGGTGTTTTTACTTTTGTACCCGCTGTCAGATACAAACCAGATTCTACAATACAGTCATCACCTAAAGAGATACCTAAGCCTGCATTCGCGCCTAACAGGTTACGTTTACCCATAGAGACAACTTGCTTGCCGCCACCCGATAAAGTTCCCATGATGGATGCACCACCGCCAATGTCTGAATTTTCACCAACAATAACACCGGCGCTGATTCTGCCTTCAACCATGGAGTCACCCAGCGTACCTGCATTGAAGTTAACAAAACCTTCGTGCATTACTGTAGTACCAGAAGCTAGATGCGCGCCTAGGCGAATACGGTCAGCGTTACCAATGCGTACACCTTCCGGAATCACATAATCTGTCATGCGAGGGAATTTATCGATAGAGGTGACGCTAAGTTGGTGATTTTCTTCCGCGATTAAACTGCGTAGGTTTTCTACTTCGCCTGGAAGAACAGGACCAGCTGATGTCCATGCAACATTCGCCAATAAGCCAAACACACCGTCTAGATTTAAACTGTTTGGTTTAACCTGACATTCTGATAATAGATGTAAGCGCAAATAGGCTTCTTCTACAGATTTAGGTGCGTCATCCAATGATTTAATTTCAACTTCTACAAAATCACTTTTCAATAGGCCAACTTTTAAAGCCAGACAGCTTCTAGCTATTTCTTTATTGGCACGTGGAAACCATGTGTCGATTGTTTTGCCGCTTGCTGCATCGGTATATCGATGCCCTATTCGTTTAATTGTCATGTAATGCTCGCTGTGTAAAATGTGAAAGAGTTAAAAATAAACTGCGCAAAGTATACAGTTTGTTGAGTTAAACGTGGATAGATTTAGATAAATTCTCTGGTTTAAATATTGATTCTGATAAACTATAGAGTCATTTTTATTGTGATCAAAAGAGAAATAAGTATGTTAGATGTAAATGAATATTTTGATGGAAAAGTTAAATCAATCGCTTATCAAACAGAGATACTTCCTGCTTCTGTTGGTGTCATGTCAGTCGGAGAATATGTGTTTAATACAGCAGACAAAGAGACAATGACGATAATAACAGGCGCTTTGGAAATAACGTTTAAAGATGCAAGTGAGTCTCAGGTATTTAGTGCAGGTGAATCCTTTAATGTTGAAGCGAATAGTTCTTTTGACGTCGTGGTGAAGCAGGAAACAGCTTATCTTTGTACTTATGGCTAAAGAAACCAGTAGAAAGATGATCGTTAAGCTGTATCTGTTAAGGCACTTTAAAAAAAAGTGCCTGTAAGTAGGGGGGTGTAGTTATAGATATTTATGTTAATAGCAAAAAAGTTGTTATTAACATCAGATGTTAGCCGTGTTTAATCAGACACCCTTTTTCACCCACTTCATCGTGGTAAATGTGTAGGCGTGAGAAGCACGCGTAATCGACATTTAAACGAAACAGATTTTCATCTTGCATACCTAGAATATACATAATGATTAATCGAATCGGGCCTGTGTCGCTAACAAATAAAATGCGTTTGCCTTGATTGTTTTCGATAATGTTTTTGAAGTATGCCAAAACGCGCGATTGAAATACGTGAAAGTCTTCACCCTCAGGTGGTGATACTCTAGTGGGTGATTGCCACCATGCGTTAAGAAGCTCTCCTTCCTCTTTCATGATCTGTTCCGGACACAAGCCTTCCCAATGTCCAAAATCCATTTCATTCAAACTATCATCGACTTCTAGATCAATATCATCTTCTTCTGCGATGAGTTGTGCGAATTCCTGGCAACGCTCTAGAGAAGCAGAGACAATTAAATCCCATTTGCCTTTATTATCGAGGGCTTTTACCATTTGCTGCCAACCGGCATCGGTAAGCGTATCGTTAGTGCTGCCGCAGAATACGGCATCATTTTCCACTTCGCCATGACGAAGTAAATCTATTATTGTTGTTGTGGGTGTCATTAATTAAAGCCTGTTAAATAATAAGAGATACATTTCGTATCTCTTATTATTTTAATTAAAACGTGAATGCGTTTTGATAAATCAAAAGACTCACTAAAATTGTTTAAATATATTTAATATCTACAATTTCGTATTCACGTATTCCCGCAGGTGCTTTAACGGTTGCCACATCGCCTTCTTCTTTTCCAATCAATGCTCTGGCGATTGGTGAAGACACAGCGATAAGATTTAATTTAATATCAGCTTCAACATCACCGACGATTTGATAGGTGACAGTTTCTTCTGTATCAAGGTCTTCAAGTTCAACAGTTGCACCAAAAACTACTCTACCTTCGACACCTAAATTGGTGACATCAATAATCTGAGCGGTAGAAAGAACGGATTCCAATTCTTGAATGCGTCCTTCTGCAAAGCTCTGTTGCTCTCTAGCAGCATGGTATTCTGCATTTTCTTTTAAGTCACCGTGTTCTCTGGCTGTAGCTATTGCTTCAACGATTTGAGGACGGGTAATCGTTTTAAGAACATTCAGTTCTTCTTTTAAACGATCAGCACCTACACTTGTAATTGGTGGTCTATCCATGAGGTAATTCCTTTGTACTTTATTTCTTAGTGTTGTTAAGTAAGACGATTACATTATTGATCTAGTGCAAGTCTTGTAGTTTATAAACTTGCTCTTGGTCATCATGAGTCATTGCCTGACATAGCGCCCAGGCCCCTGTGATAGTGGTGGCATAGGTAACTTTACCTTGCAATGCTTCACGTCTGATCTCAAATGAATCTTCAATCGCCTTTTTACCTTCGGTGGTATTTACAATTAAATTAACTTGTTCATTTTTAACCAAATCAACAATGTTAGGGCGTCCTTCTCTTACTTTGTTAATTTGTTCGCATTCAAAACCAGCTTCTTTTAACGCACGTGCAGTACCACGAGTGGCAACAAGTTTGAACTCAAGATCCTGTAAAAGTTTCGCAACTTCTAGCACTGCTTCACGATCATTTTCTCTCACACTTAAAAAGGCTGTTCCGCCCTGTTTAGGGAAATCGATACTGGCCGCGTGCTGTGATTTGCCAAAGGCTTCTGCAAAGGTTTTACCAACACCCATAACTTCGCCCGTTGATTTCATTTCAGGGCCAAGAATAGGATCTACACCAGGGAACTTGATAAACGGGAATACAGCTTCTTTAACTGAAAAATGCGTAGGTATTATTTCTTCTCTCATGCCTTGCTCATCAAGTGATGTGCCTGCCATGCAACGTGCTGCAACTTTGGCTAGAGGTCGTCCTGTGGCCTTAGAAACATAAGGAACTGTTCTAGATGCTCTAGGGTTTACTTCAAGAACGTATACATCGTGATCTTTGATCGCGAATTGTACATTCATTAAGCCTACAACATTTAAGGCTAAAGCCATTTTGCGTGATTGCTCACGTAGCTCGTCCTGAATTTCTTCACTCAATGAATAAGGAGGCAATGAACATGCTGAATCACCAGAGTGAACACCCGCTTGTTCTATGTGCTGCATGATGCCGCCAATAAGCACATTCTCGCCATCACAAATTGCATCTACATCCACTTCAATAGCATCATCCAGGAAGCGATCGAGTAATACCGGAGAATCATTAGACGCCTGAACAGCATCTCGCATATAAGTGCGTAAATCATCTTCGTTGTGGACTATTTCCATTGCTCTACCACCAAGAACATAAGATGGTCTAACAACAAGTGGGTAACCTACTTCACTTGCGAGCCTTACGCCCTCTTCTGTGCTTCTGGCCGTTCTGTTTGGTGGTTGCTTAAGACCTAGTTTCTCAATCATTTGCTGGAAACGCTCACGGTCTTCAGCCAAATCGATAGAGTCTGGGCTTGTACCAATAATTGGAGTTCCGTTCGCTTCTAGTGCTTCAGCGAGTTTTAGAGGTGTTTGCCCACCGTATTGTACGATGACGCCCTTAGGTTTCTCTAAGTCTACGATTTCAAGCACGTCTTCCAGAGTTAGTGGTTCAAAATATAAACGGTCTGAGGTATCGTAATCGGTAGAAACGGTTTCAGGGTTACAGTTAACCATGATCGTTTCATAGCCATCTTCTCGCATTGCCAAAGCTGCGTGAACACAGCAGTAATCAAACTCAATACCTTGGCCGATTCGATTAGGTCCGCCACCCAATACCATGATTTTATCTTTATCACTTGGCTTGGCTTCACATTCTTCGTCGTAGCTAGAATACATATATGCAGTATCTGTAGAGAATTCTGCTGCACAGGTATCTACTCTTTTGTAGATTGGTCTCACACCTAATTTTTGACGTAGTTTGCGTATTTCTTTTTCTTTAGCGTTTAACACAGTGGCCAAACGTCTATCGCCAAAACCTTTGCGTTTCAGGTCGAACATTTCATCTTTGCCAATACTGCTCGGTAAACGACCTTTGAGTGAGTTTTCTAACTCAATAAGTTCTTCAATTTGACTTAAGAACCATGGATCAATTGCAGTAAGGTCGAACAACTCTTCCAGACTCATGCCATAACGGAAGCCATCTCCGACATAAAGGATACGTTCTGGGCCAGCTGCGATTAATTCACGGCGTAATTCGTCGATTGCATTTTCATCAGTAAGGTCAACTTTCTCATCTAAGCCATCTATGCCGGTTTCTAAACCGCGCAGTGCTTTCTGGAAAGATTCCTGGAAGGTACGGCCAATCGCCATCACTTCACCCACTGATTTCATTTGTGTGGTTAAACGTGAATCTGCTTTCGGGAATTTTTCAAATGTGAATCTAGGAATTTTGGTTACAACATAATCTATCGTTGGCTCAAATGATGCTGGTGTTGCACCACCGGTAATATCATTTTTCAACTCGTCTAAAGTAAATCCAACCGCTAGTTTCGCCGCTATTTTAGCAATAGGGAAACCTGTAGCTTTAGATGCAAGTGCAGATGAACGAGAAACACGTGGATTCATCTCGATGATCACCATACGTCCATCTTTAGGATTGATTGAGAACTGGACATTAGAGCCGCCAGTTTCAACACCAATTTTACGAAGTACCGCTAGAGATGCGTTACGTAATATCTGGTATTCCTTGTCTGTTAATGTCTGTGCAGGTGCAACCGTTATTGAGTCACCAGTATGAATTCCCATTGGGTCAAGGTTTTCGATAGAACAGATGATGATACAGTTATCAGCCTGGTCACGAACAACCTCCATCTCGTATTCTTTCCAGCCCAATAGAGACTCTTCTAATAAAACTTCAGTTGTTGGCGAAAGGTCTAAGCCACGTGCCACAATTTCTTCAAATTCTTCGAGGTTGTAAGCTATTCCACCACCAGAACCACCCATGGTGAATGATGGTCTACAGATAGTAGGGAAACCTAATCCTGATTGGACTTGACGTGCTTCTTCCATGCTGTGCGCAACACCAGAGCGTGCTGATGCCAGACCGATATCTTCCATGGCAACACGGAATTTTTCGCGGTCTTCAGCCATATCAATAGCTTCTTTTTTCGCTCCAATCATTTCTATGCCGTACTCTGCAAGTACACCATGCTTGTCTAGATCTAATGCGCAATTCAATGCGGTTTGGCCGCCCATGGTTGGGAGCAAAACATCTGGTCTTTCTTTTTCTATGATTTTAGCAACTGTTTTCCATTGAATGGGCTCAATATAAATTGCATCAGCCATTTCCGGGTCAGTCATAATCGTAGCAGGATTAGAATTCACCAGAATTACGCGGTAACCTTCTTCACGAAGGGCTTTACAGGCTTGAGCGCCTGAATAGTCAAACTCACACGCTTGACCAATAACGATAGGGCCAGCACCAATTATTAAGATGCTTTTTATGTCGGTACGCTTAGGCATTATTTGGCCTCCTTCATTAAAGCAATAAAATCATCAAAAATCGGGGCTATGTCATGTGGACCAGGGCTCGCTTCTGGATGTCCCTGAAAACTATATGCTGGGCAATCCGTGCGCTTAACACCTTGTAAACTGCCGTCAAACAATGATCTGTGCGTTGTTTTTAATGTTGCTGGTAATGTGTCTTCATCAACAGCGAATCCATGATTCTGACTGGTAATCATTACTTTTTTACTTTCTAAATCTTGTACCGGATGATTTGCGCCGTGATGACCAAATTTCATTTTGACTGTTGAAGCCCCGCTTGCAAGACCTAATAATTGATGACCTAAACAGATTCCAAAAGTAGGTATTTTCTTGTCTAGAACTGTTTTAATCGCTTCAATTGCATAATCACAAGGCTCTGGATCACCAGGGCCATTAGATAGGAACACACCGTCAGGATTCATCGCTAATACATCTTCCGCTGAAGTTTGCGCAGGGACAACTTTAACAAAGCAGCCTCTGTCAACGAGCATGCGTAGGATGTTTTTCTTGATTCCATAATCATAAGCTACAACAAAATGGTCAGCCGATGATTTATCTATGGTCACATTATCTTCTGGTTCTAAATTCCAGGTGCCTTCAGTCCAGTCGTATGATTCTTTTGTTGAAACCACTTTTGCCAGATCGGCACCTTTCAAACCAGGAAATGAATTAATTTGTTGTTTGGCTGATTCGATTTCTTCCTGAGTTGCAGCTCCTTCGATACCACCTATGATACAGCCTCGCTGCGCACCTTTTTCACGTAATATACGTGTCAGTCTGCGGGTATCTATATCGGCTATGGCAACTACTTGTTTGCGTTTTAAATAGTCAGGTAATGATTCTTCTGAGCGCCAGTTACTGACTAAACGAGGAACGTCTTTTACTATCAGTCCAGTAGCAAAGATGGTATCGGCTTCTTCGTCTTCTTTGTTTATGCCGGTGTTACCGATATGGGGATAGGTTAATGTAACCATTTGACTTGCATAAGATGGATCAGTCAATATTTCTTGATATCCAGTCATAGCAGTATTAAAAACCACTTCTCCGACATTGCTACCATCGTAACCTATAGACTTGCCATGAAATTCATTTCCATCTTCAAGAATTAGGATTGCCTTCTTATCCAAGCTGCCTCCATTTCGCTTTGTACTAAAGATATGGGGTTTTCAATAACACAAAGCTGTAAATTGCTTACACACAAAACGGGATGGTGCTCCATGCAGAACAACATCCCGATTAAATTCAAAAATATATTGTTGGGTATTCTACTCGAAAAGAATTACGAGTGTCTACGTAGCAGATCGAATCAATAGGTGTATTTGGGTATTATTTTGAAAATAATTTTCCGAGCCAGCGTTTAGGTTGATTTTCAGGCCTATCTTTTACTTGTAAGTTCTGAGGTTTAGATTTAGTTATTGTCCATTTTGGTACAAGTGGAGTTTTGGCAATGCTGCAAGATGAACCTAGACTCTTTGGGTCAAAAACCTTAATAAAATTAGGCTTTTCTAGATCATCCGCATACACAATTCCGCAATAGTCTTCCTTGTGTTCTGCTCTCAATGACAGATCTATCTTTTCGATATAAGTAATAAAATCTTTCTGTAGCATGGGCTTTTCTGGAACTGTTTTATCTGTTTCATAGATGTACCATTCTTCGTCTGGGTCGGTCTTTATCACATCCCAAATATGATCGAGTTGATGCCATTTTAGAACACCGTAAAATTTGCTTTTAAAAAGCGCCAAAAAATCAGTTCCACCTTCCTGATTTTTATCTTGTGATGATAGATTCTTGCTCATTGCAAAATCTCCAGGGTATTGCCATCAGGGTCTCGAACAAAAAGTGCTTTACGCCCTGATTTACTCATGGTGAATACAATCCCATGATCATTAAGACGCTGCTGTATGGTCGATAGATCTCTGACTCTAAAGGCAGCATGCCGATCTCGACCACCATGCTCAGGTCGTTCTAATGGATCGTGATTTTTAACCAATAATAAATGTATTTGTTGAAGATGGTTGATGGTAAGCCAGAATCCATCAAAAGATAAATCAGGGCGTGAATCATCAACTCTTAAACCTAAAACGTCCTCATAAAAACGTCTTGATTTTTCAAGGTTTGAAATAACAAAACTAATATGGTCTATTGCTAAAAAGTTGTCTTTTGCTGTCATATTTATACTAAGAACGAATATAGTAGGAAATAATATAGTGAGATTGATGTTATCAGAATATATGTTTGATTAAGCCTATGCCTGAAATAACAATGAGCGAGGCACCCAATACACGATGGAACATATTACTATCGGTATTAATGAAATAGTCGTGCACTCGTAAGCCAATATAATGACCTATCGCCACAAAAGGAATCAATACCAAGCTAAATTGCCATTGCAACTCAACGTCATAAACAACAAATGCGGTCATTTTAAAAGCGACTAAAATTATCCAGATTACAAACAATGTTTCACGTAATTGTATTTTATTGACATAACGAGCTACTACCGCAACTATCAAGGGAGCACCTGTCAAAGATGTGCCGCTGATATAACCACCAAGCGTCAGCAAAGCAACATCTACTGCTTTTGACTGACTTCGTATCGTGTAATTTAATAACCACGTAGCACCATAAAAAAGCGTGATACTGAACACTATTATAATCAGCCAGTAATTCGGCAGGCTTAAAAGCCCAATGAGTCCTAATATTTTCGGAACTATGATGATAGACATGGACTTTGCAACAACAGGCCAATTTACATTCTGTATTCTGCTGACAATAGTAAATGAGGTGAACAATAATAAATGTGTGCCGATAATAGGCAAGAATACTAACGGCTGATCATCGACTAATAACAGTAATGGTAAGCCTAAAGCAGCACCACCAAAACCGATTCCAGTTCTTACAAACCCAGTCCAGATAAAAATGGCAGCGATCGCCATAAACTGAAATGCTGATAAATCGTTATTAAGAAAGGTATTTAATATATCCATTTATAAAGGCACCCCCCTACTTTGGGGCACTTTTTATTAGTGTACTTTTTTATTGATATCAATGTTGCATGCCTTGTTGAACACCTTCGTTAAAACCTTCAGATAGTGACTCTTTGAAACCTGGTATTTCCATGACCATATAGATGATAGCAAAGATAAACAGCAACGATAGAATGAGAAATAGATAACTGAGTATTAACCCAGTAATTGCCATTCCTTTGCCTTCGTAATCCATAGGTGCTTTTTTAATTTTAGACAGTGCCATGTGGCCGGTAATCACACCAGGAATTGCTGTTAATACAGATAAGAAGATTGATAACAATCCCAAAATTAATGATGCAATTGCCAAACTATTATTTTTTACTGGCGCATAAGTAACTTGCTCATGTGTTGTAGCCTTAGGTGCAACACCATAAGGGTTGTTTTGTTTATCCATAATAATATGCCTTAGTGGCTCCTGAAATACTTTACGTTTAGATCATCGTGAAAATAATAATAAGTCGATTATGAAATACTTTACATATAAAAATTACCCATAAAAAAAGGCATTCCATTTCTGGAATACCTCTTTTTATTCTTATAACGCTCTTTAACTGTTAGTTACAATCAAAAAGCGTTAACAGCATCGAAATGTAAATCGATAGATTATGCTGCTACCACTGGAATATCCAGTAATTTACCTTCACCAATTTTCGCAGACGCTTGATATGACTCAATTTCGTTGAAGTTTAGGTAACGATAAATATCAGCAGACATAGTATCTAACTCTTTAGCATACTCCATGTACTCTTCAGTAGTAGGAATTCTGCCTATTAAAGCAGCGACTGATGCTAGTTCCGCTGAGCTAAGGTAAACATTTGCACCATCACCCAAACGATTAGGGAAGTTACGTGTTGACGTAGAAACAACCGTCGAACCAGGAGCTACTCGAGCCTGATTACCCATACACAATGAACAGCCCGGCATTTCTGTACGTGCACCAGCATTACCGAAGATGCTGTAGTAACCCTCTTCCATCAACTGATGTTCATCCATTTTAGTCGGTGGAACAATCCACATACGTGTAGGAACAGTTTTTCCTGCTTTTTGTAGTAATTTACCCGCTGCACGGAAGTGACCGATATTTGTCATACAAGAACCCAGGAAGACTTCATCTACCTTAGCGCCTGCAACTTCTGACAAGGTTTTCACATCATCAGGGTCATTTGGACAAGCCAGGATAGGCTCTTTGATTTCAGACATATTGATTTCAAATACTTTTGCGTATTCTGCATCTTCGTCAGCTTCCATTAATTCTGGATTTGCTAGCCATTCTTCCATCGCCGTAATACGACGTCCGATAGTACGAATATCACCGTAACCTTCAGAGATCATCCACTTCAACATGGTGATGTTAGAGGTTAGGTATTCTGCGATAGACTCTTTGCCTAACTTAATAGAACAACCACCCGCTGAACGCTCTGCAGATGCATCTGATAATTCAAAAGCTTGCTCCACTTTTAGATCTGGTAAACCTTCGATTTCAAGAATACGACCACTGAAGATATTCTTTTTACCTTCTTTCTCAACCGTTAAATCACCAGACTTAATCGCCGCAAGCGGAATTGCGTTAACCATGTCACGTAAAGTGATGCCTGGTTGCATTTCACCTGTGAAACGAACCAACACTGATTCAGGCATATCTAATGGCATAACACCTGTCGCTGCAGCAAATGCTACAAGACCAGATCCAGCAGGGAAAGAAATACCTAATGGGAAACGTGTATGTGAATCACCACCTGTACCAACAGTATCAGGAAGTAACATACGGTTTAACCAGGAATGAATAATACCGTCGCCTGCACGTAATGAAACACCACCACGATTCATAATGAAATCTGGTAGGTTGTGCTGTGTGTCGATATCAACTGGCTTAGGATAAGCTGCTGTGTGACAGAATGACTGCATGGTTAAATCTGCAGAGAAGCCAAGACAAGCTAGATCTTTAAGCTCATCACGAGTCATTGGACCTGTAGTATCTTGCGAACCTACCGTTGTCATTTTTGGTTCACAGTATTGCTCTGGACGAACGCCTGGTAAACCACATGCTTTACCAACCATTTTCTGCGCTAAGGTATAACCTTTAGTTGAAGAAGCTGGCTCGTCTGGTTTAGCAAATACATCAGAAGGCTCTAAGCCTAGTGCTTCTCTTGCGCGTGCTGTTAAACCACGGCCAATAATAAGAGGGATACGACCATTTGCACGAACTTCATCGGGTAAAACTGGTGTGTTTAATTCAAATTCTGCAATGACTTCATCTGTTCCAGAACGTTTTACAACACCTTCGTATGGATAAACGTCAATTACATCGCCCATTTCCATTTTTGAAACATCCATTTCAATTGGTAATGCGCCTGAATCTTCCATCGTGTTAAAGAATATCGGTGCAATTTTATTACCGAAACAGTAACCACCTTCACGTTTATTAGGAATAAACGGAATATCATCACCCATAGTCCATAAGACTGAGTTAGTCGCTGATTTACGTGATGAGCCTGTACCTACTACGTCACCTACATAAGCAACAGGATGACCTTTAGCTTTTAGCTCTTCGATTGTCTCTAATGGCTTATCAACAAAGTTAGGACGTGGCATTTTTAACATGGCTAATGCATGTAAAGGGATATCAGGTCGTGACCAGGCATCAGGTGCAGGTGAAAGGTCATCAGTATTTGTTTCGCCCGGCACTTTAAATACAGTTACGGTAACTTTTTCCGCTAGTTTCTCTTTAGAAGTAAACCATTCTGCGTCAGCCCAGGATTGCATGATTTGTTTAGCATAATCATTACCAGCATCAGCCAAATCTTTAACATCATAAAATGCATCAAACATTAATAGTGTTTTTGATAATGCTTCAACAGCCAACGGTGCTAATTTGTCATTGCTTAAGCAATCGATAAGAGGCTTTATGTTGTAACCACCTAACATTGTTCCTAATAACTGTGTTGCTTTTAAATCATCGATTAATGGAGAAGAAGCTTCTCCCGTTGTTATTGCCGCTAAAAAGCCAGCTTTAACGTATGCCGCCTGGTCTACGCCAGCAGGAACACGATTAGTAATAAGATCTAATAATTCTTCTTCTGTGCCGCTTTCTGGTTTTTTTAGTAGTTCTACTAATTCAGCGGTTTGTTCTGCACTTAGAGGCAAAGGTGGAATTCCCTGCTCAGCGCGTTCTGCGACATGTTGGTGGTAAGCGTTTAACACATTAATTTCCTCAAAACTTGAAAAACAGTAGATAATCATCATCTATAGAAGCATGTGTGGCAAGTATAAGTTTTAAATCATGGGTATTAAATGAATGAAATCTATCATAAGAAATTTTCCTAGGCAGGGAATAATAATAAATTTACTACTCATGGCTGCTTTGACTTGTCTTGTTGTAGGTGTCTCAGCACCATTACTGACTCTAGAAAAAATGTATTTCTTTGAAAACACAGTTTCCTTACTTTCTACGATTAAAGGTCTTTATTTACAACAAGAATGGTTTTTATTTTATGTCATCGCTATTTTCAGTTTATGTATACCTGCTATAAAAATAGCTAGCTTGGTATTAATTACTAATATGCAGTTTGAAAAAGGCTCATTTCTAGATAAAACATTACAAATTATAGAAACGTTTGGTAAGTGGTCAATGCTCGATGTGTTTGTTGTAGCGCTCTTATTAGTGTCTGTAAAATTAGGTGTTTTAGCCAAAGTCGATGTGCACTATGGTTTATATGTTTTCGCATCTTCGGTTCTGTTAACCATGGGTATTAGTTTCTGGATACATAAGCTATCAAAGTAAAAAAATTGCTAAAAGTAGATACAGATAAATTACTCATGCCACTTATCATTTAATATTCAGTTTTAATCAGAATATCTTTCACAAAAAAGCATCAATAAGGATATAAATAGCCTGTGCAGTTATAGATGCAAACTGTACATCACCAGATACTGACTGTTCATGGAATCTTTAGCGCAAAGATAAGGGTGAATTTGTACTGGATTTGTAGTTAATGGATTATTCTTTATGAAGAAAAGTACAAATAAATTTTATATTTTGCTAACGGTGATTGCGACTTCATTGTGGTTTTTAGGAAGCTGGTGGCATTACACCTGCAATATAAAAAATACTTGTGGTTCAAACTCTACCGAAACTCTAGCGACAACTCCTAAACAAGAAACAACTCCTGAAAACAAATCAAATATCTCTGCTAATCAAGTAGTAGATACCGATTCTGATGGCTTAAGCGATGAGGAAGAAAAGTTATTAGGTACCGACCCCCTACTCTTAGATACCGATAAAGATAGCATTCCTGATAATGAAGAAATTGGCGCATCTGTCTCAGCACCTTTAGATACAGATTCAGATGGAATAATAGATGCCTTAGATGACGATGATGATAATGATGGTATTAAAACCTCTGTCGAAGAAAAAATAGGTACCAGCTCATTACGTCAGGACACTGATGATGATGGGATCAGTGATTTTAAAGAAGTAGGCAAAAATCCTGAAAATCCTAAAGATACTGACCTTGATGGAATCATAAATGCCCTAGATGCAGATGACGATGATGATTCAATCAGCACCAGTAATGAAACTTTACTGGGGACTAACTCCCTACTACTGGATACTGACGGTGACGGTATATCTGATTCAAAGGAAATAGGTGAAAATCTTGATCTCCCAACTGATACTGATAAAGATGGTATTATAGATGCACTTGATACCGAAGAAGAAACTGATCAAGACGGTGATGGATTAAGCGACTCTTTAGAAGCAAAACTAAATACCGATCCTAAAAAAGTCGATACAGATGGCGACGGAATAAGTGACTCAGTTGAAATAGGTGCGAATATAGAAACTCCCCTAGATTCGGATCTAGATGGAATAATCGATGCTATCGATGCTGTCGATGATACTGATACAGATAATGATACGATTAGTGATGTCTTGGAAAAGAAGCTAGGCAGCAATCCTGAGAAAGCAGATTCAGATAATGATGGCATTAATGATAATGAAGAAATTGGTAAAAATATTAACAATCCTTTAGATACAGATTCTGATGGTGTTCTTAATATTAATGACAAAGATGATGACAATGACAAACTAATTACACGTTATGAAATTACAATAGGCACCAATCCTCTGTCTAATGATACTGATAGCGATGGGCTAAAAGACAATGAAGAAGTCAGAAGCCCTGAAGGCAATGAATTACAGGATACTGATGGTGATAAATTGATTAATCCTGTTGATCCAGACGATGATAATGATGGAATATCAACCGCACAGGAACTAAGGCATGGTACAGATCCTTTAAAAACTGACACAGATGGCGATGGGAAATCAGATGCTGAGGAATACGGTAGTAATTTTGATCAACCTGTAGATTTAGATGGAAATGGAATAATCGATGCATTGCAGGCATTAGAAACAAACAAAGAAAGTATTGTTAAAAAAGATGAGCCAAAATTAGTACAAGATGAGTCAACTAATAAAACTAATGTTGGAAAGAATCCTACTAGTAAAGAGGGTGTTGAATCAGTTGAGCCATTAGCCGAAATATCCACTAAAACTGATACACAAAACCTGGATTTGGAATACACCAATCTAGATACTGAAAGCGATTTTAAATCTGCGCGATTATATTTCCCTTTCTATTCGGCAGAGCCTAAATATAGTGAAGAAGCTTCAAAATATTTTGATGAAGTTGTTGAGTGGATGAATAAACGTCCGGAAAATTTAATCACACTAATAGGACATACAGATAATATCGGCTCGGATAAGGCTAATCTAGCATTAGGTATAAAAAGAGTCATGGTTATTCGTGAGATGCTAATTAGCAAAGGTGCACCAATTGCTCAGATAGATATTATTTCCCGTGGTGAGTTTGAGCCTATCAAAGACAATAATACCGAACAAGGTCGATTGCTAAATAGACGTGTAGAAATTATTCCAAGTCAAAAGAAGTAGAACGATTCGTAAGTTTTAAAATTTAAACACTAGATAGTTAAAACGTATTAAGGAAAAATTATGTTTAACAACGATGTAACCAAAAACTATAACAACCAGGATGCGACAGGCGAGATTTTGGTTATGCTTGTGGGTGCTTTTTTACTTGGGTGCCTTCTTTGCTGGTTATTCAAAAAATTATTTAGTGAGAATGATGGTGCCGTTCATAGTAGTAATTCGTCAAACTTAAGCGCAAACAATTATAAACAGTCGATAGTTTCACCAAAAGTCGAAGAGCCAAAATATGTGCCACAGACTACTGGTGAAGTTAGAATAATCAAAAGTAATGATGATAGGATTTATTCTAAGCCTAGAATAGATGAGCTTACTAAAATCAGTGGCATCACGCCCGAAGTTCAAACCATATTAAAGCAGGAAGGAGTTAATTCTTTTACTGATTTAAGGGATATAAAAAGAGAAACTCTACAGTCTCTTCAAGAAAGACTTGTAACTAACAATACGAATAGGAAAGAAATTGAAACATGGCCACATCAAGCCAGTTTAGCTTCGAAAGGTGACTGGAATAAACTAAAAGAGTATCAAGCTTTTATTTCCAGATCACAAAAAGCCTCACTCCATGTAAATACCGTGCCTCCAATAAAACCATCTGATGATTTAAAGGTAATAGAAGGTATCGGTCCAAGAATAGAAGAAATTTTATATTCAAAAGGTATAACCACGTTTCAACAACTAAGTAACTCTGATACAGATGTTTTGAAGAGCTATATTGTTGAAGCAGACAGTCGATTTAACAAGAACGAAACAGAATCTTGGCCACATCAGGCAGCAATGGCTGAAAAAGGACAATGGGAAGAGTTGAATATTTACCAGGAGTTTATGCACTCTGAAACAACTATAAATACCGATGCTGTTACATCTTCTGATAACTCGTCTACGAAAAATACAGCTCAAGAGGTTGCTAATAACGATGATATAAAAGACTACGATGATCTAAAGAAAATTGAAGGAATAGGACCTAAAATTGAAGAACTATTAAATAAAAGTGGTATATATACCTTTAGTCAACTACACAACTCTAATCAAGAACGACTGAAAAGTATTCTAGCAGAAGCGGGGAATCCGTATAGTATGCATAGCCCTGAAACCTGGCCCCATCAAGCAGGTATGGCGCATAATAATGACTGGAAAGGATTAACG
The DNA here is from genome assembly GCF_035798195.1 of Cocleimonas sp. KMM 6892. NCBI lineage: Bacteria > Pseudomonadati > Pseudomonadota > Gammaproteobacteria > Thiotrichales > Thiotrichaceae > Cocleimonas > Cocleimonas sp. KMM 6892. The sequence continues at coordinate 610,440 of NZ_JAPFBV010000002.1, read as the reverse complement.
GATTACCAAAAGTCTCTTCAAGATAATAGCACTGAACCATCAGTGGACGTAGTTATCATTACTAAGGATGATTTAAAGAAAATTGAGGGTATTGGCCCTAAAATCCAGGAATTGCTAGGAAAATCAGGAATACATACATTTAAAGATTTATCTGAGCAGCAAAGGGATACTCTTAAAAATCTATTAGATGAAGGTGGCCCTCAATATAGAGTCCATGAACCAGAGAGTTGGCCACAACAGGCCAAACTAGCTAGTGAAGGCAAATGGGATGAGTTACAAAAATTTCAGGATGAATTAATTGGCGGGCGAAAGTAATAGCCACTCATCTCCAATAAAGTGACGTTTGATTGTTTAATCTGAGCAACAATACATACAAGGTAGTTATAAAGTTATTTAGCTAAAAACTGAAGTATATTCATTCTTTTGAAGGTTGATTCATAAGATGAAAAAAGAACTCTATACACATTTTGTTTATTTAAGTAATTTTTATAAGACTACTGAATTAAAGATATCTTCGAGTAATTATCTGGAGATAAATGAAATTTCTTTGTTTGGATCTGTTCATAAAAAAATAGATTTAACAGACACATTCCTTAAAACGAAAAATACTCTGCCTAATAAAAAATTTATCTTAATTGTTGCATTATTATTTATTAGCGCTATTAGTGCATTCTCCTTATCACAATTTAATCTAAACAATAAAACAGTATCTTTAGTTCTGTTATTAGCCTCCGCGTCAATCATACTAACTACTGTTTTTCATTTAATAACATATAGTTCTAAAAGAAGACATTCGCTTATTAAGTCATCCAGTGATGAGTTGCTTTATAAATTTGATTTTGATTTGGAGTCTTCATCTAATAGTGAGGAACTTAACGTTTTTACTGTTGAATTACAAAAAAGAATCTCGGGAAATGATGCACTAGACACTTATGTAGATATCTCCCCTAAGTGCAGTAACACAGAAGAACAATATAATAATCTGCTATATCATTTGGAATGTTTATATAACTCTGGTGTTATAGACGATACAACGTTCGATAGAATTGATTCGAACATTAATGAGAAGCTATACCCAAACTTATATAAAGACCCTAGACACGTTGCCGAAGTAATATATCTTTATAATAAGTAAGAGCAAATAGGTCGAGAATAATGACCACCTTATACAGATAAATATTAAATTATATCTAATCTTAGAAAAAATAAAATTCAGAATACAAAAAAGCCAAAGTGAAATACTTTGGCTTTTTTGTGTGTCAACATCTCTCATCGAGATGTTAATGACTGTTTTAGTCTTATGCTGGGACTGCCTTAGATTCAAATGTTAATTTCAAATCATCAGCCTTCTCGGTTATTCTAACAGTACCACCATCTTTACTTAACGTTCCGAATAGTATTTCATCAGCTAGACCGCGCTTAATTTTCTCCTGGATGAGTCTTTCCATAGGACGAGCTCCCATAACAGGATCATGACCAGTTTTTGCTAACCAGCGCTTAGCTTTATCATCGACAATAAGCGTAACTTTTTTGTCATGTAATTGTGCCTCTAGTTTTATGAGGAACTTGTCAACGATAGAAATAATCACATTCTCATCCAAAGGCTTGAATTGAATGACGCCGTCAAGTCTATTCCTAAACTCAGGTGTAAACACTCCTTCGATAGCCTTCATGGTATCTAAAGAATGATCTTGTTTAGTGAATCCCATAGAGCTACGACTGATGTTCTCAGCTCCAGCATTACTGGTCATAACTAGTATTACATTTCTAAAGTCTACTTTACGTCCTGTACTGTCTGTTAAGAATCCATTATCCATAACTTGCAATAAAAGATTAAAAACATCTGGATGTGCTTTTTCTATTTCATCCAGTAACAACACAGCATGTGGGTTCTTGTTAACAGCATCTGTTAATAATCCACCATCATCAAACCCAACATATCCTGGAGGAGCACCAATTAAACGTGAAACAGTATGTCGCTCCATATACTCAGACATGTCAAAGCGAAGTAATTCAATTCCCAAGTTTTCAGCCAGTTGATTAGTTACTTCTGTTTTACCAACACCAGTAGGTCCAGCAAAAACAAACGATCCAATCGGTTTAGAGTCATCACGCAATCCTGAACGTGACATCTTTACTGCAGTAACTAATTGGTCAATGGCCATATCTTGACCAAAAACAACACGCTTCAAATTAAGATCTAAGTTTCTAAGTACTTCCATATCAGTACTAGATACAGTCTTAGGAGGTATGCGCGCAATCTTTGCTACTATCGCTTCAACATCTCTAACTGTAATTTTCTTTTTACGCGTTGATTTTGGTTGTAGCTGTCTATTAGCACCCGCCTCGTCAATAACGTCTATAGCTTTATCAGGGAGAAATCGATCTGTGATATATCTCTCAGAAAGCTTTACAGCTGACTCTAAAGCAGGAATGGTATAGGTAACACCATGGTGCTCTTCAAATCGTGATTTTAAGCCTTTGAGAATCTTGACTGTTTCGTTAACACTAGGCTCTTTAATATCAATTTTCTGGAAACGACGGGATAATGCTCTCTCTTTTTCAAAAATACTGTGATATTCCTGAAAAGTTGTAGAACCTATGCATTTAAGTTCGCCAGTTGCGAGCATTGGCTTTAACAAGTTAGACGCATCCATCGTGCCACCAGAGGTAGCACCCGCTCCTATCATGATATGAATTTCATCAATAAACAGAATCGCATGCTCTTCTTTCTTGATTTGAGTAAGAACACCTTTTAAACGCTTCTCGAAATCACCTCTATATTTAGTACCTGCAACTATCGCTCCTAAATCTAAAGAGTAAATGATTGCTTCTTCTAAAACTTCTGGTACTTCTTTATCTACGATGCGTTTAGCTAAGCCTTCAGCGATGGCAGTTTTACCAACACCGGATTCACCAACAAGTAGTGGGTTGTTTTTTCTGCGGCGACAAAGAACCTGTACTGTTCTCTCTACTTCTAGTTCACGACCAATCAAAGGGTCTATCTTTCCTTCAATAGCTTGTTGATTAAGGTTTGTAGCGAACTTTTCTAGAGGGCTCTCTTGAACTTCTTCAGACTCTTGGTCTGTGTCCTGGTTTATATCAGAATCTTCTGATGAGCTATTCGTTTCATCTAAGCTAAAATCTGAAAGCATTGCTTCATCTTTGCGAATATCATGAGACACATAATTCACTAAATCCAGGCGAGACATATCCTGTCTTGCTAAATAATAAACCGCATGAGATTCAGGCTCACCAAAAATAGCGACTAAGATATTTTCTCCACTAACCTCACCTTTACCAGTAGCTTGTACATGGTATACCGCTCTTTGAATAACTCGCTGAAAGCCTAAAGTAGGCTGAGTTTCACGTTTATCTTCGGCTGTAAGTAGGGGGGTGCTTTCTTCAATATAGCTTTCTAGTTCTGTTTGTAAAATAGGTATATCTATACCACAAGCCCTTAAAGCTTTTCCAGCCGAAGGGTTTGTCGTCATTGATAATAATAGATGTTCCACTGTTACAAATTCATGGTGCTTGTCACGCGCATCCCTGAATAATTTATTTATAGAATATTCAACTTCAGTACTTAACATCTGTATCTCCTTACATTAGCCCTTTTTACAACTGTACATTCTCTATAGTTCGTCACTAAGCTTGTTCCATAGTGCAAAGTAAAGGATGCTCATGCTCTCTAGCAAACTCATTTACCATGACAACTTTAGTTTCTGCAATGTCTTTAGAATAAACGCCACATACACCTTTCCCCTTAGTATGAACATTCAGCATAATTCGAGTAGCTGCTTCTTCATCGAGGTTGAAAAACTGTCGTAAGATTTCTACGACAAATTCCATCGGTGTAAAATCATCATTTACAAGTATAACCATATATCGTTTAGGTTCGGCTACTTCTGGGCGGGATTCTTGCACCACCAAACCTGACTCATGGTCAATATCATCATCTGAATGGTTTACTATTACATTCCTGCTTATCATGTATTGATTTGTTAACTGTTTAGCTGGCATTTCTTTGTTCTCTTACTCTCACTTTTTGTTCTCTGTTGACGATCAAAATAATAATCAAGAATTTACATATGAGAAATCATTTGATCACCAAACTCTGAACAACTTACTTCTGTTGCATCATCCATTTGAGAGGAGAAATCAAAAGTAACTTTTTTGGCTGCGATTGCTCCGGATAATGCTTTAACGATTAAGTCTGCTGCTTCAACCCATCCAATATGTCTTAACATCATTTCAGCAGATAAAATAATGGAACCTGGGTTTGCTTTATTAAGACCAGCAATTGGTGGCGCAGTTCCATGTGTAGCTTCAAATAATGCAATCGTATCTGACATGTTTGCACCAGGCGCGATACCTATACCACCAACCTGAGCTGCTAATGCATCAGAAATATAATCACCGTTTAAATTAAGTGTGGCGATAACATCATAATCTTCCGGGTGAAGTAATATGTTTTGTAAAAAAGCATCAGCGATGACGTCTTTGACGATAATCTCATTACCTGTTTTAGGGTTCTTAAATGAAAGCCATGGACCACCGTTTAATTCGGTTGCGCCAAATTCATTTTTAGCTAATTCATAACCCCATTGTTTAAAGCCGCCCTCAGTAAACTTCATGATATTGCCTTTATGAACCAGGGTCATACTTGGTTTGTCATTATCAATGGCATATTGAAGAGCTTTTCGAACCAATCTCTCTGTTCCCTCTTTTGAAACTGGCTTTACACCAATACCAGAAGTCTCAGGAAAACGAATTTTGGTTACACCCATTTCATTCTGTAAAAAGTCGATGATTTTTTTCGCTTCTGGGGTGCCACTTTCCCACTCAATGCCAGCATAAATATCTTCAGAGTTTTCTCTAAAAATAACCATATCCGTTTTTTCAGGCTCACGTACAGGGCTTGGTGTTCCATCGTAGTAGCGAATTGGTCGTAAACAATTATATAAATCCAATTCCTGTCTTAGTGTTACATTGAGAGATCGAATACCTCCACCTACTGGTGTTGTTAGAGGACCTTTGAGGGACACAACATAATCTTTAATAGCGTGCATGGTTTCTTCTGGCATCCAGACATCTGCACCATAGACTTTAGTGGCTTTCTCTCCGGCAAAGATTTCCATCCACTGGATTTCTTTTGAGCCACCATAAGATTTTTCAACAGCAGCATTGATAACTTTCTTCATCACTGGAGTAATATCTATACCAATACCATCCCCTTCTATATACGGAACTATTGGCTTATCCGGAACATTTAACGAGAAGTCACTGTTAGTTGTTATCTTTGATCCTGACTCAGGGATATTTATATGTTGGTAATTCATCTAAGTACAAATTTCTCCGTATTTTTATTAAAAGATTATGTGGCTATTGTATCGTATTTCAAGTATTTGTTTTTATCAAAATCTGTTAAATTACGCGCCAAATATTAAATTTTATTAAGAGACACTTTCTATGAAATACCATGTATACGGCATTGGCAATGCGTTAGTCGATAAAGAATTTGAAGTTAGCGAAGCTTTTCTTGCAGAAAACGGCATTGAAAAGGGTTTAATGACATTAATTGAAGAAGATCAATTAAGCAGTTTACTCGCTAATTTAAAAGAAAACTTCGGCCTTAAAAAAAGAGCTGGCGGTGGATCAGCAGCTAACACTATCGTTGCAATCAGCCAATTAGGTGGTAAAACGTTCTATGCCTGTAAAGTTGCGGATGATGAGACTGGCGATTTTTACATGAAAGATTTGGCTATAGCTGGTGTTACAACAAAATTAGATCAAATTAAAGGCGATGGCATTACGGGTAAATGCATCGTCATGGTTACAGATGATGCTGAGCGCACCATGAATACTTACCTTGGTATCACTTCAGACTTTTCAGTAGATGATCTGCATATTGATGACTTAATTAATTCGGAATTCTTATACATCGAAGGTTATTTAGTAACCTCAGATGTTTCTCGAAATGCTGCATTAGAAGCACGTAAAATTGCTAAACAGAACAACGTTAAAACTGCATTTACGTTTTCTGACCCAGCCATGGTTACCTACTTTAAAGACGGCGTGGGTGAAATTATTGGAGACGGTGTTGATGTTTTATTCTGCAATGAGGAAGAAGCATGCACTTACACCGGAAAAACCGATTTAAATGATGCAATTACAGAATTACAAAAATTGACTAATAAACTGGTTGTCACCCAGGGGAATAAAGGTGCAATGGTTTTTACTGATGGCAATAAAGTAGATATAAAAGCGAATAAAGTAACTGCTTTAGATACCAATGGTGCTGGTGATATGTTTGCAGGTGCTTTCATGTACGGACTAACACAAGGAATGAGTGACAAAGATGCAGGAATGCTGGCAAGTGAGTCTGCAGCTAGAACTGTAGCTACATTTGGTGCAAGATTAGAGAAAGAAGTCTTACAAAGTGTGCTGGCTAACTATAGTAATTAATCGATCTTGATTTATTAATAGGCTATGTAACTTAGCTAAGCTGGCTAGGCAAATATAGTCAATGCAGACACTGATTATTCAGAAGCTGGTTTTACCATCAGCTTCTGGAATCTAGCCAATGTAGTTTCAAACTCACCTTTAACTTTATCTTTTTCTATGAGATTTTCTGTAATAGCTTGTTGGTATATCTTGAGATTATCGAGAACCACATCAATTTGCTTTTCTAAAGCCTGTTTGTGCTTAATATCTACCATTCTCTCGTGTTTTTGTTCTAAAACTTCTAACTTAATAGATTGTTTTTTGTGCCTGCCTTTCAACAGATCGATGGTGACTTGAGCAAGTTGTAGTTTACTGTCATAGGCTTTAACCAATTCTTTTTCACTGCTAAATACAGACAGTAATAAATTGTCTTCGGCGGCTTGAAACTCTTTAATCTTATTTTCTTTATCAGCCTGTAGCTTTTTCATGGCTCTTAAATCAGCCAATTCTTTGATTTGTCTTTTCTTTTCAGCAGACATGACTTTTTCTGTTTCTATACCCTGCTTGCTGATAACTACATGACCAAGCTGAGATTTAGACGCAGGTACGCTATATGAGTAATGGGTTTTACCATTATCATCTGTCCAACGGTAATACGCAGCTTCTACGGGCAGGTATAAGCAGAGAATTACCGCGATATATTTTGATTTAAATTTTATCATTATTATTTTTTTCTAGCGAAGAATTTACTTTGTTAACTCTTTAAATCTTTCTAAATCAGTTTTGTAGTCTGAATTTAATTTAGCAATTTGAGTTTCATTTTCTTCTAATGCTTGCTTATATTGCACAATAGTCTTATTAATATTTACAATTTTTCCGGCTAAAGTAAGCAACGTATCTTTATGTGTAACCTTAGTGACTTTCTTTTCCAGATTTGCAATTTTTTTGGTTAATACATTATTCTGAGCTTCAAGAATTCTTGAATTTCCTTTTAGCATTTTAATTTTGCTTTCAAAAGAATGCTTTAATTCATCTTCGTTTTCATAAGTAGCTAATAAATAATCATCTCTCTTGTAAACAATATCGAGAGCTTCTTGTTTGATTCGTTGTATTTCTTCTTTTTTCGCTTTCTCATTAGCCGCTATTTTTTCCAGATCTATTTCATTCTGGATCGAAGCAGGATCTACCGTTTTGGTAACATCACCTGTCTTGTTTAATTCAGAGTGCGTTTTTGTAGAGGCAGCTGCTGGAACTTTATCAGAAAAATGAACGTTTCCCGCGTCATCAACCCAACGATATAAACCAGCTTGAGCAGATAATGTAATTAATAGAACAGAACCTAGCACAACTATCTTTTTCATCTTATTTACTTACCCTTTAACTTTTACGATTATTTTGATTATATAAAGCCATAATATCATATCCGTAAAAATAGAAAAAAGTTCCCGACGAACGAAACATTCGCTTAAAACAAAAGCTTAGCTATACTTAGCTTTTATTTTCTTACAAATTGAATATCATGAAATCATATCAACAGGAATTCCTCGATTTTGCCATAGCAAATGATGTGCTTAAATTTGGTGAATACACCCTTAAATCTGGCCGCCTCAGTCCTTATTTTTTTAATTTTGGCCTCTTTCAAACAGGCTCATCATTAGCAAAATTGGGAGATTATTATGCGCAAGCAATCGTCGATTCTGGTGTTGAATTTGATATGTTATTTGGCCCGGCTTATAAAGGCATCCCATTAGTAGCCGTTGTCAGTGCCACTTTATATGAAAAACATGGAATTGATCTACCCTATGCCTATAACCGTAAAGAAGCAAAGGATCACGGCGAAGGTGGCAATATCGTTGGAGCACCATTAGCAGGCAAAGTTTTAATTGTTGATGATGTCATTAGTGCGGGTACTGCATGTCGAGAAGCTGCTGATATTGTTCAGCAAAACAACGCTGAAATAGCAGGTATCTGCATCTCTCTAGATCGTCAGGAACGTGGCACTGGGAAGTTATCTGCAGTACAAGAAGTAGAAGAAAGCTATGGTATAAAAGTGATTAAAATAATTGGCTTGGATAATGTGATTCAACATATAGAAGAAACAGCAAAAGATGATGAATTACTATCTAGAATAAGAAACTACAGAGTTGAGTACGGTGTTTCTAGTTAAACCACGCAAGCAACACAGTCTTAACTAAAGAAAGGTCGATAAGAAAAAACTAAACCCACCCCCCTACTTTAAGCCTGATTTCTTTCAATGAAGAAATCAGGCAATACAGGCTTAATAGTTTATTACACTATCAAGTCTTTACATATTTACTGATTACAAATTTATTTATAAAGAAGCAATTCGTTCAATCGCTTTTTCCAAATTGTCCATGCTCGTAGCAAAAGACAAACGAATATGCCCTTCTAAGCCGAAAGCACTTCCAGGCACTAGTGCAATTCCTTTTTCACTTAATAAAAATTCTGATAATTCAGCAGAATTTGACACGCCATCAATACGATCAATCAAACCACTAACATTGGGGAAACAATAAAACGTCCCGTCTGATTCAAGACATTCGATGCCATCAATCGCATTTAACGCACTCACCACATAATCATGGCGTTTTTTAAATTCTACCAGCATAGGAATAATGCAATCCTGGCTGCTGTTTAAGGCAGCTACTGAAGCATATTGTGATATAGAGGTTGGATTAGATGTACTCTGGCTCTGAATTTTTTTCATGCCTTTAATCAGATCAGCAGGACCTGCAGCGTAGCCAATTCTCCAGCCCGTCATAGCGTATGCTTTAGAAACACCGTTTAGCACAATACAACGATCATAAAGTTCTGGCGTAGTGTTTAAAATATTAGAAAACTCGGCGTTGTTAAACAGAATATGTTCGTACATATCATCTGTAGCGACGATAATGTTGGGGTACTTTAAAAGCACTTGTCCTAATGCTGCTAATTCATCGTATGAATAATTCACACCAGTTGGGTTTGATGGACTATTAATCACAAACAAACGCGTTTTATCTGTGATGGCGTTTTCAAGTAATTCTGGCTTTAGTTTAAAGTGATGTTTTTGATCAGCTTCGACAATAACTGGCTCACCACCTGCTAAAAGAACCATATCCGGGTAAGACACCCAATAAGGTGCCGGTATGATAACTTCGTCACCATCATTCAATAAAGCCTGACAAAGATTTGAAAAACTCTGTTTGCCCCCACATGATACAAGAATCTGATCGGGTGCATATTCGAGCTGGTTATCATTTTTAAACTTGGCAATAATTGCCTGTTTTAATTCGCTAATACCATCAACTGCTGTATATCCGGTTTTATTATCATTAATTGCAGCGATAGCCGCTAATTTAATGTGTTCTGGTGTACCAAAATCTGGTTCGCCAACACCAAGGTTAATAACATCTCTTCCCTCTGCTTTCATCTTTTGAGCTAAGGCGCTCATAGCTAGCGTAGGAGAAGGTTTTACACGCTGTACGCGATTGGATAACTGAATAGACATTAAAAATTTTCCGAAACTAGAATAGATTGAAATATACTCTATCTTACAAATGAGTAAACAAGAATCTGTATGCAAACCACTTTTAATTTAGAAACAAAGTTTGATCCTGCTGGCGATCAACCAACGGCCATAAAATCTTTGGTCGAAGGTCTTAACGATGGCCTGATGCATCAGACATTGCTTGGGGTAACAGGGTCGGGTAAAACCTTTACCATGGCAAATATTATTGCGCAAACTCAACGCCCAACAATAATAATGGCCCACAACAAAACCTTAGCGGCGCAATTGTATGGTGAGATGAAAGAATTCTTTCCGAATAATTCGGTGGAGTATTTTGTTTCGTATTATGATTATTATCAGCCAGAAGCTTATGTGCCCGCATCGGATATTTATATCGAAAAAGATGCTTCAATAAACGAACACATTGAGCAAATGCGTCTTTCTGCAACGAAAGCAATGATGGAAAGAACAGACACCATTATCATTGCCACTGTTTCAGCCATATATGGTTTAGGTGACCCTGAATCGTATATGAAAATGATGTTGCACCTAAATCGCGGCGATAGAATAGACCAGCGCGCGATATTGCATAGACTCACTGAATTACAATACACGCGCAACGATCTTGAACTCTCCCGTGGTACTTACCGCGTACGAGGTGAAGTCATCGATATTTATCCTGCCGACTCAGATCTGGAAGCTGTTCGTGTTGAGTTATTTGACGACGAAGTTGAAACGCTGAGTTATTTCGATCCTTTAACAGGTGAAGTTTTACGTAAAGTGCCAAGGCTCACGGTTTATCCAAAGACGCATTACGTTACTCCCAGAGAAATCATGCTGGAAGCCGTAGAAAAAATAAAAGTAGAACTCAAAGAAAGACTGGAAGTACTGTACGAGGCGAATCGATTAGTCGAAGCACAACGCCTTAAAGAACGTACGCAATACGACATCGAGATGATTGTAGAAGTCGGCTATTGCTCAGGCATTGAAAACTATTCACGCTATCTATCTGGTCGCCCACCAGGAGCCCCGCCACCATGTCTACTTGATTACTTACCGGATGAAGCATTAGTCATCATCGACGAATCACATGCTACCATTCCTCAAATCGGCGCCATGTATAAAGGTGATTTTTCACGTAAAACCAATCTGGTTGAATACGGCTTCAGATTGCCTTCAGCTTTAGATAATCGTCCTTTGCGTTTTGAAGAGTTTGAGAAACTTGTGCCTCAAGTGATTCATGTTTCTGCAACACCCGGCAATTACGAAAAAGAACACAGTGATAACGTTGCCGAGCAAGTGGTGCGCCCTACTGGTTTACTCGATCCAACCATAGAGATTAGACCCGTTCTCACTCAGGTTGATGATGTGATGTCGGAAATCAGTGATCGTGCCGCTAAAAACGAACGTGTACTGATTACCACATTAACCAAGCGCATGGCAGAAGATCTCACAGACTATTTGCTTGATCATGGTCAACGTGTACGTTATCTCCATTCAGATATTGATACTGTGGAGCGCGTCGAAATTATTCGAGATTTACGTTTAGGTGAGTTCGATGCCTTAGTCGGCATCAATTTATTGCGTGAAGGTTTGGATATGCCCGAAGTCAGTTTAGTAGCAATACTCGACGCAGATAAAGAAGGTTTTTTGCGTTCAGAACGCTCATTAATACAAACCATCGGACGTGCCGCGAGAAACTCTGAAGGTAGAGCAATTTTGTATGCCGATAACGTCACAAAATCGATGCAAGCGGCGATAGATGAAACTGACCGTCGTCGAACCAAACAGATCCAGCACAATAAAGAGAATGGCATTACACCGACAAGTATCGCAAAGAAAATCACGGATATTATGGAAGGTGCTTATGGCAGTTCGATGCGTGGCCGTGCAAGTAAGAAATTAGATAAAGTTGCTGATAAAGCGGCAGATTACTCGACACTATCACCTGATAAAATCGCAAAAGAAATCGTTAAACTGGAAAAGAAAATGTTCCAGCATGCTAAAGACCTGGAGTTTGAAGAAGCGGCAGCAGTCAGGGATCAAATCAACCAAATGCGAGAGCAGGTATTTAAATAACTGTTCATATATTACGAGCAAATTTCATCAAGCCACCCCCCGGCTTTGGTGGCTTTTTTTGCTGTTAACACTACAAACTGGTATTGCGAACACATTTACTTCTGCGACTAATACCATGAGTTACTTCACATCAAGCTGACTTAACTGTAATATTTGCACCTTTAATATTTAACCGAGAGATTGTAATGGGCAGAGCCTACCAGAACCGCAAAGAGTCAATGGCCAAGACTTCAGATATGAAGGCAAAGGTTTACAGTAAATACGGACGTGAAATATACGTTTGTGCAAAAGCTGGCGGTCCTGACCCTGATGGCAATCTAGCCTTGCGCAGTTTGATTGATCGTGCCAAGAAAGATCAGGTCCCGACCCATGTAATCGACAAAGCGATTGATAAAGCAAAAGGCGGTGGCGGAGAAGACTTCTCACCTGCACTTTACGAAGGCTTTGGTCCTGCAGGCAGCATGGTATTAGTCGAATGCCTAACTGATAATCCAAACCGTACTTTTGGTGATGTTCGCCAGTGTTTTACTAAATCAAAAAGCAAGATAGGAACACCGGGCACCGTTAGCCACATGTTTGACCACTCTGCTATTTTTGTATTCAAGGGCGAAGATGAAGAAGCTGCACTAGATGCATTAATGGAAGCAGATGTAGATGTTACTGATATCGAAAATGAAGATGGTATGATTTCTGTCTTCGCACCAAATACAGAGTACTTCAAAGCGAAACAAGCGTTAGAGCCTCTAGTAGATGAATTTGAAGTTGATGAAATCCAATATTTGGCACAAAATCTTGCGCCATTAACAGGTGAAGATTTAGAGCAGTTTGAACAATTGCTGGATTTGCTTAACGATAATGATGACGTTCAGAATGTTTACCACAGCGTAGAAATCTAAATAGTTAATCATATAAAATAAAAAAGCCTGCTAAATTGCAGGCTTTTTTGTGTCTATAAACATAAGTTAATTATGTTTATAGTTAGGTTTTAGCTGGGTTTAATAGTTCGTGGACTATTGCTTAGATAATGATTCAACCCAGTATCGTGTGCCGCCAGCAACACCTACAGGCATCACGATAAAGTTAACGATGGGAATCATCATCAATACAGTCAGTACACCTCCAAAACCTAGTGCCATAGAACGATTTTTTCGTAAAAGAGGAAGCTCTTCCTTAATAAACAGCTGATGATTACCCATGGCAAAATCAGTGTATTGCAACGATAACATCCACGCACCATAGATACCCCAGGCAAAGGGTGATATGACGTTAACCACAGGGATAACACTAATCAGTAATAGCAGTGGCACCCATTTCAACATATAAAGGACTTTACTGACCTCACTTCCCATGGTTTTGCCCAAAGTCTTCATCATCGCTTTAAAACCTTTCTGTTCTGTTATTGGCTGACCTTTGAGTTGTTGTTCTACACGTTCGGCGAGAATAGAATTAAAAGGTGCCGCGATAAGATTCGCGATGATAGTAAAGGTATAGTACACAGCGATTAAAATCAGGATCGCAAACAAGGGCCATAGTAACCATTCAAGCCCCGTTTTAATAAAATCAGGCATCCAGCTGGGTAACCAGCCAGTTAAATAATTCATCAACGCTTCAAACTGAGATGAAGCTAGCCAGATTGCAACTGAGAAGACAGCAATATTAATCACCAAAGGGATAAGTACAAAAGGACGAATACCCTTCTTGGTAATCAGTGAAAAACCGCTAAACGCGTATTTCATGCCCTGTAAAAAACCAGAAATCATTTTATCTCTTTCCTTGAGTAATATTGTGGGTGAGGAGTTTACTAGTTTGAAAAGCTAGAGCAAGTCGTAAACTAGAGTGATTTATAAACAAGAGTATGCATAATAAAAACAGCGTTATTCTTTATCCCTAAAATCTTAATAAAGCTTTCGGGTAATAATAGTTACCAAGCAGAGTAAGTAGCGATTCAAATTTGAATGTTATTTATAGCCAATCAGATCTAAGTAACAGGTTTAAACACAACTTTTGTGCTGGCTGGATGCGTTAACAATTTACTGGCAGGACGAATAGGTCTTTGGCAAAAGTTACCTCCGCAATTCGGGCAAACACCCTGCAAGATATTTTCCACACAGGTTCTACAGAATGTACATTCGTAAGTACAAATCATGGCCTCATTTGAATCTGCGGCTAACGATTTATTACAATTCTCACAAGTAGGTTTCAATTCAAGCATTTATCATACCTTTGCAATTGTTCAATTTTATTTAGAGGGTTTTAAACAAGTATAAGCCACCCCCCTACTTTGGGCGGTTTTTTTAGACAAAAAAATACCGACATATGCCGGTATTTTAAATAATCCAAGATAGATTTCGGATTAGTTATTTAACACAGGTGCAGCTTCTTCACTTTTGATCAGGTTACCTGCCGAGTCTTTCATTTCAACAGCTTTTTCCATTACAGAGCTTCCTGCTTCTTTCGCTTTATCCATCATATTATCAGTTGTCTTTGAAACTGCTTCTTTAGCGCTGTCAGTCATAGACGACGCTTTTTCCATCGCTGCTGATCCTGATGTTTTAGCAGCATCCATTACTTCCTGAGATTTCTCTTTAGTCGCTTCTACTGCACTGTCTTTCATTTCAGTTGCTTTTTCCACGACACTGTCTTTCATTTCTGTTGCTTTTTCTACAGCGCTATCTTTCATTTCAGTCGCTTTTTCTTTAACCGCTTCAGTAGTTTCGCTAACGGTCTCTTTTGCTTTTTCAACTGCTGTATCAGCCGCTTTAGAAACACTTTCAGTTGCTGAATCTGTTACTTCTTTAGCTTTATCAGCGACAGAACCTGCAGCATCTTTAGTAGCATCTACTGCTTTACTTGTTGCTTCTTTTGCTTTCTCTACTACGTTTGTTGCAGTATCTGAAGCCTCTGATGATTTATCAGTTTTATCATCAGAACAAGCAGATAAACCTAATGCCATTGCTATACAAACTACACCATATGAAAATTTCATTGAACTACTTCCTTTATTTGAATATAAAAAATTAAATCGATGAGGATTATAAAGTTATTTTCTTTAACTTAAAGTAGCTTAGCGTAATTTTCTAAACTACATTCTTAAGTTAATTAAGAATATTAGTACTTACTAAATAATCTGATAGCTATTAAGTACCTATAAACCTTGATTAGTTCAATATTGTTATTTATTTCATAATGACTAGTGCAGTTTTAAATAATGATCTATTGGGTATTTTTGGACATAAATTGCACAAATGGATTACGCAAATAGATTACGCAGATGTATTGTGTAAATAGATAAAGAAAAATACATAAGAGAAGTAACAAAGAAGTGGTAGATATCTATAAAGGCACCCCCCTACTTTGGGGGCCTTTTTTACAACTCAAAATGTAAGGAAATGGATATATAAGGAACGTATTATTCGTTATCGTTTATTAGATTGCTTCTTCTATTGCCAGAAAACTGCGGTAAATCATCTTTGATGTCTAGCCAATTTGCTTTCGATGAAACGAATATATGCACGTCTGGTTTCAGCTCTATATCACTATCAAGCGTGCCTAAAGCAAATTCTACAAGCTCCGTAGACTCTATGGAGTCCTGAAAAATGAGACTGGAACCGCAAGTTGGACAAAATTTACGGATAGTTCCATTGTCTGCTGTGTAACTTTGCAAGTGTTCTTCGCCTTCAACCCATTTGAAATTTTCACGCTTAGCTTCGCCAAAAGTAGCAAAGGCAGAACCATGAAATTTACGACACATCGAACAATGACAATGCCCCATTTTAGGCTCTATTTTAGACACTTCATATTTGATGGAAGCACACAAACATTGGCCGGAATATGTTGTCATTTAAATTTCTCGTAAGTGTTTATCAACCCAAGCTCTAATCAAAGCACTAATCGGTAAGGGAGTTCTTTAAAATTAATTTTGGCAAAGGAAGATTAGTGTCTGCTGATCGCAACTCTTTGCCTCCTTTTTCTCCTGTATCAACATCAGAAATTACAATATTTATACCTAACTTGTCTCCGGGCTTAGGTTGATAGTTATCTACTACGCTTTTATCAGTATCTTCTTTGTTTTTAGTGGCTGCATCATCTTCACTATCTGGGTCATCAATAGCAGGCTTTGCGTAAATCTGTTTCCAGGGTATCGCCAGATTTAATAAATAACCGGCATCAGTTCTGATGGTACGAGCTTTAGTTGTCGCTTCGTCAAAAGGTGTAAAAGTAAAAGTAATGGCATTTTCTGTGATTGATATCTTTGGCGTTACTTGAGTCTCTGCTACATCTACTGTTTTAGATTGATCAGTATTTACTTTAGCTTCTAAATCATCTTCAGTAGCAGATTGATCTTTGTTTGATTCATCCTGATTAGCATCGTTGTTTGCTATTTCAGCAGGTTTTTCTGTTGAATCTTTCGTTTTCTCTTTTGCATTCTCTTTGGCATCTTCTTTCGCACCATCATCCGAATCATCTTTCGCAGTATCTTTTGATTTAGCTTTCTTTGCTTCATCTGAAATTGTCATTAGCTCTTGTTTGGCAGTCTTATTTTCAGAAGATTTTGCATTACTCTTATTTTTTTCGGTATTTGTTTCGGTACTGGTTTCAGTATTCGATTCGTTATCCGACTTTGTTTCAGCTTTATTCTTAGAAGTTAAGACCTCATCTTTGTTTGATTCTTTGTTTGATTCTCTGGATTTTTTCAAGGATTTCTTTAATTCTTTTTCTATCGTTTTAGTAACATCCTTGATTGATGCTTTGTCATCATTTTTTACTTTTTCGGACAAATTTTCTTTGTCTTTTTCAATGGTTGTTTTATCGTTTGTTTCTTCAGCTGTTACAGAGACAGACTTCTTTTTAGATGAATCGCTAGATTCTTCTATCTCATTATCTTTATCTTTTTCTTTATCTGCTTCTTTCTTATTTTCTTTCTCTTTTTTCTTGGCTTTTTCAGCTTGAGCTTTTGCTCTGGCTTCGTACACTTTTTTACGTGCAGCTTGTTCTTCTTTCTTTTTCGCTAATAGCTTTTTCTCGGTTTTGATATCGATTTTTTCCTGCGCTATTTTCTTAGCTTTGATCTGTTCTTCAGTTGTCGTGTCGAGGGTTAATGAAACACTATCACCGTTTTGTAAGTCGTCATCATTTACGGCCAGACTGATATAGAGATGCTTGGTGTCCCAACTTGCTTGCCAGCTTGCTGAGATGTCTCGGCTGCTATTGTCTTTAATATGAGATTTAATGGCATGAGCAGCATTCAAAGCCCAAATGTCATTAGGAGTTTTAGCATATATAACGGGAGTGTCAGCACTCTCTCCATTGAGTAATGCCATACCCGAATTGGCGGAGTTTTCTGTTTGCTCTTCAGGGTACAAACGTGCATTCAAATACCGAATCAGTGAGTCATATTTCGGTGCTTCGCTACGAGGTTGACGTATATGTTCCTTAAGTCCCCAGCTGCCATACCAGCTATAGATTCTGGGCGCACTGAAAGCAACGAATAATTTGCCACCATTTCGTTGCCAACCTTCCATTAATTCATCGTATAAAATACCCATACGTGGGTCACGATTTGCAGCATAGAGTAGTTTATTGGGATGTTCATCGACCTTTCGAGTATTCCAGTCTACCAAATGTTGCCCACCTTCATAAGCAACCAAATCAACACCAAAAGATTTAGCTACATTCGCTTGTTTTTTTATGTAGTTGATCGTTGAATCCATTCCCCATTTAGTGGTTTTATCAAGCATTGCCTTGAATACATCATCGACTGTCTTAGCGCGCCTTAATACTCTAGGGTGAGCAGAAAAATACGGACCTATGGCAACAGCATCCGTATGTTTATAAGCATCTTTATAGGAAAGAATCGTGCTCGACATGGTTTGATTGCTGGCCCAACTACCGAGAACGCGCACCAATCTATCATTACCGCCAAAAACCTCTTCCCATATTTTAAAGGTTTTAACACTGCGTAATGAATACCACTTGTAACCAGCTATGGATTTCTTTTCATCCAGTTTTTGCTTCATACCTTCTGCAATGGCGTAATCGTGATGAGAAAAAATAGGATTCCAGACTTCGTTGCTGTATTCGATATACGCTTTTAACTCTTTATTCAAATGTTCGTTAACATACTCGCCAAACGCTTTAATGTAATCGTCGCTGGCTTTAAAAGGCATGGAAAACCACGGATCAGCTTTGATCTGATTAGATAAAGCCACCATCACCTCAACAGGTGCACCGCGGGAACCATACTTGCCACCCCAGCTGGCTTTCTTCAGTGTGTTTCTAGCTTTCCAGTCTGTTACAGGGTTACGCGTCATTCCGGACATATTCATATAGCGTATTACCTGAAAATCTTTCATGAAGTTCAAGTAGTCAGGATTAAAGACGATCGCTTTGCTTACGTCTGAATAACCTTTTATTTCATACTTTATATTTTTGTTATTTTTATTTGATTGAGGCTTATTGCGGTCTTCATTTTCAGTAATTTTTTTTGTGTCTTTAGTTGCTTCTTTATTACTGACTTTCTTGGACTTTTCAGACTCTTTCTCTTTAGTATTCTCGGCCTTTAATTTGTCAGAGCTAGCTGTATTTTTTGAATCGTTGTCATCATTAATTTCACTATCACTAGCTACATCACTAGCTACATCATCACTATCATCTGAGGAGGTTTCAGATGTCTGATCTTTTAAACGCAGCTTGAGTTGTTCATCCGCTAATGGGTTTAAATGGTTATCTTCAAAAGACAGATATTCTCCCTTTTCACAGTCCAGATCAGTTTTTACACGAATATGTGGAGAGTCTTTACAGATGCCTCCTTCTGGTAAAATACGAATATTCCGTATGTAATTCTCGGGGTTGGATTTTTTTATGAATAAAGATGCATTCAGTATTTTATCTGTACCTGCTTTTATTTCGATAATGTCTTTATTAGGTCGATGCACAATCAAACGGGCATCATTACCGTAGAAAATCTCACCTTCACCGTCATAAAGTACGGTAAAGAAACCATCTTCAACGGTATCTTGTGGCAATCTGTTGAGAAATTTAGTGCCTGCTTGACCACCTTTTAAATCACTGGGCCAACCATATTCATCGTATTCAAGGCCTTTACTGCTACCCCAGGGAACGGTTTCCTGAAATGGAATGGACGATTTAAAGAGATCCAGAAACTGTACGCTGGAAGTATCTTCCCTGACATCTGCCGTATTAATGCCTAATACGGGTTCCGGTCTTTTTGTTTCTGTAGATTCGTCTTTATCAGATTCTTCATCACCAGATTCGTCGTTTGCTGAGATTTGTTTTCTTATCTCATCAGTAATACTGCTTTTATTACGCCCCTGTAGATGCTCAGTCGCTGTATTAATGTCAGCATGAACGAGACCGAAGAAAGTCCCAGCTAATAGCAAACACATTAAAACGTAAAAGAAAGATTGACGAAAAAACTGATTTAAACGCGGCATATAACATCCAATGTTAGAGGTATGAACATTATGAAAATAGACAATGTAAATGGCAAGAAAGCCCTTTAACTATAATAAACTAGATCTGTTAATTTAGTTATAACACACCCCCCTACTTATAGGCCTTTTTTTATAGTTCTGAATTTTATACTAACAAGAATTCACCATGTAATCGGGAATTATATTATGCACATTCAGCGCCACCTTGTTAGTAGTGTTATCCAAACATTTATTTAATGAGTATTGTCGTCTGGTTTTTTAATAACAACAATAAAACCAACGTTATATCTTGGGGCATTCCTTATATACACTCATATATAATGCCCCATTATTGTATCGCAATATTAATTACTGATTTTCTGCGTTTTAGCATACAATTTTCTGGGATTATTTAAACTTCAGCAGAATCTATTTTCATTAATTACCTATCATTAGATTACTTTCAATGTACTTATTTAGGTAATGTAGTTATGCACGTTCTTATTCTTGGCAGTGGTGTTATCGGTGTAACAAATGCTTATTACTTGGCAAAAGAAGGCCATCAGGTAACGGTCGTCGATCGTCAATCCAGTGCGGGCCTAGAAACCAGCTTTGCTAATGCCGGACAACTTTCTCCTGGCTACTCTGCACCATGGGCAGCCCCTGGCGTGCCTCAAAAGGCAGTTAAATGGATGCTAAGCAAGTATGCCCCTCTCATTGTTAATTTTAAACCCGAGTGGGATAAACTGAAATTCATCACGCGTATGTTCGCTAACTGCACACCGAAGGCCTACAGTATCAATAAAGACCGCATGGTCAGACTCGCAGAATACAGCCGTCATTGCTTGCTAGAGCTTGATGGTGAGTTAGAGTTTGATTACAACCATGAGCGCAAAGGTACTTTACAAATATTTAGAACAGAGGCTCAATTGAAAGCATCTGCCAAAGATATTGCTGTTCTTGAAGAAAATAATGTTCCCTATGAGTTACTTGATGCTGATGGATGTGTCGCCGTTGAACCGGGTCTGGCAGATGTCAAAAAAGATATCGTGGGTGGTTTACGTCTGATCAATGACATGACGGGTGATTGCTTCAAACTTACGACACAACTGATGGAAAAATGTCGTGAGATGGGCGTTGAGTTCAAATTCGATACATCGATCAACAAACTGAATATGCGCGATGGAAAAATTTCGTCTGTTGCTACCAGTTCTGGCGACTTAACGGCAGATAAGTACATTATGGCTTTAGGGTGTTATGCAACGCCACTACTAAAAGAAGTCGGTATAGATAGTCCTGTATACCCTGTTAAAGGTTACTCTTTGACTATTCCTGTGACTAACGAAAATGCGTCACCTGTTTCAACGATTATGGATGAAACCTACAAAGTGGCTATCACTCGCTTAGGCAATAGAATTCGAATCGCTGGGATTGCAGAACTAACCGGTTATGACTTGAGTCTCGGCGATAGACAGCGTAAAACCATGCAGTTTGTTATTTCTAATTTATTCCCTAATGGTACCGATCTGACAGAAGATAATTTCTGGTGCGGATTGCGCCCAATGACTCCAGACGGGACGCCGATTATTGGCAAGACAGATATCAGCAATCTCTATTTAAACACTGGTCACGGAACGTTAGGGTGGACAATGAGCTTCGGATCGGCGCGAGTATCGACGGATATAGTTTGCGGTAAAGAACCAGAAATTTTAAGTGATAATTTCGCGATTAGTCGTTACAAAGGAAAAACAGAACGTCAGGAAATGGTGAATGAAATAGATCCTTTAGAAGTTAACTAAAGGATCAAAGAAAGAATTAAAAAAAGAAATTGGGGTGACTAAATAAATAGTTAGTCATCCCTTTTACTATAGGTACCTTTTAAATAGGCACCCCCCTAATTTGGAGCGTTTTTTTTACAATAGAACCACATCAAATTGTTCTTGTGTATATAAAGACTCAGCCTGAAAACGAATAGGCACACCAATAAACTCTTGTAACTCCGCTAAACTATCTGACTCTTCATCCAGTAACAAATCAGTCACATCCAGGGATGCCAGTACCAGTAATTCACGCGCATCAAATTGACGTGCTTCTCTTAAGATCTCTCTGAAAATTTCATAACAAACAGTTGTAGCAGTCTTAATGTAACCGCGCCCTTCACAGGTAGAACACGATTCACACAAAATGTGCTCAAGTGATTCTCTGGTACGTTTACGGGTCATTTCTACCAAGCCGAGACTAGACAAAGACGTCACGGAGGTTTTCGCGCTGTCGTTTTCTAAGGCTTTTTCCAGCGCGGCTAACACCTGCTCTTTATGATCATCCTGTTTCATGTCGATGAAATCCAGGATTATAATCCCACCAAGATTTCTTAAACGTAATTGACGAGCTAAGGTTTGCGCTGCTTCAAGATTTGTCTTGAATATGGTTTCTTCTAAATTACGATGCCCTACAAAACCACCGGTATTAACATCGATAGTCGTCATCGCTTCTGTTTGATCGACGATCAAATAACCACCAGACTTCAGACTAACCTTGCGCTTTAACGATTTTTGAATTTCATCTTCCACAGAATGAAGGTCAAAAATAGGCCGTTTTCCTGTGTAATATTCAATTTTATCGGACAACTCAGGGATATAGATTTTCGAAAATTCTAAAAGCTTAGCCAACGTTTCGCGCGAATCAACTTTAATGCTTTCAATATCTTCCGCGACCATATCTCTCAGTGCGCGCTGCACTAAGGGCAAATCAGAATATATCTTTTTGGTTTCGGATTGTCCGGAAGCATCGTTTACTTTTTTCCAGAGCTTGTTTAAAAAGAGTATATCGGCAGCAATTGCGTCATCTTCGATACCTTCTGCTGCGGTACGCGCAATATAGCCAAATTTTTGTTCTTTGAGTAAATCTAAGTCGGGGTTATCGGTATCTACTTTTTCACGATAATGAGCGATTAGATTTTTTAGGCGTTTGCGTTCCTCTTCATCATCAATTTTGCTGGAAACACCAATCGTGTTGGTGTCCGGCATTAATACGACATAGCGCGAAGGAATCGTTACGTGCATAGTTAAACGCGCACCTTTAGTTCCAAGTGGGTCTTTAATCACCTGGACTAAAACATATTTACCTTCATGGAGTAATTCGGATATTGGCGGAAGTTGGATGTCTTCATCTGGCGTATCGCCATTAAAAATTTGTTCTTTGGGGAAGCGTAAATCAGAAGCGTGCAAAAATGCTGCTTTTTCCTGCCCAATATCAATAAAGGCAGCTTCCATTCCGGGTAGTACACGACTGACTTTTCCTTTGTAAATATTACCCACGATACCCTGATTAGAGCTTCGTTCGATCATCAATTCTTGCAGAATACCGTTTTCAACCAATGCGACGCGTGATTCTTGTGGTGTTACATTTATTAGTATTTCTGTGCTCATCGATTAACCTGAAAGTTGTTTGTTATTTTGATGTTCGTTTTATTCGTTTGTTTCTAGATTACTGATACCCAAGTCATTAAGCAATTGCATTGTCTCA
The DNA here is from genome assembly GCF_035798195.1 of Cocleimonas sp. KMM 6892. NCBI lineage: Bacteria > Pseudomonadati > Pseudomonadota > Gammaproteobacteria > Thiotrichales > Thiotrichaceae > Cocleimonas > Cocleimonas sp. KMM 6892. The sequence continues at coordinate 587,445 of NZ_JAPFBV010000002.1, read as the reverse complement.
AATAAAGGCAAGCCCATTATGCCAGAATATGAACCTTCGATTCGCTGAATAAACATCGCAGCGATTCCTTGAATAGCATAAGAACCCGCTTTATCCTGAGGTTCTCCTGTTTTCCAATATCGTATCATCTCATCTTGAGTTATTTCACGAAATAATACGCGATTACGATTTAGTTTAACGTGGGTATTTCCGTTATAACTGATCGCTACTGCGGATAAAATTTCATGCCAGTTTCCTGACATATCCGATAACATTTTGATGGAATGATCCAAATCAGTCGGTTTAACCAGGATATGATCATTTATTAAACCTAAGGTGTCTGAACCAAGAACAGGTTTATCTGTATTTGTTACAGCTTGTGATTTTTCGATAGCTAAACGTTGCACCAAGTCTTCTGCTGATTCATTGGGTCTGACGCTTTCATCGATATCGACACTTTGAATATCGTAAGTGATACCAACCTGATCGAGTAATTCGGCGCGTCGCGGTGATGCAGAAGCAAGGATAATCTGGCTCATAGTACGAATCTCATCTTATCCAGCACGATGGTAAGGATGATTTTCTGTGACTGTATACGCACGATAAATCTGTTCAGCGAGGATTACTCTGACTAATGGATGAGGAAACGTGAGTGCAGACAATGACCATTTCTCTTGAGCCATTGATAGAATATCCTTGCTCAGGCCATCCGGACCACCAATTACCAGCGCGACATCCTGACCACCCATCATCCAGTCTTGCATGCGTGTCGCTAGCTGTTCGGTACTCCACGATTTTCCTTTTACATCGAGCACAACCAGACGGCAATTATTAGGAATAGCTGCTTTGATTTTTTCGGATTCTTTCTCAGTAATTGCGTTTATATTACTGTTCTTTAGTCGTTTTTCGGCGGGTATTTCTTTAAGGACTAATGCGCACTTTGCTGGCAAGCGCTGGGCATACTCATTATAACCTTGAGTCACCCAGTCTGGCATTTTGGTTCCAACAGCAAGCAGGAAGATATTCATCTATGTGAGTAGTGCTTTGGATTTAACTAGGCGTTTTTGTCAGCGACTGCTTGTTCGACACTTTTGTCGTTTGCATCATCGGCAGACCACAATTTCTCTAATTGATAGAACTCACGCGTAGTTTCCAGCATCACATGAACAATCACATCATTAAGGTCAACAAGCACCCATTCTGATGATCCTTTGCCTTCAGTGCCGATAACATCAAGGCCAGCTTTTTTAGCTTCTATCACGACATTCTCTGCGATAGATTTTACGTGGCGGGTTGAATTACCTGTGGCTATATACAATTTATCTGTCATTGAAGATTTGCCAGTAACGTCTACGGCAACAATATCAACAGCTTTCATATCTTCAAGCGCGTTTTGTACCAGATCGCTTATTTCATTTAATTTCATATTTTATCTACTTTGGTTAAGATCTAAGTGTGTACTCATTATCTAGATGGTTATCTAGAGTAACTACTTATCAGACCCATATAATTTGTTTGATTCAATATAATCACAGACCTTTGCAGGTGTTAAGTAATCACATGATTGTTGGTTTTTTAATTTATCCCTGATCATGGTGGCAGAAATATCTAATTGCGTTACATCACAAAAATAGATTTTTCCCGCGGCCAATGATTTCAAGTCATCAATATTGTCAGTTACGCGCGTTGCCAAATACTCATCAAGCGTCTCATCAATTTGATAGCCCGGTCGCGCAGCAATCACAATATGACAGGTTTCTACAATGTCTTTCCAGTCTTTCCAACTGGTAAAAGATTGAAACGCATCGAGCCCCAATATCATTGAAAAAGACTGATCATTGCCAATTTCAAATCGGATAGATTTCAAAGTGTCTATGGTATAGGAAGCGCCTTCGCGATGATACTCACGATCATCAAGAATAAAAGGTTTTGTGCCTTCTATAGACAATTTAACCATATTGATTCTATCTTCAGCGCTGGCTTCAGGCTGCCAGCGATGCGGCGGCGTTGCACTAGGAATGAATCGAACTTCTGTTAATGACAGTTTTTCAGCGATATCTAATGCAGGTCGTAAGTGGCCAAAATGAATGGGATCAAAGGTACCACCTATAATTGCAATCAAAGTACATTACTCATTATGAATGACCTTTACTGACGAATGTGGCCATCACCAAAAACCACATATTTTAACGAGGTTAAACCTATTAAACCAACAGGTCCACGTGCATGTAGTTTATCGGTACTGATACCAATTTCAGCGCCCAACCCATATTCAAAGCCATCTGCAAAACGGGTGGAAGCGTTCACCATCACCGAGGCAGAATCCACTTCTCGCATAAAGCGTCGTGTTTTGGTGATATCCTGGGTGATGATACTTTCAGTGTGCTGTGAACTGTATGTGTTGATGTGTTGAATCGCTTCGTCTAGATCAGCAACGACTTTAATCGCTAAAATTGGCGCTAAGTATTCTGTCTGCCAGTCTTCTTCCGAGGCTGGAGAACAATCAATGATTTGTTGCGTCTGTTCACAGCCACGAAGTTCGACACCTTCTTCTACAAATAAGGAATGTAATTCTGGCAAGATTTCAGAAGCTCTAGATTTAGCAACGAGTAATGTTTCTAAGGTATTGCAGGTTCCGTACCGCTGACTTTTTGAATTGAAAGTGACTTTTAACGACTTTTCTTTATCCGCATCATCATCAATATACACATGGCATATTCCATCGAGATGTTTGATCACAGGAATCAGTGAGTCATTGCTAACGCGTTCGATAAGCCCTTTGCCACCACGCGGAATAATCACATCTACATAGTCTTTTAAGCGCAGTAACTCACCTACGGCTTCTCTATCCGTTACTTCAACGACTTGTACACATTCAGACGGTAAACCAGCTTCTTTAAGTCCATCCTGAATACATTGTGCAACGGCTTTATTCGAATGGATCGCTTCAGAACCACCGCGTAAAATGGTGGCATTGCCTGATTTCAAGCAAAGTGCTGCAGCATCTGCTGTAACATTAGGGCGAGATTCATAAATAATACCGATAACGCCTAGAGGTACGCGCATTTGACCAACCTGAATACCCGAAGGCATATAGTTAAAATCATTAATTTCACCGACTGGATCAGCCAGAGCGGCAATCTGGCGTAAACCTTCAGCCATCTGTTTGATACTCGCATCGGTTAATGCCAGTCTGTCCAGCATCGCGTTGTCTAAGCCTTTTGCTTTGCCAGCTTCCAGGTCCTTTGCATTTTCTGTTTTCAGCGTTTCAGTATTGGCAATTAACTTATCAGCTATCGCATGCAAGGCATCATTTTTTGTTTTAGATTCTACAGCAGCAAGGGTTGACGAAGCTTTGCGCGCCTTGATTCCTAATTCTTGCATATAGACGTTAATATCTTGTTTCATAATGTGTGTCTTATTCTCTATGATTCTTTTACTGCTATGTTACTTTTTTTAAAAGACTTCTTTTCTACATCGTTTCTTGTAACTTCACACCCTATTTCTTTTCATTTAGATTAGTTGAGGCCAAGCAAACAATACAAGCAACAAATACATGATAGAAAAAAGTGCTCATAAGTAGGGGGGTGGCTATAGTCTTATACTTGACGTTAAAATATAAAAATTGCTGTTTTCCTGTGTGACAAATAAATATTATAAAGAATTTAAACCTTAATAGCTTTATTACCTGCCAGCGTTAATGCTAATTCTAACAATTCTAACCACACTCTGGTTAAACCTTTGGTAGCGATATCTCCCTGACCCTTTGAAAGGCGATCAATATTGCCATTCATTTTAATAATATGCGGCCAATCCGCTCTTTGCATTCTTTGTAGTGCCTGCTGAAATGGCTTCTGTCTGGGTCTGGGTACTTTATTCATTACCTGTGACATTTGCATACCACTGTTTAAACCATGTACGGCTGTATAAAGTTGTCGGCTTAAGTCAGACAAGGTCCATAAAATCAGTTGAACTGGCACACCCTCTTCTTTTAAGTTGTGATGAATATGTTGTATTCGACGTGTATCACCCAGCATCACTGCGTTCGACAGATCAAAAATTGAAAAACGTGAGCTGTCACTGACAGCTGCAAGTACTTGCTCTTCATCAATCTCAATTTGGTCTTGATCGTTTTTTTGATAAAGCAATTTCAGCTTATTGATTTCCTGAGCGGCGGCCAATAGATTCCCTTCAACTCGTTCTGTGAGCAATCGAACCGCATCAGATGTAGCCCGCATGCCTTTCTCTCGCATCTGTTTATTGATCCAGGCCATAGTCTGCGGTGCTGATAAATCCCAGATCTGGATAACCACGCCTTGTTTGTCGATGGCTTTTACCCAGGCTGCATTTTTGGCGTTTCCTACCAGCTTGGGCATTTGTATCAACAGAATTTTATCATCGGGTGGATTATCCATATAATCACGAATAGCCTGACTGCCTGCTTTACCAGGACCTTTTGTTTCAACGCGTAAATCAATAAGCTTACGTTCACTAAACAACGACAAACTATTGGATGATCCTAGTAAACTACCCCAGTCAAACTGACCATCTGCATGTAAAATATCGCGTTCAGTAAACCCTTGCTGTTTTGCGAACTGTCGAATAGTGTCGGCCGCTTCCATCAGCTGATAGGGTTCATCACCAGAAAGAAGAAATACACCCTGATTTTCTCTTTTTTGCTGTAGAAATGAACTTAGTTGGTCTGGATTAATTCTCATCAAGCAATAATAACGCCCCATTACGTTTTTTGTAAGTTTTTAGTCAGAGACTTTCCTGGTAATTAATCTTCCATTAATCGTGCGAAGTTAATTACTTGGAGAAGCAACGCTGTTTTTAAAATACAATGCATGGCTATTATAAAGAATACGAATGGTGCTCAACAGAAAAAGACTACCGTTTATTCTATTGGCTATATATTAAGGGATACTACATCGCTTTATACTGTCGCCAAGTATTACGGATCACTTGATAGGTAAATAAGTGGGTTTGCTCGGGGTTCGTTTTTAATTAAATTGATTATCAATTTGCTAAAACATTTAATTCGACATTAAAGAAATAAAAAGGAAATTTACATGAGAATGACTACGCAACTATCTGTATCGAGTGTAATACTCGCTGCTGTATTATCAGGATGTAGCCAACAACAAGTGATTGGTGGTTCGCAAGTTGTTAATGGAAGTTCACAACAAAACGAAGGTGGTTCGCAGGTAGCTGGTAGTTCACAAGCAGGTGGATCTCAACAACAAGTTGAAGCTACTGCACCAGTTGTAATGGCGAAACCTGTTGCTCCTGCTGCTAAAAGAGCACCTGTTAGAGTTTATCAACCTAAGCTCCCAGCGCCTAGAAGAGTCTATTCTCGTGGTCCTGCACCTCGTCCGGCACATTCAGTAAAACGTTCTGGAATGGGTTTACCACCTGCTAAACCAGGACAATGTTTTGCTAAAGTAAAAACACCAGCAAAATACATTACTAAACAACGTAAAGTACTTATCCAGAAAGCTACGTCTAAGCGTGTTCTAGTAAGAGCGCCTCAGTATCGTTGGATCAACAAGCGCGTACTGGTAAGAAAAGCTACATACCAGAATCGTCATATACCTGCGCAATACCGTACGCAAAATAATCGTGTGATGGTTAAGCCAGCATATAACACATGGCGTAAAGGTCACGGTGCGATTACACGTATTGATAATATGACGGGTGAGATCATGTGTCGTGTGACAGTACCTGCGCAATACAAAACAGTATCTAAGCGTGTACTCGTCAGAAAAGCACAAACAATCAGAAAAATGATTCCTGCTGTTTATAAAACAGTAAAGCAGAAGCAACGTGTGTCTGGTGCAATTTATAAAACAGTAAACCGCCCTGCTCGTTACACAACACAAAACTACCGTGTAAAAGTAGCTGGAGCACGTTACGTTTGGCGTCCAATTCTTTGCAAAACGAATGCACCGAAGAACTACCGTCATGCTGCAGTTAAACGTAAGCCTGTCGTTCGCCCTAAGGCAATGCACAAGACTCAATACAAGCGCCCTGCTCAAGGCATTACTCATCAGCAGTACCTGAAAGTAATGAATGCACCTATGCCAAGCAAAGCAGCACCTAAAAAACGTATGCCTAGAAAGGTTATATCGAAGAAGGTGAAAACTGCGCCAATGACTAAAGCAGTTACCAAGCCAGCAGCGACTATGACTAAACCCGTTGCAAAAGCCCCGGCTAAAGCAGCAGGCACTACAGAAAAGCCAAGCAAGACTGCGATTAAACAAAATATCGTTTATGGTATCCAGGCTGCACTTAAGTCTAAAGGTTATAACCCTGGCAAGCTTGACGGAAAAATGGGACCAAGCACAGCGGCAGCTTTGAAAGCATTCCAGAGTTCACGTGGTTTACCTGTAGGCGTTTTATCTAAAGACACATTCCGTGCTTTAGGTCTTGTTCGCTAATTGATTTAAATAGGTATATTACGTTGTAATATTTATTACAAATCAGTTAACAAAAAAGCCTGCTTTTAGCAGGCTTTTTTGTGTCTTTAATTTGAACGTATGATGGGGTATTGTTGTACTCATAAACCTAATCATAAACAAATGTAAGGAACACATAGAATGGTAGAAACATACGAAAAACTGGGTCTTTTTTATCTAGGTCAAGATATTGATAAAACCACTCAGGAAGCTACCGAAGCCCTTACACTTTTAAAGAATAAAAACTTCACTACTCATGCCACTATTATTGGTATGACAGGCAGTGGTAAAACCGGTTTAGGCGTCGGTATTATAGAAGAGGCTGCGATAGATAATATCCCGTCTATTGTCATAGATCCAAAAGGTGATATGGGTAATCTTTGTTTAACAGATCCTGAGTTTTCGCCGAGTTCTTTTGCACCCTGGGTAGCTGATGAAGCTAAAAATAAAGAACAAGACGTCAACGAATATGCCAAAAAGATTTCCACCATGTGGAAAGAAGGGATTGAAAGTCATCATCAAAATAGCCAAAGAGTCGCTAAATTTTCTGCTGTTAAAAAAACCATATACACACCAGGCAGCAGCTCGGGGATTAGTATTAATGTTCTTAGCTCACTAGAAACTCCACCTTCTGAAGTACTAGATGATACCGATGCTTTTTCATCTTACATCAACTCAACGGTTAGTAGCTTATTATCATTAATCGGAATTGAAGCAGACCCGGTTGAATCAAAAGAATACATCTTACTGGCACAGTTAATCTCTAATTCATGGATGGATGGCAATGATCTGAGCCTGGAAGATTTAGTCGGTCGAATCATCAGCCCACCGTTTAAAAAGATTGGTGTATTGCCATTAGATGCTTTTTATCCTCAGTCCGAACGTTTCAAATTTGCCACAAAATTTAATTCAGTCATTGCATCACCAACGTTTAAAAGCTGGTTAGAAGGTGAAACTCTGGATATACAAAAATTAATTTATGATGAAGATGGTAAAGCCAAAGTAGCCATATTCTCCATTTCTCATTTAAGTGATGAAGAACGTATGTTCTTTGTAACCTTGTTATTAAATAAATTCGTCGCCTGGATGAGACGTCAAAGCGGTACATCTGCCTTAAAAACATTACTCTACATGGATGAGATTTATGGCTTCTTCCCACCAACGAAGAATCCTCCCAGTAAAGAACCCATGCTGATATTACTCAAACAAGCCAGAGCCTATGGTGTCGGTGTTGTATTGAGTACGCAAAACCCTGTCGACCTTGATTATAAAGGTCTATCGAATATGGGAACCTGGTTTATCGGTCGATTACAAACCACGCAGGATATCGATCGAGTGATTGATGGTCTGGGCGGAAAAGTGGGTTCCAGTTTCAATAAAGATGAAATACGCGCCTTATTAGCAAATTTAAAGAAGCGTACTTTCTTCCTTAAAAGCGCGCATCTTGATGATATTCGATTGTTCAGTACACGATGGGTGTTAAGTTATCTTAAAGGTCCATTGAAGCGTGATGAAATTTCTACTTTGATGCATGATCAAAAAGCACTTTCAGAAAAGAAACAAGAGCAAAAAGTAGAAAGCATCAGTGCACCTATTATCCCTGAAGGATTTGATAGTTACTCAACGCTAGATAGCAGTATTCCTCAATATTATATGCCAGACCTAACAGGATCGAAGCAATACATACCTAGCTTGATGGCAGATTGTACGCTTAACTTTTTTAATCAATCCAAAGGAATCGATGAAGAAGAAAATTACTGTCTCACTTTAGAATTATCAGAAAGTGATTCTTCCGCAGATTGGGATCACGCCATGAGTGAAGAAGGCGTCGAAAATTGCTTTGCTAAACTACCAAGTAAAGCACCAGAAGATGCTCATTATGCAGTTGTCCCTAATTTTGTGGCTAAAGACAAACAACTTCGTAAAGCGACAAAATCATTATCTGACTGGTTGTATTACGAGCATGCTCTAGAACTCTATCAATGTGATTCACCTAAGCTTTTATCTAAGCCTTATGAATCATTAGGAGATTTTAAAGTTCGTGTTGCTGATATTTTAAATGATGAAAAAGAAAAAGCGATTGAAGTATTGCAAGAGCGGTATGCTAAAAAGGAAAAGGTATTAACGGATCGATTAGATCGTTATTCATTAAGCCTGGAAAAAGAAGAGTCTGATACAACGAGTTCCTTTTTAAACGTAGGTATTACTGTTTTAGGCGCCCTATTCGGAAAATCTAAAGCTTCTATTGGTAGAGCTGGATCACGTGTTCTCAAAGAAAGAGGTGATGTTGGGCGCGCCAAAGAAAAAGTCGCAAAAGTAGAAGAAGATTTGAGGGATCTTGAAGAAGAACTGGAAGATAAGATTGATGATTTAGCTGAAGAATATTCTATCGACGAAGTAGATATCGAAGATTACAGCATTAAACCAAGAAAAACGGATGTGCAAATCAATGAAATCGCTGTTGTCTGGAAATCCATCTAACGCATCTCAAAGCTACTTGCTTAAAAATAAAGCTTAATCGGCTCTTAATATTTATAAAAGTCACCCCCCTACTTATAGGGGGTTTTTTATTATTCATAGTTAGTCATAGTAAGCGATATATTCGTCATCATCCTAATTTGAAATGACGTATAGACGTAATCGGAACTATCATTTAGCGCTAATATTTAAACCTACACCACTTGCTAATCCGATAAAGTCAGGGAATGAAGTATTAACGTTGGCACAATTATTAATTGTGATTTCACCGTTTGCCCGCAAACCTGCAATTGAAAATGCCATCGCAATTCTGTGATCTCCATGACTTTCTACTGTCCCTGAAGTGAGCTGACCACTTTGAATAATAATCCCATCTGGTGTAGCTACAGCATCAATGCCGCAATTCACCAAACCATCTACCATTACCTGGATTCTATCACTTTCCTTAACACGCAGCTCTTCTGCGCCGGTTAATCGTGTTTCACCTTCAGCACAAGCAGCAGCCACAAACAGTACCGGGAATTCATCTATCGCTAATGGAACCAGTTCTTCTGGGAAATGAATGCCTTTTAACTTTGCAGAACGAATTCTAATATCTGCTACAGGCTCTCCACCCACTTCTTGTTGATTTGAGAGCGTAATATCAGCACCCATCAACTTAAGAATATCGATCACACCTGTACGTGTTGGATTGATTCCAACGTGTTGCAGGGTGATATCAGAGCCTTCTGCGATACTTGCTCCAACCATAAAAAATGCTGCTGACGAGATATCTGCTGGCACATCAATATCACAAGCTGTTAATGATCCACCACCGACTAAACGCATGCTATTGCCGTTAGTAGTGACGTCATAACCAAAGCCTCTTAACATGCGTTCTGAATGATCACGTGTGATGCCTGGCTCGGTAACACTAGATTCGCCTTCAGCATACAAACCTGCGAGTAATACTGCAGATTTAACCTGCGCACTAGCAACTGGCATATCGTAATGAATACCTGTTAATTTATGACCACCTTTGATATTCAGTGGAGCAGTTCCACCTTCTTGCGTTTCGATAACTGCTCCCATGCTAGCAAGCGGTTTAGTAATTCTATTCATTGGGCGCGAAGAAAGTGATTCATCACCTATCAGTGTAGAATCAAAGGATTGCCCTGCGAGTAAACCTGTCATCAGGCGCATGGCAGTTCCACTATTTCCCATATCTAAATCAGATTCTGGTTTTTGTAGACCATGCATGCCGATGCCATGAATAGTGACTTCATTGCCATTGGCTCCAGATGGACCTTCGATTGCAACCCCCATTTTTCTAAACGCATTCATCGTCGCTATACAATCTTCACCCGTTAAAAAACCAGTCACATGGGTTGTACCATCTGCCAAAGAACCCAGCATAATAGAACGATGAGACATCGATTTATCACCAGGGACTCTAAGTGTTCCAGTTAATTTCCCATTTGGGCTCGTTTTGAATGTTACTGAATTGGACATTGGTACGGGTAATCCTTGTTAGTGTTAACTTTATGCGAGGTAATACACATAAAAATATATTTTCTTAAATTATGATTTAATGATGCTGTCGCGCGTGGCTTTAGCCTTGGCAAAGAGTTGTTCTATCTCATCAGCATCTTCATTTTGTATGGTATTTCTGAGCTCTGTTAGATCTTTCTGAAAATTATCCAATACTGAAAGGATAGCTGTTTTGTTATCCAGACAAATATCACGCCACATAACGGGGTCACTGGACGCCGTTCTTGAAAAACTCGCAAAACCGCCAGCGGTGTAATCAAAGACGGCATCACCATATTCTGATTTAGATAAGGTATTAACGAAAGAATACGCTAACACGTGAGGCAAGTGACTGGTAGCTGCTAAAACATCATCGTGTTGTTTGACTGCCAACGTTTCGACTGTTGCGCCAGTAATTTGCCACATCTCTTTAATTTTCAAAACAGCTTCACTACTGGTTTCACTGGTTGGTGTCAGTATGACTTTATGATCTACGTATAAATCGTCAATTGCAGCTTCGACACTACTTTTCTCGCGTCCGGCAATTGGGTGCCCAGCGACAAAATTGGGTGGAAGTACACCATCATAAGCTTCTTTAGCTGCTGCTAATACACTCCCTTTAGCACTACCTGCGTCTGTCACAATCGTATTCGCACCTAGATGAGGAACTATTGTTTTTAGAATAGGTGGTATTGCGCGAATAGGAACAGCAAGCAATACAATATCTGCCCCTTCCACTGCTGCAACTGGGTCTAGTGTGTAATCGTCTATAACACCTAATTCAACAGCTCTTTGTAAATGCGCTTCACTGCGACTGCAACCAACAATTTGTTCGCAGTAACTTGCTTTTTTTAACGATAAAGCAAGTGATCCACCAATAAGACCAACACCAAATATGGTTAGTTTTTTAATCATTGTAAAAAATCTTCATGCAGTGTTCTTCTTTTATCAGTTTAGAGTGTGTATGTTATTGAATAATGATAAGAAATTAATTAGAGATATTAACTAGCTATGAAAGACGATTAGTCGATCGGATATTGCTCTAATGCAACATCTAAAGCATCAAGACAACGTTGATTTTCTTCAGCAGTAGAAATAGTGATACGTAAATGGTTAGGTAAGCCATAATTAGGTATAGGTCGAACGATAACTGCTTCTTTAAGCATAGCTTCGTAAAGTGGGACAGCGTTCTGCTCCATGTCTATGGTAATAAAATTGCCAACGGTTGGAATATAATCTAAACCACGATATTGACAAGCAGCTCGCCAAAACTTGATTCCCTTGGTATTAATATCAACACAATTCTCAAGATGATCCTGATCATTTAAGGCAGCGGTAGCCGCTTCAATTGCCATAGCATTTACATTGAAAGGATGTCTTACTCGGTTTAGCAAATCCGCAATTTCTGCACTACAAACTGCATACCCAACACGAAGACCTGCTAAGGCATAAATTTTAGAAAACGTACGCGTTACGATCAGATTAGGAAACTCTTCAAGCCACTGTAGCGTATCTGGGTATTCACCTTCTTGAACATATTCAAAATAAGCTTCATCCACAACTACTATAATATCCTTAGGCACAGCAGAGATAAATTCATGCAATTCATCTGACTTTAACCAGGTACCTGTAGGATTATTTGGATTAGCGATAAAAATAACACGCGTTTTATCATTTATTAAGTCCTTCATCGCAGTCAAATCATGACCGTAAGGATTAGTCTCATGATCGACAGGTAAGGCTTCGGCAACGACACCCGTGGCATTAACTGACTGGATACTAATCGGGTAAACCGCAAAAGCATAACGTGAATAAATAGCTTCGCGTCCTTCGCATAAAAAAGTTCTAGCGATCATATCTAAAACGTCATTTGAACCATTACCCAATGTAATCTGGTTCTGGTTAACCTTGAGCATGTTTGATAATTTCTGCTTTAAGATAAACCCATTACCATCTGGATATAATTGAATTGATGCTTTCGCTTTGTCTAATGCTTCTAAGACCAAAGGACTAGGGCCCATAGGATTTTCATTGGAAGCAAGCTTTAGCGTATTACTAACACCTAGCTCTCTTTCTAATTCATCGATTGGCTTACCTGGCATATAAGGCTGTAAGTTTTGAACGCCATTAATCGCCAGTGATTTATAATTAATTGTCATAATGCTTAGAACTATTGGTTAAATGTATTAAAGGACAGCTTTAGGGTAAGACCCTAGCACTCTCATGAGTTCGGACTCTTCGGAAAGTTCTTCAAGCGCTTTGGCAACATTCGGTTCACTTGAGTGCCCATCGATATCCATGAAGAAGTAATATTCCCAGTTTGCATTTCTTGATGGTCTTGACTCAATACGCGTCATATCTAAACCATGTGCAGCTAAAGGCGCTAATAGATGATAAAGCGCACCAGAGCGATTCTTTGCAGAAATCATCAGCGTCGTTTTATCTTTACCAGATTGAGGCACATCTTGTTTACCAATCACTAAAAAGCGCGTGGTGTTATCTTTGCTGTCTTCTATATTGCTATAGGCAATATCTAGTTCATATATTTTAGCTGCTAAAGCGCCTGCGATAGCGCCAGATTCTGGGTCTTCTTTAGCTCTTCTAGCCGCTTCAGTATTACTTGAAACCGGAATTTGCTCTACATTAGGCAAATTATCATTGAGCCATTGACGACATTGAGCCAGAGATTGTGGATGTGAATACACACGTTTGATAGTGCGCCAATCTTTATTCACTGTCATTAAGTTCTGATGAATTCGCAAGGTGATTTCACCACTAATCTTTAGTGGCGAATGCATGAAAACATCTAAGGTATATGAAATAACACCTTCAGTAGAGTTTTCTATCGGCACAACACCATAATCGACAGTGCCATTTTCGACTTCTTTAAATACCTGACCGATTGATCCCATTGGGACAGTTTCTACCGCATGACCAAAATGTTTTTTTGATGCTTCTTGTGAAAAGGTGCCGTTAGGACCAAGAAAAGCGACTTTAATGCTTTGTTCCAAGGCCAAACAAGATGAAATTATTTCACGATAAATCGCAGTGATTCGTTCGTTTTTTAGCGGGCCAGGATTATTTTCAGTAACGCGGTTTAATATTTGGGCTTCTCTTTCTGGTCGATAAAACCACAGATCGACTTCACCGGTTTCACGTTTTATTTGCGCCACTTTTTCAGCGCATTCTGCACGCTGTGAGAGTAATTGTAAAAATTGATCGTCGATTGCGTCAATTGAATCACGAATTTCTAATAACTTTTTATTTACATCTGAGTTTGTCGTATCTGCATTATCTATCAACTTTTCAGATGATTTCTTACCGTTGTTATTATCCATTCAAAATCCAATTAAAATCTAAAGTTATAATATATTACGTCTCACCATATCTATAAAAGAGACTGCAAAAAACCAACTGCTTTAATACCAAAATAAATGATTAAAGCAAAGATCACATAAATTACCATTGGTAATTTAATAGGGTTATTTTTTTCGTAAATTCTAGGCTGCTTGGCAGTTCCGATTTCGATCTCTATATCGTCTCCGGCAGCAAATGTCTTTATGGCTGTTTTTGATCGAAAATGCAATGTTTCTCCATCCAATTGGTATTCAATAGTTGGCAAATCTAACTCACCAATATCCATCACATCAATTACTTTGCCGTTGATTATTTTAGCGTTTTTAAAAACCAGTACACTTTTGATATACACGATCAGAACAGCAATCAATAATATTACTAAAACAACCGTCCCCCAGCCAAAAACCATATTGAACATCACATCAGAATCATTCATCTTTTTTACAAGCACCCAATTCAACAAATTTTATTATTATAAACGCCCACTCACATAACTAATGGTGTAGTTTGCTTGTTTTGATATATATCATAATGATGATTAGAAACTTAACCGTACTGTGTTTCGAATGATTTCATCATATCTACTAGTTCAATAACACCTTGTTCTGGCATAGCATTATAAATACTGGCGCGCATGCCACCAACGGACTTATGCCCTTTTAAGTAAACCAGATCTCTAGTTGCAGCTTCTGCTAAAAATTTTTCGTTCAGCTCAGAATTGGCAAGGGTAAATGGAACATTCATTAAAGATCGATATTCTTTATCAACCGGGTTTGAATAAAAATCAGAGTTATCTATACAATCGTAAAGCATGGCAGCTTTTCTTCGATTTAAAATTTCCATTTGCTCAAGACCACCTTGTTGCTTTAGCCATTTAAAGATCAATCCAGCCAAATACCAGGCATACGTTGACGGCGTGTTGTACATCGAGCCATTTTTTGCATGAACATCATAATTCAGCATTGTTGGGGTAATATCCATTGCATCGCCAATGAGATCCTCTCTGACAATAACTATGGTCAAACCTGCAGGACCTATATTTTTTTGTGCACCTGCATAGATAAGGCCAAATCTACTCAGATCTACAGGTCTTGATAGAATATTCGAAGACATATCAGCCACTAATGGAATATCACCTGTGTCTGGCACCCAGGGAAACTCAACACCTGCAATAGTTTCATTCGGCGTATAGTGAAGATATGCCGCATCTGGATTTATGTTCCATTCTTCATAGTTTTGTATCGAGGTAAAATGACTACTCTCTGAGTTAGACACCACGTTAACCAGGCAATATCGGCTTGCTTCAGTAATCGCTTTGGTAGACCAGATGCCGGTATTCACATAATCTGCACCCTCTTTTCCGCGCAGCAAATTTAACGGTATTGCCGCAAATTGAGAGGTTGCACCACCTTGTAAAAATAGCACCTTGTAATTATCGGGAATATTCATGACTTCACGAAGATCAGCTTCAGCTGTTTCAGCGATGCTCATAAATTCTTTACCGCGATGACTCATCTCCATCACTGACTGGCCGGTACCATTCCAATCCAGTAATTCTGCTTGTGCCTGTTCCAAGACTGGCTGTGGAAGCATTGCTGGGCCGGCGCTAAAATTATACTTGCGAGTCATGTTGTAATCCTTGTTAGAAGCTGTGACATCATATTTACACTAAATTATTACTGATCTTTGTTTTCTACTAAATCTAATTCGCGTATATCAATTGCAGGGGTTAGATTGTTGATAGTAACTGGTGTTGATAAAGAGATGTTTTTTTCAATCGATGTCTTCAACATCAATTGCAATAAACGTTGACGGGTCAACAGTAGTTTATCCACTTCTTTAGTGAAGTAATAAAAGACCCATTCAACGGCATGATCACCAGTCTCTTTAACACCGAATTCTAAATCATATTGTGGTTCTAAATAAATACCATTATCAATTTTCGCAGCATCGTATACGGTCAAAAATAGATCTTCTACAGCATCTATAGAAGTATCGTAAGAAATTTTGAAAGACAGGCTTTCGCGAAGCCCTCGAGCTGAAGCAAATTTGGATAAATTATGTACCGTAAAATCCCTTAATTTGGAATTACGAATCATAATTCTATGATTGTTTGGGATATTTAAAATAACAGTATGGAACACCTTGGTTTTATACACGAGCCCGTAAACCAATTCCCCGTCATTGAACTGAATAACGTCACCTTCGGTTAACATATCACTGTTCAGTATAATCAAACCATGAAAGATATCAGGTGCCCAGATACTGGATGTTAACGCGAGGAAAACACCTATTATTCCGATAACACCGCCCGCCTCTAATACTGAGTCGAAGCCCAGTAATCTGATGATGCTTATTAACGCAATCACAGCAATAAACAGATTACTAAAGATGCTTAATAGTCGGGTTTGATAGGTAGATACAAAGCGTTTTACGCCATTAACCTCACGCTCTTTACCGTAGTATCGAACTAAAAAACCATGTGTAATGTGCATCGATAAATAAGCAAAATAGATAACCGCCAGAACAGCGATAACATGAATCAGTAAGGTTTTATTTTGATTGTCTTGAAAGAACCGGAAATAACCGTAAGCCAGTATAATTAATAGATTCAACGCCCGAAAGATCATCACTTTGCGGGAGAAATTACTGACTTTTTCTGGCTGATGATAAACAGCTTTAAGGATAACTTTTGCAAATATAAGCAAAAATAAATTAGCACCGATAAGCAAGTAACCGAAACTATCTACCTGATTTATATATTCGATAATTTTATCGACAGCACTATCCATAAATGAATTGGGGGTGGCTTCAATTAAATAAAATTAAATTGAAGCCCCCCCCCTACTTTGAATGATATTTTTTACGTTGTTAATAACGTAAATAGAACGAAAACAAGACTAAAGAGAGCTAAGCAGATTACTCTGGAGACTCATCAGTGTTGTCACTGCTGTCACTCGCATCAGCGTCGTCAGAAGAATCGACATCGTCACTTTCAACAGAAGCTTCGCTAGCTCCATCTGTTAGTGTTGGATCCATATCTTCATCAATATCATCTTCAGACTCATCATCCATAGATTCAATGCGCTCTAATTGCGTTAGTTTTTCGTTTTCGCCCAGTTTGATTAAACGTACACCCTGTGTATTTCTACCAACAACTGATACATCAGCAACCGAGGTACGAACCAAAATACCACCGTTGGTGATTAGCATGATTTCATTATCATCAGTAACCTGAACAGCACCGATTGCAGCACCGTTTCGTTCAGATGTCTGGATAGCAATAACACCACTACCGCCACGATTTTGAGCAGAGAACTCTTCTACTTCAGTACGCTTACCGTAACCGTTTTCAGTTGCCATTAATAAACGACCTTCACGAAGAACGATTAATGCATTAACTTTGTGACCTTCAGGCATCTTGATACCACGTACACCAGCAGCAGTTCTACCCATGCCGCGTACATCAGATTCTTTAAAGCGAATGGCTTTACCTTGTGAGGTAAATAGCATCGCTTCATCATCTTTTTCTGTGAGTGCAACATCAACCAGCTTATTACCATCACGTAAATCGATGGCGATAATGCCTGAAGCACGTTGATTAGAGAATGCTTTCAAATCTGTTTTCTTGACTGTGCCGTTTTCAGTGGCCATAAAGATGTACTTGTCATCTTCATATTCACGTATCGGTAAAATAGCCTGGATGCTTTCATCTTCATCAAGTGGTAATAAATTAACAATGGGTCGACCACGAGAAGTTCTACTCGCCATGGGTAATTGATACACCATTAACCAGTACACTTTACCTTTAGAGGAGAAACATAAAACAGTGTCATGAGTACTTGCGACGAAGAGTTTCTCAATGAAATCTTCATCTTTCATTTTGGTGGCTGATTTACCGCGTCCACCACGACGTTGTGCACGATAAGTATCAATTGGTTGTGCTTTTGCATAGCCTTCATGAGACAGCGTTACAACAACATCTTCTTCTGGAATCAGATCAATATCACCCAGATCTTCACCAACTGCATTGATTTTAGTAAGACGTTCGTCGCCGTACTTTTCGAGCATTTCAATAAGTTCTTCACGAATAACGCGCATTAAGCGTTCTGGACTCGCCAAGATATCAAGCAAGTCAACAATCGTAGCGAGTAACTCTTTGTATTCACCCAGTATCTTATCTTTTTCAAGACCTGTTAAACGATGTAGTTGTAAATCTAAAATTGCTTTTACTTGAACATCAGTTAACCAGTAACCATCATCTTTCAGTCCGTAACGCGGATCGAGGTTTTCAGGACGTGCCACTGTAGAATCACCACGTTCTAGCATCTCAAGAACGATGTCAGCTTTCCACGAGCGACTCAGTAATGCTTCACGTGCTTCAGCAGGATTCGCCGATGCTCTGATTAAAGCGATGACTTCATCAATATTACCTAAGGCAACAGCAAGTCCTTCTAAGATGTGGGCGCGTTCGCGTGCTTTACGTAGCAAGAAAATAGTGCGACGTGTAACCACTTCACGGCGATGGCGAATAAACGCTTCGATAATTTCTTTAAGATTGAAAAGCTTTGGTGCGCCATCAATCAACGCCACCATATTGATGCCGAAACTATTCTGCATCTGTGTTTGTTTGTAGAGGTTATTCAAGATAACTTCAGCGACTTCACCACGCTTAAGCTCGATAACCATGCGCATGCCGTCTTTATCAGACTCGTCGCGTAGTTCTGAAATTCCTTCTATCTTCTTCTCTTTTACGAGTTCTGCAATTTTCTCGATAAGACGTGCTTTGTTAACCTGATAAGGAAGCTGTGTAACAACAATCTTTTCACGACCTTTCTTATCGGTTTCGAAATCCGCTACGGCGCGAATTTTTACACTACCTTTACCAGTGTGATACGCCTGTTTGATGCCATGTGCACCGTTAATGACACCAGCCGTTGGAAAATCAGGACCTGGCAAGTACTGCATTAAATCGTCAATACTGAGCGTTGAATCGTCAATCAGAGCTACACAGGCATTGATTACTTCAGTGATATTGTGCGGCGGAATATTGGTCGCCATACCTACAGCGATACCAGAAGAGCCGTTTAATAGTAGATTGGGTAAGCGAGTTGGGAAAACTACTGGCTCGAATTCAGATTCGTCATAGTTGCCTTGGAAATCAACGGTTTCTTTTTCAAGATCAGCCATTAACTCATGTGCGATCTTCGACATACGGACTTCCGTATACCGCATCGCAGCAGGAGAATCACCATCGACAGAACCAAAGTTACCCTGACCATCAATGAGCATATAACGCATTGAAAATGGCTGAGCCATTCGAACCATGGTGTCATATACAGCAGTATCACCATGCGGGTGATATTTACCGATAACATCACCGACGATACGTGCTGATTTTTTATAAGGCTTGTTGAAGTCGTTGCGGAGCTCGCCCATCGCAAATAACACACGACGATGAACAGGTTTTAAACCGTCTCGAACATCGGGTAATGCACGTCCTACGATTACGCTCATCGCGTATTCTAGATAGGATTTACGCATCTCATCTTCAAGATTAATCGGGATAATTTCTTTCGCGAATTCAGCCATATTATTTGGGGTTCTTTTATGAGTATTTTGTACGGTTTTGTTTGCTTATTTTAAGAAGAAATATGCTTCTTAAAAAACTGCTGGCGAGTATATCAGAATGGCACAGAAATAGTACCTAAATACGCGCTTTTAAACGCGTCTAAGTGGTTTATTTTTATAATATATACACCCCCCTACTTTTGAGGCGTTTTTGCACCTAGCGCAGCTGAATTATATTACGCTCAGATCAACGTAGGTATCATAGAATGCAGCGCCATTTCCAATATCGGTTTTGCTGTGGCTATCAATTAAAGCATTGACGGTTTGTCCTGTTGGACTACTCTCGCACCACGCGCCCTTTGGTGTATATAAAACACCCGCCGCTACAGTGTCATTTACATCGGCAATCAGAACCACTTCACCTTTATTATTATGAAGTTTGACTTTATCACCGGTTTTGATATTTAAGGTTGATGCATCGTTAACATTGATAGACACTTTTTCCGATTCGGTATTATTCCCACCAAATGTAGAATTGGAACGATTAAATGCTGCTGCAGTGACCAAGGTAAACGGTCTGTCTTTTATTATTGATTCGTAACGTGGCAAACCATAGCCGAACTCGTTTTCTAAATCTTCATTGTAGAGTGTGATTTTCTCATCATCGGCCATATCGGATAACCAGACATGATTTTTATCGATGGTGCTTAAGGCAGAATGTGTAGAAATCTCTGAAACTTTATTTGTCTCAAATCTTTCTGATGATAAATCCAGCGCTTGTTCTTGCAGTTCAGCGTCCGTGTCGCTGAATAATGCATCGGTAAACCCGAAGCGTTTGCTCAGACGTCTAAATATCTCTGTGTTAGGCAATGCATTACCTACGGGTTGAATTGCGGCTTCTGCGCGCTGTGCGTAATTATGACCGTATCCCAGATAAACATCATCATGCTCAAAGCTACTGCACGCAGGTAAGATAACATCGGCGTATTGCATGCTATCGGTCATATTGATTTCACAACCAATCACAAAGACATCTTCTTTACTTAGTGCTTCAATCATTTTGTTTTGATCAGGATGCACCAGTACCGGGTTATGGTTGTAAATAAACACAGACTTGATTGGCACCCCCCCACTTATAGGGCTTTTTTTGCTGCTTGATGGAATATCGTTACCCAAAATGTGATCTGCTGTATCAACGATATTAAAGGTGCGCGTTGGTTTTTCAAGAAGGTCTGGACGCTGTAACTTATCCGTTGTCTTAGGATATGCAGGAGAGTGATAGCCAATTTGTCCTTGTCCCTTTTGACCAAATTGACCTAGCAATACAGCTAAAGACATCGCAGAACGAATCGCAGATCCACCATTTTTGGAACGCTCAAGCCCAACACCGGTTTGCATTGAAATGCGCTTGGCATTCCTGAATAGCTCAATAAACGTATCAGCTTGTGATTGATTGATGCCACAAATCTCTGCCAATTTATCGATAGAATACGACGATGCATTTTCCAGGTATTCATCAACACCAGAGACTTTATCGATTAGTTTAGTTTTATCGATCATACCCAGTTTATCGAACTGTGATGCCATCGCGAGCGCAAAATAAGCATCAGTTCCGGGCGTTACTTGTAAAAACAGATCTGCGCTTCGGGCAACTTTGATTCTTTCTGGATTAATTACGATTACTTTTGCGCCATTGTCTTTGGCTTTTTTGATGATTTTCATCAAGTGCAAATAGGTAGTGCTGGTATTCGTGCCCCATAAAACAATCAAGTCAGAATACACTGCTTGTTCTTGAGACATCGCGACGTGGTTACCAAACAATGAACGGTACGAAAGACCGCGAACCCCAGCACATAATGGCGATCTATCAAGTTGCGTTGCACCTAGCTTATAAAAGAAACGCATATCCATTGAACCACCAGACAATTGTCCATGAGGCCCGGCATAATTTAATGGCATTACTGATTCAGGACCGTATTCTAGAATTCCTTTTTGCATGCCTTCATAGCATAAGTCTATAGCTTCATCCCATGAAATCGGTTCGAATTGAGTACTACCGTTATCTCCACCTTTAGCGTCAACCCTTTTTAACGGTGTGGTTAAACGGTGTTTGCCATGAACAAAATCAGGATAGTACTTCGATACCTTGCCGCAAATAACACCCTTAGTCATTGGGTTAGCGTATGAGCCTTTTATTTTATGTATTTTGCCATCTTTAACTTCTACATTAAGACTACAGGCATCGGGACAATCTAAAGGGCAAACACTAGGCGCCTGATAATCTTGTTGATGCTGGTGGTGTTGTGTTTCTTCATTTAGGTTCGCTGACATAATTCGCTCTTCATTCGTTATGACGATAAATAAGAGTCTAATTGGATTTAATGCGATTAAACAGGCACAATTATTTTTTTAAAAAGCATGCCACTCTGAATCAATCTAGTTTTAATTATTTAAAAGATATAAACATGAAACGCAAAATTAAAGGCTTCCATCTGGATGAAGAGAACGATTGGGTAGCTGAACTAGAATGTCATCATGGCCAACATGTACGGCATCAGCCACCGTTTATTAATCGACCCTGGGTGATAAGCAAAGCCGGGAGAAACAGCAAGCTAGATCATGAATTAAACTGTTTGAAATGTGATTTAGGTGAACCAAAAGATGATTGGTAAGTAAAAAGACTGATATAAATGATTTTAGTTACTGTTAGATATCTTATGTTTTTGCTTAAGCCCCCCCCCTACTTTGAGACGTTTTTTTTAGTATATTCAAGGGGCGCTTATCAAGTATCTAAATTATCGTTTCGGCAGTTAGCACATATTAATATTGCCAGTGTCTAAAGCTAATTTCAGTATTTAAGTATAATGTAGACCCATAAGAACTCGAACGTGTTCTGTCGCGCAACGGCCTAGAGAAGTAAGATCATAACCACCTTCAAGCATCGAAATTACTCTGCCATTTGCAAACTCATCTGCGATTTTACAGATTTGATCGGTAACCCAGATATAGTCACTATCCATTAAACTAAAACCGCCCATTTCATCATCAATATGTGCATCAAAACCCGCTGAGATATAAATTATTTCAGGCTTAAACTTTCTTAATGCTGGCAACCATTTTTCTTCAACCGCCGCTCTATAATCAGAACCTTTGGTACCCGCTGGCAATGGAACATTCACCATTAGCTCTTCCATAGATTTTCCAGCATAGCCAGGATAGAAAGGATGTTGGTAAGTTGAACAGAAAAGTACGTGCGGGTTGTGAGAGAGAATGTCTTCTGTGCCATTGCCATGATGCACATCAAAATCTACGATAGCGACTCTTTCTAATTTGTGATGTTCTATGGCATGTAACGCGGCGATAGCAATATTATTAAAGAAACAAAAGCCCATTGCCGCACCTTTCTCAGCATGGTGACCAGGTGGACGAACATTGCAGAAGACTCTTTTAGCCTCACCGGATACAGCTAAATCTGTCGCTAATATACCTGCACCAGCAGAACGTTGTGCAGCTTCCAGAGTAAACGGATTCATGCAGGTATCCGGGTCTACATGACGCAAGCCCTCAAGCGGCGAATGATTATAGATTTCTTCTACATACTTGTTTTCATGCGCTCGTTCGATTTGTAAAATAGTGGCATTAGGCGCTTCATGATACCTTAAAAAATCCATGAGCCCTTTCGCAGACAACTGATCTTCAATTGCCGTAAGACGCTGAGGGCACTCTGGATGAAACTCAACCATTTCATGTCGCAAACAATCTGGATGAGTAATATAAGCTGTGGGCATAAAATATTTCTCCTTCGCTATTTTAAGCTGCAGTTTTCATTCTTTTTGTTTTTGTTATTATTTACTAGAGAGACTAGCTTCTATTCCGTTTATTTACCAACTTACTTTAGAGATATTTACGTGGCATATTAAATAAGTATCTATGTTTTGATAATTGTCATATAAAACACTGACCAATAGAGACAAGATCAACATATAAAATATCTATATTTTGTTATTATTTAATTATTTATATATGCTGGCTTCATTATGTCTGAACATTACTTAAAAGCATTATTTGACCCGTCTTCAATCGTTATTGTTGGCGCGAGTGAAACTGAACAAACATTAGCCGCTTTAATAACCAAAAAACTGCATACGCAATTTACCGGTAGCCTCTATTTCGTTAATCCCAGACATAAAGAAATCCTGGAAACCCCTTGCTATAAAAAAGTCACACTCATTGAAGAAGATATAGATCTGGCAATAATCGTTAGTCCAACAAGAACCGTTGAAAAAGTGATTCGCGAGTGTGCAAAACAAGGCATTAAAAATGCTTTTGTTATGTCTAAGTATGCCAACACCTACAAGTCGCAAATCACCCCTGAAATGAAATCCTTGTTAAAGGTAGCAAAAGAGGTAGATGTCAGAATTTTGGGTCCCAATGCCGCCGCATTGATTCGTCCATCGACCAATTTCAATGCCAGTATTACCGATAATAAAATAATACCCGGCAAACTCGCAGTAGTCGCACGATCCAGAACCATTTGTAGCAGTCTTATTGATTGGGCAGAAACAGAGCAAGTCGGTTTTTCTTCGGTAATTTCTCGCGGTTCTGGTATCGATCTTGAATTCTCGGACATTATTGATTTTTTAGCTAACGATCACAAAACCAGCAGCATTATTGTTCATATTAATCAAGTAACGCACTCCAGAGCATTCATGGGAGCTTTGAAAGCAGCAGCCATGCGTAAACCCGTTGTTATTTTGAAATCTTCCCACGACAATGGCAGCTATAGTGATGCTATCGCAAAAACCAAAGATGTTAGAGCGATGGATGACGTCTTTCGTGCTGCCGTTTTAAGAGCAGGTGCAGATCATGTGACAACGCTGTCACAGTTGTATACAGCAGCTAAAATCCTAGCCAATAATCGACGCACAAAAGGTAATAATTTGGCACTCATTTCTAATGGCTATGGACCAGTAATGCTGGCGAATGACCGACTTAGAGATTTAGGGTTTCAACCAACACTACTAAGTAAAAGCCTTGTGGAAGAATTGAAGGGCACCTCAAAGAATATTTACGGTTTTGATAATGCGATAGTTATTCCTGACAGAAAAAATACCGCAGAACTATACGCAAAAAATATTAAAATTTTACTGGCGAGTAAAGAAGTGGACGGCATAGGAATTATATTTGCACCAGATGCTATGATAGACAGTCAGAATCTGGCTACTGAAATAGCTAAAGTAGTAAAAAATGCCAAAAAGCCAACTCCTACTATCTGGTTAGGAACTGCATCAGGCGGTCAAGGTCGCAAGATATTTACACAAGAGAAAATATCTAATTACCGGTCACCAGAAGCAGCCATGGATGGTTATAGTTTCTTATGCAATCACTTGGCAAACAGAAAAAAATTACTGCAAGTCCCTTTTCCACTGAATAAAACAATTCCACCAAAAACAGCAATTGCTAAAGAAATTATTGAAAAAAACCTTCTACAAAAGCGTAATGTGCTGTCGAGAAAAGATTCAATAAAACTTTTAGAAGCCTTCCATGTTAAATGCAACCCAGCATTGCACGCAGACTCAGTAGAGGAAGCTATAAAAATAGCGGATGAAATTGGCTACCCTGTTGCATTGAAAATTGACTCTCAACATATCACTTATAAATCGGATGTTGAGGGTGTGAAATTGAACTTACAAGATTCAAAAATGCTGAAGAAAGCATTCTTACAGATAAAAACAAGCATTTCTAAAATACGCTCAAACATTATCATTGATGGCATTATCGTTGAAAGAATGTATGCACCCTCTTCTGGTCGTGTATTGAATATCAGTATTCTAAACGACCCTGCTTTTGGACCCGTAATCAGCTTTGGCCCGGGTGGTACGCAATCCCCCGCAATGAAGGATAGAGCAATCCAGCTACCACCACTGAATAGGAGATTAGCTGAAGATCTGATTAACAACACACAGGTGAGTTTGATTTTGGATAAATACCGTAATTTACCTGCAACCAACAAAGGTAAATTACGAGAAATGCTTATACGCGTTTCGGAAATAGCGATTCATTTACCACAGATATTTGAATTAACCCTAAACCCAATTATTCTTGATGAAAATGAAGCCATAGTTAACGATCATCAAATAGT
Organism: Cocleimonas sp. KMM 6892; assembly: GCF_035798195.1. NCBI lineage: Bacteria > Pseudomonadati > Pseudomonadota > Gammaproteobacteria > Thiotrichales > Thiotrichaceae > Cocleimonas > Cocleimonas sp. KMM 6892. Next base: position 561,951 of record NZ_JAPFBV010000002.1, on the reverse strand, counting down.
GATTCAGAAGTTTAACAAAGACCCTAAACACTTTAGTCATCTAGCAATACATCCATACCCATCCGATTGGCGCAGATTCATTACCATTAAGAATCATAAGAAAGTTGAACTGCGTCCTATTCGTAGTGAAGATGCACAAGCAGAAGTAGAGCTCATCAATAATATGTCGAGCAAATCTAAATATTTTAGATTTATGCATGCTGTCAATGATCTGACACCTGAAATGTTATCCAGATTTACCAAATTAGATTACGATCGTGAAATGGCTTTTGGTGCTTTTATTCAAAAAAAGAACAAAGATAAACTATTGGGTGTAAGTCGCTATTCCATAAACCCTGATAAGAAAAGTTGTGAATTTGCTATTGGCATAGCCGATAAATATCAAGGTTTGGGTTTGGCCAGACAGTTAATGCTGATTCTGATTGAGCACGTTAAAGACCGTGACCTTAAAATTATTGAAGGTACTGTGCTCAAAAATAATACCTCTATGGATAATCTAATGGATTCTCTAGGCTTTAAAAAGAGCGCATCAAAAGACGATTATGATATTAATATTTATACCTTTGAATTTGATGAATAGAACTTTTATAAATGCCAATTGTTAACAGTGAATTTAAACCAGCCTGGTGGCTAAACAACGCACACCTGCAAACGCTCTGGTCTACTTTTTTTAAAAACCGACCAGATCTACAATTACATAAAGAACGTTTAGAACTAATAGATGGCGATTTTATTGATATTTCGTCAACTACTGACCTTCACCAAAAACCCATTGTTCTTATTTTGCATGGACTAGAAGGAACCTTAGAATCACATTATGCCAAACCACTAATCAAACTCCTTGAAGATAATGGGTATGGCGTATGTTTTATGCACTTTCGAGGCTGCAGTGGCGAGATTAACCGCTTAAAACGAAGTTATCACAGTGGTGACAGTGCAGATTTGCAAGCCGTGATTGATTTTATAAAAACCAGATACCAACAGGCTCCTTTTGCGGTAATAGGTTTTTCATTAGGTGGTAATTTATTACTCAAATGGTTAGGCGAACAACATTCTGAAGCGAATACCACGACAGCAATAGCAGTGTCCGTGCCGTTTAAATTAAAAGATGCCGCTGAAAGATTGGAGAAAAGTTTTTCCCGTGTGTATCAGAATCATCTGATGAGTAGTTGCAAGAATAAATACCAGCAGAAAGATAATCTATTCAACATTGGTTTAGTGGAAGATATCAAATCTGTAAATACCTTTTTTGACTTTGATAACAAAATCACAGCACCGCTTCACGGTTTTTCAAATGCAGAAGATTACTACGCAAAATCAAGCAGTCATCAATTCTTAAATAAGATAGAAAAACCAACCTTAATACTCCACGCAGAAGATGATCCATTCATGTGGAGAACTACACCTCCGCAAGAAAAAGACATCTCTAAAAATGTCACTGTTGAGTTATCTAAATCAGGAGGCCATGTTGGTTTTGTTTCAGGGAGATATCCTTGGGCAGCAAGGTACTGGGCCGATCAAAGAATTTTACAATGGTTAAAATCACAATCTAAAACGTAATATTTCAGTTATTTCTATTATTCTTAAAAACAATCACTGCTTTTATTCAAGATTAATATTCATTAATCATTAGCAGTTAAGTCAAGATTCATACTTCTCGTGTAAAATAGTTTGCACATAAAATTAATTATAAAGAAAGTCATTTACTTATAAAAAATATAGAAATGGTAATTCTTAAAAATTATAAAAAAAGTATTAATAATTATGACTTTAGAAATCTCATCAAATTCAATCACTGCACCTAAAGAAATGAATAATTCTGTCAGGCGTGGATTACTATTACTAAGTATCTATGCCTTTCCCATAGTCTTGTCTTCTCTCGTTTTTCTGTTGGTCGTAATGATTAGCGATATTGATTTCAGTTCAGTTGGTAGTAAAACCGACTATGCAGAGATAACCAGCCCTAAAAATCAATCAGCTGTTGAGAAAAAATTCACTATATCCGGAACGTTGAGCGAACCTCTCAAACATCATAAATTTTACTTACTTGAGTATCGTGAAAAGAATTACTGGCCAAAATATTCTATGGGCAATAAAGCAATGTCCTGGAATAAAAACCTTACGAATAGAGCAAAAAAGAACGCGTTCAATTCTTACTTAATCATCATGGCTGATAAAGACTTATCAGCAACCATAGACAACTGGTTTAAGAGAGCACATGAAACAGGTGAATACCCGGGAATTCCTGATTTAGAGGTAGATCATGTAGTTGCAAAAGTAAGGGTACAAAAAAAATGAGCGCTATAAGAATGAACTGGCTGGATATTTCCAGATTAGCTGCTGCTTTTAGCATCATTGGCATCCATACAACCACAGACCCAAAAGGCAAGGCCTTCATTGATTATGATATCAGTGAAAGAGTTTTTCCGGTGTTGATGAGAACGACCGCAGAACTGGCAAGTACTGAATTTTTCATCCTGGTTTCTTTGTTCTTATTGGCGTTTAAATTAGAAAGAAAGCCTATGCCTTATGGCGCAACCATGAAATTACAAATGCGTCGTTTATTGGTTCCTTTTGTTTTCTGGACTTTCTTTTATGCCTTCTTTGTACTGATAAAAGCCAATGCGTTTGGCTATCTTGATCCAATGCTCGAGAAATTAACAAAACCGGAAACCTGGGCGAGTTATTTCTTATTGGGTAAGTCACAGTATCACATGCACTTTATACCAACGATATTCCTGATTTTCCTGTTTCACCCTGTATTCAAATTAGCTTTGAAAGTCCCTATTCTGGGTTTACTGGTTGTACCATTCTTAGCATTCAACTTAAGTATGAGTACCTGGATTTGGGGAAACATTAGCGATAGAAATACACTCGAATATTTAATACGCGGAATCAAAGTACTTTCTTATATAGGTTACGGTTTTGCGGCTTATAGCATTCTGGGTCTATGGCAACAAAAATTTGATAAAGAATTGTCGAAAAAGATATTCATGTTCGGATTATTAGCGGTCAGTATTTTCTTCATCATAAAACTGACTCATGCAGCGCTAAGTATTGAAGCAGGATCGTATGTTCCGAAAATGGGTGCCATTTACTATGCGCATAATTTACTTCCTATCGGTGTCATTCTTTTATTCCTCGGGTCTCAGCATTTCAATTGGCCAGAAAAAATAAGTGATTTTTCAAAGTTCACTTTTGGTACCTATCTGATGCACCCAGCGGTAATAGACATAATAGATATATTCCTGAAAGGTGTGGAGATGGCACCTTATCAACTTGTTTTATTTAAATACACATTGACGTTAAGTATTGTGCTAGCGCTGTCTATTCTGATCAGCAAGATTCCATTGCTTGCATGGACTATTGGTTTGGGGCCTTTACCTTTTGCTAATAGAACGTCAGGAAAACTAACAACGAATGAAGTTACTGATAAACCCAAAGTAGCTACAACAAACTAATTACTGATAACTAACTGAAAAACTTTATATGCTTACGAAAATATTACTGATTGGCACTTTTATATTACTGGCTTGGAGTACTTATGTACTCACTAACAAGAGCCAATATATTATGGCGCAAAATACAAAATTAATTGAATTGCAGGGTGAGCTAAAAAAGCAACAAGAAACCATCATTCAAGATGCTGACAAACAAATGAAGTTATTAGTTACTAATAATAAAGCTTCTGAATCAGCGATTAAGTCTGTAGCAGACAAAATATCAAAAGTGGAAGTCGCTGTAGATAAATTGAAAAAAACAATCGCTACAAAAAAACCTGCTGCCAAGAAAAAACCAAGTGCTAAACCTAAACCAGCGGCTAAGCCAAAAGCTCCTGCTAAACCAAAACCAGCTGCTAAGCAGAAAGCGGAAGCACCACAAAAAGCTATGCCTAAAAAGCCTGATAATGCTGACGCAGAACTGGAATTAACAAAAAAACTGAATAGTGTAAATGAGTTACATAAGCAGGGTTCTATTGAAGCAGCTTCAACAGCGCTAACAGAATTCAAAGGACTTATCTGGAAAAACAGAAAAGATGAAAGGGTCACGAAAGAAACTGTTTTATCCATTATTTCTTCAATTGATTACACCTTAAAGAAATGGAATGAAAAAGAATTAACGTACGACTTATCAAAAGTGAATGAGAAATTTAAAACATTTTTTAGCAAAAAGGAGGCATCAAAATGAGTGATAAAGTAGAAAAAGACACGATGTCAAAACGCCTTCTTACAGGATTAGTCGTACCTTTATCTTTGGGTGCAGTATTAGCTGGATCATCAATCTTTGTAATATCACAAACGAATAAAAACGTTAGTCTGGAAGATAAGGCAAAAAGTGAACTATTAGGAAGTCTCTTATTACCTAAGAAAGAAGAAGCAAAAACAATAAAAAAAGAGAACATGGAAATCGCTGAATCTAACAAAAAAGTCAATCTAGGCACCTGTTTTGTTCCGAAAAAAGAGTTAACTGAAATCGATGAGCACATCGCTAAAACAGCCTGGACTTATTACGAAAACAATTATCAGGAAAAAACGGGCTTATTCAACGCTGCCAACCAATACCCTTCTACCACGATGTGGGATACAGGTTCTGCCTTGGCGGCAACAATCGCCGCAGAAGATTTTGGCATTATTGATGATAAAGAATTTGATGACAAAATCACCGCGCTGATTAAAACCTTAATTACTATGGATTTATTCAAAGGAATAGCACCGAATAAGGTTTACAACACAAAAACCATGAAGATGGTTACCTATGCCAATAAAGTTACTCCTGATGGTGTTGGTGTTTCAGTATTGGATTTAGCACGTTTAGTTTCCTGGCTTCGAACATTATCGTGTAAACATCCCAAATTTTCACATCAGATTGATTTAGCATTAAAGCGTTGGAATTTTGACACCTTAATTAAAGATGGAAGAATGCAAAGTCTCAAACGCTACCCAGAAACGGGGGAGATTAAATCATTCCAGGAAGGACGATTAGGGTATGAACAGTATGCCGCTAAAATTTTAGAGCGTGAAGGTCATAATTTAAATGTCTCCTCTACTTATAATAATGTAGACAGAAAAGATATCGATATCTATGGCATTACTGTTGCTACTGATAACCGTACACCTGAAGAATACCATTCCAATAACTCTGTTGTTTCTGAGTCATACATCATGGATGCCATCGAAAATGGCTATGATGATGAAAATACACCTCTGATCAATAATATCTACCAGGTACAAAAGAAAAGATGGGAAGAGACAGGCATTGTTACAGCGGTTTCGGAAGACAATATCAATAAAAAACCCTACTTTGTTTATAACACGATCTTTTCTGGTGGAAAAACCTGGGTCGCTAAATCATCAAAAGGCGCCATCCTAACAGAGCATAAAACGGTTTCTAATAAAGCCGCTATCGCGATGTCATTACTATACCCAGATGATAGCTACAGTGATGTGTTATTCAATAAAGTCAAAAGTGCTTACGATCCTAAAAAGGGTTGGTATTCAGGTATTTATGAAAACGGGGAAGGATATAATTCTTCGACAACTGCAAATACCAATGGCGTTATTTTAAGTGCGCTACTGTATAAAAAATACGGTTCAATGCATCAAATTTGCCAGAAATGTCGACCTAGTGCTAAATCAAAACTGTTGGCAGCTAATAATGAAAATAAAAACCTGTGTGAGTCAAACTAAACATGTATAGAAAATCAATAACACTTTTGACGTTTTGTATTTTAGCGTCTTTGCAACAAACGGCTGTTGCAAAAACCAGCTTTTATGCACCAGAAGTTAAAAAGAAAATTAGCGTTGAAACAAAGAAAAAAACGAAATACAGCCTTGGGGGACAGTTAACCTTAAAAGACAGAGTTCATGACAGTAAAGTCAGTTTCAGTGCGAGTGCTACCTGGAAGCCAGATTCGAAAGACTATTGGTATATCAAAGGAACAGCAAAGCATAATTTTGATAACGGAGACGAAGGTTTTACTTACAACTACGGGCTTGGCTATGATGATTGGCACGAAGGTACCTGGACAGTCCAAATTAACAATTATGACAGTTTAAAAATTGGTAAAGGTGGCTTCAATCTAGATAGCGCCATTGTGAGTGTTGGTTATAAAACCAAAATTAAGCAATTACAAAAACTGAATATGAAATCTACCATTACCTTAAGTAAACGTACTGACGGTGACACCAAGCTTTCTACATCTCTACAGTGGGCGCCCAAGAAATACTGGTTTATTAAAGGCATATTGATTACACCACTTGAGAATGGCAAACCTTATTGGAACTATCTGTTTGGCTATGACGATTGGCATCCCGGTACTTTTGGATTTGAATATACAAATTATGAATCAAATCCAACCAGTGAAACTAACTTTAGAAAAGGGTTCTTCTCTTTAACGTATAAGTACAAATTAAAATAAATAAATTATAAATACAAAGTCACCCCCCTACTTATGGGCGGTTTTTTTAAATAAGAAAGGAGTTATGCGAACTAATTAGACTCAGATTGTAATGTAAGAATAAGTTGTTTTACCGCTTCATATTCTGAAACAAAATCTTGAAAAAGCTGATCTATTTCTTTTTCATCATTTGATTCAAACTTTTCAATCTGAAAACTGATGTCAGATAAACCAATAGCACCGAAGGTTCTCGAACTGGATTTAAGTGAATGGCCGATATCTTTAACAGATTCCCAATCCTTATTTTCAATGTGATTCTTCATGTTGTCGATTGATGATTCAGTTTCCTGAAAAAACACAGTAACAAGTTCAGGAAATACTTCATCCATGCTTTCTGCCAGACTAAAGAATTCGCTTTTATTAAAATTTATATCTTTCATAAAAATCTCTTAAAATTGAGAACGTTATTCATATAACCCGAAAATTATATGTGTAAACACCAAAGTATACTTTTAATAAAAATAATTAACATAATATATGAATATACTCGTCGTTGATGATTCCACAGAAATACGTTTAATCATCAAACATTACCTTACAAAGTTTAATCACAATGTCGATTTAGCCGTCGATGGTGGCGATGCATGGGAGAAAATAACAAATAACGAGTATCAAGTCATTATTAGTGATTGGAAAATGCCAATCATGAATGGTTTAGAGCTGTGTAAAAAAGTCAGAGCGGCCAATTTTAAAAACTATATCTATTTCATACTCTTAACAGGTATGTCTGGAAAGCAGAATACGCTTGATTCCATAAAAGCTGGAATCGATGATTTTGTAAACAAACCCATCGATGCTGATGAATTAAAAATTCGTTTAACGTCTGCAAAAAGAGTATTGGATTTAGAAGAAACATTAGAACGTAAGAATCTGGCACTTAAAAAGATCAATGAACAATTAAACACAGATTTAAAAAATGCGACGAATACTCAAATCAGTTTACTTCCCGCTAATCTGGATTCGAAGCATTTCACAACTGCCTGGTACTACAAACCAGCAGTATTCGTAGGTGGTGATACATTTAATTACTTTACGCCCTCACCCGATTTTTTAGTGTTTTATAAAATAGATATCTCAGGTCATGGAATATCTGCAGCAATGCTTTCTATGTCACTTCAATCGACCTTGGGCTTAAAACGTGGGTTATATGGTGGACCAATCACCCGCGAAAGTTCTTATGATTTACCTAGAGTGTTTGCAGAAAACCTGAACAAAATGATGCTGGAAAATAATACCGACCATTATTTAACCATGATTTTTGGCATTGTAGATATCAAGTTAAACCAAATGCATTATGTACAAGCCGGTCACCCTCATCCCATGTTTTACAACAAAGAACATGACCAACTTACAGAGATTGATGTTGATGGATTCCCTATAGGCCTAATAGACAATGTCGAATATGAGACACAGCATATAGATTATAAGTCCGGGGATAAGTTTGTTGTCTATTCTGATGGTATCAATGAAGTAGATTCTGCAATAACCGATAAAAGATTGGAATCAAATACGCTCTACGAGCATTTCAATTCCATTAGAAACCTAACACCCAATAATATGATCGACAAGATCAAAAATACCTGGTTGAAAAAAGAACAACTAAAAGCATTACCTGACGATGTCAGCATACTCATTTTCGAGTTTAAATAAATAAAAATTAGGAGAATTACAATGAACCTTGCAATCACTGAAAACGAAAATATAACAGTCGTTACTGTTAAAGAAGCACGTTTGGATGCCTCTATAGCACCTGAATTTAAAAGACAAATGGAAGAATTAATTAATAATGATAAAGACAAAATTATTCTGGATATATCAGAAATTGGTTTTATGGATAGTAGCAGTTTAGGTGCTCTAGTAGGTGTATTGAAGGCAATGGGTAACAACGGAAAACTAATAGTCTGTGGCGCTTCAGGTGTCGTTCTGGAATTGTTTAAACTGACTAGAATGGACCGTATTTTCACTTTGGCAGAAGACATGCAAGCTGCTAAATCAGCTTTTGTTGCTGAAGCTTAGATAATGCTAAATAACGAATCATTCAACAATGTAATTAACAAAGCAACAATCACAGTATTAAACGGAGTAATAGCCTAAGAGGTTATTCAACTGATATGAATAATATTAATCAAACAGAAATTGACAGTGAGTTATCAGAAGTTAAAAAACTTTCTGCTCACTTTCGAGATTTCTGTAACCACAATTCTCTTAATGAGCAGCTGTCTGGATTATTAGAACTAGCTCTCGTAGAAGCGGTGAATAATATAATCATTCATGCTTATGAAGGCTTACCCGGCAATACTATCAAAGCGCAATATCAGAAAACTGATTCGAATATCATTATTACACTGACGGATTTCGGTAAAAAATTTACCGGCAAAGATAAGAATAAAGATACAGAAAAAGGTGACTTGGAATCTTTACCAGAGGGAAACTGGGGCATAGGACTCATAGAATCTATCGTTGATGATATTCAAAGAAGTAGAAACGCTGATTCGAACACATTAATAATTACAAAAAGTATCAATTAATCATTACTTAAATCTAACAATAAACAATAAGAAGAACACATGAATTTTTACTTTGATAAATACGAAGACAGAAAACCAGAGCCACCATTACCGCATAATGAATGGCGCGAATTACTGTGGCAGTATTTTGCTGTAATAGCACTTGTTGTTGGTGCCTGGTATATCACTTGGCGATGGACATCATCCTTAAACTACGATGCACTCTGGTATGCCATTCCGTTGGTCATTGCAGAAACAGGTGCGTATATTGGATTAATACTCTTTACGTTTAATTTATGGAAAGTAAAAGATACACCTAAACAAGACCCTCCCACCATGTTGAGCGAAGTGATCGCCTATGATATTTCTAAAGATAGAAAAATCAATGTCGATATGTACTTCCCTACTTATGATGAGGACCCAGAACTAGTTAGATTGAGCCTAATCGATGCAAAAAATGTACTGAACCCAATGGGTGTCAATATCAGTATTCATGTTTTGGATGACGGTAGCCGAGACAGCATGAAACAAGTCGCGGATGAAGAAGGTGTTAATTATATTACACGTGAAGGCAATATTGGCTTTAAAGCGGGTAATTTAAGAAATGCCATGGAACAAACAGGTGGGGATTTTATTGTCATCTGTGATGCAGATACACGCCCTCTTCCAACCTTACTCGAACACACCTTAGGTTACTTTAAAGATTCTGATGTTGCATGGGTACAAACACCACAATGGTTTTTTGATATCCCAGAAGGAAAGCCACTTGATCAAGCCCTTGGTAAATATCTTTCTACTCCCGGAAGTTTATTGGGCAAAGGGATACAAAAAATAATTGGACCAGTACAAATTGGGCAAGACCCTTTTGTTAATGATCCTAAGATGTTCTATGACGTGATTCAACGTAGAAGAAATTGGTGTAATGCCTCATTCTGTTGTGGAGCTGGCTCTATACACAGACGTGAAGCTGTTATGGAAGCTGCATTAAAATCGTATGCAGAACAGATTGATGCTGATGTCGAAGATATTTACAAAAAAGTAAAAAAGATTACAGGCGAATCAAAACTAGATGAAAGTCTGCTTACTTTGATAGATCAACAAGCGTTGTTAAATAATGAATTCACGCCTTATCGTTTTCACGTCTCTGAAGATATTTACACGTCGATTGTTTTACATTCCGATCCGGATAGAAACTGGAAATCTGTGATGCATCCCGACGTTGAATCTAAAATGCTATCACCGCAAGATCTTTTAACCTGGACTATCCAGCGATTTAAATACGCAGGTGGCACGCTGGATATTGCTAAAAATGACAACCCGGTATTTCGTAAAGGAATGTCGCTTCCTCAACGCTTAATGTATGCAACGACCATCTGGTCATATATTGGTGGTATATGGAATGCAATTTTCCTAACTGCGCCTCTAGTGTATTTATTCTTTGCAGTATCACCAGTACAAAGCTATTCGATGGACTTTTATATCCACATAGTTCCGTTTTTATTATTGACTGAAATAGCCTTTATGATTGGCGGCTGGGGGTTAGCAGGTTATCCCTCCAAAGCTTCCTATTTAGCTTTTTTCCCGACAAATTTAAGGGCCTTGTGGACAGTAATGAAAGGAGAAAAAATTAGTTTCCCTGTTACGCCAAAAGACCGTCAGGAAGGTAGCTTCCTACATTTGGCGATACCACAAACAGTCATTATTGTGTTAACAACAATAGGTATTATTTACGCATGGTCTCAATATCAGTTAGAACATCCTTCTTATGATATTAACGGCGTTTTACTGAATACTTTTTGGGGATTAAATAATATTTTAGCGTTAAGTGGCATCATCTTTGCCGCTTTATGGAAGCCTGAACAAGAACAAGAAGAAATTACTGCAGTTTAAATAGAGTATATAAAAAATGAATAACAATAACGTACCAGGATTCAAACAAAACTTAGTGAGAGCAAGATCGCATATTATCTTTATGCTAGCCTTAATCACTGCTTTTTCGTTGGTGATATCACTATCAAACGCTTCTTTTGAAGATCGAGTAACGGCAAAATCAACAGTGAAGAATGTAATAGAAATGAAATTACCTCCACAAAGAAATCTAACAGAAGAAGAAAAGCAATGGGCGTTGATTGCCTGGAAATATTTCCAAAATAATACGATTGAATCTACAGGTTTAGCGAATTCTGCAAATGCCTATAAATCAACGACACTCTGGGATAGCTCATCTTATTTGCTAGCCGTTATTTCTGCGAGTCGACTTGGAATTATTGATAAACCTGAATTTGAAAACCGGGTAAATAAATTTCTCGCAACCATGCTAAAACTACCTTTATATGAAGGCAAGTTACCCAACAAAGTGTATAACACTGAAACATTGGAGATGGTTGATTATAACAATAAAAAGACCGAAAAAGGTTTAGGTTGGTCAGCCATAGATATCGGTCGTTTAATGGTGCCACTCAATATCCTGGTTTGGAATTACCCAGAATTTACTACACAGGTAAAAGCGATCACAAAACAGTGGGACCTGAGTGCTGCAGTAGATAAAGGAGATATGTACGGTGCATTAAATGAAGATGGCAAAACGGTTTACCTTCAAGAAGGACGCTTGGGCTATGAAGAATATGCATCAAAAGCATTCCAGCTCGTTGGACTAGATGTTAGTAGTGCAATTGATTACACGTCATGGCTAAAATTCATAGATATCGAAGGGATCAATATTCCTACTGATAGTAGAAGCCCTGAGAAATTTACCGCACATAACTATGTCGTTTCAGAACCTTATATTCTGGATGGTATTGAATATGGTTGGGATCAAATGTCGCGTGAGTTTTCTGGTCGAGTTTATACAGTACAGGAAGAAAGATATAAGAATACTGGCAAACTTACCGCTGTTAGTGAGGACAATATCGACCAAGCCCCCTATTTCGTCTATAACACCGTTTTCACAAGTGGTAAGAAATGGAATGCCATCACTGAAGATGGAACTGATGCGAGTGAGTTTAAAACTCTCAGTACTAAAGCTGCATTTGGCTGGCACATGCTGTATGAAACTGAATACACTAAAAAATTAATGAAAGTAGCTAGCCAACTGTACGACCCTAATCTTGGATGGTACTCAGGTTTGTATGACAAAACAGGTGAGCCAAATAAAGCATTAACTGCAAATACAAACGGCATAATCCTCGAAACATTAGCTTACAAACAAACAGGTCAATTATTGAAACCATAATAATGAATTAAAAATACCTTTACATAGTTTGTAGCTTCGAACGTAAAAAAATGAATAATTATAAATAGAGCGTATAAAAATATGTGTATCACAACAAATACAGCTTGGAAAAACGTACAACAACATGCACTAGAAATGTCAGAATTTCACGTACGTGATGCATTTGTAGAAGATTCCGAACGTTTTAAAAAATATTCAATTCATTTAGATGGTTTACTTTTTGATTATTCCAAACAACGTATAACAAAAGAAACCATGGAGTTACTTTTCGAGCTAGCCAAAGAAAGTGATTTAGAAAACTGGCGTGATCGATTGTTTAATGGAGAACGCATAAACCATACTGAAGATCGTTCTGTATTACATACAGCATTAAGAGATATGTCTGGTGATCCAATCTATGTTGATGGTAAAGATATTAAACCAGACATAGATTCTGTACTTAATAAAATGGAAGCGTTTATAGAAAAAGTTCACAATGGAGATTGGTTGGGCTTTACCGGAAAACCCATAGACACCATTGTAAACATTGGTATTGGAGGTTCTGATCTAGGCCCAAAAATGCTTTATGAAGCATTAAAACCCTATCATATCCCTAAGATAAAGGTTTGTTTTGTATCTAATCTGGATGGTGCAGATTTAGCCAATCAAATTACGCAAATAGATCCCGAAACGACTTTATTTACCATCGCATCCAAGACGTTTACAACGCTAGAAACAATGCAAAATGCAAATACTGCAAGAAACTGGTTCCTAAGACATACTGACAATGAGAGTGATATTGCCAAACACTTTGTAGCAATTTCCACTAACGCAGAAAGCGTTGCAGAATTTGGGATCGATACGAACAATATGTTCGAATTCTGGGACTGGGTTGGAGGACGCTATTCTCTTTGGTCTGCAATTGGATTACCGCTTGCACTCGGTATAGGAATGCATCATTTTAATGCACTTCGTGAAGGTGCATTTGATATCGATACACACTTCAAAACCAGCCCTTTTGAAAGAAATATTCCAGTAATAATGGCCCTCATCGGAATTTGGAATAGAAATTTTTTGGGGGCTGAAACTTTAGCTATTCTGCCTTATGACCACCTGTTAAAAGATCTCCCTGATTTCCTTCAACAACTCGGTATGGAAAGTAATGGAAAATCTGTAGATCGGGATGGTGAAGAAATTGATTATGCCACTGGCGCTGTTGTATGGGGTGCAACGGGTAACAATGGTCAACATGCGTTTTTCCAATTATTACATCAAAGTAAAACCTTAGTTCCTTTAGATTTTATAGGGAGTGTAAACAGCGGTTATTCCTTAGAAGGACACCAGCAAAAATTGTTTTCTAATATGGCTGCTCAAGCCAAAGCGTTGATGTGTGGAAAAACAGAAGAAGAAGTGACTAAAGAAGCAAAATCACAACATGATAGAGATATCGTTCCTTATAGGGTTTTCGACGGAAATGTTCCATCGAATATGTTTTTGTTTGATCATTTAACACCACACAGCTTAGGTATGCTTATCGCTCTGTATGAACATAAGGTTTTTGTTCAAGGCATTATCTGGAACCTTAATTCGTTTGACCAATGGGGTGTTGAACTTGGTAAAAAACTGGCCAACGAAATTTTAGACGACCTTATTAGTAATGAAAACAAAAACAAACACGATTCTTCAACAGAAGGTTTAATGAATTATTTCAAAGCAAGTTTCATGGATAAGCTTGCTTCTTAATTCGCCTTATAATTAATAATAAAAAAATTAGCCATTATGCTTAAAAATTTCACACGATCTGATGTTGTATACAGACACACATTTGTCATCATTTTAGCGTTTGTATTGATCATAGGTAGTGCAGTTGTTCTGTCCTATACCTATAAGCAAACAAATGCCATGAATGAACGCATTGCAAAATTAGATGCAGAGCAATTCGCAACATCAGTAGCTAAATTTAGAAATTTTTACAGTGAAAAGATCGTACCAATTGCAAAAGATCATGGATTAAACGTAACACATGATTATGAGAATGCTAATTGGTCCATCCCCTTACCCGCAACATTCGCTAAAGATTTTGGGGAATACATTTCTAGCGATGATAAATCTTATGCGGTGAAACTATACAGTGATTTACCCTTTCCATGGAGAAGCCAGGAAAAATTAGACACCATTGAAAAAGCCACTATAGAAAAAATAAAAGAAAATCCAGACGCTCCAGTCATATCTGTTGAAAGCCACGATGGCAATAAATATATCAGATACGCTCGTGGTGACATTATGAAAGAGAGCTGTGTAGCTTGTCATAATAGTTATCCCGGTTCTCCAAAAACGGATTGGAAAGTAGGTGACGTCAGAGGTGTTTTAGAAGTCATCAGACCGATAAATACAGCTCAGTTTAATTCTATAGGTTTACTTAAAGAATCTTTTCTTATGATGCTCGCCATTATCTTATCAATGGTTGGTCTTATCTTTTTTGTGCTGAGAAAATTAACAAATTCATTAAATGCAGCATACGAAGCTTATGAAAAAGAGGAAAAAACATCTCAAAAACTACACGCTAGCAGCGTAAAAATGACAGCTATTGTTAATTCGGTAGAAGAAGTCATCATAGTTATTGACGAAAAAGGAATAATTACAGAATGCAATAATTCCATAGTGAAAGTATTTGGCTACTCTGTAAAAGAAATAATAGGTAAAAATGTTAGTGTGTTAATGACAGGCGATCACCATATACATCATGACAATTATATAGAAGAGTATATAGGTAAAGGTGAAGGAACTGTCATGGGACAGAACAGAGAGTTTGTTGCCATCCGTAAAAACGGAGAAGTCTTCCCAATAGAACTTTTTGTAAATGATGCGCGGATTGGGGATACGGTTTTCTTCACGGGTAGTATAAGAGATATTACCGAGCGTATTGAAATTGAAAAAGACAAAGAGCTTACACACAAAGCTGCACTAGAATCCGCTGAATTAAAGAGTGAATTCCTTGCTAATATGAGTCATGAAATCAGAACGCCTATGAATGGTGTTATCGGCATGACTGAGCTACTTCTGCTATCAGACCTTGATGAAGAACAACAAGAACTCGCACATACCGTTAAAGATAGTGCAGACTCTTTATTAACCATTATCAATGATATTCTCGATTTCTCGAAGATTGAAGCAGGCAAGCTATCGATTAAAAAGAGGCACTTTAAACTGTTAAAAATGATAGAAGGTTCTATCGATTTACTATCAAAAGAAGCCAATAAAAAAGAAGTAGAACTTGCCTTCTTCATTGACAAAAATGTGCCCCTCGAAATTACTGGCGATGCCGGAAGATTACGCCAAATTCTAATTAATCTTCTCAATAATGCCTTGAAGTTCACAGAAGATGGACAGGTCATTTTATATGTCTCGATGAACAACGATGACACCATGTGTTTTTCAATTATTGATTCTGGTATTGGTATTCCAGAAGATTCTTTAGCCACCCTATTTGATAGCTTCTCACAGGTTGATGGCTCAAGCTCCAGAGAACATGGTGGAACAGGTTTAGGACTTGCCATTTGTAAGCAGTTAGTAAACCTCATGAAAGGTGAAATGGGAGTCGAAAGCAAATTAGGCGTTGGCTCTACTTTCTGGTTTACAATCAAACTGGATGAGAACAATGAACACCCCATTAAACCATTAATTGATTCCAATGCTCGCGTTCTAATGTGGAGTACTTCAGAAACGTTGAATCGTTACTATAAAGAACAACTCAGCCAATGGGGTATGAGCTCAACTATTGTCAGAAACCTGAATAGCATCAACAGTGAACTAGATAATAATACTTACAATATGCTGGCACTAGATGCGGATAATATATTTATTGATGAAAACAACCCTGAATCCTTTTTCCCTATTTTAGAGACCCTACGTCAAAAATCTAATGCCTTGTTTGTGTTGTACGCGAGCCATCAACAATATCAGTTCCTATCGACGCTTAAATTTGAAAAGAACATCGTTTTATTTAAAAAACCGATCAAACATACGGCAATCAAAACACTGATGGATCAGTTTGAATCCAGAGCAAATAAAACAACAGAACAAGATTCATCTCCAATCAAAATAGACACACTTGAAACTACTCAAGAAGAGGTGACTAACGATGAAAAAACAACAGTAATAGAGAAAGATAAATACCACATTCTTTTGGCAGAAGACAATCTGGTTAACCAGAAGGTTGCCGTCAAAATGCTGACTAATTTAGGCTGTAAGGTAACAGTCTCCAATAATGGTCAGGAAGCATTAGATAAAGCGCGTGAGTATTATTACGACGCTATCTTTATGGATTGTCAAATGCCTGAATTGGACGGTTATGAAGCAACAAAACTCATCAGAACCTTCCCCCAAAGCCACATGAATTATGACATACCAGTCATCGCCTTTACTGCTAATGCCATGAAAGACGACCATAAGAAATGTGAACAGGCAGGAATGGATGACTATCTAAGTAAACCAGTAAGTCTTGATAAGCTGGAAAAAGTAATACACAAATGGATTGAAAAGATGGCTGCGAGACAATCCAGATATTTAAAACAAAAATTAATGAAGGAATTATTATGAAAGGCATAGTGTTTACAGAATTTTTAGAGATGGTGGAGGATAAATTCTCCCCAGAAATGGCAGATAAAATTATAGACGCCTCGAAAAGCTTATCTACCGATGGTGCTTATACGGCTGTGGGTACTTATCATCACTCTGAATTAATAGAGTTGGTATCGCACCTGAGTGAAGAGACAGACATAGATTTAGCTTTGCTGATCAAAACATTCGGTATCTATTTATTCGGTCGATTTGTAGCGCTTTACCCGGGATTTTTTGAAGATAATAAAGGGACGTTTGGATTCCTTCAATTAATCGAAAATCATGTACACGTAGAAGTTAAAAAATTATATCCAGATGCAGAGCTACCGACCTTTGATACAAACCTGGTGAATGATGACCACCTGGAAATGATATACCAATCAAAACGCCCGTTTGCCCCACTTGCAGAGGGATTAATCCAGGGTTGCATGGACTATTACAATGAAAAAATAGATATCCAGACAGAAGATTTATCTGGCGGCGAAAACAAACACGTCAAATTCTCTTTAATTAAACACTAATTTACAAATCAAATATCATGAGTGAAGAACAAGTCAGATTACTTGAGAGACGCATAGCACGCGAGAAATCAGCGCGAAAGCAAGCAGAAAACTTACTCGAGTCTAAAAGTCTTGAGCTTTATAATGCAAATATTCAATTGAAGGAAATTGCTGACTCACAAGAAAGTGAAATTCAAAAGCGTACACAAGAATTAAAAGTTGCTAGAGATAAAGCGATAAAAGCCAGCAGTATCAAAAGTAATTTTCTAGCAACAATGAGTCATGAAATAAGAACGCCTATGAACGGTGTTATTGGTATGGCACAGCTATTACTGGATACTGACTTAAGCAATAAACAACGCCGGCAAGCTAATGTTTTATTATCCTCATCAGAATCCTTACTGCAAATAATTAATGATATTTTAGATCTATCAAAATTAGAATCCGGAAAGTTTCAGGTGCAAAAAGAATCATTTGCTCTGGGATCATTCCTTGATGATATTTTGAACTCTTTTGCGATTACTAGCCAAAATAAAAAAATCGAACTACTCAATATTATCGATAGAAATGTACCTGAAAAAATCCAGAGTGATCCTTTACGATTAAGACAGGTGCTGATTAATTTACTGGGGAATGCGTTTAAATTTACAGAAGATGGGTTTATTGTTTTAAAGATCAATCTAGAACGGATTAATGAAACAGATGCTAATTTACACTTCATTATTCGTGATACTGGCATTGGAATTACTCAGAAAAATTTAATAAAGCTGTTTAAACCATTCAGTCAGATTGAAGATTACAATCAAAAGCGCGCAATCCAGCAAGGCACTGGTTTAGGCTTATCTATTAGTCAAAAATTGTCTGAATTAATGGGGGGCTCAATTCATGTAGAAAGTGAAGTCAATAAAGGCACTACGTTCACATTGAGTTTGCCCATAAACTTAGACTTAAGCTTAAACTTAAAAGACATTGAAAATAAACCAGGCCGATCATTATTAGATAAAAATATCATTTTTTATCAGCCTTTAAGGTCTATTTCAGATATTGCTGAACAACAGTTAAGCAATATCAGTGATCAAGTAGAAAATATGCAATCACTTGAAGATTTTTTAGAAAGGTCTTCTCAAAAAGGTACTACTAAAGACGCCTATATTCTCGATGTAGAGAACCTAAAGAAAAAACAAATCAAATATTTATTAACGCATTTAACTAACAATAATATTAAGTACAACGATTGGCTATTCATACAAAGTATCGACAGCAAACACGAAGATCTGGAAATTTATTGCGATAAACATAACATTAAAACAGTGATGAAACCTACCTGCCAATTCACACTATACGATGCGGTAAAATCATTGAGTGATGGTCACTCACAAAAGATAGTAACAAAGAATGATAAAAAATCAGACTTTACAGGGAAGAAACTACTCCTTGTTGAAGACAACAAAGTCAATCAAATGGTCGCAAAAGCATTACTTAAAAAATTAGGCCTAGATATCACTATTTCCAATGATGGGCTCGAGTCTTTAGATGCATATCAAAAAGATTCATTTGATATTGTTCTCATGGATATTAATATGCCAAATATGAGTGGAATAGAAGCGACTCAGGAATTGCATAAAATCATGAAGGTCAATAATACATCCACCCCTATCATTGCTTTAACCGCTAATGTTATGGAAGGCGCAGAAGAAGAGTATCGATCTTATGGTATGAATGGTTACCTATCTAAACCTATTGAAATAGATAAGTTAAAGATTGAACTGAATAAATGGTTATAAAATAGCCTTACCATAAAGCGTAACCCTTATACCAATTTACATTGAAATAGTTACTTTTCGATAAGATAGATCGTGAAAGCATGAGCACAATATTTAAAAGAATGTTTAAATAAGCGCACATGAAAAAGACACATCACACATCGAATACTCGCGTAAAAACGCCAAAAAATTCCATCAAATCACCATTACCGATGAGGCATGGTGTTTCTGCCAGTAGAGTGTGGCTTCCCAAGTCTGGAGATTCTAAAAACGCATCAGAACAATATGGAGAATGGCAAACAATCCTAGAATTCCTCATAGAAAGGTTTCCATTTATTCCCGCGGATATTTTAGAAGAACGTATGCTACGTGGTGATATTGTCAATCAGGACGGTACTGTATTTAGACCCGACAGCCCTTACCAGGCGGAAACATTTTTATTTTACTACCGTGAAATACCCAATGAGGCCGAAATTCCGTTCAAAGAGAAGATTCTCTATAAAGATGAAAATATCATTGTCGTGGATAAACCGCATTTCTTGCCGGTATCTCCCTCTGGCCGGTATGTCAGAGAGAGTTTGCTTGCACGACTAAAACATCATTATCAGCTTGAAGACATTAGTCCTATCCACCGCTTAGACAGAGAAACAGCGGGTGTCATATTATACAGTTGCAATAAAGACATACGTGGCGATTACCAAACGTTGTTTCAAAAGAAACAGGTTGAAAAAACCTACGAAGCCATCGCACAAAAACCTGACAGTAACTCAGACTTAAGCTTTCCCTTAAATTACAAAAGTCGCATAACAAATGGCGAGCCATTTTTTGTAATGCGTGAAGAAGAAGGTGAAGCTAATTCTGAAACTAATATCGAACTCATTGAGACTCAAGGTAATCTGGCTAGATATCGATTAAGCCCAGTTACCGGAAAACAACATCAATTACGCGTGCATTTAATGTCATTGGGTATACCTATTCTAAACGACCCTTTTTACCCTGATGTTTTACCCGATAAAGGCGATGACTATTCTTCCCCTTTACAATTATTAGCGAAAAGTATCTCGTTTATTGATCCCATCAGTCAGGAAAAGCGATTTTTTGAAAGCGAACAAAATTTAACATTATTGTCATCAAAATAATGCATAAAGTACTAGAAGAAAAAAATAGCAGACGCTAAAATCCGCACCCAATGAATAAAAAACTTAAACGTACGCTAACTTCTTTATTTCCTGTTGAAGAAGGTAGGACTGGCTCTTGCAACAATTGTGGCGCATGTTGTCATTTGCCTTATCGTTGTGTTTTTTTAAAGACTGCCGAAGATAATAAAGAATACTGCTCTATCTACACTGTGCGCCCACCTAACTGTCGTAAATTCCCGCGTACCGCAGAAGAACATCAATTGGTTGAAGATACCTGTGGCTTTGAGTTTAAAGACAGCAAAATAGTAGTAGAAGCTAGCAGCGGCAATAATACTAAATAAACAGTAAGGCACCCCCCTACTTACAAGCGGATTTTTAATAAGTAATAAATTACACATTACTGGGCACTAGCCAGTAGCATTAACCACTAATAAAGTTCTTCAACAAAAATATTATTGAATAAAAAGGCCCTATCAAATGACAGGGCCTTTTTTATTAATAGCGATAAAACTACCGTTGAAGGTAATCCTTAGCTAGAGAGTATCTACAGTTAAACCAGCGTTATAACTATCGAAATATTCATCTAGCTGTTCGTGTCTCTGGTACTCAATGCGCACATCGATATTTTCTGTCACATTATAATAGCCACCGACACCGACGAATGGATTAGTCTCTTCCACTCTTACCCGTACATTATTCGATGAGGCTTCGGTTCTGATTCGCTCTGCACCAACACGACCATAGATGCCTGCACGTGGAGTGAGCGGGACATAACCCACAGCAGAGAATTGAATCGCTGTTGCTTCAAACTCTCGTTCAATGCCACCTTGTGAAATGGCAGTATCGCCAAAATCGGTATAACCAAGTTCTAAAGATACGTGCTTGCCGCCGCCAATGTATTTACCGACAGCCACGTTAAAACCCGCTTCATCAAAATCATCACCGTATTCTGCGTGCATTCCGTTTGCTGCAAAATAAAAGTCATTGGCATGAGCCGTAGAAACGCCAGAAAGCAGAATCACGGAAAGTGTGGTACTCAAAAGTGTTTTATTCATAATCAATCCATTGAAAATAATAAGTCTGATACCATAATATCAGACATTATTATGCCTTGAATGATCAAATATCTAGCAATTTCAATGATGTGTCTATTTTTTGAACAGTAGGGAGAGACTAATTCACCCCCCTACTTTGGAGGACTTTTTTTTATTGAATCAAAACTAACGAAACAATTAATGGAACAAATAAAAATGATTATTTAGGTTAAGACATAGATTAAGGTTAAGACTATGCCTTCTTTTGCAGAATGATTTCCTGCCACTCTTCAGGTCCAGTCTTGTGTACCGAAACACCTTTAGAATCAACAGCAACAGTTACAGGCATATCTTTTACATCAAACTCATAGATAGCTTCCATACCCATTTCTTCGAATGCCAATACTTTTGAACCGACGATCGCTTTAGAGACAAGATATGCAGCGCCGCCTACCGCCATCAAATAAACACTCTTGTGCTTCTTGATCGCTTCGATACCAGCGGGTCCACGCTCTGCTTTACCAATCATGCCGAGCAAGCCTGTTTCAGCTAGCATTTGCTCAGTGAACTTATCCATACGTGTAGATGTTGTAGGGCCAGCAGGACCAACGACTTCATCACGAACAGGATCAACAGGTCCAACGTAATAAATGAATCTATCTTTTAGGCTTACCGGTAGTTCTTCGCCAGCGTCTAACATACTCGTCATGCGTTTATGTGCAGCATCACGACCCGTTAAAATTTTACCGTTGAGTAATAACACGTCGCCTGGCTTCCAGCTTTGGACTTCTTCATGCGTAATCGCATCGATATCAACACGTTTAGCGGACTCACCCGCTTCATAACTAATATCAGGCCATACACTGCTATCAGGAGGCGTTAATACCGCAGGACCAGAACCATCAAGCGTGAAATGTATATGACGGGTTGCCGCACAGTTTGGAATCATACACACAGGCAATGAAGCTGCATGTGTTGGGTAATCCAGAATTTTTACGTCTAAAACCGTGGTTAAACCACCCAATCCTTGTGCGCCTATACCTAGATTGTTAACCGCATCCATAATTTCTAAACGCAATTCTTCAACTCTGTTTTGTGGACCACGATCTCGTAATTCCTGAATATCGATTTCCTGCATCAATGATCGTTTTGCAAGAACTGCCGCTTTTTCTGCAGTACCGCCAACACCGAGACCTAATACACCCGGCGGACACCAACCAGAACCCATTGTTGGAACTGTTTTAACCACCCAATCAACCAAAGAATCGCTAGGGTTAAGCATCACCATTTTTGATTTGTTTTCAGATCCGCCACCTTTAGCCGCAACCTGTACATCAATCTTGTCGCCTTTGACCATATTAAGATGGACTACGGCTGGCGTGTTGTCTTTGGTATTGGTTCTAGCGCCTAATGGATCAGCCATAATAGATGCGCGTAATTTGTTGTCTGGGTTATTGTAAGCCTGGCGTGTTCCTTCATTCACCATTTCCTGAATATCCATCGAAGTGCTATCCCACTTCACATCCATACCCACATCAACAAAAACAGCCACAATGCCGGTATCCTGACAGATAGGTCGATGACCTTCAGCACACATACGTGAGTTCACTAAAATCTGAGTTAACGCATCTTTAGCGGCAGGAGACTCTTCTCGCTCCCATGCGTTTGTCATGGCTCGTATAAAATCTTCACCATGGTAGTAAGAAATAAATTGCAATGCATCTGCAATACTTGAAATAAAGTCAGCTTGTTTAATTATAGTCATGGGATCTTATTAGTTTGATGATGTTAGAAAAAAGTAACGGTTAGTTAGTATGAATGTTATTGAAGTTAAAAGGTAATCTTTAGAATATACACTTATTAAATTACGCACAAAAACTTCTAAAATAACTATAGCATTAGAATTATTTCCTACACTCATAAAAAATGAATAGTGACAATAAACTCAGTATCAATCTATTAAGGCTTGTCATATCGTATCCATACGTTTTGAACTGCTTTATTAGTAATGAATAGCGTACTGTTTACGACAAAGATACTTAACGTATTACAAAATGTAACACTCGCAAATAACCAAAGTCACCCCCCTACTTACAGGCATTTTTTTAGATATCAATTAACATTGAAATATACACTATGCTTAAGCAATGAAACAAAAAATACTCCTGTCATGGAGCAGCGGCAAAGACAGTGCCTGGGCATTACAACAACTGCTACAAAACCCAAACGTCGAAGTCGTCGGCTTATTCAGCACCATCAATAAAGACGCTGATCGAGTGGCAATGCATGGCGTAAGAGTTGAGTTATTAGAAGCCCAGGCAGCAAGTATTGGCATACCACTGGAAATAATTGAAATCCCCGACCCTTGCAGTAATAACGACTACGAGACGATCATGTCAGACTTCATCGAAGCAGCCAAAAAGAAGCATATTGAATGTATTGCATTTGGTGATTTATACCTTGAAGATATCCGACGTTACCGAGAACAGCAATTAGCTGGCACAGGCATTGAAGCCATATTCCCGATATGGGGTTTAGATACCGATAATTTGTCCAGAATACTATTAGATAATGGCATCAAGGCTGTTATAAGCTGCGTCGATTCGAAACAACTCTCAGAAGACTTTGTCGGTAGAAGATACAACACTAGCTTTCTACAAGATTTACCTGAAACCGCAGACCCATGTGGAGAAAACGGTGAATTTCACAGTTACGTGTATGACGCGCCAATGTTTAAACACGCTATAGAAATAACGCTTGGTAAAACATTTAAAAAAGACCCGTTTGTATACATTGATGTATTGCCCAAATAAATACACTAAAAAGTCACCCCCCTACTTTGGGGTACTTTTTTTAATGCGTTTTTGACTGTTATTTAAGATCAAATAATAGAGATTAAAGTTTTATTTATTTATGTCTAGCTGCTTGTATCTGACCAGAGAAAATATAGGCGTTACTACAAATGCTGATATATCGACGTTTAATCAACTTGCGACTCATTTTTTACGTGTTATTAGAATCAATTCATAAGACATATTATTATAATCTATAGTAGGTTTTCTTGAGCTTATAACAAATGTGTTCTATATAGACGCACTATATTTTTATAAGAAGCAGGATTTTTGCATGACTGATAAACAATCGACCATTATTTATACGCATACTGATGAAGCACCCGCTTTAGCGACTCGTTCTTTATTACCTATTGTTCAGGCTTTTGCTGCAAAAGCAGATATCAATGTTGAAACACGCGACATCTCTTTAGCAGGACGAATTATCTCTAACTTTGCTGATTATTTAGCTGAAGATCAGCGCATTGAAGATGCGCTTCAAGAGTTAGGCGCTTTAACGCAAGACCCTAGTGCAAATATTATTAAACTACCAAATATCAGTGCTTCAATTCCCCAGTTAAAGAAAGCGATTGCTGAGTTACAGGCAAAAGGTTATGCCATCCCTGAATTTCCTGACGATCCACAAACGGATGAAGAGCAAGAAATTCGCGATAGATTCAGCAAGGTTTTAGGAAGTGCAGTAAACCCTGTGCTGCGTGAAGGCAACTCTGATCGTCGTGCTCCGGCATCCGTAAAACAATATGCGCGTAACAACCCACACAAAATGGGCGAATGGAGTCAGGCATCTCAATCACACGTTGCACACATGCGCGGTGGAGATTTCTATTCAAGCGAGAAGTCTACAGTGATGGAAAATGACTGTAATTTCAGCATTGAGTTTGAAGACAAAGTAACAGGTGAGAAGAAATTATTAAAAACACCTGCGCCTTTACTAAAAGGTGAAGTGATCGATGCCATGTTCATGAGTAGCAAAGCACTTCGAGCGTTTTTTGAAGAGCAAATGAATGATGCTAAAGAAACAGACATACTATTCTCGTTGCATGTAAAAGCGACCATGATGAAAGTTTCTCACCCTATCGTATTTGGCCATGCTGTTACCGTTTTCTACAAACGCTTGTTCGATAAGTGGGGAGAAGTGTTTGAAGAGGTGGGTGTTAATCCAAACAACGGCCTGGGTAATGTGTATGCGAAAATTCAAAACTTGCCACAGTCTAAACGTGCAGAAATAGAAGCAGATATTCGCGCCTGTTACATCAACCGTCCTGAAATTGCGATGGTCGATTCTGATCGTGGTATTTCTAATTTACACGTACCGAGCGATGTTATCGTTGATGCTTCAATGCCTGCAATGATTCGTAGCTCTGGCAAGATGTGGGGGGCCGACGGCAAACTTAAAGACACCAAAGCCGTAATTCCAGAAAGTACCTATGCGACGATTTATCAGGAAGTGATTAACTTCTGTAAAACGAATGGTGCATTCGATCCAACGACCATGGGTTCTGTGCCTAATGTGGGTCTAATGGCACAAAAAGCCGAAGAATACGGATCTCATGACAAAACCTTTGAATTAGAAGCGGATGGTATCGTTCGTGTTATTGGTGACAATGGTGAAGTATTCCTGGAGCATAATGTTGAGAAAGGCGATATCTGGAGAATGTGTCAGACTAAAGATGCGCCTATCAGAGATTGGGTAAAACTTGCGGTTAAGCGTGCGCGTATCACCGGTGACACCACGGTGTTCTGGTTAGATCACAAACGTGAACACGATATGCAGTTAATCAAAAAAGTAAAACTGTATCTTAAAGATCACGATACAGAAGGTCTTGATATCAAAATCATGCCTCCTGTAACCGCTATTCGTTACACCATGGAACGTTTGATCGAAGGTAAAGACACAATCTCTGTAACAGGTAATGTGTTACGTGATTACCTGACTGACTTATTCCCTATTTTAGAATTGGGCACCAGTGCAAAAATGCTTTCTGTGGTTCCACTAATGCAAGGTGGTGGAATGTTCGAAACAGGCGCAGGCGGATCAGCACCGAAACACGTTCAGCAGTTTAACGAAGAAAACTATTTACGTTGGGATTCATTAGGCGAGTTTCTGGCATTGGCTGAATCGCTTGAGCACATGTCTGAATCTACAGATAATTCTAAAGCCCATGTACTGGCTGAAGCATTAGACAAAGCTACGGGTGAATTACTCAATAACAATAAATCACCACAACGTAAAGTGGGCTTGTTAGATAATCGTGGCAGTCACTTCTATCTTGCTTTGTATTGGGCTAAGGCACTTGCAGAACAAGATACAGATGCTGAGTTAAAAGCACAGTTTACTGAGTTAGCGAATAAACTTGTTAGCGATGAAGAAAAAATCGTTACCGAACTAAACAGTGTTCAAGCTAAAGCTGTGGATATCGGTGGTTACTACTTCCCAGACGAGGAAAAAGCAGTTGCAGCGATGCGCCCTAGCGCAACCTTCAATGCATTACTTTCTTCTCTTAGCTAAGCTAAGCCAAGTTAAGTTAAGTTAAGTTAAGTTAAGTTAAGTTAAGTTAAGTTAAGTTAAGTTAAGTTAAGAATATTCCATAAAACTATCCCATTACCTATCTGACTGTTCAGTCAGATAGGTCTAATAAATTCTGATATACCTTTTAAGGCACCCCCCTACTTATAGGCACTTTTAATATGCACTTCTTTACATCATTTTTAATATAATTGTGTGTACAGACTTATAAATAGCCATGTAAATTCCCATGTAAATAGTCGTTTGCGGTTATATAAAACAAGTGCAAAATTATCACTGATACTAGTTATCAAACCCTTCAAGCAATCTACTACTTTGTAAACCTTTCGTCATCATAAAGATAACTTGAACTTATATAGGCCAAAGTCAGACAAACCTAGACGTGAAATGATGGATTTCAAATATCATGTGTATCCTGAAAATTGGGTTTCAATAGATAGATCAAACTTCTCGCTTTGTGATGCTCTTTAACTGATGATTTATGAATAATTATTCATTAAGAATCTCTATGAGTAATCTGCTATTGTAAGCTGCTTTTTGCGGTTTATCTGCATTCTATCGTCATTCACAACCTGTAATTAACTTAGAGTTTTAATGAAATTGAGTACCATAACATTTGTTTTTATCGCCCTATTGTCACTAACACCATTTGCGGCATACCTTTATAAAAATATATCGCCAGAAGTTGTTAGCGATGAAACCGTTTCGCAAAGCTTGTTCACACCTGCTGCTGTACAAAGCGGAACAACAGATAAAACATCAAAAAAGACGCCAGCGGATAAAAACACTCAGTTACCATCGACCGCTGCTGTTACAGGTACAGACAAAGAGTTAAAGGTTGAAACCAAGCCTAAGAAAAAACATATCCCTGTCGAAGTTAAATACCCGCCAGCAGTAAATAAAAGCTCACCATTAGGCATTAACACCAATGAAATCTACGAACAGGATGCCAGTATTCCCTTTGTTGATTTATTCAGAGTATCAATGCCGTTTAATGAAAACATACGTTGCCGCAAGCAGGATCAGCCTTGCTTAACATCAGCAAAAGTAGAATACGATAAACAAGGTTGGCCGAAGAAGCTCAATGGTGGAAAAGCCGGTGTATTCTTCATTCGTAACGTCAGCCGCGAAGCTTATCCAGAAGGTAATTACACCGTGCTCTATGACGGTGAAGGCAAGATAGAATACCTACAGAATGTCGAAGTCGTGAAACGTGAAAAAGGCGAAGATACCATTCAACTCACCGCGCGCGCTGATGGATTCATGACGGCTGCATTACAAATTGTAGAATCAAACCCTGAAAAACCCTTACGCAATATTCGTATTCTGTTACCGGGTGGTATTTGTCAGGGCAAACCTTTTGAGCAGGTTGCAGACTCTATTTTCTGTAAAGATTCAAAATACCTAAGCTTTAAAGATCATTACAAAACGATTCTGTTTAACCCTGATTATTTAAACTTCATGAAAGACTTTAATGTCATTCGCTTTATGCCCATGTCTGGCGTGACGCGTAATCCTGCCGTTACCTGGGATCAACGTCCTAAAATGGATAAAGCAACCTGGGGCGGTATATATGGATCACGTGGCGCACCCTTAGAAGTTCAGGTTGAATTAGCTAATCGACTCAAGGCAAACCCATGGTTAAATGTGCCACATGCAGCAGATGATAATTATATTAAGCAATTCGCTAGCTATGTGCATGAGAATTTAGACCCGAAGTTAACACCTTATATTGAATACACCAATGAAGCGTGGAATTCG
Organism: Cocleimonas sp. KMM 6892; assembly: GCF_035798195.1. NCBI lineage: Bacteria > Pseudomonadati > Pseudomonadota > Gammaproteobacteria > Thiotrichales > Thiotrichaceae > Cocleimonas > Cocleimonas sp. KMM 6892. The sequence goes on along the minus strand of NZ_JAPFBV010000002.1, from coordinate 533,580 downwards.
AATTTCGTGCACAACGAATACATGCAGAAAATGGGCATCAAGGAAAAACTCGATCAAGATGCATTAATGGCTGGTTATAAATACTATTCCAAGCGCTCGGTTGAATTCTTTGAAATCTGGGAGAAGATCTATGGTGGTCACGAGAAGTTTGTCAGAGTCATCAGTGGCTGGGATACCCGCCCTGATATTAGCGGCATTATTCTCGCCTACAAAGATACTTACAAGTCTGTTGATGCATTGGCAATCGCGCCTTATATCGGTGGCAATACGCGTGGTTTCAGAGAGTCTGAGACGGTTGATGATATTTTCCATCTACTTACCGATGAGAAATCGTATCGCTCTTTAAATAAAGTCATCGATGAAATCAAAAAACATGAAAAACTGGCGAATGATTTTGGCGTCAGTCTAGTTGCTTACGAAGGTGGACAAGGTCTGGTAGATTGGGCCACCAGAGATTATATGCAACACCCTAACCCACTATTCTTTGGAGCAAATCGTGACCCCCGTATGGCGGATTTATACGACACTATTTATAAAGAATGGCGTGAACTTGGGGCAGACTTATTTGTGGCATTTAGTGCGCCTAGAAGTTGTAATGCCTCTGGTTGCTGGGGATTAAAAGAACATATCCGCAAAGATCTAAAAGAATCTCCGAAACTTCAAGCAAGTCTCGACTTTATCAACACCAATGATAAGTGGTGGAAGTGGGATGAGATTAAAGCTGCGAAGAAGCCTGGCAGCAAAGAAGTAGCAAAATACCTACCGAAAACTGATCCGGATAAACCTCGAATAGTGATTCGTCCTGCTAAAGGTGACCCAAAGCATTTCTTCCGTCTGGAGAATCCACAGGCACTTAATATCCTACTGGAAGGTGATTCGTGGGATAAACGCGATATATCGGGTAAATGGCAAGTCAAATGGGATAAAGACTATTTGTATTTCAGTGCAAAAGTTTACGACAAAGAAGCGAAGAATGATTCTAAAAACCCTGAAGATGATGACTCGGTAGAATTCTTCATAGACCCGAATAATAGTCGTAGCAAAACCCTAGACAAATCCAACGATTTTCATTTTATATTTGCACGAAATGGCAAAAAAGCAACCTTTGGAAGTGGCACTTCAAAAAACCAGAAATTAGATATTCCATTTGATGTTGAAGAGAAATATGATGGCTACGAAATCCACGCCAAGATCAAATGGAAAGATCTGGGTGTTACACCTGCTGTTAAAAACAAACTCGGCATGGATGTTGTCATTAATGACGATGATGACGGTGGAAAAAGTGATGCACGATTAGGCTGGAACACTAGAAATAGTCATCCTGTACCTAGTGATTACGGGATGATTTTAATGAGTGGCAGGTAGTCTTTTATTAGTATGATCTAATGTAAAGGCACCCCCCACCTTTGGGGCGTTTTTTTACATTGAATATATTAACTGTCTTCGATTCTTTCGAACAATTTATACCCACCATTATCTTCTGGGCTTCGTTTACCCTAAGCGCTGGTCCTTTCTGGATAACCGTGATGAGTTCGGCAAAGCATACGGCCGATATCTGAATTATTCCGTCATTTCCTGATCTATCAATTATTAGGCTGGTTCCCGATCATCATGGTGATCGGTGCGATCGTAACGACTATTGGAAAATTAAATGAGGCCATCTACACCAGTCTCTATTTCATTGGTGCAGCGGTCATTTTCTACCTTGCGTATAAAACCTATCAAAGCACAATAAGCAGCAAAGCCAGTTTTAAATTTAACTGGAAAGCGATGATGGTACTTTCGTGGACCAACCCAAAAGTCTGGCTGACTGTTCCTACCGGTGTATTGACCGCCAACTACACTGACAGCGATAGCCTGAATATTCTTATTATGTTTATTGTTGGTATCCCTCTTTACTATATTGGCTTCTTTATGTGGGCGTATATGGGAAAATTTGGGGCAAAAATTGCCAAAGATAAATTCAATATTTTCAATGCCTTATTATTGTTTATCTATGGCGCTTATCTTCTTTATGAAGGTGTTTTGGCTGTAAAAGCGGCTTAGAGATAACAATGGGGAGCAAACAGTGAGGATATATAATAAATAATAGTCACCCCCCTACTTTAAGTGACTTTTCATTTTGCTGTTTAAAATGACATAAGGAACTTATGCTTTGCGGAATGATAATACGTTTTTGTTTTTAGAAAACGTAAATAGAATTTATGCAGAGCTAGGCACTTTTCCTATAATCTAAAACAAACCACTTAATGAATCTATTCTGATTCGAGTAAGTTTCTCATTTCATCAAATTTTTCGCTTTCTTTCTTTTCTACTTTTGGAAATTGAGGATTCATTGCACGTAGGTTCTCAACAATTGTTCTGGCAACCTGTACTCGCATATAGAGTTTATTATCGGCAGGAATCGCATACCACGGTGCATGTTCTTTGCTGGTGTGATTAATAAGCTCCTCATAGGCGTGCATATAATCATTCCACAAGGCACGTTCTTTGATATCGCCGGATGAGAATTTCCAGTTTTTTTCTGGTTCGTTTAAACGGGAAAGAAAACGGTTTTTCTGCTCTTCCTTAGAGACATTCAACCAGAACTTTAGAACCAGAGTACCATTTCTGGCTAGGTGCTTTTCATAGTCATTAAAGGATTCAAAACGATTCTGCCAAAAACCTTGCAGATTCTTTTCATCCAGCGTTTCTGGTAAATCGTTCAAGCGTTGGTATTTTAGATAATCGGGATGTACTCGAACCACTAACCCTTCTTCATAATAACTGCGATTGAATATACCGATTTTACCTCTTTCTGGTGCACGAATATTACTTCGCCACATAAAGTCATGATCAAGTTCTAAAGATGAAGGTTGTTTGAAGGATGAAACCTGGCAGCCAGCTGGATTTACACGATTAAATACCGAACGTATGGTGCTGTCTTTTCCAGCGGCATCCATGGCCTGAAAAACGATCAGTAATGAGCGTTTATCTTCAGCGAATAGCTGATGTTGCAACTCAGCAAGTTCCTGCCTGAGGTCACCCAATTCTTTTTTCAGCGTTTTTTTATCTAACTCAGATTTATCAGCAATGGTTGCTGCCTCTGAAAGCTTGAATTGGTTATCTATTCCAACCTGAAAATTACTTTTAACCGCTTTTAGCATGTTGACGTCCTCAAGACTTATTTTATCTTATAGCGTGATCTACTTTTCCTGTGATGTGCTTTCTTGTGTTGTTCTTATAACGAGAAGTTTCGTATTAATACTTTAGTAGTTACTCAGCCTTCCATCAACCAGCGAGTAAATCTTATCCATCTTTTCAGCAAGTTGCATATCGTGCGTGACAATGACAAAAGCAGTTTGCATTTCCTGATTCAGGCTTTGCATCAAATCAAATATTTGCAGCGCCGTTTTATGATCAAGGTTTCCTGTTGGCTCGTCAGCCAATACCGCATTCGGATTGGTTACCAATGCTCTGGCTATGGCTGCACGTTGACGTTCACCACCTGAAAGTTGCCCCGGCTTATGAGACAACCTTTCTGAGAGTCCCACCTTATTAAGAATTTCACTGGCTTTACTACTCGATTCAGTTGTAGATAATCCACGAATCAGCAATGGCATTGCGACATTTTCCAGCGCAGTGAATTCGGGTAGTAAGTGATGGAATTGATAGATAAAACCTAAAGACTGGTTGCGTAAATCTCCGCGTTCTTTATCACTGAGCTTAGCAATATTTTTACCCATGACATGCACATTACCTTCGGTTGGAAGATCAAGCCCACCCAATATATGTAGCAAGGTACTTTTACCACTGCCAGAACTACCCACGATGGCAATTTTTTCTCCAGCGCTGATATCAAGTGAAATACCTTTGAGTACTTCAACGTCTAACTTGCCTTCCTTAAATCGTTTGGTAAGGTTTTCACACTCAATTACCTTGTCTATTCCATTATTATCAGTTTCAGTCATTGTTTTACTCATAGCGAAGCGCTTCAGCGGGTTGGACTTTAGATGCTTTCCACGCAGGAAAAATGGTTGCCAGTATAGATAACAGGAAGGCACTGATAGAAATCAAGATCACATCTCCCCATTCAATTTTTGCATCGATGTGCGTGATACCGTGAATTTCGGCATTCAATAGCTGAACATTTATCAGGTGCTCGATTCCTTGAACGATAGCGCTGACATTACTCGCAACCAATACACCCAGAAGCACACCAATAACGGTACCTATTAAAGCCAGTAATCCACCTTGCACGATAAAAACCCGCATTACTTGTGCTGGTGACATGCCTAAGGTTCTGAGGATAGCGATATCAGACTCTTTATCAGTAACGACCATAATCAAGGTAGAGACAAGATTAAACGCAGCCACACCAATGATCAGAAGCAAGACTAGAAAAAGCATGGTTTTCTGTAATTGCAAAGCCTTAAAGAAAGTTGAGTGCTGTGTTGTCCAATTAGTAATTACGTAGTCACCGGTAGAATTTTCAGCGATCTCTTTTGTGACTTGATTCGCCATAAATATATCGGAAATCTGAGCGCGTATTCCTGTTACTTCTTTATCCATTCCAAACAGTTCAGCAGCGTCGTCCATGTGAATGTAAGCAACCGACTTATCATAGATATTTAAATCTACTTTGAATGTGGCAGCGACTTCAAAATCCTTCAGTATCGGAATCAAATCATCAGGGTTTTGTGACTCTCCGTCATTCGTAAAACTCTGTTGTTTAGGACTTAACAGAGTAATTGTTTCGCCGATAGAAACATCAAGGGTTTTAGCAAGTGTTTCACCCAATATTATTTTGTATTCACCAGATTTAAGGACATTTAAACTCACCGTCTCTGTTGTCCCTTCAGGTGTTTGAATATAACGGTTGATAGTACCGATATCTTTTTCTAAATCAGGCAAAACACCTTCCAGTAAAGTTGCCTGAACAGTATCAGCTTCTTTAAGCATCACCTGTTTTTCTATGAACGGAGCAGCTCCAGTTACCTGAGTATTTTCCAGTATCTGATTACGACGGTTTTCCCATTGGGGTAGTACCCAGTCAGAATCAGAAACGGTAACGTGAGAAAGCATCCCTAAGTGACGATCTTGAATACCTTTGACGTAACCATTCATGATTGACAGAACAGTAATCAAAACAATGATACCCAGCGCAATTCCTATCACTGAGGCCAATGAAATGAATGAAATAAAGTGGTTGTCTTTCTTCGCCTTGGTATAGCGAAAACCGATAAAAGCGGATAGTGGCTGAAACATATACTTAAATTTCGCTCTTATTGCTTATTAAATTAATCAGTTTATTCATAACGCAAAGACTCAGCAGGTTGAACTTTAGCGGCGCGACTTGCAGGATATAACGTTGCTAAAATTGCGAGAACAAACGATGCGATTGAAATGCCTATCACTTGTTTAAAATCAACGACTGATGGGAATTTAGAACTAGCGTAGAACAAATCCTGAGGCAATAACTCGATATTGAAGAGTGTTTCTATCCATTCAACAATTGTGCCGATATTCAGTGCCAGTAATACACCTAAAATCGCCCCGAGAATCGCACCGAACAAACCGATGATAATCCCCTGAACCATGAATATTCGTTTGACCTGTTTGGCCGACATACCTTGGGTACGTAGAATCGCGATATCAGCTTGCTTATCATTCACTACCATCACTAGCGATGAAACCAGGTTAAACACTGCGACCAATACAATCAAAAACAGGATGAAGAACATCACTACTTTTTCAGTCTTCTGGACTTGAAACAGGCTTTTGTTTTCTTGTCCCCAATCAGTAACCGTAAATTCATCACCGAGTTTTTTAGATAACTCATTTGATACCGAAGGCGCATCAAATAAATCGGTTAATTTTAAACGAATACCTGTTACATTCTCTTTGGTTGAAAACAGCTTAGAGGCGTCTTGCATATGTATAAACGCTGTCGCGCTATCATATTCTGCCATATTGATTTTATACACGGCAACCACGGTAAAGCGTTTACTTCTGGGAATCATGCCAGCGGGAGTGACTCTAAACCTGGGTGTTACAACCGTTACCTTATCCCCTGGGAACACACCTAGTTGTTGCGCAAGTTCTACGCCTAAGGCAATACCATATCCACGCGGTTGAAGATCATCAAAACTGCCTTCCAGCATTCGATTATGCACACCCCCCACCTTTGGCTGCTCTTTTGGTAAAATTCCTTCGAGTAAAACGCCACGAAGTTCACCATTTGCGCTTAACATAACTTGATTTGTGATGAATGGTGCAGAGCCAATAACTTCTGGCATATCAACAAGTTCCTGCTGTTGTTTCCGCCAATCTGAGAGCAAACCGTTTGTCTCACTAATGGTGACATGCGAAACCATGCTTAGTATTCTATCCCTAAGCTCTTTCTCGAACCCATTCATTACGGAAAGAACGGTAATAAGTACAAGAACCCCAAATAATATCCCAAGCATGGAAGCCAAGGAAATAAACGATATAAAGTTATTTTTGTGCTTTGAGCGTGTGTAACGCAAACCGACAAAGAGTTCTAATGGTTTAAACATGGGTGCGGATTATAGCCCTGACTGTATGAATAAGTAACAAAATTGTACAAGAAAACACATACTTATAAATTTGACAACGAATTAATAAAAATAGTCATAAAGAAGAGAAAATAAAAATGAATATTAAACCCCTACTCCTTAGCGCAGCCTTTGCTTTTAGTACACAAATGGTACCAATGAGTGCAAGTGCTGAAATATTAGCGATCGGTCCACATGCAAAAGTACTAAAGAAAGCGAATTTGCCTACTCATGGTCAAAGCATGAAACAAGTTAAAAAGCGTTTCGGTCCCGCTCAAAGAGTCAAAGTATCAAAAGGTAAAGTGACTAAACGTAACCCAAAAATCACGCGTTGGGATTACTCAGGCTTCTCAGTTTATTTTGAAAATTCACATGTAATTCATAGTGTTGTAAAGCGATAGCAGTCACAGCTTAGCAAAAAAATATAAAAATAATATAACTACCAAAGAAAATAATAATGACTAAAAAGTTTACCACTTACACGTGGGCGTTCCTTCCGTTCGTCTTCAGTTCAGCCGCAGTTCTTACATCACCTTCATTTGCTGCACCATCAGCATCACAACAATATCAAGATGGCCATTATGAAGATGCCAGACAAGTAAGCCGGGCAAACCATGAATATGTAGGTGGTAGAACCAGTATAGGCGGAGGCATTACAGATGATGGCGATGTTGACGCTGAGTTCAATCAGGTTATTTCTGAAGGTCAAAATCACAGCACTGGTGTTGGTTTGTGGGCCGGTTATGATCTAGAAGGCGACGATAAAGGTTTATTAGGTCGTGGTGTACAAATGAATCACAATTGGGTATCACGTGATAAATTTGGTAATGCTTCCCATGTGAATAAAGTATTTGCTGCTTACGATAAAAATGAAGCGGGTCACGATAAAGCTACAGTGGGTTATGGTCGCGAAAATCAGAATTTATTCTGGGATACTCATGTCAGCAAAGGTTTATCAGGCAGAAAAGATTCAAGAATCATAGACGGTAAAACAGTGAGCGATCGCGCTTACGACTATGGTGTAGGTGGCAGTATTGGTAAATTTATACCAGATGCTAATGTACGTGTTCGTGCAGGCTTAGATCATGAGTGGAGCGATAAAGTTGGCACTGGAGAGAAAGATGCTCGCAACACTACTTTATCTGCTGGATTAGAAAAATTCTTCCAGGGCACAGGTCATAGTGTATCGGTTGATGTTTCCGGATCTAAACGAAGTGGCGGTTATAACGACGGTGCCAGTAGCGATGCTGATGTGAGTGGGCGTGTTGGTTATCGTTACGACTTTGGTAGTGCATTCCGCGCCGAATCGACAACACGTCGAGTTCGTGTCGAAGTACCGGGGAAAGCAACACCGCCTCGTTATGAACAACGCACACAATATAAACGTGTACCAACTTACAAAACAGTCCCTGTTTATGGAAATAAAAACGTTGGCACCGGAAAAAAACGTTTAGTTAAAAGCACTATGGAACTTGAAGGACAAACGTTCTTTAAACTCAACAGTTCTAAATTAATTCCTTCTGCAAAAACCCGTTTACTGCAAGTGGCTGCAGAAATTCGTAAAACAGGTTATAAGGGTAATATCCGAATCACTGGTAATACCTGTGGTTTAGGTGATGCCGTGTATGACCAGATTTTATCTGAGAAACGTGCAAATTCTGTAAAGAAATTCTTAATTAAAAACGGTTTCAACCCTGATCATTTGGTTTCTCGTGGTTTAGGTAAAGCTCATCCCAAATATCCTAATGTACCAGGACAAGGATTCAAAAATCGACGTGTCGATATCGAATACGTTACAGAATCCCAGCGTTATGTTGAAGACAAAACGGCACAACAAAGAGTACAAACAGGCACACGTCAAGTAGTCAGTGGTTTCAAAAATGTTCCCAATGGCACAAAAAATGTCATGATTGATAGCGGACAACCAGGAACACCACGTGTTATCTGGAAAACCGAAACAATCAAAAATTCACCGGCCTGGATTACCCGTGCGCTTCACAATAATATTAAGCACGATAGAAGTGTTAATACTTATCAAACTACTGAAGGTTCTACGACTACCCTTAGCAATCAAGGCCCAGTAGCGACTAATGATTCAACAAAAGTAGAATGTGGTCAATCAGTAGCAATTAATGTTCTTGCTAACGATACAGATGCGAATAACGACACATTAAATGTAACAAGCTTTACCCAACCTTCTAATGGTACGGTTAGTCGTGGAGCAAATAACGAACTCATTTATACTGCTAATGGCGGTGGTTGTGGTGTTGATGATCAATTCACTTATACGATTTCTGATGGAAATGGTGGAACAGATACAGCAACAGTAACAATCTCGGTTGAAGCTGATGATAAAGTAGTCGCTGCAAATGAAGTAAGTGCAACAGAAGAAGGAGAAGCAGTGACTATCGATGTGCTCAGCAACGATGATGCCGATGCGACTATTACTCGTATCGTAGCTGCAGCTGCTAATGGTGTGGTTTCAATTGTAAATGGCAAGTTGGTATATACCCCAAACCCGGGCTTCTATGGTACTGACAAGTTTACTTATGAAGTTAAAGATCCTAGTGGCAATGTTGACACCGCTACGGTAACAGTAACCGTTAAAAAACCTGAAAATTCAGCACCTATTGCTGTGGGCGAAACTACACCGACACAAATGGGACAAGCCGTTACACTTAACATTTTAGATAATGACTCAGACCCTGAAAATGATACATTAACCATTACCAATGTCAGTGACCCAGCACATGGTTCGGCAGTTATCAGAGGTGGTCAGATTATTTATACGCCAGATGCTGGTTATGTCGGTACCGACAGCTTTACTTACACCATTTCCGACGGTAATGGCGGCACTGCAACAGCGACTGAAACGATTACGATCACAGGTTCTACAAGTCCTAGCAACTCTTCACCAGTAGCGACAGATGACAATGCAACAACGCCTGTCAATCAAGCAGTGACACTAACTACCTTATCTAATGATACAGACCCAGACGGTGATGCTTTAACAATATCTAACGTAAGCAACCCACAGAATGGAACCGCAGTCATTCGTGGTGGAGAAATCATATACACTCCGGATACAGATTTTGTTGGTACTGAAACATTCACATATACAATATCTGATGGCAATGGCAATACTGCAACAGCGACTGAAACAGTAATTGTTACAGGCCCTGGTAACGCAATACCGAATGCGGTCAATGATGCTAGTAAAGTGGCTTGTAATGGTGACGTTGTGATCAATGTGTTATCAAATGATACCGACACCGACGGAAACACCTTATCTGTCAGCAGTTTCACACAGCCAGCCAATGGTTCGGTAACTCAAGGATCTAATGGCACTCTGATCTATACCTCTAACGGTGCAGCTTGTGATATTGATGATAAATTCACATACACAGTTTCAGACGGTAACGGCGGCTCAGATACAGCAACAGTGACTGTCGTTGTCGACCCTGCTGCTAACTCAGCTCCAGTTGCCGTGGATGACAATAAAACAACTTTACAGAATACTCCGGTAAGTTTTAATAGCTTAACGAATGATTCCGACCCAGAGAATGATACATTAACAATAACAGCTGTTGGCTCTCCTTCTCATGGTTCTGCCGAAATCAGTGGTAATCAAATCATATATACACCTGATAATGGTTATGTCGGTCAGGATTCATTTAGCTACACTATTTCAGATGGCAAAGGCAACACTGCAACAGCAACTGAAACAGTTACAATTACTGCAGTAGTTGAGCCGAATAAGATGCCCATTGCCAAGGATGACTCTGTAACAACAAATCAAGACACTCCAGTAACCTTGAATACTTTATCAAATGATTCTGATCCTGATGGAGACACTCTCACAATCACCAGCGTAGGTAATCCATCTAATGGTAAAGCGGTGATTAATGGCGATAAAATTGTGTATACACCAGAAGCAGGTTTTGTGGGCGAGGACTCTTTCACCTACTTTATTTCGGATGGTAAAGGTGGCACCGCAACAGCAATAGAGACAATTACAGTGAAAGCAGTAGTTGCACCTAATCAAACACCCGTTGCAGTTGATGATGCTGTTACGACTGATCAGGATACCCCTGTTACGTTAAATACACTTTCAAATGACTCTGACCCTGATGGTGACAGTTTGAAGATTACCAGTATTGGTAATCCATCACATGGTTCAGCTTCTATAAATGGCGGTAAAATTGTCTACACACCAGATCCTGGTTATGTAGGAACCGATTCTTTCAGTTATGAAATATCTGATGGCAAAGGTGGTACTGCGACTGCGACTGAAACAATTACCATTAAAGCTGTAGTGATTCCGAATAAAGCACCTGTTGCAAAAGACGATTCGGCAACGACTCCGGAACAAACACCGGTGACTTTAACCACGTTGTCTAACGACTCCGATCCCGATGGTGATAATTTGACCATTACAAATGTTGAAACTCCTGCAAACGGTACAGCGACAATTAATGGTCAAACCATTGTTTATACACCGAAAGCTGGTTTTTCAGGGACGGACAAGTTCGAATATACTATTTCTGATGGTAATGGTGGTACAGCAACAGCGACAGAAACAGTCATCGTTACTGCTGTAAATAAAGCGCCTAATGCATCTAATGATGTAGCAACTACAGGTTGTAGTGTTATTACGATTGATGTTTTAGGTAATGATACTGATCCAGATGGCGATACACTCAAATTAGTTAGCGTCACTGGTGCCAATCTTGGAACAGCCGTTGTATCAGGTAATAATATTGTATACACCCCTTCTAATACCTGTGGTAAAGGGAATACTGGTGTAGACAATCTTAGTTATACGATTTCAGATGGTAATGGTCACACAGCATCAGCTGGAGTCACTGTAAATGTTGAAGGTGTAACTGGTACGTCTAGCATCAATGCTGAATCGGATGACGTTACAACAACAAAAGGAACACCTATTACCATTAATGCACTTGCCAATGATGGAGGTGAAGGTTTAAAAATCATCGCTGTAGATTCTGGTAGTAATGGTAATGCAGTGGTTAGTGGCAATAAAATCTTGTATACGCCTTTCGCTGACTTTACCGGAACAGAAAGTATCTGGTATGACATTATTGATGAAAATGGGCACAATGATTCTGCACTAATCGTCATTTTTGTTGAGGAAGGTTGTCCTACAGGTACTAAATGTAACTAAGTTCACATTTTGTAATACAGTTACAAAATTAGAGCCACAGTTAACGCTGTGGCTTTTTTTTTGCAAAAAAACAGATAGATTTATCAAATCCACTTTTGACTTTGGCACCCCCCTACTTACAGGCGTTTTTTTTTAGCCTTACTTTTTTATCTATATGCTTGTAGAAATGTTTAATCATTGTTCTAACTATCTTCTAACCATGTTCTAAATCAATTGCAAAACATTGATTTAACGATTAATTTCACATAATAAATACACATTTCCTGTTTTAATTAAATAGCTGTTCTAAACTTGGATAATATTTACTTCGAGTTTAATGATTCATGTCACTGTTAGAAATTGAAAACCTCACTATTGAATTCCCTAATCGCCACGGCACAGAAGTAGCGGTTGATAAAGTAAACTTAAGCGTCAATGCAGGAGAAATTCTCGGATTAGTGGGAGAATCAGGCGCAGGAAAATCAACAATTGGTAATGGCATCGTGCAATTATTGAGTCAGCCAGGACGTGTTGCAGCAGGAAAAGTAACGCTTAACGGCGAAGTCATTTCAGGTTTACAAGGTGAGTCTATTCGCAAGATTCGCGGATCTAAAATCGGTTTTATTTTTCAGGATCCAATGACATCTCTAAACCCTCTATTCACCATTGAAAACCAGATGGTAGAAACCATCATTAATTGTCTTGGGGTGAGTTACAAAGAAGCTCTGGAAAGATCTATCGAATTACTCACCAAAGTAGGAATCCCTGAACCTGAAGTAAGGATCAAACAATACCCTCATCAATTTTCTGGCGGCATGCGACAGCGCGTTGTCATCGCTATTGCCTTATCCGGTGAACCTGATCTGATCATTGCTGATGAGCCAACAACCGCGCTTGATGTGTCAGTGCAAGATCAAATACTCAAACTCATTCAAGACCTGTGTACCGACTTACAGGTCGGCTGCATTTTGGTAACTCACGACATGGGCGTGATTGCCAATGTGACAAACCGTGTTGCTGTTCTTTACCGAGGTAAACTCGTAGAAATTGGCGAAACTAAAGATGTTTTAGGTACTCCACAACACCCATATACACAAAGTTTGATTAGTGCCGTGCCGTTAGCAGGAAAGAAAGTAGATAGATTCCCGCTGGTAGAAACTATTGAAAGCATAGAGTCTGGCTTAAAATCAATCGATGTTACTACACACTGGTTAGGTCAAAGCTCACAACATCACAATACAGATGACCTGCTTATCATCAAAGACCTTAATTTAAGTTTCCTAACTCAGGATGCTTTCTTTAAAAAGAATCGAAAACGTCTTCAAGCGACAGACAATGTGAGCTTCAGTGTTAAACAAGGGGAATCGTTTGGATTAGTGGGTGAAAGTGGCTCAGGTAAATCAACGATCGCGAGAATGATAGCCGGTCTGCAACAGCCTGATTCGGGTTCGATTGTTTATGATGGGGTTGAGCTAATCAACAACCCTGATAAAGAAAAAGTTAAATCTGTAAGGCAACGGCTGCAAATGATTTTCCAGAACCCCTATTCCAGCCTAAATTCTAGAATGAAAATCAAAGACATTATTGCAGAACCGATTTTGTATCATCATCTAGCCAAAACAAATGAAGTTGAAGGCATTGTAGGTGATTTACTCGATCATGTTGGTTTGGGTCGTAAGTCAGGGGTGAAATATCCACATGAATTTTCTGGTGGTCAGCGTCAAAGAATTTCCATCGCACGAGCACTAGCAACACGCCCTCGCCTGCTTATTTGTGACGAGCCGACATCGGCATTGGATGTTTCAGTACAGGCACAAATTCTTAACCTGCTAAAAGATTTACAAGATGAATTAGGACTGACAATGCTATTTATTAGCCATGATTTACCGGTAATAAGACAAATGTGCGACCGAGTTGCGATCATGAGACAGGGTAAAATATTAGAGCTTCAACAGACCGAAGATCTATTCGAACACCCTAAAGATAAATACACGAGAGAGCTGCTAGACCTGATGCCTCGTTTTGATGATTTGACCCACGATTTAAATGCTAATTCGCATGTTTAAATCATCTTTTCAATAGCTTATAAAATAATTTACTTAAAAAATACTTAACTAAAAATGCAGTTTTATAAATCTGTACTAAACTCATGAAGTCTAAAATACGATTAAGTTTTTAGAATGATTAAAAACATTATTTAAAAATAAATAGGGAGTTAAAAAATGAAGAAACAACTTGGTTTTATCGGAAAAGTCAGCGGACTTCTCCTGACAAGTTTACTCGTACTAAACCCAGCTACTGCTAAAACACTTAAATTAGCGTATGACGCTGACCCTGTAAGTTTAGATATTCATGAACAGTTATCTGGCGGTATGTTACAGCTCTCACACATGACGCATGACCCACTCGTGCGTTGGGCGCAGGATTTATCGTTTGAACCACGTTTAGCAACATCATGGGAACGTACGGATGAAAATACAGTACGCTTTAAATTACGTGAAGGGGTTAAATTCCATTCAGGCAATACACTAACAGCTGCTGATTTTAAATGGACGTTTGATCGTCTTAAAACAAGTAAAGACTTCAAAGGTATTTTCTCGAACTTTAAAGCCTTAAACGTTATTGATGACAATACAATCGATCTCGTTACTGATGGCCCTTACCCACTTGTTATGCACACGGCGACTTATATCTTCCCAATGGATAGTAAGTTCTACGCAGGTAAAGATGAGAACGGGAAAGACAAAGCAGAAATCGTTAAAGATGGTGCTTCTTATGCGTCTACGCATACATCTGGCACGGGACCTTTCAAAGTAACTTCACGTGAGCAAGGCGTTAAAGTTGTGTTTGATCGTTTTGCTGATTACTGGGATAAAGACTCTAAAGGCAATGTAAGCCAAGTAGTAATGACCCCGATTAAAGACAACCAGACTCGTGTTGCGGCACTATTATCTGGTGACGTTGACTTTATCGCACCTGTTGCTCCTAACGAGTTTGGACAGATCGAAGCTAATGACAAAGTGCAATTAGTAACAATGGCAGGTACTCGAGTAATTACTTTCCAGCTTAATCAGGAACGTCGTGAAGAGTTTAAAGACCAGAAAGTACGTCAGGCAATGGCTTACGCTGTAAACAATGAAGGTATTGTGCAAAAGATCATGAAAGGTTTTGCGACAACGGCTTCACAAATGAGCCCTAAAGGTTACCTAGGTCACAACGAAAGCCTTAAGCCTCGTTTTAATCTGGAAAAAGCAAAGCAACTGATGAGTGAGTCTGGCTACCCAGATGGTTTCACCGTAACTATGATGGCTCCTAACAACCGTTATGTAAACGATGAAAAAATCGCGCAAGCGGTTGCTGCGATGCTATCTAAAATCAATATCAAAGTTGACCTTAAGACTATGCCAAAAGCACAGTACTGGCCTGAGTTTGATAAACGCGCAGCTGATATGTTAATGATCGGTTGGCATTCTGATACTGAAGATAGTGCAAACTTCTATGAATTCCTGGCTATGACACCGAACAAAGAAACAGGTATGGGTGCGTATAACTCTGGAAATTACAGTAGCAAAATGGTTGATGAAACAACGATGAAAGCGAATAAAGAAACAGATGATGCCAAGCGTGCTGCAATGCTGCAGTCTATCGAAAAGCAAATTTACGATGACGCTGCGTTTATCCCGCTACATTGGCAAAATCTTGCATGGGCTTCACGTAAAGGTGTAAACATCAAGCCTATCGTTAATGCAATGAACTTCCCTTACATTGGCGATCTTGCTATTGACTAGTTTTACTACACTACTCCATTAATTTTTACAATTAATGACTAAATGCTGGGTACAGGCTTAAACCTTACCCAGCTTTTTATTAACTACACTAATAATATTCGCGCCCTACTATGCTGCAATTTTTGCTTAAACGTTTTTTACAAGCCATCGTTGTGATGCTAATCATTAGCCTCCTGAGTTTTTCTATTAAAGATAAATTAGGTGACCCGTTACGAGAAATGACAGGACAGTCAGTTTCGGAAGCAGAAAGAGAAGTCATGCGTGATGAAATGGGATTGAATGACCCATTCCTAGTCCAGTATGGACGCTTTATCAAAGATGCACTGCACGGTGATTTAGGGACATCCTATTTCCATAAATTACCGACCATGACAGTAATCTTAAAGAAATTACCCGCGACACTGGAACTTACCTTTGCAGCGTCGCTTATTATTATTTTTCTCTCTATTCCACTGGGTGTATTTTCCGCCATCAAACCCAAACACTGGTTTAGTAAATTTATTATGGCGGTGAGTATCGTGGGCATATCTATACCGGTGTTCCTTACGGCACTTGCCCTAATCTACATATTCTCCGTGAAACTCGGCTGGATGCCATCTTTTGGCCGTGGCGAAACCGTTCACCTGTTTGGATATTGGGAAACGAATTTCCTCACCAAAGACGGCATTCTGCATATCATCATGCCTGCTATCGCCTTATCATCCATCATGTTGCCACTGTTTATTCGCTTGGTCAGAGCCGAAATGCTCGAGGTGTTAAGTTCTGAATACGTCAAATTTGCCAAGGCAAAAGGCTTGAAAGCAGGCAAAATCTATTTCAAACATGCCTTAAAAAATACCATGTTACCTGTGATTACGGTTGGCGGTGTTCAAATCGGCATTATGGTCGCTTATACGATTCTGACAGAATCAGTGTTTCAATGGCCAGGTATGGGCTTTATGTTTTTAGAGGCGGTAAATCGTTCTGATATTCCCCTGATCGTCGCTTACATCATGTTTGTAGGCTTTCTATTTGTTGTTGTTAATACGCTGGTGGATTTACTCTACGGCGTCATCAACCCAACGGTTAATTTATTGGGTAAAAGTAAATAATGATTAATACGACCAGCAAAAACACAAAATTTCAGCGCTTTCTGGCCTCTGATTTTTTCTATCATTTCAAGCGCGATAAACTGGCAATCATCAGTTCTATTATTTTTCTGATTCTGATTTTACTCGCGATACTTTCGCCTTTAGTAGCGCCTTATAACCCTTACGATTTGCAGATTCTGGATATCATGGATTCGGAATTACCTCCCGTTTGGCAACAAGGTGGTGATCCTCGATTCCTCTTAGGTACAGACGATCAAGGCCGAGATCTATGGAGCACCATACTTTATGGAATGCGCGTTTCTTTGATGATTGGCATTCTTGCGGTGTTATTACAGGGAGTCATCGGAATTACGATTGGTCTTGTTGCCGGTTATGTCGGCGGTAGAACAGATAATTTACTAATGCGTATTGCAGATGTGCAGTTGTCTTTTTCTACTTTGATGGTTGCCATTATTATTCTGGCTATCGTTCAAAGCGCCTTTGGTAGCGACGCGTTCAATCAATGGGCAATGGTGATACTGATTTTAATCATTGGTCTCGCAGAGTGGCCACAAATAGCCAGAACGGTTCGTTCCAGTGTGCTCGCAGAAAAGGAAAAAGAATACGTAGATGCCGCTAAAGTGATGGGTTTCAGTCCAATCAGAATCATGTTTAAACACATTCTGCCTAACTGTCTCTCGCCAATATTTGTAATCTCAACGG
Organism: Cocleimonas sp. KMM 6892; assembly: GCF_035798195.1. Classification (NCBI taxonomy): domain Bacteria; kingdom Pseudomonadati; phylum Pseudomonadota; class Gammaproteobacteria; order Thiotrichales; family Thiotrichaceae; genus Cocleimonas; species Cocleimonas sp. KMM 6892. The sequence goes on along the minus strand of NZ_JAPFBV010000002.1, from coordinate 516,278 downwards.
TGCAGATTGCCAATGCGATTATTACCGAAGCCAGCCTTTCATTCCTCGGATTAGGAATGCCGGTAACCGAACCCAGCCTTGGATCGTTGATCAGCATTGGGAAGCAGTATTTGTTTTCAGGATCATGGTGGATCACCTTGATACCTGGCGCCTTTTTAATCCTGCTGGTAATCGTAATTAATCTGCTAGGTGACTTCTTGCGAGATACCTTTAACCCAAAGCTTTATAAAGATTAATCGATAGATTCTATAAGTCTATATAGAGACATATAGAAAGTGATTAATAGCAGAAAATAGATAAAGTCAAAACCAAAGACTTAAACTCTATTTTCCACCCCCCCGGTTATGGGCGGTTTTTTTAAAGAAGTTCGATGGTCTTCTATTACCAGAAGAACTGGCTCTGTTTCGATTAGAATTTGACGCACGGTTACGATGGCTGTGATTGCGCTTTACACCACCAGTTCTCATCTTATGAGGCTGTCCACCTTTGACTCTATTTGGATGCCCGTTACGTACACGGTTCGGGTTGCCACCTCGCACTCGATTTGGCTGTCCATTTTTCACACGATTATGATTACGCTTAACGTGGTTACGATTGCGGTGTTTATTGTAGTTCTTATTTTTGTGTCCGTGATAACGAGTCGTGTAAGAACGCGTATAACGATTCGGGTATCGGTTAAAGTAATATGGATCGTAACCGATATAATCATAATCAGAATAATACGTATCGTAATACGGACGATAATAAGTAGACGAACCAGAGGTAACATATCCAGCTTCTGAATACGGGGGTGCAGAGGTACAACCATTAACGAGAAATGCAAAAATAACTACTATGCCGAGCTTATACATTTTATCCATCCTTGGGGGCTTCATGGAATTTTATAACTTGAATATTGATTTAAGTATCTAAAATTAAACAATATTTACCTTAGTATAGTTAAATATACGCGCGGAATACGGTTTTGGATTGTAATTTTATGTAAAGTCACCCATCTGTTTACTAGCATCCTCTGTTTATTAGCACCCTCGATTTATATCACCCCCCTACTTACAGGCGTTTTTTTCTTTTTGCCATTCACTAAGCACGTCATATATAGCAGAAGTCAAAACTCTAAGCGTAGACGATTCCATAATATAAGCGGGCATCAAATACACCAATTTACCAAACGGTCTTAACCAAACGCCTTTTTCTGTAAAGCGTGGTTGTGACCATGTTGTATCTAACGGCTCGTGCAATTCAACGACACCAATCGCCCCTTTAACCCGGACTTCTTTCACACAGTCTAATTGAATACAAAGCAATAGTTCGGCTTTAAGTTGTGCTGATATTGCTTTAACTCTATCTCTCCATGGTGAGCTTAATAACAGCTCAATACTGGCATTGGCGACACTACAAGCAAGTGGATTACCCATAAAAGTTGGCCCATGCATTAATAGACCTTTACCGTCTGCTTCAATGCCATCCACTACTTTACGGGATGTTAGTGTGGCGGCTAGTGTCATCGTGCCTCCTGTAAGTGCTTTACCGACAGTTAAAATATCGGGTTGGATATTGGCTTGCTCGTAAGCAAATAGTGTTCCAGTTCGACCGAAGCCCGTAGCAATTTCATCGAGAATTAATAACACGTCGTATTGGTCGCAAAGTTGTCGAACAGCTTGTAAATATTCCGCGTGATAGAAACGCATACCACCCGCGTTTTGTACCATCGGTTCTATGATTACTGCGGCTATCTGCTCATGATTTTGTTCAAGCTTGGTTTTGAAGTCATTAATGAATTCAGGCTTCCAGATAACTTCTTCGCCACTCTCAGTTAGAGTCTGCGGTGCTGCGGCAAAAATGTGTTGAGGTAATACGCCTGTAAACATTTCGTGCATGCCATTAACGGGATCACACACTGCCATGCCACCAAAGGTATCGCCGTAGTAACCGTTTCTTGCAGTGAGTAGCTTGGTTTTTTGCGTTTGGCCTTGGGCAAAACAATATTGAAGCGCCATCTTTATAGCGACTTCCACCGCGACTGAGCCAGAATCTGCCAGAAACACATGTTGTAAATTGTCACAGGTGATATCAACGAGCTTTTTGCCTAATGTCACCGCAGGTTCGTGGGTCAAACCGCCAAACATAACGTGCGACATTTTTTGGCTTTGATCAATGATCGCCTGATTCAAAACAGGATGATTGTAACCATGAATGGTAGACCACCAGGACGACATGCCATCGATAAGTTTTCTTCCATCAGTCAATTCAAGATGAACACCTTGAGTAGAAGCGACCGAAAGTACGGGGGTGGGTTTAGAAAAACTCGTATAAGGATGCCATAGGTGTTTGGCATCGAGTGCTAATATTTCTTCCTGATTCATGCGTGAAACTCATATCATTAGATAGGAGATTATCTCACAGGGTGTTTCGCTATGTCTCTTATCTAAAGCAATTATCTAGCATCGCTTAGATACACATTAAGATTTTTTCGCTGCATCCTGCATAGCTTCTGAAATAGCATAACCATAGGCACAGTCTACTTCCATACGTACTTTCAGCAATCCATTCGGTGAATCATCCGACATAATAACGGCAAGCGGGGTGTTTTTACGAAAACGTCGGTGTGGTTTGCGTAACCACATTAAACGCATTTTATCGCTAAAGGGATAAGTGGTGCGAAGCGCATCAGCAATACCAATAATATGATCAATTCGGATCATCAGTTCACTGCTTTCCGGGAAAACTCTTTCTCCCATACGAAACCCCTGGATATGACGACTTTTGACAAGATCTCCCAAACCAAGAACTGCCAACATCTGCTCAGTTGAAAGCTGCCAACCATCCAGATAACTAATCACACCTTGGGTTAATTGCAACATCTCATCGTTTGAATAATCACTGTAGGTTTTTTGCGCCATTATTCAAAACCTTCTTCACTAGGATCTATTTCATAACGGTTTATTTTTTTTCTGGTTTTTACTGGCTTTGCTTTTGATGCCTGAACTTTGGCTGGCTGTTCTTTTGATGGCTGTGCTTTTAATGGCGGTGCATTGGAAGACTGTAATTTAGTTGTAGTTATCTTTAAAGAATCCAGAGATACAACATTAGATGTCACTGCCTCATCTGTAAAATGCGGTTTTTCATTCAATTCAATACCCGCCTCTTTGGCAATCTCTTGCTCGCGCGCAGCAATCAATCCAAAACACATTTTTATGTCTTCAATAGTAGCTTCGGTGAGTGGCGATTTAATGGCAGAACTGGATGGTGTAACATCTTTGACAATGCTGGATAGCGTTTTACGCATGGCTACCAGTACGCGTTTCTCCTTGGTGAAGTGTTCCACTTCCTCAGACATAATATTTCCAGATTATTCAGTTATCATTATCTTACTTATTTTAAGATTGCCTGCATATATCCCTTAATTTATATCTTTGGTTTTAATCAAGGACAACATTAAGCGCAATCTATGTTGCAACATAGAGAGCAACAATAGAATCTATTGCTTAAGAGAAGTGTTCAAGCACTATCTGATTGACTACACTACTATGACTAATTGACTAAAATCGAGTTACTCAAGTTTATGCGCCCTGCTTTGTTAAACACTGTATTAGATAAAGAATTTATAGGAGCACAGGATGGCAGCCATACACCTGTAATGTTATGGGGTCCTCCGGGAGTAGGTAAATCTGATCTGATTGCGCAAATTGGTAAACGCCAAAACGTTTCGGTAATCGATATACGTTTGTCTCAAATGGAACCCAGTGACCTTCGCGGCATACCTTTTCGTGATGATTTAAGTGGTAACGTCGAATGGGCAATTCCTTCGATGTTACCAAGTATTGAGAAACATGGTGAAAAAGGGATTTTGTTTCTGGATGAAATCACTTCTGCCGTACCGAGTGTTTCTGCAGCAGCTTATCAGCTGATTTTGGATAGACGATTAGGTGAATACGAAGTACCCGAAGGCTGGGCTATTTTTGCTGCCGGCAACCGCCAAGGCGATCGCGGTGTGACGTACACCATGCCTTCACCACTAGCGAATCGCTTCTCTCACTATGAAGTGGATGTGAATCTGGATGATTGGGTGGCCTGGGCATACAAAAATGACATCAGTGAAAAAATCATCGCCTTTTTACGCTTTCGCCCAGAGTTATTATTTGATTTTGACCCGGCACATAACCCCGTTGCATTTCCATCACCACGTTCATGGCAGTTTGCAAATAATGCGTTGATTAAGTTTTCAGACTCACCTCAAGTACTGCTCGGCACCTTACAAGCCTGTGTTGGCCCTGCTGCTGGCATCGAGTTAAAAGCATTTATCGACAGTATGGACCAGATGCCAGACCTTGATGCTATTTTAACGGGAGAAGACGTTAAAGCACCAAAGGAAATCGATCTACAATACGCGGTCGCTAGTGCTTTAGTGGGTCGAGCAATCAAAGCAAAAGAGAGCGGTAATGCCTCTGAGGTCTTTGGCAATATATTAAATTACGCCAAAGCCTTCAGACAAAAAGAAATGGGCGTGATGCTGGTATCCGATATGTTACGCGCAGTCGGCGATGAATTATTTTCAGTTCCTGAATTTAGTCAATGGGCAAGTTCGATTGGCGATATTATGCTGTACGATTAAGCAATTCAAACATGGAAGATCACGACTCAAAGTCAATTGAAAACAAGCTTAGTGCAGCCCGTACTAAATTAATTCTCGACAAGCCATTTCTTGGCGCTCTGGTGTTGCGCTTACCTCTACAGGCGGCTGATCCTGCATGGTGTGCCACCACAGGAACAGATGCACGCAAGTTCTATTACAACCCTGATTTTATTGATGCTTTAAACCCTGCTGAAACACAATTCATTCTCGCACATGAAGCATTACACTGCGCACTGTCACATTTCGCGCGTCGTGAACATCGTATCAAACATCGCTGGGATCTCGCCTGTGATTATGCGATCAATCCTATTCTATTAGCCGAAGGTCTCACACCTCCACCTGGTACTCTGCATCTTAAAGAATACGAAGGGATGACGGCGGAAGAAATTTATCCTTTGATAGCCGATAACGATATGAGCGATACGCTCGATCAACATCTATATGACAAGGAAGATCAGTTTAGTGAAGGTGGTCAAGACAGCAGCGATAACCCACTAGATCACACAGAGGAAGGTACAAAACCGCCAGAAGAGAAATCAACCCAGGATAAGTCTGGCGGCGGAAGTTCAGGTGATAAAGATAAAGACCCAGAAGGAAGCGGCCAACAGGAATTTGATGAAAATGCAGGAGGTGCTGAAGCTCCGCCACCGCCATTAGATCAACAAGAAGCTGAAGAACTCAGTATCCAATGGCAGCAACGCATGGCAGGTGCTGCGCAACAAGCGCAACAGGCGGGTAAATTAAGTGGCGTGATGAAACGTCTGGTTGAAACATTATTGCAACCAAACTTACCGTGGCGCATGTTACTCGCGAGATACATGACAGCGATGGCGCGTGATGATTATAGCTATACACGACCTTCAACACGTCGTGGTGATCCTGCTATTTTTCCAACCTTGCGGAGTTCAGAGATTAATGTATTAGTTGCACTAGACGTGAGCGGTTCTGTCAGCGATAAAGAACTACTCGAATGCCTCTCTGAGATTAATGCCATTAAAGGTCAAATGCGCGCGAAAATAACACTGATAGCATGTGATTCAGCTATCGCGGATGGCTTTCCTAGAGTCTTTGAGCCGTGGGAAGAAGTCACCTTGCCAGAAACCATAGCTGGTGGTGGTTCTACAGATTTTAGACCAGTATTTAACTGGGCACATCAACAAGATAACCAACCGGGTTGCGTGGTTTATTTCACCGATGCACAGGGTAGTTTTCCAAATGAGCCTAGTTACCCTGTAGTATGGTTAGTTAAAGGCAAAGGAGAAGTTCCCTGGGGGCAACGCGTTCAATTAAACTAATTAATACTCCTACGTCCCTATTAGTCCCTATTAATAGGCGATTTACTTGACTTAAGTTAATTTGAAAAAGTGTACTTCTGTTATATTGGATGAATTATTTTAGTGATATTAAAAGATATTAGTTAAAACTTTGATTACAAAAAAATAACACTAATAATTCATCCAAGACCTTTCAAGAAGGAGAAGCGCGTGAGACAAAGCTTAAGTACCAGCGTCATTATTTCGCTTGTCATCTTGTTTTTCTCTATCAGCAACACTTCTTCAGCAAGTGCCGAATCATGTATTTTAAAAGCACGAGTCACTAATATTCCTCCCTTATATTATAAAAACGATTCAGGAGAATGGGCTGGTTTAACAGTAGATTTAGCAAATGTTTTACTCAATGAAGCCGGTTGTAAGGGAGATTTTGAATCGATAAGCTGGGCGCGATCATTAGACTTAATGGAAAATGGTGGCATTGATATGATGATGAATCTATCTAAAACGAATGACAGAGAACAATTCATTCATTTTATCGGCCCGCAAAACATCGAAACGGCTCAGCTATTAACGAAAAAGAATATAACCATAGATATTAATTCTTTAGAGGATTTTAAAAAGTTACCCGGAATTGTTGGATATCAGCAAGGCTCTTTTTACGGAAAAGAATTTCATGAAAAACTGAGAGATGATTCTGAATTTAACAGTAAATTTGAAGTGGTCTTCTCACAGGAATTTAATCTGAATAAATTAAAATCTGACAGAATAATAGGAATTTTGGGTCAAAACTATAGCGGTGTATCAGCACAGAAAGATCTACTTAACAGTAATGAATACAAGGTTCACCCGTATATAATTCATCATAATGAAGTATATTTTGGCTTCTCCAAAAAATCTGTATTGCCTGAAATTCTCAGTAAATTAAACGAAGCCTATGACAGAGCCATAAATAATAAAGAATTTCATAGAGTCATTGAAAGCTACAAATAAATATCTATAACCACCCTGTTTCAGAGTTATCAGTTATATAGTTTTAAAAAAGTGCCTATAAGTAGGGGGGTGTATTATTAAACCGAGACACCTAATAGCTATAGTTGTGCAGCTATCATTACCAAGCTTAGATCACATACTTATTTCGCTTCCTAACTGATATGGAAATAACAATAAAATAACAGCTATTTTTTCCAATGCGTTCAAACGAAACCGGAACAAAACCACAAGGAAACCACAATAAGGACAGAACAAAAGCTAGAGTTAAACTATTCTGAACTATTTGTCGCCCCTACTCTCCTTAAAACGTTAAAGGGGTTTTATCTTGCCAGTTCTATTTCAAAAACTTATATTGCACATCAACAAATACAAATATGTATCAACGTGTAATGACTAACGTAAACTTTTATCTGACTCTTTCATTAAATCAGCGACGAATACAGGGGTAAATAGTATGAAACAGGTTATGAGTATAGTTAATGTACTTATAGTTGTTTTTATATTTTTTAGCAGCACTGCAGTCAAAGCAGAAACGTGCAATATCAATGCACGTGTCACGCAAATCCCTCCACTATTTTATCAAGACGAATCTAAACAATGGGTTGGTTTAACCATAGATTTAACAAAAGAATTACTCAAAGAAGCAAATTGCGACGTACATTTTGAGAATATCAATTGGGCACGGTCACTAGAATTAATGAAATCAGGCCAGGTTGATATGATGATGAATATGTCAATTACGGAAGAAAGAAAAGAATACATCCACTTTATTGGTCCACATAACAATGAAACCATTCAGCTTTTATTAAAAAAGTCAGTCAATACAGAGATTCAATCTCTGGATGACATCAAAAACTTACCCGGTAAAATTGGCATTCAGCATGGGGCATATTTTGGCAAAGCCTTTAAAGATAAAATAGAAAATGACCCCGTTTTTGCTGATAAGTTTGAGAAAACATACTCTCAGGAAAACAACGTTAAAAAGCTTAAACTAGGTAGAATCATTGGGATATTAAGACAGAACTACAGTGGTGTATCTGCCGAAATCGAATTAATGAAAACCGGGGAATATAAAGTAGACCCATTCGTTATAAACACAAATCAGGTTTATTTTGGTTTTTCCAAAAAGTCTGTTCCTATTACATTGATCAAACGATTAGAACAGGCTTTTGAAAGCGTTTCTCTGAATAAAGGTTTTCAGCGAGTGATTGATAGTTACAAATAAAAAACACCTGTAAAAACCGCCTATAAGTAGGGGGGTGTATAACAATAAATGTAATAATTTCCTAAGACACCTCTTATCTTATAGATTTCATAACACCCTGTTTTTCCTTTATTATTTAAAACACCTCATATACAAAATAATAAAAATCCATGAAAAACATACCATTGTTTCTAACGATCAGCCTATCTTCTCTGTTACTTGCTTTGCCTATTGCTTCTCATGCAGAGAGTAATTCCCGCTCTATCGTTAAAGATTTTCTAACAATGGAATCAGACAAAAGTGAAGAGACTGCACTACTCAATAGATTCAATAAACTTCACCCATCTAATCAAAAAATTATTTTCTTTGCATTAATAAGACTCAAACGCTCTGACTTATTAGATACCATCATTAAATCCGGATTTGATATTAACTATCTTTACACCGGAAAATCACCGCTACATGTTGCAATAGCAGATAAAAATCTGGATGCGGTTAAAGTACTGGTAAAAAACAGTGCAGACCTCGAACTTAAAGATCAAGATCAGGAAAGCGCTTTAAAAAGTGCAGTCAGAACGGATGACATGGAGATGCTTAAATACCTGATTGGGCAGGGAGCAGATGTAAACACCGTTGGTAAAAGTGGCTCTTCACCGCTCACTACAGCTGCGTATAAAGGCAATAAAGAGGCCATAGAATTACTGATTAAACACGACGCTAATCTACATATAAAACAACAGAAGAATGGTTGGACTTTGCTACATTATGCGGCTAATTACAATCATCCCCATCTTGTTGACTATCTGATTGATAATGGCATCGATGTCGATTCGCGCTCCAATAATGGCTGGAGTCCACTTTCGTTAGCCAGCAACAAAGGCAATACCGACGTTGTCACACAATTATTAAAACATTCTGCTGATATAGAGCTACCCACTGAAAAATCAAAAAACACGCCGTTAATGACTGCAGCTGCCAATGGCCACACAGACATTGTAAAGATTCTTTTAGCCTCAGGCGCAAACCTGGAACGTACTAACAAATTCAAACATGATCCACTTTGGCTGGCAGCTCATTATAGTCATAGCAGTACCGTAAAAGAGTTATTGAGCCTTGTTAAAAACCCACAAGATGTATTATTAAAAGCCAGTAGCAAAGGCGATTATGAAGTTGTCAGAATGTTGCTTAAGAATGGCGTTGATGTTCATGCGCGTGACAAAAATGGTTCAACAGCATTACATTTGGCGGCAAGACATGGTCGTTTAGAGGTTATAAAACACTTACACAAACAAGGCGCAGATATTCATGCGCTTGCCACAGATAAACAAGACACGCCACTGATGAGAGCGGCTGGCTGGGGACATAAAAACGTCATCAGATATTTTATAGATCAGGGTGCAAACGTTGATATTCAAAATAAAACTGGCTGGACGGCAGCGCTATCAACAGCTCGACACCATTCATTGGATACACTTAAATTGTTAATTTCAAAAGGTGCAGATATCCATAAAACCACAAACAGTGGTTGGACTATGGTGATGATGGCTGTTAAGGGCAAAAAAAGAGATACACTGGAATACCTGCTAAAACAGGATGTAGATCTATCAATCAAAAATAAAAAAGGTCAAACAGCGTTAGATCTTGCGCTTAAGTTTAAGAATAAGGAAATCATCGACATGATTAAAAAGGCGAAAAAAGACAACGTGATTATTTCGAAAACTTAATCGCTTTTCCTTGAAGTCAAAGAATTCATCCTATCTACATATATGTCCGCAAAAATATGCCTATAAGTAGGGGGGTGGCTTATTAGCGAGAATACATAAATATTTACTCGCTCATTAACGATCAGTTCAGTAACGGTGTTTTACAATGAATTTCACTCTTTGTATTAACAACACAACCGTTTTAAAAGTAAAAGAAGAACAATAAACCACTGATTATGAAATTCCCATCTTTAGCATCTACGCTTAAATTGCTTAAGCCATTAACTTCTCCGAAAGTACATACAGAGACTGTCGGGCATCATAATGATGATACTGAAATCACCCTGTACGATTATATTGAAGAAATCATTTCAATATACGACACCCATACCAATAGAAATGAAATACTCACTAAGTTTTATCAACTCAGTGAAATACACCAGCAAATACTCATCGTCACCTTAATCGAAAATAATATTTTTGATACCTTAAAGGTGATCGTTGAATCTTCTTATGACGTGAATTTTCTTATTAGAGGTCAGTCACCGCTGCACTTTGCCATTATCGTGAACAATATGAATATGGTGAAATTACTGTTGAATCATGACGCCGATATTGAACTTGAGGATCATTTTAAAGAAACCGCATTAAACTGCGCGGTGCGTACGGCAAACAACAATATGATCAAGTATTTATTAGAACAAGGTGCGGATGCTAATACCCATTCTAGTGACAACACGTCGCCGTTAACCTTTGCTATCAACCAAGGTAACAATGAAGCGGTTAATATATTATTAGAATACGGCGCCCTACTCGACCGCACCCATTTAGTACGAACGCTGTAACCCTCAATACTTCAATTGAGTTATTAAGCAAGTCATCCAGTAAATCACTCAGAAAGTCATCCAGCAAGTGAATTAAAACACTTAATCTAAAAACAGATAACAAAAAACTCGCTATAAGTGGGGGGGTGTCTTTACAATACAGAGATGACTACTAAACCCACATCAGATACAAAAACCGAAGCCATTACACACACCAAAAACTGGCTAAATACGGTTATCATAGAACATTCAATTTGTCCGTTTGCCAAACGCGAATTCGTCAATAATACAATCCATTACGAACTCATCCAACAAAACGACGAAGCAAAGCAAACAGAACAACAGCTGGAACAACTGATCATCAATTGTGAAAAGCTCGACAATGATGCATCTATCGAAACAGCCCTGTTAATATTTCCTGATTCACTTTCAGACTTTGATGATTACCTCGATTTTGTAGAGATAGCAGATGCCTTAATGCATAAACAAGGTTATGAGGGCATTTATCAGTTAGCCAGTTTTCACCCTCAATATCTATTTGCTGATTCTGATGAAAACGACCCAAGTAATTACACCAATCGCTCGCCCTACCCGATGCTACATATTCTTCGTGAAGCAAGTTTAGAGAAAGTATTAGAGAGTTACCCTAACCCTGAAAACATCCCTGAACGTAATATCGAATTAACACGAAGTTTAGGCCTAGAGACTATGCAGAAACTATTCGCAGAGTGTATCTAAGCCACAAATAAATTTTCATGATTTATTAATAATTTAACGCTATTCTTAAGTGATAAATTAAAGTTTACCCTTACCCAAACATACAATATAAACGCTAAATAAAGGATTCATAGATGGATGAAAAAATAATTGTAGGAAGTGAAGAATGGCTTGGCTTTCCTAGTTTAGGCATTCCAGCAATTAAAGCACGCGTAGATTCGGGTGCTAAAACATCATCGTTACACGCTGATAACATCAGTACCTTTAAGCGTAATGGTACGCCCTGGGTAACCTTTGAAGTTCATCCACTACAAAACAACAGACGAACTGTGGTACGTTGTGAAGCCGCTGTCGTCGACAGAAGAAATATCAAAAGCTCCAATGGAACAACTGAAAAACGTTATGTTATCAGTACTCAGTTAAGTGCCGGCGAACATTCCTGGGATGTAGAGTTAACCCTGACCAACCGTGATTCAATGGGTTATCGCATGCTATTGGGACGTGAAGCGATGCGTCACCGTATGCTGGTTGATCCTGCGGAAAGTTGTAATCTGGGTCTTATCAGTAAGGACCAACTAAAAGCACATTATGGCAGCCATGAGCAGCCTCAAGACGGCCTTAAAATTGGCATATTGGCAAGCAATCCTAAGTTATATAGTAATCAACGATTGATGGAAGCCGCTGCCGAGCATGGCCATCAAGTGACTTTTTTGAATATGCGTCACTGTTACATGAAAATGGATGCTGAAGAACCAGAAATTCATTATCGTGGTGGACGTTTGCTCAATGATCTGGATGCTGTAATTACCCGTATCCGACCTAGCATGACATTTTATGGCTGTGCCTTAGCACGTCAATTCGAAAGTATGGGGATTTACACTACCAATACATCGACCGCGATTACACAATCACGCGACAAATTATTTTCGCTACAATTGCTGATTAAAAAAGGTTTGAATATACCAACCACAGGTTTTGCAAATTCTCCTATTGATACCAGTGATCTTATTGATATGGTGGGTGGCGCACCATTAATTGTTAAGTTGCTAGAAGGTACGCAAGGCAGCGGCGTGGTCTTGGCTGAAACACGCAAAGCCGCAGAGAGTGTTATCAACGCCTTTAAAGCACTGCATGCCAATTTACTGGTACAAGAGTTTGTTAAAGAAGCCGACGGTAAAGATCTTCGTTGCTTTGTCATCGACAACAAAGTGGTTGCCACCATCCAGCGCGAGGCAGCACCGGGCGAGTTTAGAGCTAATTTGCACCTAGGCGGCACCGCATCGGTTGTTCGCATTAGTCAGGAAGAACGCAAGCTAGCACTTGATGCGGCTAAAACATTGGGTTTGAAAGTAGCAGGTGTAGATATTATCCGTTCCTCGAAAGGACCTTTGCTTTTAGAAGTGAATTCTTCACCGGGTCTGGAAGGTATTGAAACAGCGACTGGCAAAGACATCGCTGGTATGGTGATTACTTCTATCGAAAAGAAATTACGCTGGAAGAAACCTGCATAATTTCTTACTTGAGTCGTAATGCATTTAACACAACCAATAGCGAACTCATAGACATACCAATTGCTGCCATCCAGGGTGTAATAAAACCCATGGCTGCAATTGGTACTGCAATAACATTATAGATAATCGCCCAACTAAAATTCTGATGGATAACGGTTTGCATGCGCTTAGACAAGCTTATCGACGCTGGAATCTGATTCAGGTCCTCACTCAATAAAATCATATCTGCACTGGCTTGAGCCAGCTGCGAGCCTTTACCCATAGCGATTGACACATTAGCTGTGGCAAGCACTGGCGCATCATTCACACCATCACCAACCATCGCTATCACTTCACCTTTTGCTTGCAAAGCTTGCACATGATTGAGCTTATCAGCGGGTAGTAATTTCGCCTGATAGTTTTTAATACCGAGTGTTTCTGCCACTGACTTTACCGCGGCTTCATTGTCGCCGCTAAGAAGACTCACATCGATGCCAGCTTGTAGTAATGATTGTATGGCAGACTTTGATTCTTCTCGTACCTCATCCTGCAGATGGAAAGCCGTCAACCAATGACCTTGCTTGCCTAAATAGACGGTAGAAATGGGAGTATCTATAACGTTATCTAACTTGCTGTCTTGCAAATCATGCTTAGCTAACTGACTTACATAGTGATAAGAACCTAAGCGATACTCTTCACCTTGATGAAATCCAACCACGCCCTTACCCGATACCGCAGACAAGTTTTCGAATACCTGATGGCTACTACTAATTTCTGAAAGAGCTTTCGCCAAAGGGTGTTCGGATGCCACTTCCAGTCCTGCCGCTAATTGTTTGCATCGTGTTTCATTACTCTCACCCAGCACATCAATACCAAGGAGTTGATGTCTCCCATGTGTCAATGTGCCTGTTTTGTCGAAAATCACGTGTGTGACTTTACTTAGTGTTTCCAGTGCATGGCCGCGGGTGGTGAGCACGCCTTTTTGTGTCAGATTTCCCGTTGTTGCCGTTAAAGCGGCTGGAGTCGCCAATGACAGAGCGCAAGGGCACGTAATCACCAGTACAGATAAAGCTACCCAGAAGGCACGTGATGGATCTATAAACCACCATGCGATAAAAACCACTAAAGCGACAGCGAGTAATGCCAGTACAAACCAGGCGGCACCTTTATCGGCAAACTTTGCCAGATTAGGTTTTTCACTTTGAGCTCTATCCAGTAAACGGATGATAGAAGACAGCATAGTGCTATCGCCCAACTTCATGACCTGCATGGTCAATGGGCTTTCTACATTCAGGGTACCACCGATAAGCTCATCACCGATCTGTTTTTGTAGTGGCATATTCTCGCCGGTGAGTAGCGATTCATTGACACTGCTCGATCCTTCGACGACTTTACCATCCGCTGGTATTGTCTCGCCGGGCTTAATAATCACTCTATCATCCAGTGATAATTCATTCGCAGCGATTACATTCTGGATTTCATTACCCTGCTCATCTTTTTCTAAACGGGTGGCTGTTTGTGGCACCAGTCTTACTAAGGCATCAGCCACCTGCCCGGCCTTGTGCCTAACTCCCATCTCAAAGAAGCGTCCCAGCAACAAAAAGAAGGTAAACATCACAACCGAATCAAAATACACTTCACCAGTATTGGTGACCGTAGCCCAGATACTTGCCAGATAGGCACTACCAATGGCAATAGAAACAGGTACATCCATACCAAAATGACGTCGCTTTAGATCACGCCAGGCAGAGGTAAAAAACACCCGCGATGAATAAAAAACCACGGGTGTTGTAATGATCAAACTAATCCAGCGTAAGAAATGCAACATGGATTCAGACATATCCGTGTCTTCACCAATATAAATGGCAATTGCCGGCATCATCACCTGCATCATTCCCATACCAGCGAGCGCAATGCGTCTTAGCGCAATGGATTTTTCTTTCTTCTGCAGGGTTTCCATACGACCAGGATCAAAAGGATGAGCACTATAGCCAATATCTACAATTGCTTGTAAAACATCGCTGAGTTTAATCTGGTCATTATTCCATTTTAAACTGGCCCGACTTGTTGAATAATTTATGCGGAATTCAATAACACCGGGTAACGCCAATACATGCTTTTCGTTTAACCAGACACAGGCGGCACAAACAATGCCTTCCAAAACAAGGGAAGCTTCACGAATAGTGCCGTCTTCTGAATGCACAAAACTTTTTTGTAAGGACTCATTGTCGTAAACAACGAGTTCCTCTGGGATTAAATCTTCTGCTTTTTTGGAGTTAGTCGTACGGTGTTTGTAAAAATCAGTAAGTCCGTTTTCTACGATGGCTTCAGCAACCGCTTTACAACCCGTGCAACACATTGGCTGTTGCTTATCGTCGATAACAACATAATAGGAAGAACCATTTGGAACAGGGAGTCCACAGTGAAAACAATCTTGTGACATACGTGAGTGTGCTTATCCGTAATTGAGAGATTGTTGTGAGAATGATTTTAAAAAAGTCGCTATAAGTGGGGGGGGGTCTTTTCTATTTTTTATAAGCGTCACAAAGACCGATCGTAAATTCTTACAGACTCGTAGATATGCAATAGTCATGCTGGGCAGTATGTTCACTCCAGTGAATAAACACACCCCCCTACTTTGAAGCGTTTTTTTAATAGTCTGCTTTTTTAACAAAGGGATCAAACTATTAACGTAAACGCTTTTGTTCCACATCTGGCTCACCTTCAGCACATTCCGGGGTGACAAGTTTACCATCATTTATATACGACACTTCAGTCTGCCCTTTGATCTCGTGAATGTCTTCCCCTTTTGTAACGAGGATTTTCATTGACCAACACCCTTTTAATGGTAAGGAAACAGGCACTGAGTATTTTCCTGCATTATTATCTTTATCTGTTTCTACGAGCGTAAATAGCTGATCATAACTCATATCAGATGTGCGCCTAAATTCGGCAGTAACATTTGCATCACTTATCGCATTACCCGAACGGTCTTTCACGATCAAATTAAAATTGGTGCTGGTATTTAGCATAGGAGACCTATCCCATCCACCCGATACTCTCCAACCTCTTTCACGCTGCTTTTGTAGTTGCAGTACATAAGTGTCAAAGTTCTTTTCTTTGTTTTGTAGATCATTCGATACAGCACCCGTAAATTGAGAGCTGATGTTTGAGCCAATATCATCACTCGCTGCTTTAGGTAATAGTATTTTTGCTAAACCGGTATCTAAACCACCTGTAGCCGAAGAAATAATAAAGCTATCTACAGTGGCTAATAGTATAAAAAATACAATGATGATTCCTGGCGCCCAATGCATTCCACGTTTAATTTCCTCACCTTCTATCAAACGTCGTTCTTCATGAACTCCAGTAATGATGCCGAGGCCATAGGGAATCATCATAAAGAAAGCAAAGTGAATCGCAAACACGTCGATGCCCACCCAATGCGTAACCGATAACGGCACATAGATTAGTAGCATTAATGCAGCTGTTGCGAGCGCAGACATTTTTCCACCCCAGCGGATGACTTTGTAAAAAACAAAGAAAAGGAAAAATGCCAGTAGTGAACCAAAACCCAAGGTTACTACGAGATTGTAATTACTCATTAATTAGTACTCTATATTGCATGCTTGCTTATTATCTAAATTGCCAGTCGAATAGCTATAAACCATACTATAAGCCGGAGTTACACTACGGCGTTATAAATTGAGATTCTATATATATCGGTTCTTTAACTTCACCTGATTTAGGCGTAAGAACAAATTTAAATTCAGTATTATTGGTCAATGATTCACCTGGTTTTCTTCTGACCTTAACCATGACTCTTTGCTTTTCATCAGGCTTTAAAAATACTTCTTTAATCTGCCCCATATCTACTTCTGCACCTTCAAGACCTTTTAAACTCAGGCTAAAGCTTGCATCGTACATTGATTTATTATCTACCTTAAGTTCGTATCTATTCATAATACGTCCATCGGATAAAACAACATATAACGGGCTTCTAATTTGTCTTGCTGTACTTTCGACAATCTTTTTACCACTCATGCTCCACATCAAGAATGCTATTGCACCAATCATGGCTAAGCCATAACCGTAGGTTCTCAGCTTGAAGAAGTGTGTTTTACCGTGCTCTAGACCATTTTCAGATTCGTAACGAATCAGTCCACGATCCCAACCACGTGCATCCATTATCGAATCACAGGCATCAACACATAACCCGCATTGAATACAGGCGTATTGCATTCCATCTCGGATATCGATACCCACTGGACAGACCTGAACACATAGGCCGCAATCGACACAATCACCGACACCCGCTTCTTTTCTAGCTTCCTGTGTCTTTAATGCTTTTACGGGTTTTGCTCGTCCGGCTGTGCCTTCGCCTCTTTCAGGATCGTAAGCAGGGACCAAAGTATCTTTGTCGATCATCACACTCTGAAAACGAGAGTAAGGGCACACGTGCTGGCATACTTTCTCACGCATCAAACCAGCGGCAATATACGTTGTTGTCATTAAACCGAATGTAGTGAAATAAGCGACTGAAGAAGCTTGTCCCGTAAAGAATTTTACAATCAAATCAGGTGCATAACCCCAATAAAGAATAAAAGATAAGCCCGTCCAGAATGCAAGAAATAACCATAGAAAATGCGTTGTACCTTTTTTAAGGATTTTCTCTCCATTCCAAGGTAGTTTGTCTAAGCGTATGCGCTTCACCCTGTCGCCCTGAATCATTTTTTCTATAGAGCGAAATGCATCTGTCCATAAGGTCTGGAAACAAAAATAACCACAAAAGGCACGTCCAACTAATGCTGTTGAAAAGAACAATAAAACAGCGGCTAAAAATAACAGGGCTGCTAACCAGAAAATATCCTGTGCATGTACAACTAAACCAAAAATATAGAATTTTCTGGCTGTCATATCAAAAAGAACAGCTTGCGGATCACCTACAGGTCTCGACCACGGTATCCATGGCAAAATGAAATACACCAGATACGCCATATAGAGCGTTACAGATTTAAACAGTCTGAAACGACCTTTGATAGAACGTGGATGGATAGTTACAGATTCTGCAACTACCGGGATAGGAAAATCACTCATTATTATTATCCGCCATAATATTTAATAGGTTCTAACTTTTACCTAATACGTTATTTACAATTAAATACGGCCGGATAAACCGGCCGTAAATATTTAAAAAGTATGAGGCTTACCCCAAACTCTTACTAAGCCAAACTATTCAGAACTGAGTAATTTAATATAAGCAACTAACACTTTAATTTCATCATTACTTAAACGTGATTCCCAAGCAGGCATTTCACGTTGAATACCATTCGCTATAACATGCTCAACAGCAGTAACTTTAGCAGCCATATCTTTAGCACCAGGTACATCAGCTTGTGTCCAGATTTTGTCTGTCAGATTAGCTGAACCCAAAGCCTTCATACCAACACCCGTTGGCATATGACAACCTGAACAACCTTTAGTCTCGAATATAACTTTACCTTTCGCTGCTAAGCCAGCGTCAACAGGCTCACCTGATAAACTCAATACATAATTAGCAGCTTCTGTGATTTCTTCAGGATTTAATAGGGTATTCTGAGCAGGCATATTACCTTTTCTGCCTTTACGAATAGTAGTTTCGATATCCGCACTATCGCTACCCCATAACCATGCATCATCGATGATATTTGGATAATGTCCGATAACACCTTGACCACCCGCCTGATGACAGGCTGCACAGTAATCACCAAAAATACCTTTACCATAAGCCAGAACGAAAGCACTTTGTTGAGGGTCTTTAGCAACCGTATCTAATGGTGTTGCGGCAACTTTTTTAACCATTTCCTGACGCTTTAACTCGTTAGGATCCGTTTGCATTTGAACTGCTAACAATGCACGTGTATTCCAGTGAGTCGTTACTTCTGGTCCTGCTGCTATCGTTCTTTTACCGTCTTCTATCTTGTCAGACTTGAACGTTAAAGTACTCGTACCAGGGATATATCCATCTTTCGCAAGACCTGTAGGCCAACTTGGGTAAATAACCCAATAAACGATTGTAAATATGATTGTTCCGTAGAACGCCCATAACCACCAACGTGGAAGTGGGTTATTAAACTCTTGAAGATCGTCGTCCCATACGTGGCCAGTTGTTTCCGCCCCTGTAATTGGATCTTTTGTTATCTTATGTTGCTCAGAGTTGTTATCAGACATAATTATTTTTCACCTGTACTTTTTTTACTTCCAGTTACGTTTTCCTGATGAATATCGTTATCATCATCGAGAAAAGGAATATTTCGATATTCTTCTAGGCGTGCACTGCGTTTTTTACTGCCATAGACATAAACTATGATCGCAGTGAAAGTAACAACAAATATCACAAGCGTTACACTCTTGTTATTTGCCATTACCATGAACCAATCGAAAATATCATTCATCATTTGATTATTACCTTATGTTACTTTGATATGTGAAGTTCTAGCGGAACTTCACAAACTCAGCTTCATCATGTTTGCTGAAATCAATCATCGTGCCTAGTATCTGCAAGTAAGCAACTAACGCATCCATTTCAGTCAAATTTTCAGGATCACCATCATAATTACCTAATTTAGCCTGAGCCTTTAGGTTAACTTCAGCCGCATTGATATCTAACTTCTTAGCGACTTCTTCACCAAATTTTTCTACATTTGCTTCAAATTCAATTTTAGATAATGAGTAAGGAACACCTACTGCTTTTAGTGCACGCATTTTACCCTGAACATCGGTGTAATCTAACTTATCAGTTAACCATGGGTAATTAGGCATGATTGACTCTGGAACAACTGAACGGGGTGCCATCAAATGCTTCGTATGCCAAGCACTTGAATACTTACCACCAACACGAGCCAGATCAGGTCCTGTTCTCTTTGATCCCCACTGGAATGGATGATCGTACTGTGATTCAGCAGCTAATGAATAATGACCATAACGCAATGCTTCATCACGGAAAGGTCTGATCATTTGTGAATGACAGGTGTAACAACCTTCACGTGTATAAATATCACGACCAAGTTGCTCTAGAGGTGTGTAAGGACGAACAGCGTCTTTACCATCTTCATTTTTTACGTCTTCAACAGTACCTTCGATATAAAACAAAGGCACGATTTCAACTAATCCACCGATACTAATTGCTGCTAGTGTTAAAACTATTAACAACGCTGCATTAGTTTCAATACTTTCGTGTTTCATCATGGCTGTATCTCCTTAAGCCTTAGCAGCTGATGTTGCTTCATCAGTGACAGTGTTACGTTTAGCGATTGTCATCCATATGTTGTACGTCATGAAGAACATACCTGTAACGATAAACATACCTGCTATCGCTCTTGCTACTAAT
The DNA here is from genome assembly GCF_035798195.1 of Cocleimonas sp. KMM 6892. NCBI lineage: Bacteria > Pseudomonadati > Pseudomonadota > Gammaproteobacteria > Thiotrichales > Thiotrichaceae > Cocleimonas > Cocleimonas sp. KMM 6892. Next base: position 496,074 of record NZ_JAPFBV010000002.1, on the reverse strand, counting down.
GGACCATGCATGAATACAACAGTTTCAATAAAGCTATAAGCAAGGTTTCCGTATTCATCAAACGCTCTAAGCATTAGACCCTGGCCGATACCAGATACCCATAGAGCTGTGATATATAAAAGAATACCAATAGTCGTTAAGAAGAAATGTATGTAGACAAGTTTAAGACTATAAATAGTTGTATTCCAAAGTTTCGGAATCATGTGGTAGAAAGAACCGAATGTAACCATTGCAACCCAGCCTAATGCACCCGAGTGAACGTGACCTACAGTCCAGTCAGTGTAATGAGATAGTGCGTTTACACTCTTAAGAGACATCATCGGTCCTTCAAACGTAGACATACCGTAGAAAGATAAAGAAGTAATCAAGAACATCATAATAGGATCAGAACGTAACTTATCCCAGGCACCAGATAGCGTCATGATACCGTTGATCATACCGCCCCAAGAAGGCATCAATAGCATGATTGAGAAAGTTGCAGCTAGAGTAGAAGTCCAGTCAGGAATTGCAGTCCAATGTAAATGGTGAGTACCTACCCACATGTACATGAAGCTTAATGCCCAGAAGTGAATAATCGATAAACGATAAGAATATACCGGACGCCCAGCCTGCTTAGGAACAAAGTAATACATCATACCGAGGAAAGCAGCTGTTAAGAAGAAACCTACCGCGTTATGACCATACCACCACTGTGTCATCGCATCTTGAGCACCAGAGAATAAGCTATAAGACTTAACGCCAAAGAAGCTAACAGGTACAGCAAGATTATTGAAGATATGAAGCAGTGCAACGGCAAGAATAAAACTGATAAAGAACCAGTTTGCAACATAGATATGAGGCTGATTACGTTTTAACAGAGTCATTGTGTAGATAACTAGGTAAACAACCCATACAACAGCGATCAATAGATCAACGTACCACTCAGGCTCAGCATATTCACGACCTTGCGTGATACCGAATAGGTAACCGACACCAGCGATTGCAATAGCCAGGTTCCAGCCCCAGAAGGTAAAGTCGGCTAATTTACCGCCCCATAAAGGCGTTTGACAGGTGCGCTGTACAATATAATACGAAGTCGCAAATAATGCGTTACCACCAAAACCAAAAATAACACCACTTGTGTGCAATGGTCTTAAACGGCCAAACGTGATTTGTGCGATATCGAAATTCAGAAAAGGCCAAGCCAATTCAGAGGCAATATAAGTTCCCGCAGACATACCAGCGATGCCCCAGAATATTGCCATCAGAGCGAATTTCTTCACTATGTCATAATTATACTTTTCTAGATAAGTCGCCTCAACGCTTGAAGCATTTGAAATGCCTATCCCCGCGCCGTCTATAGCTGCACTTTGCGCCATCATTCACCCTCAATGTAAATTTAAATATTCTATAAATTAATACTAATAATTAAGTATATTAGTACCTGCTAATAGGTTGCCGCGAGAATACAACAAAACTTTCAAAAATGAAAATAATAAACCAAGATTCTTCAGCCTAAAAAGCATTATATAGATTTGATTTGAAACTAAATTGATATAGGTCAAAATCGTAGACTCTAAATAATTCAGCAACATAAAATCTATGTACATAACGCTCATTATAGCGATTACAAGAGGATAAAAAGCAACGAAAAACCTTTTAATTTTCAAAAGGCGACCTTATCTTAGCTGCATACGTCATAATGTTACTTGCAATTGGTATTAAATAACGTATAAAACGCAATCCAATCACGACCATACAAGTCTAATGAATAAAATATCACAAATACAAGAGATTCTTCAAAAACGCATCCTGATTCTTGACGGTGCAATGGGCACTATGATCCAGCGCCGCAAGCTTGAAGAGGCAGACTACCGTGGCGAAAGATTTTCTAATTACCACATGGATATTAAAGGTAATAATGATCTTTTGGCCATTACGCAGCCTCAGATTATTGGTGAAATTCACGAAGAATATCTTGAGGCTGGCGCCGATATCATTGAAACGAATACGTTCAATGCGACACGTGTCAGTATGGCCGATTATGAAATGGAAAATCTTGCTTATGAACTAAACGTTGCAGGAGCAAAAGTGGCACGCGAAGCCGCTGATAAATTTTCCACCCCTGAGAAACCAAGATTTGTTGCTGGGGTTTTAGGTCCAACCAGTAAAACCTGTAGCATGTCTCCTGATGTGAATGACCCAGGTTTCAGAGCCATCAGTTTTGATGATTTGGTAGAAGATTATATGTCGTCTACCAGAGGTCTCATTGAAGGTGGCGCCGATATCATTTTAATTGAGACCATTTTTGATACGTTAAATGCAAAAGCAGCAATATTTGCCGTTGAAAGCGTATTTGAAGAAGACTTCGCCGAAGATCAGGCTAAACTGCCGGTGATGATTTCCGGAACGATAACAGATGCTTCGGGTAGAACATTATCAGGTCAAACCACAGAAGCTTTTTATAACTCATTGAAACACGCCAAGCCGATTTCTATAGGACTAAACTGTGCACTTGGTCCAGATGCCTTGCGTCAATATGTACAAGAACTTTCACGTATCAGTGAAACCTATGTATCTGCACACCCTAACGCTGGTTTACCCAATGAATTCGGTGAATATGATTTAGAACCAGCACAAATGTCTGAGCACATTGAAGAATGGGCTGAAAGTGGCTTTCTTAATATTGTCGGTGGTTGTTGTGGCTCAAGCCCTCAACACATTAAAGCTATTGCTGATGCCGTTGAAAACAAAGCTCCTCGCGTAATTCCTGATATCCCCGTTGAATGTCGACTATCTGGCTTAGAGCCTTTCAATATTGGTAGTGATAGCTTATTTGTTAATGTGGGCGAAAGAACTAACGTAACTGGCTCTGCCAGATTTAAGCGTCTCATAAAAGACGGTGATTATGATACCGCCCTTGAAGTTGCTAAAGAACAAGTAGAAAACGGCGCTCAAATTATTGATATCAACATGGATGAAGGCATGTTGGAATCAAAAGAAGCCATGGTACGTTTTCTCAATTTAATTGCAGCTGAACCGGATATTGCCCGCGTTCCTATTATGGTAGATTCATCTAAATGGGAAATTATTGAAGCTGGCCTTAAATGTATTCAAGGTAAAGCCATTGTAAATTCGATTTCACTCAAAGAAGGTGAAGAAAACTTTTTACATCAAGCCAAATTAATTAAACGTTATGGCGCTGCAGCTGTAGTGATGGCTTTTGATGAAGACGGTCAGGCAGACACATACGAACGTAAAGTAGAAATTTGTACTCGTGCTTATAACTTTTTGGTAGATCAAGCTGGATTCCCACCTGAAGATATTATCTTTGACCCTAATATCTTTGCTATCGCAACAGGTATCGAAGAGCATAATAACTATGGGCTTGATTTTATTAAAGCCACTAAAGCGATCAAAGATACTCTTCCGCATGCCATGATATCGGGTGGTGTGTCTAATGTATCATTCTCATTCAGAGGGAATAACCCTGTACGTGAAGCGATTCATTCCGTGTTCCTCTATCATGCCATTAAAAACGGCATGGATATGGGTATCGTTAATGCAGGTCAGCTAGAAGTCTACGATAATTTACCCAAAGAATTACGCGATGTCGTTGAAGATGTGGTACTCAATAGATATCCGGAAGCGACAGAAAAACTGATAGATATTGCTCCTAATTACGTCGGTGATGGCACTCAGAAAGAAAACAAACAAGATCTGGAATGGCGCACCTGGCCTGTTGGCAAACGCTTAGAACATGCATTAGTTAAAGGCATAGATGCCTTTGTTGATGCCGATACTGAAGAAGCTTTAGCGGAATTAAAGCGCCCTATTCACGTTATCGAAGGTCCACTGATGGACGGCATGAATGTCGTCGGCGATTTATTCGGTGATGGCAAAATGTTTTTACCTCAGGTGGTAAAATCAGCTCGTGTAATGAAAAAGTCAGTTGCCTGGTTAGAACCTTATCTATTAGCTGAAAAAGAAGGCAACGAAGTTAGTACCAACGGCAAAATCCTAATGGCTACGGTAAAAGGCGATGTTCATGATATCGGTAAAAATATCGTAGGTATCGTGCTGCAATGTAATAGCTATGAAGTGCTTGATCTAGGTGTAATGGTGCCAGCAGAAACTATTTTGCAAACTGCTCGTGATGAAAACTGCGACATAATTGGCTTATCTGGACTAATAACCCCATCACTTGATGAAATGGTGAATGTTGCAAAAGAGATGGAACGTCAGGATTTCAAACTGCCGCTTATGATAGGTGGCGCTACAACATCAAAAATACATACAGCCGTAAAGATTGATCCTCAATTTGGTGGTTCTATAGTATATGTACCTGATGCTTCTCGAGCAGTAGGTGTTGCTGGCAAATTAATGTCACCAGAAAGCAAACAAGCTTTTCATCAGGAAATGAAAGACGAATACGATGCAATGCGTGTTAAACGCGCGGCAAATCAGCGCGAGAAAAAGTCAGCTACGCTGGTGCAAGCACGAGCAAACAAAGTTGATATTGACTGGGCATCTTACACACCACCTAAACCTGCTATTTTTGATGGCAAGATCGATGATCCTTTAATTGCTGGTGATTATACTTTTGAACAACTGGATAACGGTGGCGTTTTACTGCAGTTTAATGACTATCCACTTGATAATCTGGCTGAAATTTTTGATTGGACGCCGTTCTTTAGATCATGGGAATTAGCTGGCAGATACCCTTCAATTTTAACCGACAAGGTTGTTGGAGAAGAGGCAACCCGATTACTAGGTGATGCTAAAGAAATGTTAGACAGCATTATCAAAGAAAAATGGCTAACAGGAAAAGCCGTACTTGGCTTCTTCCCTGCTAACAGCGATGGTGTCGATGATATTAATTTATACACAGATGAAGACCGTAAAACCTCTCACACAACTCTGCACAACATCCGCCAACAGATGGACAGAAACAATCAGCAACCTAACTTCTGCCTGACAGACTTCATTGCACCATTAGATACTAACAAATCTGACTGGATTGGCTCATTTGCGGTAACCACTGGTTTTGGTATTGAAGAACATATTGAACGCTTTAGAAAAGATCATGATGATTACAACGCGATTCTTCTTGAAGCACTCGCAGATAGATTCGCAGAAGCACTTGCGGAAAAAATGCATGAGTTAACGCGTAAAGTATTCTGGGGATACGCAGCTGATGAAGACCTGGATAACGAGGAAGTTATCAAAGAGAAATACCAAGGTATACGTCCGGCTCCTGGCTATCCTGCCTGTCCGGAGCATACTGAAAAAGGAACACTTTGGGAGCTATTACAACCCGAAGAAAGGATTGGTTTAAAAATCACTGAATCCTATGCGATGTGGCCTGCTGCCGCAGTATCAGGTTTCTACTATTCTCATCCGGATTCTCGTTACTTCGGCACAGGTAAAATTCAACCAGATCAGGTAGACGACTACGCTAAACGTAAGGGCTGGACGATGAAGCAGGCAGAAAAATGGCTTGGACCTGTTTTGGCATACGATGCTTAAACAGTTTCAATTTACTGTCCGGATTTGATAATCAGAATGACCAAATAAAATTAAAAAGGCACCCCCCTACTTTGGGGGGATTTTTTTCTGAGCGATAATGCTAATAAATGCTTATTTCTAAATTCACTCGATAAGCGTTATTTCAGCCGTCATTAAAGAAATAATTTAACACTCTTATACTTTCACTAATACTTTGCCTTAACGTCTTAACAATGCGATCCATCTCCAGACGCTCAAAATACTTGTGAGTGAAGCAGCGATATAAGTAAATGCTGCGGCTTTTAAGATTGAGTTAACTGCAGCATGATCTTGTTCACGTATATAACCCTCTTTAAGAATTGGCATCGCTTTGCCAAAGCTCGCATCCCATTCTACTGGTAATGTTACCAAGTGAACGACAGACGAACCTGCAATACTAAGTAATCCGGTAGCAATAAATACGAAACCCGCCAATGGACTTTTGGTAAGAATTACAACAATCGGCATGACCATCATAATGACCGAGCCAAACTTTTGTAGCTTAATTGACGATTTCACCAAGGTTGAACGCAATGCTAATTTCGTCTCATTGCGATCATCCTGAATAGCATGACCTACCTCATGCGCTGCGACAGCAACAGCAGTTAGTGATTTTTTATTATAATTACTGGGTGAAAGCCTAACCATTTTGCTTTCAGGATCATAATGATCATTACCCTCTTCTGTTTCTTCAACCCCAACATCTGACATTTCGAAACGTTTTAAAAGGTGAATTGCAAGCTCGCCACCAGTACCATCGATATGATCTTGTTCATTTGAATAACGCTGAAATATGCGTTTGGCCCACCAATGTGGAACATAAATAATAAATACAATAAAGATGACTAAAAGTAGAATATGCATCCTCTAATTGTACATGCATGAGATAGTTTACTTAAACGATTTAAAATTTACGGTAGGCTAGTTTGAATACTTTTAAGGAGATACTTTTCTAAAAACACACAATGAATTACGTACGTGTTTCTCTATAGAGGTTCGAGTAATTAGGCTTTTACAATTTCCCAAAGTGTATTAATAGACAACATTTTGGTTATCGAACCCAGATTATGAAAGCTAACTATGAATATACTGTTCCAGCTGCCCTATTATCGTTTCTTGTTCTGCAATAACTTCTTTGACTAAATCCCCAATTGAAATAATCCCAATTAAATCATTATTCGAATCTATTACTGGTAGATGACGAATTCGCTTATCTGTCATAATAGCCATTCCTTCCGATACAGTCTTTTGTGGCTCAATCACCGCAACTTCGGACGACATTACTTCGCCGACTTTAGTTTTATTCGTATCAAGATCATTCAACAGTACTCTACGGGTGAAATCCTGCTCTGTAATGACCCCTACAATGTCGCTTTCCTGCAAAACAATCAAAGCACCACACTTCATTTTAGCCATTTCTTTAACAGCATCGATGACGCAAGTTTCAGGTGTTGTTACATATACCTGGTTACCTTTGACGTCGAGAATTTGATTTATCGTTTTCATCAGAAATCCTATTCCAGAGCAACTAAAAAGCTTTAGATTTTTTGTAAGCTACCTTTAAACATAGTACAAATTGACTGAATTAACACGCTACACTATTTGTTTCATGATTTGTTAAAACAATTTTTCTTTTAAAGTAATGCTTCATAACGCAAAAACCCAGTCTATTTAATGAGACTTTATGCTCATTAAATAGACTGGGTTTTTAGTTCAGTAAAAGACTACATACTGAAGACTTATCCACTAAGTTTGTACTTTTTATTGCTTGTATTTACACGCTGACATGAAATTCCTGGTGTTCTTGCATTTCTTGTAAACTGGCTTTTATCTGCTCTTGTTTTATTTCAAGCTCACGGATTTCTTGTCTTTTTGACTGTTGATTTTCTTCAATCTTCTTCAACGCTTCTTGTTTCATCGATTGCTGCTCTTCCAGCTCTCTAATTTCACGTTGTTTTACGACTTCAACCTCAGTCTTCTTTTGACCCAGTTCGATTAGCTCTTGTTTTACAGCTCGCAGCTCTTCTTTGCGTAATTGCTGTTGTTGTTCAAGTATATTTAATTCTTTTTGCTTCTCTCTTTGCACTTCAGCTTTATGTTCGTCAAGTTTTTGCTGTCTTTGCGACTCAAGCTCACTTTGCTCTAATTTAATATTCTTTTGATCTTCGATATTTTCAAGATCTTTATTTTTACCATCTTTTTGTGATTCTAGATCAGCAATATCCTGCTCTACCAATGCAACCTGATCCTTTAGTTTTTGTAAATCTTTTTGGCGAAGATCAAGATGCTTATCTATTTGCTTAATGTCTTCAAGCTTATTTGTTTTTTGTTCATCTAATTGAGCTATCTGCTGTTTTTCAAATAGAACACTTTGCTCTTTTTTCTTTTCTAGCTTTTGATCTACCATTTCTAGTTGATCAAGCTCTTGCATCTTTCTGTGAGCCTGCTCATCAAGCTTTGCTAGTTCTTTTTCTTTAAGTTCTTTCGCTTCTAGTTTTCTGGTTTCTAACTCAGTATGTTCACGTTGATCAATCTCCATTTCCTGATGCTTAAGCACATAATACTGCTCAAGTTGCTGGATACTTTGTTGAGTTAACTTTTGACGCTCTTTAAATTGATTCAACTCCAGTTGTGTTAATTCAATTTCTTGATCTAACTGCTTAATATCTTGTTGTTTTAACAGCTGTCTTTGTTGATTAGGGTTATTGCTATTATTTGATGACATAAAGCTTTGGACAGTAGCATTTTGATTATGATCTTCGTTTATGGCTGTCTCAGAATGCATTTCTGATACAGCTTCTTTAGTTAATTTATCTACATCATCATTTAGATGGGTGTTAGATGTATAAATCGGACCTTCAGATTCGGCTGGATTTTCTAATTCAGCTTTTATTTCTTCAACTTCTTGATGTTCACTATCTTCTAGATTTGAATCATCTTGATTGTTAATTTCTACATTGTCTGTGAAATCGATTGATTGATTATCGTTTTCTTTTTTATTTTCAGTATTTTCAGTATTTTCAGTATTTTCAGTATTTTCGAGGTCGATATCAGATTTATTGTCAGAACTTTGATCCGACTCATTTGTTTTTATTGTTTTGTCTTTTAATTCTGATTCCTTGCTGATTTCTTCTGACTCTTTTTCTTCTTCTACTTCTTCATCAAGCAGCATATCCTCAAAATCAGAGACGATCATCTCGTCCAATTCTGCATGAACATCAGAAAGAAGTTTTTGATAATCATTTGAATGCATTTCTAAATCATTAAATCGCTCAATTAATTCAGCGCGTGTTTTAGGGTTATACATACGCATCGATTCATAATACAAAACGCTATAAGCCTTATGGAATTTTGTGTGAATATCGTTAATGTCTTTATACCAGCCAAACTTTCTAAGCCTAGTGCCATTTGAATTAAACCAAAGATGGAACTCACAATCATCGCAATTCAGTGGCGCTTGAGCAGTTTCAAGATTTAATCCATCGATAAGAATTTGTCCGTGCTTAATCCAGACGACATGCGTATCAATTGCATTTTTGATAATACTGATGACTTTTTCTTTTTTCATTGTTAACCCGACAACTCGATTATTTTTATTAAATTATGATTCGATGTGCAATATAGCTATATTAATGCAGTATTCTTTGTTTATCAAAACGAATAGATCAGCGGTATATAGTGTTTACAGCGTGTTTTACATCTTGCAAACAAACAAGTAAAATAATTGTAATCAAATAATGCAAAAGGCCAAATCTAGGTCTACCATAGCGACTCTTTTATCAAGTAATACTATCCGTGTCAGACAAACCTCAAATGAATCCACAACAGCAACAGGCTGTTGAACATATTGGCTCACCTCTTCTCGTATTAGCAGGAGCAGGCACCGGAAAAACGCGTGTAATCACACAAAAAGTTGCCTGGTTAATTCGTAGCGCCAAAATTAATGCCAAAAATATAGCCGCGATTACTTTTACCAACAAAGCAGCGCGTGAGATGAAAGAACGCGTGTCGGAAATACTCACCAAGGAAGAAGGCAAAGGACTCACTGTATCGACGTTTCATACACTCGGTCTCGACATAATTCGTAAAGAGTATAAGGCTTTAGGTTATAAACCAGGTTTCACTATTTTTGATGCGCAAGACAGTTCGAATATCATCAAAGAATTGACCATGAATGAAGTTGTAAACGAAGAACAGGATGAAAACGATGATGATGCTCGCTGGATCATCTCACGCTGGAAAAATGACTTTGTTTCACCTGAAAAAGCCTTTGAAGTCGCCACATCAGCACATGAAGTTCACGCCGCAAAACTGTACAGAAGTTATCAGCGCCAATTGAAAGCCTATAACGCGATTGATTTTGATGATTTGATTTTATTACCGCTGCAATTATTTAAAGAACAGCCAGAAGTACTCAAGAAGTGGCAAAATAAATTACGTTATCTACTCGTCGATGAATATCAGGACACCAATATTTGCCAATATGAATTAGTAAAACTTTTGGCTGGTTTGCGCAAAGAGTTGACCGTTGTAGGCGACGATGACCAGTCAATCTACGCATGGCGTGGTGCAAAGCCAGAGAATATCGCGCAATTGCAGGAAGATTATCCAACCTTAAAAGTGGTGAAACTAGAACAAAACTATCGATCTACTTCATTGATTCTCGATAGCGCAAATGCCTTGATTGCGAATAACGATCACTTATTTGATAAAAAGCTTTGGAGTAGTCTGGGTGAAGGCGAAAAGATCAGAATCATCCCCTGCAAAAATCCCGAGCATGAAATAGAAACCGTGATTGGCGAAATCATGAAATATACGTTTCGTGATCAGGCAAAATATCAGGATATGGCGATTCTATATCGGAGTAACCATCAGAGCCGATTATTCGAGAAATACCTGAGAAGCAACAACATCGCTTATAAAATTAGTGGCGGGCAATCGTTTTTTGAACGCGCTGAAGTTAAAGATATTCTCGCCTATGTCAGGTTATTGGTAAACACCTCTGATGATGCAGCCTTTCTTCGTGTGATTAATACACCGAAAAGATCCATTGGTGCAAGCACCCTGGAGAAACTGGGTAACTATGCAAACGAACGACATATAAGCTTATACACGGCCAGTCAGGAAATGGGTTTTGCGCAGCGTGTTTCGCAAAAAGCACACGCCAGAGTTAAAGGATTTATCTTCTGGATTAATGAATTGATCGCTGAAAGCCACGAGACCCAGCCGCACGAAGTGATTGAAAAAATCGTGTCCGAAACAGCTTATGAAGACTGGCTACAAAATGTATCCGGCTCTGAAAAACAAGTAGAGCAACGCATGGCTAACGTTAATGAAATCATTGACTGGACCAGACGCCTCTATGAAGACGGTCAAGGCAAAGAGACTTTAGCCGAAATTATGGCTCACATGTGTCTAATGGATCTTCTGGAAAGAAATCAGGAAGAGGAAGAAGAAAACGCCATTAGCCTAATGACAATGCACACGGCAAAAGGTCTTGAATTCCCTTATGTCTTTTTGATTGGTGCTGAAGAAGAAATCCTGCCTCACGCGAACAGTATGGAAGATGATGGCCTTGAAGAAGAACGTCGTCTTGCTTATGTTGGTATCACGCGTGCAAAACAACATCTCACCATCACATATGCCAAAGCGAGAAACAGGTTTGGCGAGCGTCTTAGCTGTGAACCGAGCCGATTTTTAGAAGAGTTGCCGGATGCGAATGTTGTATGGGCAGATCGTGTTGAAGTATCTCCTGAGAAAATGCAGGAAACAGCACAATCCTATATCTCTAATTTACAAGCCATGCTTGATGACTAAGCCCTGAATGCTATTGACAGAATAGACAGAAACACAATAGGCATAAGTAGAGCAACTTTAAATAATTAAGTCACCCCCCTACTTTAAGGCCGTTTTTTACTATTTATTCACTCTTTTTTGTTTTGGTTTTATTAACTGTTGTTACCTTAAGAAATATTACCTATTAAGAATATCGCTTAAATATTATTGCTCTCTAAAGGTATTACCACAGAAGCGACAGCGAAGGAAACGAATATCAGGAAGGCTTGAAACTTCTTGAGAGGGTTTTAATTTAATAACATTTTGACTACCACAATTTGGGCAATCACCTTCATTGTGCGCTGGCAGATTTGGTAAATCGACTTTGGTATCACTAACGCGTTGTCTACCAACAGGCTTTTCTTCCGTTGATAGTAATGATGCAGTTGCTACACTTTCATCCGCATCTAGAGGTGGTAAACGATTATCGTGTTCGGCGATCAAACGCTGGCATTGTTTTCTAAATGGCTTTAGCAGACCGACTTTATCAAACTCATTTCTAAATTCATTGAGTAATTCTTTTGTCGGGAGTTTTGGCTGAAAATCTGGCTGCATAAAACTAAACAGAAACAGCTGATGTTTAGCCCAACGTAATAGGCCGTCATCATCCAGACAAAGTACTTCTTGCAGCGCTACCAAACGCAATAAAATTAATTGTTCATTTCCAGAAAGATTAACCATTTTCTTGGTTTCAAAAAACTTTTTGAATCTTGACCAAGGCAAGCTACTGGAGAATAAAGCAATAGTACTTATAAAATGCGGGTCCGGTGCAACATATGAACTTCCCTTTCCCATTTCTTCCGCAACATATAAGTTCACACTAACTCCTTGTGTTAAATTTTGTAAAATGCATTAACTGCACCTATCGATTTGTACAGAATAGTTAAATCAAAAACTCACCGATAGAAAGTAATGTGGCTTGGTCTATATCAGCAGACGAACGGTAGTAGTTTTTCTGAACCTTTTTTGTAGCCTAAATCCTTGTTTAATCTTTGATCATCGTCATAAACCACAGTTGCTAGGTGGATAAAATAAACTTGGCATAGAACGATATAAAATAACTCTCGATTGATTCATTAGAAATCCCAGCAACGAAAGTAATTAATGAGATTTGTTGACTAAGAAATCAAGCCGTTAAAACGATATATAAGTGCTCTGTTATAGGATCAGAGTTCACCGCAGTCCTTGTTTAATTCTGTAACAAATAAACACGATTAAATGAGATTATGTTTTTATTGAAACACAGGTGTTCTTTACCTATTATTACCCGCCTATGTCCTTTACTTCACCTCCCCAACATTGCGTTTAAGCAAGATACAAATAGCCGGCTTCAAGTCCTTTGTTGATCCTACAACAATTGACCTGCGCAGCAATTTAACTGGCATTGTTGGGCCCAATGGTTGTGGCAAATCCAATACCATAGATGCTGTTCGCTGGGTTATGGGTGAAAGCTCTGCAAAACACTTGCGTGGCGCCTCTATGGATGACGTTATTTTTAACGGATCGTCCTCACGAAAACCAATTGGCCAAGCTTCAATAGAACTATTGTTTGATAACTCAGATGCTAGTCTGGGTGGCGAATATGCCGAGTTTTCAGAGATAGGTATTAAAAGACTCATTTCAAGAGACGGACAATCAAAATACTTTTTAAATGGTACCCGTTGTCGCCGTCGCGATATTACCGACATTTTCCTCGGAACAGGTCTTGGCCCCAGAAGTTATGCGATTATTGAACAAGGCATGATTTCACGTTTAATTGAAGCCAAACCAGAAGAATTGAGAAATACCCTGGAAGAAGCAGCAGGTATTTCTAAATACAAAGATAGACGTCGCGAAACAGAACGCCGAATAAAAAATACACGTGAAAACCTCGATCGTTTAACGGATCTTCGAGAAGAATTAGAAAAGCAATTATCTCATTTAAACAGACAAGCTAAGGCCGCTGAAAAATTTAAGACCTTTAAACAGGATGAGCGTCGTGTCAGTGCTGAATTAATTTTGCTGCGCTTGAATAAAGTGAAGCAAGATATCTTAAACAGACAAGAAACCATCAATGAAAAGGCAACGACCCATCAGGCCCAGCTTTCTGAACAACGCTCACTAGAAAATCAGATTGAAGCAAAACGCTCTGAACACACCGAAGCCAATGAAAACTTCAACACCGTTCAAGCAAACTTCTATCAAATTGGCGCTGAAATCTCACGCTTAGAGCAAAGTATTCAGCATCAAAAGGAACTCTCTGAAAGACATCAACGCGATTTAAATCAGGTTGATAGCGAAATTAATGCTGCAAATATTCATGCAGAAGAAGACCGCAGGCAATTTGAGCGTGCTAATCAAGAATTGGAAATACTGGAACCACTTCTTGAAAAAAAGCAGGAATTATTTACTGCATCAACAGAAGCGCTAAACGAAGCAGAAGCCAAACTCAGAGAATGGCAGTCAAGCTGGAGCTCACTGCAGCAGAAGCTGGCTGAACCTGCACAACAGGCACAGGTAGAACGTGCCCGTATGGAGCAGTTAGAAAACCAGTTGCAGCAAATCGCTAGTCGCTTGATCAAACTGAATACTGATAAAGCTATTTTTAATACCGACTCGCATAAAGAAGAACTGCTTAAACAGCAAGAACTGCTTGCGGAAACCAAACAGAAATCAAAACAGGTTCAGGAAGAATTTAACCGTTGCAAAGAAGCGCTAAGCGCTCAGATTGAAAACAATAAAACCCTGCAAAATCAACTTCAGGAATCACGTTCTGAGTTACAGGGTCTGAGTGGCAAACTGTCCTCGCTGGAAGTATTGCAACGAGCTGGTTTAGGAAAAGACAGTAACAATAAAGCCCCTAAAAAGTTAAAGAGCTGGTTGACAGAAAATGGGCTTGATGATGTTTCTGCATTAGCTGAATCAATTGAGATTGAATCAGGATGGGAAAAAGCACTAGAAACCATTCTTGGAGACCTGCTTCAGTCAAAACCATTAGAATCACAAGAAAAACTCACGCAATTAATGGCAAATGCGCCTGATGTGTCGGCTTCTTTCATCATAAAAAATGATAAAGACACCCCCCCACTTACAGGCAGTTTTTCTGGAAGCCTTGCGGCTAAAGTGGCGAAACCAAATTATCTACATGCATTGCTGATTAACGTGAAGTGTGCAGAGTCTTTAGAAGAGGCTATCTCTAAACAACATTCGTTAAAACCGGGTGAAGTATATATCACAAAAGAAGGGATTGTATTAGGGGCGAACTGGCTAAAGAAACAAGCGAATGATTCTGGCAACAAGCACGAAGGTGTTTTAGAACGACAAAAACAAATCGACGAAACACTGGCACTGATTGAAAATACAAAACAACAATTAAACACTCATGAAGAGTCGCTAGAAAACGGACAACAACACAGAAAAGCGTTAGAAGAGCAACAATCAGAATTACAAACGCGTTTGAATGAATTACATCGTGAAGAGTCGCAAGCGCAATCTGTCATTTATGCGAGTGAAAACCGTATTAAACAAACTGAATCCAACCAACAACGTGTACTTGCTGAAGTTGAAGAATTAGAAATTCAACAAATGACTAATCAGGAATCGCATCAAAGTGCGACTCATCTTCGCAATCAGGCGTTGGCCTTATTAGAAACACTAGAATCAGAAAAAGTGGACATTGAAGGTAAAGATGCGCCATTAATTGAAGAAGTTAATCGATTAAAAGAACAAACCAGACTACTAGGTTCTGAAACACAGCAAACACAAATTAAAGTTGAAAGTTTCAAAACAACCCAAAGCAGCGCACAACAACAATTAAATAGACTTGATGAACGTTTGAGTTTGCTGCAAGAAAGAAAAATTCAACTTGTGGAGCAAAATAACACCACCGAGGTAGACTCGGTTGAAAATTCAGCACAACAACTAGAGATTCAACTAGAAAAACGTAAGAACGTCGAAACAGAATTAGCAAAATCCAGAGATGCCTTACAACTCATTGATAATACAGTGAGAGAACTCGAACAGAAACGCCACCAGGCAGAGCAGGAAGTGGAACGCTATAGAACCACGCTCGAAAGCCTAAAAATGGAATGGCAGGAAGTGAGTGTTCGTGAACAAACCTTGCAAGAGCAGTTTGATGAAACTGAATTTGATCTTGAAACACTTTCAGAGCAAATGGATGAAAACATCACATTAGACTCTCACAAGAACTTATTGGAAAGCATACAGACTAAAGTATCCAGACTTGGTGCGATTAACCTGGCAGCGATCGAAGAATTTAAAACGCAGAGTGAGCGTAAGATATATCTGGATAAGCAAGATGCTGACCTGATGGAAGCGCTGGAAACGTTAGAAACAGCCATTGCTAAAATCGATAAAGACACCAGAAGCCGCTTTAAAGAAACGTTCGAAAAAGTAAATTCGAGAATTCAGGATATGTTCCCGCAATTATTTGGTGGCGGTAAAGCCCATCTTGAAATGACCGGAGACGATTTGTTGACCACGGGTATCGCGATTATGGCGCAACCACCGGGCAAACGTATTTCCAGTATTCACCTGATGTCTGGTGGTGAAAAAGCGTTAACTGCCGTGGCGATGGTGTTTGCTATTTTCGAATTGAATCCAGCACCCTTTTGTATGTTAGATGAGGTTGATGCGCCATTAGACGAAGCCAATGTAGGACGCTTTTGTCAGTTGGTAAAAAAGATGTCTGATAGAGTGCAGTTTATTTTCATCACACATAATAAAACAACCATGGAACTCGCTGAAAATCTCGTCGGCGTTACGATGCGAGAGCCAGGAATTTCACGATTAGTGAGTGTAGATGTTAACGAAGCATCTCGTATGGTAGAAGAATAAGCGTATCAATAAGCACTAAAGTTATCAGTAAGAATAACTACCAGTAATAACAAGGCACTTCTAAAACAGCCTCAGTAAAAGAACATAAGTTAATCAAGAGTAAACGATGAATATAACCAGTATCTTAATCACCATTGTCGGTATCATTTTTATAATCGCGCTTTACTTATTAAGTCGTATTTCTCAGAGTAAATTGCCAAATAAAGACGTATCGTTATTACCGGATATCAAAGAAGATAATGGTGAGCCTTTCACGTCTATTCTTGATGATATACCTGCGCGTGATGGTATTAAACCGACGAAGACTGCAAAAACTGAAGTGTATTACGAGAAAGTAAAATCTGCAGCGGCGGATAAAAGTACACTAAAGAATGCATCTGGCACAAAATCGGATACATCTCCTTCTGAGATTCAGCCATTAAAACAACAAATTGTCCTGTTTATCTCAGCGCAGGATGAACAAGGACTCGATGGTAATCTGATCCAACCTGCTTTAGCTCACCATGGCTTACAATTAGGCGACAATGATATATATCATTACTTTGATGATGCTTTAGACGCTAAAAGCTTGTTCAAAATTGCTAATGGCGTCGACCCATGGACATTAACAAGCTACGACTTAATCAACAAAAAACTCGCTGGTTTATCCGTTGTAATGCTTCCTAACAACAAAGTTGATGGAAAAACAGCAGTATCTATTCTTTTAAAGACCGCAGAAAACCTTGCTAATGATATAAATGGCGTATTAAAAAACGATAAACAACAACTACTTACTCAACAAGATAAAGAAATGTTATTAAATTAAATAAAATTTAATATTTTTTAATACCGCTCATCTGGCGTTAAGCTTGACTAACTATAATGAGACCCATACATTAAGAATGTATAACAAGATAAGTTCAGCTAATGATCTTATCTTATTCAAAAATAGCTTTTAATAAAACAATAACAATAAGACTGCTAACAGGGGAAGGTAGAACTATGAGATACAATGATCAAACGTTGAATCCGGATTTAGACGACAAAGAAATTATTCCAAATCTGGAAGATGTCGACAGTGATGATAAGTCAGACAAGAAGATCAAAGCGCATGTCGTGCGTAGAAACATCGAAGATTATCTTGAGCGCAAAGCGTTAGAGCGAAGCCTTAAAGAAGTATTCGATGATGATTACTTATTAGACTGAGCATACTGTTAGGCAGAAGTAAGTTGGTAAGCAGATAACTGCTTGTCTAATTGCTTAATTGAGCATTAGCTTGGTATGCAGACTTTCTGACTGCTAATAAAATCACCTATTGCCTGTGCAGCAAGTGGTGAAAGCCAGATATTCATAAAACGTATTTTATACTTTTAAATATTGGTATTACTGTTTTGCTCTTATCTTTTAAGCGCCACTCATTTTTATAAATAAATTCAAAACTCAATAAATGTTTGGATATTTATATCCAAGACTTAACTATAATATCCGCATATTATTTTTGTATTTTATTGAGGAGTCGCTATGCCTTCCGATATATCCTTGTCGGATATCGTTGCCGTATTCTTATTTTTATCCTGCTGGTTCAGCATCAACTGGATTAGTAACCATTATAAAATCAAAGAAAAAAACACCCTCTATAGTTTATCTAAAAGCTACCGTAACCAGTGGATGATCAATCTTTTGGAGCGAGATAATCGTATCTCGGATGTCGCCCTGGTTGGTCATTTGATGCGAAGTACCTCATTTTTTGCGTCTACCAGTTTACTGGTACTTGCCAGTTTAATCGCTGTTTTTGGTGTAATAGACCAAGCAATGAAAGTCGTTGATGACATTCCTTTTGCGATGCATGTATCAGCGCCCTTCTGGAAAATCAAATTACTCCTGATTATCCTTATCTTTGTTTTCATATTCTTTAAACTGGTATGGTCAATCAGACAATACAACTATACTGTCATCATCATTGGTGCCGCACCAAGCGTCTTTAATACCGATAAGCAATTACGATCCTATGCGGATAAATTAGGTACTGTCATTAATCGCGCCAGTCGTCATTTTATAGATGGGATGCGTGGTTTCGAATATGCATTGGCAGCACTTGCCTGGTTTATACATCCCTTTGCATTTATTGCAGCAACCTTGTTAGTCACTCGCGTTATTTATCGTCGTGAATTCTCTTCAAGAACGTTACAGGCTATGGAAGAAAACTAGTAAGAAAGTCAGAAAGAAGATCAGGAAGAAATTCACAGCAATATCAAATAACCAAGTAAAGTTAAAATCTAAATATCATTAAAAATAAGTAATCCATTTATAAATAAGCGGTAAATAATGCAAAACAATACAGACAAGACTGATTTCAGCGCCTACTTCATTTTACTACTCCCGCCTTTGTTCTGGTCGGGTAATTTTGTAGTAGGAAGAGCGGTTGCAGATGCACACGCGCCTTTGGGCTTATCATTCTCGCGCTGGTTGCTTGCTTTCTTTCTGCTGCTCCCTTTTATAATTAAGCCTATATGGCAACAGCGTCATATCATCAAAGCACATTTTTGGGGTCTGGTATTGCTCGCCTTTTTAAGTATCACTTGCTTTAACTCCATTGCATACGTGGCTTTGCAATACACCACGGCAACCAACGCTACCTTGTTGAATTCATTCATACCTATTTTTATTTTTGTTATATCTGGTGTCTTTTTTAAAGAGAAAATAAATGTAAAACAAGTATTGGGAGTTTTAGTTTCACTGTTAGGTGTCATAGCCATTATCACTCGCCTTGATATAGAAGTTCTGCAGCATCTCACCATCAACAAAGGTGATTTATGGATGTTGCTCGCAGCTTTAGTATGGGCGCTTTATTCAATTTTACTGAAATATCTAAGACCAAAAGAAATGTCAGCCATGGCATTTTTAGGCACTTTGATTATTATAGGTACGATAATTCTTTATCCCGTGACCTTGTGGAATCCATTGAACGAACCTGATATCACCTGGAACAGCGAAATGCTTAAAGCTGTTTTCTATATAGCAATTTTCCCTTCGATAATCGCTTACCTATCCTGGAACTACGGTTTAAATAAAATAGGCGCTGCAAAAGGCGGGCAATATATTCATCTTATGCCATTTTTCGGTGCTATTTTGGCGATTGTCTTTCTGGGAGAAACGATTCAGTTATTCCATCTAGTAGGAGGCTGTTGCATTGCCATGGGTTTGTGGTTGAGTTTATCTAAAGCCAGATAGTTAAATAATACTGAAGCCACCCCCCTACTTTGAGGCGTTTTTTTCGTTAGACATTATGAGTAATAATGTCTTTTATTCAGACTTATCTATCTGCAATCGATCAACCAATAACTGCATATCAGCCGGCATATCAACCTGCCATGACATCTCTTCTTCAGTGTGAGGATGAATAATGGTTAAGCGGGTCGCATGCAATGATTGGCGATTCATTTTTTGTAATTGCTCGCGTAATTCACCATCAATATTTGCAGGGACTCGAGAACGTCCACCATAGACTCTATCGCCCAGAATAGGCATGTGCCTCCAAGCCAAATGAACGCGTATTTGATGGGTACGACCCGTTTCAAGATTCACTCTTAGTAGCGTGTGATGAAGTAACTTTTGCTCTACACGATAGTGCGTAATCGCCGTCTTTCCACCACCACTAGTGAGCACCGTCATTTTCTTTCTATCTTGTGGATGCCTACCGATGTTTGCTTCGATAGTATCTCCGGCAATCACTTCTTTGCATACAAGCGCTAAATATTCGCGCTTTACTTCTCGCTCTTGTAATTGGTTGACCAGTGCAGTGTGCGTTTCCAGCGTTTTAGCCACCATCATTAAACCAGTGGTATCTTTGTCGAGCCGATGTACGATACCAGCTCTGGGTAAGTTCTCTTGTGCAGCGTTATGCGCGAGCAGCCCGTTGACTAAGGTACCCGTCTGATTACCAGCACCAGGATGTACAACTAAACCAGCTGGTTTGTTGATAACCAATAAATGATCATCTTCATAAACAATATCGAGTTTGATTGCTTCGGGTAAATCGTAGGTTTGCTGCTGTAATACCGGGGTAACAACAACCTCTTCACCGCCGATGACTTTGTCTCTTACATTAGCCACTTTATTATTAATACGAATATCGCCAGATTTAATCCATTTCTGTAATTGGCTTCGTGAAAACTGTGGGCACAGTTCAGCGACAACGCGGTCTAATCTATCGCCCAGATACTCTTCGGGTATCGAAAATACTATCTGATTATTGTCTGTGCTGTTGTCTGTGCTGTTGTCTGTGCTATTTTCAGTGATGTTTTCCATACTGTTGTCAGCGCTACTATCCGCATTCATTTCTGACAAATCTTCAGCATTTTGTTCGATATCACTTTCATTATTACTCATATTCACGTTTTTTTGACCACTTCTCTGCATACAACTTCCAATTATAAGGTAATATTTATACAGAATGTTGTAATACTGTTCTAATAATTAAACTGCTGTATAATTAAGCAGATAAAAGAACTGAAAATAAAACAAGCACATATTAACCAAGGGCCTTTCATGAACATATTTAAACCATCTATTAATCACAATCAGTCTAAGTCCATCTGGGTTGTGGCCGTGATGATAATTCTTTCTGTAATGCTTAGCTCATGCTCACAAAAAAAGAAGGATATATCCGCGGAAGATTCTAAAGCAACTGCACAGCAATTGTTTAAAGATGCCAGAATATCTATGGATGAGAAGAACTACGAAGAAGCAATTAAAAAATATGAAGCACTAGAAGCGAAATACCCATTAGGGCGTTACGCACAACAAGCGCTTCTAGAACAAGCCTACGCATACTACAAATACGATGAACCTGATACTGCGTTAGACACCATAGATCGTTATATGCGTGTTTACCCAAGAAGTCCTCGTATGGATTACGCTTTGTACTTACGCGGTCTGGTTAACTACAGCCGTGGTGGAAGTATCATTGATAAAGTATTCCCACGTAATTTTTCTGATTTAGATGGTGTGCGCCAGAAAGAAGCCTTTCAGGACTTCTCAACACTCATCACAAGACACAAAAACAGTCCTTATGCAGCTGATGCCAAGAAACGCATGCACTACCTGAAGAACACGTTGGGCGAATCAGAAGTGAATGTTGCTAAATATTATATGAAGCGTGGTGCTTACCTTGCAGCTTTTAATCGAGCTGATTACACAATCAAACACCATCAAGGAACGCCGGCGGTTATTGAAGCACTTCAAATCAAAGTGTGCGCTTCAAGAAAGTTAGGCAAAAAAGGACTTGCTGAAGACACAATGAGAATCATTAAATTGAACTTCCCGCAAAAAACCAAGTTTTCATGCTTATAGTTTTTAAATTAATTTTTTTGAGTTAATGTTTTCTACTAACTATCAGAAAACAATTAACTGAAAACAACTAAGGAATCATTAGTTAAAACGAAAAGATTCGAGACAAAACATCAAGAGCTTCCATTTGGAGGCTCTTTTTTTGTGTGTTAATCGATAAAAATTTACAGAAATGACCACTTACTCATCTTATATTTTGAGAAGAGGTATTATCTTTATTAAAAAACTGTATACTACCGCCCAAAATCATAAAGCCAGTAATTTCCCATGTTTAGCATAATTTCAAAACGTCCTGAAAGCATTAAAAATGACTTACTTTCGGGGCTCACAGTCGCGCTTGCTCTAGTACCAGAAGCTGTTGCTTTTGCCATTCTTGCTCATTTACATCCATTAACTGGTTTATATGCCGCATTCACTATTGGTTTAATCGCTTCTATTGTTGGTGGTCGCCCAGGGATGATATCTGGCGCTACCGGGGCTATCGCCGTAGTTGTTGGTACCTTAGTGCTTACTCATGGAGAGGAGTATTTGTTTGCCGCCGTCATGATGATGGGGCTGATTCAGATCATCTTCGGCATTTTAAAAATGGGTAAGTTTATACGGCTAGTACCACACCCAGTGTTTTTAGGATTCGTAAATGGACTGGCATTGGTCATATTGATCGCCCAATTTGAACACTTCAAAGTACCAGGTCCTAATGATACGCACGAATGGATTGCTGGTTCAGCACTCTATATCATGATTATCTTAATCGTTATTACTATGGCAATCATTCAGTTTTTGCCGCGCTTCACTAAAGCGATCCCATCAACACTTGCTGCTATTATTGTTGGTACCTTACTGGTTATTGGCTTAAATCTGGACACCAGAACTGTTGCAGACATGGCTTCTATCAAAGGTGTATTCCCTCCTTTCCATTTACCAGAAGTCGATCTTTCCTGGGAAGCATTCAAGATTGTTTTCCCTTACGCCATTATCATGGCACTTGTGGGTTTAATCGAGAGTTTGCTCACACTTAACCTTGTTGATGAGTTAACAGAAACAACAGGTCATCCTAATCGTGAATGTATTGGTCAGGGCGTAGCAAATACGGTCACTGGCATGTTCAGTGGTATGGGGGGTTGTGCCATGGTTGGACAAAGCATCATCAACATAAAGTCTGGCGGTAGAAGTCGTCTTTCAGGCATTTCAGCCTCTATATTTTTGCTTATCTTTATTCTCTATGCCTCATCGCTGATTGAAGTGATTCCGATTGCGGTATTGGTTGGCGTAATGTTTATGGTGGTTATTGGCACATTCGAATGGGGTAGCTTGCGTTTACTGGGCAAAATTCCATTATCTGACTGGATCATTATTGTTGCAGTTACAGCCATTACCGTTGCTTCTGATAATTTGGCACTTGCAGTAATAGTAGGCGTCATTCTCTCTGCTTTGGTATTTGCCTGGGAGCATGCAAAACATATCGATGCGGTTACGCATTTGGATAGCATGGGTAATAAAGTCTATGAAATTAGCGGGCCTTTATTCTTTGCCTCTATTAGTAACTTTCAGGAAATATTCACCCCAAAAGATGACACTGACGATGTCGTTGTAGATTTCAAGAATTCACGTATCGCAGATCATTCAGCATTAGAAGCCATCGAAAAATTAGCAGATCGATACGATCGTGCGGGTAAGCGTCTTCATATCAAACACCTTAGTAAAGAATGCCGCCTACTACTCAAAAAAGCAGGCCCATTAGTTGAAGTGAATGTTGTTGAAGACCCTGATTATCATGTCGCTGCAGATAATGTGGCAGATAAGGTAAATTCTGGCGTAAATCTAAAATAGATTATTGAGTATTGACACCCCCCACCTTTGGGGCACTTTTTTTAAAGTGACAAGGTGCCATACAAGGCAACAAGGCAACAAGGCAACAACAATAATAGTTGTTTAGAGAGTCACGCTTAATTAAAACAATATTAGGTGTGATCGTTCAACCATTTAGGTAGTTGATTGATATCGTCGATAAACCCTACCGGACCTTGTTTTAGCAAACGAAGTAAATCGTGCACGCCGTAACTCACAGCAAAACCATCAACCTTCGCATTATTTGCCAATTGTAAATCGTATTCGCTGTCACCAATCATCAGCGCCTTGTTAGCATCCGTATTATAATCCACTAATATTTCTTCAAGCATTTGAGGGTGTGGCTTAGAGCGCGTCTCATCCGCACAGCGTGTGATGGGAAAGTACTCATGCAAACCTGTTTCCGATAAGCCCTTCTCAAGTCCTCTACGTGATTTACCCGTTGCCACAGCCAATTCATAACCGGTCTCTTTTAGTCCTTTGAGTACATCTTCTACGCCGGCAAACAGTGGACTTGGTGTTTTGTCTTTAAACAAATAATGCTCACGATAAGTCTGGCAAGCATGCTGTATTTCTTTCGGCTTCAAATCGGGGTAAAGCGAACTTATTGCCTCTTCAAGCCCCAAACCAATAATATTGCTGATTTCTACATCGGTTCGAGACTCCAGACTTAATTCAGAAATTGCAGATTGCATACAATTAACAATCTGGGTTTTTGAATCCATTAACGTGCCATCCCAATCGAACACCAGCAATGAGTATTTATCCATATTTTTATTTATTTCTGTTTAGTTTGTTTTAAGTTTTTCTATGACGGCAGTGAGCTCATCCGGCAGATTAATCTTACAATCGTAGATTTTGCCACTACTTTTAAGTTTAAAATTAAGATGATAAGCGTGCAAAAACAGCCGCTTTAATCCAATTTCCTTTTTTGCAGAGCGATTAGCAGCGAAATCACCGTATTGAGAGTCACCCATAACTGGATTTCCTAAATCTGCCAGCTGCGTTCTAATTTGATGCATTCTACCGGTGAGTAGTTCAACTTCCATTAAACTGTAGCTCTGAAACACTGTTAATGGACGAAAAATACTTTCGGACTCTTTTGATTTATCGCTTTTATCAAGACTTTCACCTTTAACAACACGTACTTTTTGATTACTGCCACGGTTCTTTTGCAAATGATTTTTAATGTGCTGTTTGCCACCGTGCCACTGACCCAGTATCAATGTTTGATAGAACTTATTGATTTGTTTTTGTTTGAGCATCTCATGCAGTTCTAATAGCACCCCCCTACTTTTAGCCAGCATGACAATTCCACTGGTTTCTTTATCTAAACGGTGTACTAACTCAACAAACGGTAATTCAGGGCGTAACTGCCTAAAGCTTTCAATCAGCCCGAAGCGAACTCCTGAGCCACCATGAACGGCTAAACCAGAAGATTTATTGATTAAAATAATGTCATCGTCTTCTAGAATGATTGCTTGAGATAAAGCATCCAGAAACGATTGCGGAATCGTTTCCTGTTTTTCTTTCACTGGCAAATAAACGGGCGGTATTCTTACGACATCCTGATCTTGTAGCTTTTGCGTTGGCTTAGCACGTTTCTTATTAACGCGAACTTCGCCTTTACGTAAAATACGGTAAACATACGAGCGTGGGGTGTCTTTTAATTCTCTCAGCAAGAAATTATCAATACGTTGCCCGGCATGAGATGCATCGATAGTGACGAATCTGACTTTATGCACCAACACATTTTCAGGCATGTTTTTTTTCGTATCTGCCATAGCGCTTTTATCAAGATCTTGGGCAGTTGTGTTTTTTGGCTTTACGTCTGATGCATTTTTCATGAGTTAAGTTTACACAAGTGATATTTTAATTGTTGTAGAAAAACCTCCATATTGATATAATTAATAACTGATTTTCAAATGTTTTTTGAAGTCAAAAGATTTACTCAATCAAGATCAGATATTACTCATATCAACTTGATTTAAACACAGCGTTTATCTGGTCGAAATGACAAACAGATAAATAATTAAAGGACGCAGCTCCTTGCCAATTAGAACAATTTTGAAGTTAATAACACTTAAAATTACCTTCAGAGCTTACACATCATTATTTAAAATATTGTAATTATTTTGTAGAGACATTTGTAGTCATTTTGTAGTTATAACAATAACCTGAAAACAGGATTGGGCTAAAACCAAATAGGGATTCTCAAGAATTTACTTCTAAAGCTATCAGACAAATAGCTTGTTTAATTTTAGTGTGTACTTTTAAATACATTTCTAAATGCCCTTCATTGGCATTTTATAGTGGTTTATTGTGTAGATAGAAAAAGTTAACACCGTTTTGTAAAAACGATATAACACCTATCCTGACTGGCAATACGTGAGCTGTAGCATCGGTTAATTCCGATACAAAACAGGAAACGTACACCCATGAAAAGAATTTTAATAAACGCGACACAACAAGAAGAAATACGCGTTGCAATGGTCGATGGCCAATATCTATATGATCTAGACATCGAACATCCTTTCAGAGCACAGAAAAAAGCCAATATATACAAAGGCATTATCACTCGAGTAGAACCAAGTTTAGAAGCTGCATTCGTTAATTACGGCGCTGATCGACACGGCTTTCTCCCCTTCAAAGAAATTTCCCGTGAATACTGGAATACCTCTAAATCAAAGAAAAACGATAAGAACAACAAGGGTCGCCCATCGATCTCCGATGTAATCAAAGAAGGTCAGGAAGTTTTACTCCAGGTAGATAAAGAAGAGCGCGGCAACAAAGGCGCAGCACTTACTACTCAAATCAGCCTTGCAGGTCGTTATTTAGTACTAATGCCAAACAACCCTAGAGCGGGTGGCGTATCACGAAGAATTGAAGGCGATGATAGAAATAAAATCCGTGAAATCCTCGATCAATTAGATCTGGACGAAGGCATGGGTGCGATTGTTCGCACTGCCGGCGTAGGTCGTGAGTTAGAAGAACTTACGTGGGACATGGAATACTTAAAAACACTCTGGGCAGCAATCAAAGATGCTCATGAGCAAACGACGGCACCTAGCCTGCTGTATCAAGAAAGCAACGTCATCATCAGAACCTTACGCGATTACTTCCGCAAAGACGTAGGTGAAATCATTATTGATAACGAGCGTGTATATCAACAAGCACACGACTTCATTAATGCGGTAATGCCACACAACCTGAATAAGCTTAAGCACTACACAGATACTGTTCCATTATTCAGCCGTTATCAGGTTGAGCATCAAATTGAATCTGCTTTCCATCGTGAAGTTACACTGCCTTCTGGTGGTGCGATCGTAATCGATCACACTGAAGCACTGACGTCTATTGATGTTAACTCAGCTCGAGCCACAAAAGGCCGAAGCATTGAAGAAACTGCTCTCAATAATAACCTTGAAGCCGCTGACGAAGTTGCAAGACAACTACGTCTTCGTGACCTCGGTGGATTAGTTGTCATCGACTTTATCGATATGCAGCCTAATAAAAACCAACGCGCCGTTGAACGTCAATTACGCGATGCATTAAAAGTCGATCGTGCCAGAGTACAAATCTCACGCATCTCACGTTTCGGTTTACTCGAAATGTCACGCCAGCGATTACGCCCATCTTTAGGCGAATCGAGCCAGATTGTTTGCCCACGTTGTAGCGGTCAAGGCACTATCCGTGGCATCGAATCCATGGCGCTTTCTATTCTTCGTTTAATGGAAGAAGAAGCAATGAAAGAAGGCACTGTTGAAGTTGTTGCTCAAACACCCGTTAAAGTAGCAACATTTATTCTCAATGAAAAGCGTAAGAGCCTGACTGAAATTCAAGCTCGTCATAATATGCAATTAACGGTGTTGCCAAACCCTGAATTAGATACGCCTCATTATGAGATTGTTCGTCGCAAAGAAAGTGACGTAGAAGATTCTTCTGTTCAGAGTTATAAGCAGATAACCAAGCCTGAAGTACAACCTGAAAGCACTAAAGAAACAATGCCACAATCCGTTGAAACGGCTGTTGTAAGCAATGTCACTCCTGCTAGTCCTGCTCCTTCACCGCAAGCGCTTCAAGAAACTAAAAACCCGGGCGTTGTTACTCGAATTTTCAGTGCTTTATTTGGAAGCAAAAAAGTAGAAGAAGCTGTGGAAGAACCAAAGACTCGTCAACGACCTGAGAAAAAACCACAACAGAACCGTAACGACAACTCCAATCGTACACGTAACACTAATTCACGTAACAACAATAACCGTTCTAATAATAATCGCCGTAAGCCGAATAACAACAGCAATGGCAATAACCCGAATGCGAATAAAAATAATCGCAATCAAAATACCAAGCAGAACGCTAAAGGAAATAGTAAGCCGCAAAATAATACACAAGCTAACGGCAACGTAAAAGATAATACAAAACCTCAAGCACCGAAGCAGCAAGCTAAACGCAACAATAATAAACCAAGACAAAATCAGAATAACAACACTGTTGATACTGAGAACAATCAAAATACAGTAGCTGAATCAAACGGCAACCAAGCTAAGCAGCAAGCGCCGAAACAGAATTCTAAGCAGCCTAGAGCTAAACAGGAAAACAAGGCACCTAGACAGAACCGTAAGCCAAATTCAGACAAAGAAAATGCCAATACTGCTGATACTAATAAACAAGTTGAGAACCAACAGGACCAATCTCCTATTGAGATTAAAATTCCTGCGGCTCCCAAGACAAATAAAAAGCCTAGTACAGATAAAGCCGCCGAAGCATCAAAGACTTCAAATACAGAAAGTTCTACTGTGACTTCATCAACATCAAAAACACCTAAGCCTTCTGACACTAAAGAAGTTAAGGCCGAAGTAAAAACTGATGCGCCGAAAAAGACGAGTACTGATAAAGTTGAAAGCACACCTAAAGCGGAAGCGCCAAAGACAACTACTAAAACTCAAACCAGAACATCAAAAGCCTCTAAATCTACTGAATCGAATGCTTCTGATACAACGGCTACTGCAAAGAAACCTGCTAGCAAGAGAAAATCTTCTAACAAAGACAATGTAGAAACTAATGTAGAAGCTAAAACTTCTGCGCAGACTAGAGAAACAGCACCTGCAAATAATGCTGCAGTTAAAGAAAGCGCACCAGCAGCTAAAAGCAGTAATTCAACCACCAAAGAGTCAGCAAGCACGGACAAGCAATCGACAGAAGCTTCTGCGACGTCTAAACCAGCAGCTGCAAAAGTAGCCACAACGACGACTCGACGTAAAACGACTACCAAGAAAGCTACTGCGTCTGATAAGCCGTCTACTCCTGCAAAAGCAAAAACCAAGCCTGCCACCACTAAAAAAGCAGCAAGCAAGGAAGATAAGCCAGCAGCGAAAAAACGCGCTCCTGCAAAAGCCAAGAAAACAGAAAGCGATACTGCAGTAGCAAAGTCTACTGATGCAGCAACTACGACTGCTGCTAAACCAGCAACGCCTGCGCCAGTAGCGACAACGACAACCAAGAAAAGAAGCTCTTCAGCAACAAAACCTGAGCCTTCGGATAAACCTGTTGAAGTAGTCGTAAAAAAACCTGAGGCGAATACACCCACGCAGGAGGCAAGTGAATAAATCACTTAAGCCGTAAGTCCAAAAGCTAGAAACAAAAAAGCCCGGGAGCATATTGCTCCCGAGCTTTTTTGTTTCGACGTATTAGTTTTTATATAAGAATAGGTATATTCTTTTTGTTATCTAAGCTTCTACTTGGTTTAGCATTCTTTACAAATCGTACTTTAGGATATGCTCTACTAACCCTGTTGATGCGGACTGCACCATATCAAATACCTGCTCAAATCCATTACCGCCACCATAGTATGGATCTGGCACTTCTTCATTATCCCATGCGGAAGCAAATTCCATAAAGAGGTGTAATTCTGCTTTGGACTTAGATTCATTTCTATCTTTAATACTCAGTAAGTTTTCATAGTTGGCATTATCCATGGCGATAATATAATCAAAGTTAAGAAAATCATCAGTCTCTACTTTTCTTGCTCTTTGACTGGATAAATCGATACCATTAGCAAGCGCTGTTTTTTGTGATCGAGCATCTGGTTGCTCACCGATATGATAGGCATGTGTACCTGCAGAATCTATGTGAATACGATCAATAAGGTTTCTTTGCTGTACAGTATGACGAAACACACCCTCAGCAGTGGGTGACCGACATATATTACCCATACACACAAACAATACGGAGACTTTTTCTTTACTCATCTTTATTGGTACCTGTATCTGAGGAAGCGTTAGATATTGGCTTATCTTCATCAGATGGGCTTTTTACATCTTTTGCTTTCTCAGATTTTTTTGTTACTTTTTCTGTTACATCTTCTGCTTTTATTAATTCTTCGTCTTGCTCTTCTGTTTGCTCTTTTATTTGTTCTTTGTCAGCGTCACTATCTTTAAAGCTATCATCAACGCTAGTGGCACCAACACCCTTTCTATATTCCCAGAGTTTTCTTAACACCCAGCCTGAAGGCTTATCCTCACCGGTCAAAATATATTCGAGCATATTAATATTATTGAGGGAAAGCATCATATTATCTCGTGCTTTAATGCTACCGCACATCAGATAACGATCACCTTCTTTGATGAATCGATTTTCTTCTGGCAATAACACATTGCCTTCACCTCTACGTAGAAACAGAGGGAGTGTTTTCAATATTCTCTTATAAGAACCATCTTCGGTCATTTCATTGCCGCATAAAACATCTGAAACCAGTAACGATCGTTGCTTTAAAATCTGGTACAAAGCAGGCGTTTCTTCTGCACATACTGTGATTTCCCAGAGGTCTGGGATATCTTGTTCCACAACGCCAATGATACTGCTTACTAATTCATTTGAACGCTCATTCTTGAAACGCGAAACAATACGTAAGAAATCACCCAATAAAGGTGTTTTGATTAAGGCAAAGATCGTATTTGAGATAACGCTACCGCGTTGCATCACCATATCCAGATTAGCAGCCTCAAAGAGATGTGCATTCTTATCTTCATTTTGACGTGCAACTCTAAAAATATCAGGATTCTCTTCCTGTGCAGTCATTAAAATGGAAAGGTTATCCGCATCAATATTGGTTCCACCGATAATACCAACTGCTTCTTTTATCCCAGCTTTACGTAGAGTTGCTGCTTCTGTGGCTCTGCCCATTACCGTACCCGCAGGCAGATCTCTTTTAGTCCGGTCCGATTCAATCACGCGTAAATCAACATCTTCGTCATCCAGATGTTCATAGAGTGACTCACCAAAACGGCCAAAACCGGAAATGATCCATAAACCTTGCGCCAAAACCGGAGGCTCTTTCATGACTTGATGGGATATTCCCGTCATCCAGTCATATAAACAATAAAGACTGGGTGATCGAATCGCTAAAGCGAGGCGTGAGGCAAAAGTTTCAAACGGATTAATGACTTCATTCGCGCCAAAAGACAAAATATTTGCTTCAGCTTCTGGCGTTTCAGCACGAGCAATTAATCGCAAATCCGGATTGAGCAATTGTGCCACGATAGCAACAGTAAGATTGACCGTATCATCATTCGCCAAGGTAACCATGCCTTGGCACCATGGGTGTTTCACACCAGCCATTTCCAGAAATTCAGATTGCGAGGCATCTGCACAGAGTGCAAACACAGGTGATTTAAAATCATCTCCTTCAAGCTCTGTAATACGGTTTTCATCAATATCAATAACGACCGTAAGAATATGCTCGTTAGTCAATGATCGTGTGAGTTGCGTACCGGTATCGCCATAACCACAAACGATGTAAAAAGGTTCTCGAATATTACCTACTCGGCGACGAAAACTATTGATTCTCATTTGCTGACGGAACACAGCATCCTGAAAAATACTTAGCAGCATACCAATGCAATATAACCATGCAACAACCGTGGCATACATGGTGATCAACGCCCAGAAGCGTTGCGTATCGGTAAAAGCGTAAGGTATTTCACCAAAACCAATGGTGGTTGCCATAAAGCTGACAAAGTAAAACGCGTGGAAAAAAGACATTTTCCATGGCTGCCCCTGATCATCAACACCTGGGATGATGACGAAGCCAAGTATTGAAATGGCATAGATAACCACTAATACAAACAGCGGCGACCTTAAGCGGCGAAACAGGATATGGAATAGACTAGACATGTTTCAACGGATAGTGACTAAATTAAAGTCCACAATCTACTATCTGCGAACAGTGATTGTTTCTGAGACCAGTAGCACAACCGAAATGATATTAGCTAGTAAAGCACCGCCTGACAGTGAGACCACTATGGATAAGGTTTCGCCGTTGAGTGAAGCCTCGGTAACATGCTCAGTATAGCCCCAGACAATCGCTGCAGCGATTAATTGTAAATCGGCAACCAGACTCGTTGCCAGAAAAACAGCACCGAGATGGGTTCGATCTCCCACTTTTAAAATGGTTGCTATCATGCTAACGACAAGCGCCGCATACAACTCGAAGATATTATGATGACTGGCGTTGTCCATACCACCCAGAAAAAAACCAAAATTGAGTGTGAGTGCTAACACAATAAAAAATGCAAATATGACTTTTTCTGAATTCATACCTTAGCCTTTTGAAAATAAGAAATCAGTAGGGTAATTATCAATAAAAGTCCCCCCCCTACTTTGAGGCACTTTTTTTATGTCATGTCATAAACTACAGCGCTATGGCAAATATCCAAAGCACTGTAATCAGTGGCCCTAAAAACTACAAAGGTTCGCTAGAGTGCAATGTTTACGTTTTAGGTAACGTAACGCCTTGCTGCCCCTGATACTTACCACCACGATCTTTATATGAGGTTTCACAAATCTCATCAGACTCAAAAAACAACATCTGGGCAACGCCTTCATTGGCGTATATTTTAGCAGGCAACGGCGATGTGTTAGAAAATTCCAAAGTCACATGGCCTTCCCATTCTGGTTCTAATGGCGTTACATTTACAATAATACCGCAACGTGCATAGGTTGATTTACCCAGGCAAACGGTTAACACACTGCGTGGGATTCTGAAATACTCAACAGTACGTGCCAAAGCAAATGAATTTGGAGGAATGATACAAACGTCAGATTGAATATCGACAAAACTGTTTTCATCAAACGCTTTAGGATCAACAACCGCCGAATTGATGTTAGTGAATATTTTAAACTCATCAGCACAACGCACATCGTAACCGTAACTAGATGTTCCATAAGACACAATCTTCTGGGTATCTTTCTCACGAACCTGACCCGTTTCAAACGGCTCAATCATGCCATGCTGTTCCGACATTCTGCGGATCCATTTATCAGACTTTATACTCATAAGTTCTCTACTTGTTAATAGTTATAGTCAGGGAATATAACCCTATTATTGGATATTAGTGCTGCCAGCACGATTAAAAGGTATCTTAAACCAAGGTAAGTGGATTGATCCACCAAGATCGTAGTTGACACTTCTATTACGCAATAAGCCTGGCAACATATTTAGCATATTACCGAAACTAAATTGCAATGGAATTTCTAGTTTTTGGCTTTGTTTTGCACCAATTGTTACTCGTTCGGCTTTACTTCCTTCTGCCACCTGAACACCATTTAAACGCAGACCGTAATCAAGCCCGGTTAATGGAATAGCAAAATTATTCGGATTCTGAATATCTAAAACAAACGTAGCACTTCCGCCGCTGAGACTAAAATTACCCATTTGTACTTTGTGCACTTGAATCGTTGGTTGCTCCACCAATCCTTTGATACCACTCGATGAACAAGCGGAGAGTAAAACAGCGAATCCCAGGACTAAGAACTTAGCGAATAGAGTTTGGCTAAATAAATGGCTATAAGTGGGGGGGTGACTTTTTCTCATTATTTTGAAGGCCCTAATTGTTGATTGTGGTGATAGTAATTGTTTGTTATTGAATAGGTTATTAAACGTTCTTTATGAACAGTAATAACTTATTGAAAATGAGTGACAGTAAAACGTTAACTAATAAATGATAAGCGTTTGAAAATCAGCACTATATTAAAACAAAAATGCCCCATAAGAAACCTTATGGGGCATTTCGAAACAAACTGTTAGCTAACTTCTATAAAATAGAAGTCGCAACGCTGAAAAGACACGTGTTATTACGTATTCTGAATAACAATATTCGGGAATTTCGTGCTGTAATCTTTTCCTTTTGAGGCTAATCTAGCCGACATTTTTCGTGAGATTTCTTTGTATAGTTCCGTATTCTTACTATCTGGATCAGCAACTACGGTTGGTCTGCCTTCATCAGCTTGCTGACAAATTGTGTAATCCAGAGGTAATGCACCAAGATAATCAACATCCGACTCATCAGCCATACGCTTACCACCACCTTCGCCGAAGATGTGTTCTGCATGCCCACATTCGCTACAGATATGAATACTCATATTTTCTACAACGCCAAGTACCGGCACTTCTACCTTCTCGAACATTTTTAGACCTTTACGTGCATCCAGCAAGGCAATATCCTGTGGTGTCGTAACGATCACTGCGCCACTCACAGGAATCTTTTGCGATAGCGTTAACTGCGTATCACCCGTTCCCGGAGGTAGGTCGACGATTAAGTAATCCAACTCGCCCCAGTTAGTATCGTTGAGTAATTGCTCAAGAGCCTGCGTCACCATAGGACCACGCCAGATCATCGGCGTATCTTCTTCAACAAGGAAACCAATCGACATCGCTTTGATATCGTAATTCATCATTGGCTCTAGTGTTTTACCGTCATCCGATTGTGGTTGACCAGAGATACCGAGCATACGTGGCTGACTTGGTCCATATATATCAGCATCCAGCATGCCTACAGAAGCGCCATCAGCAGCAAGTGCTAAGGCAATATTTACAGACGTAGTAGATTTACCCACACCACCTTTACCAGAAGCGACAGCAATTATATTTTTGATACCTTCGATACGCTTCAGACTTTTTTGAACAGTGTGTGCTGCAATTTTTTGCTCAATCGTCACTTCAGCTTTAGCGATACCTGACTCAGCTTCTAATTTAGCTTTAATCTCATCCGCGAGTTCATCTCTGTAAACACCAGATGGGTAATTTTGTTCGATATGAACAAATACGTTATCACCCTTAATCTCAACATCTTTAACCATATTTGCAGCAACTAGATCTTTTTCTAGATAGCGTTCTTGTATACCTTGTAATACCGTATCTATTTGCTCGCGTGTAACTTCCGACATGTATCTATCTCCTAAAACTTTCTGTTTTTATCGCTATTTATTGATAGCTATTTGGGATTTACAAAATAAGTAAACTTCCTAATTCGCGTGGATATTACACTAATAAGTGTAAGCTGAATATTAGTGTGGGTTAATATCCTTAAATATATACAGTAACAGGAATCAGTCTTAACATTACAGCGTTAGAGATAGACTTTTTTGTTTAAATAGTAAAATTATCTATTGCGATATTCATGGCGCTAAAGGTTATCTTCAGTGGCAGACGCTTTTTCATTTTTTATTGCCTTTTTCTTTTGTAGATTTTCATTTACTACAACTTTTGTAGCATCAACATCCTTATTTTTATTTGTTGTGATTTTTTCTTCGATGGCTTTTTCAGCATCGTCTTTAACGGGCATCACCTGCTCCATTGTTCGCTTCAGAAGACCGGGACGATTACTTTTTGCCTCGTGATCAATGATCTGATCTTTGGCAACGCGATTCAGCCCTGCTTCTCTATCCCACTCATTTCTAGCCCATGCCCACCAACCAAAACTTCTAATCGCATAGTAGATTAGCTTTTTGATAATTGGGTTCACCTCTAGCACAGTCATCGCTTCTAACATGATACTGTCAGATTCCCGACGGCTACGTTTCTGCGTCCAGTACAGCCAATCGTGAATCACGCTGGCGTTTCCGTAAACTCCCCACTTTGGCAGCGCCCACCACAAAAATCTCGGCACAGAGGCAAAATCAGTGACAAAACCTAGATCTACCTGAATTCTATCTCCGCTACCTTCTTCGCCAACATCGTAGAAAAAGTCTTTATAAATAATCCATGATTTACCATCTGCCAGCGGTGTAACGACAAGTGCTTCTGTGAATTGACTCATAAACTTTACACTCCATTTTTAAATGACACCCCCCTACTTTGAGCCGTTTTTTTAAACGGACTTAAAATGTAGAGAGGTATCTATGTATGTTATTTAAAACGTTAACATTTCACCTAAGGTAGAGACGTTGACACCATCACTGGGTTCCCAGTTTCTATTTACGGTCATATAAGACCTTGCATCAGATTCTAGTAAACCAATCAATGTTTCTGCAACAATGCGCGCACCAACAGGGCCAAGCCCTTCACCTTGATCGAAATTGCCCGCAGTGGTTTCTCTGCCAATGGTTTCTGCTTCGGATAATAAATAAAACCATAGCGGTGTGCCGGTTGATATATCGACATTATTGCCAGCAACCGTTCGAGCATTACTGGTTACACTGTCGATTTCTGCCTGGGGCCTTTGCATGGCATGTGCGATGTTCTCACCGGATGGCAATAAAAAACTTTGGCCACGCAATAAATTTCGCGTCGCTAATGATTGCTCACTATCACTTGATATAAACGGCAACTTGAGCAGATCTGTAGCCAATTTAGTATCGAGTTTTTCTGCCATCTGTACATTTCTGCCAGCATTGCTATGCACTAACTCTAACCAGTCTACAATGCCTCTGGGATCACTCAAGGGTTCAAACCCTCTGCCAAGCAAAGAACCAAACAACTCAAGCGCTGAGTCATTTTTCTGAATCTGGATTTTCTGCGGAATCATCGAGTGCCCAAAACGATAGGCAGCTACTGAAAACTCAATAGGAATATACGCATCACCAAATTGCGGCTTATAGTATTTACAACCACTGCCCAAAATATCGTTAACCACAGCTCCACCACACATTTTCACCAGAAAATCATGAACCACCACCCACTGGTAATGCCATGTTGAGTATTCCCGTGAAAGTTCATATAACTCACCGCCAGCATGGTCGGCAGAAAGATGATCGACAACGTGATTATGAAAATTAATCATGGCTAATTGCAACTGAGAGATCACCCTGTTCTCATCATTTCTAGGATCACCAATAATTGCTCGACCATGTACAGATCGCATTAAATCGGCTGCTTCCGGCGGAGTTGGATTCATCAGGTCTGCACCAGTGAGTAATTTAATTCCCGCAAAATTACCTTGTGATGAATATAAATAGGGTTGAGCTTCTGGGCCATCGCCATAGATATTATCTAAATCCAAAGAAGGGCTTCTGGCATTATGCAGCTGCGTAACATCAGTATTTGAAGACAAACTAGACATAACGTCCAGGGTAATATCGTGATCGATAAATTGACCAAAAAACACATCACCAACGGCTACGCTATTGGTGCGGTTAGACGTGGTACTTCCGTCCATCGGACCTGTTTGTTTGCCGAGTTCTTTTAACGCACCGGGATAAGTACTAAGAGGTGCTATATTAAACATTCTACCAAAGCTTTCGCCAGGGCTTCTATGATGAAATGGGGAACAAAAAGCATCGATCCCATCGAGGGTATGCATACCATGATTATCAGACATTTTAATTACTCCTTCACTCTAGTGTGAAATTGATTTTCATATCCTGTAATTTTTATTATTTGAAATGTAGATATGTAATCGAACAGCATACGAGCAGTAAAATTATTTTCTGTGACTTATTTAACATTATTGTACGATAACTATTTGTATGGGCTTATTTATAAGGCTTGTTTGTAGAGATTATTGGTATGGATTTATCCAAACATAAACATACGATATAAGAGGTAAGTTCCCTACTTTTAGTCTTAATTTAAGCCTGTGAAATGATATGTTTTACTTAAT
Organism: Cocleimonas sp. KMM 6892; assembly: GCF_035798195.1. Classification (NCBI taxonomy): domain Bacteria; kingdom Pseudomonadati; phylum Pseudomonadota; class Gammaproteobacteria; order Thiotrichales; family Thiotrichaceae; genus Cocleimonas; species Cocleimonas sp. KMM 6892. Next base: position 458,824 of record NZ_JAPFBV010000002.1, on the reverse strand, counting down.
ACTGGTTTTATCTTATTTTTATTTACCTAGTATTATTATCTTAGTTTGTTGTTTCTGTATTATCCTAAAACTAATTAAGCAAACACGATGAAAACTACCTTCAATGAATTTTAAAACGATAAGAATAACCATTCTGGTGCTCATTCTGGCTTATGTGGGTTTTGATACATTCTGGAGTAACCAGCGCGCTACGGATTGGAAACGTTCACTCAGGGTGGTTATCTATCCGATAAATGCGGATGGCAGTGATGCCGCGTCTGACTATATCTCGCAATTAGATGAATCTATTTATGATGTTATCAATGATAGGCTGGTAAAATTGGGACAGAACTATGGAAAAGATTTTTCCATACCAGTGAGTATTAAGTTAGCACCACAAATTTCATCACAACCACCCAAATTGCCTGAAACCAGAAGCAGCCTGAGTGTTATATGGTGGAGTATCAAGTTACGCTACTGGGCGTGGAAAGAAGATAATTATCTGGGTGCCAAACCTCAAATACGTTCTTATGCGCTGTTTTATGACCCAAAAACCCACAAAGCTTTGAAGCATTCCACGGGTTTGAAAAAAGCAAAAATAGCCATCAATCATCTGTTTGCTGATAAACAATACAATGGGCAAAATAATGTAGTGATCATGCATGAGTTATTTCATACACTCGGTGCAACGGATAAATATGATCTACAATCTGGGATACCCGTTTATCCAGAGGGTTATGCAGATCCAAAGCAAAACCCGTTACATCCACAAACACTGGCTGAGATTATGGGTGGCCAAATAGCGCTTTCTCAAACAGAATTTACAATGCCAGACTCATTAGCTAAGGTCGTTATTGGAAATAAAACGGCTAAAGAAATTGGCTGGATAGATTAAGGATTTATAATAAAAGCTGGCTTAAGTCAGCTTCTTTAATTGATTTAGCAAATCACCAGCAGTTACATACTGCTAACACATACAGGTTTACAGCATGTCATCAATCGTAAAAGACTCAGAACTTCACCAGCAGATGACCTCATGGAGGCATTGGCTACACCAACATCCAGAACTGAGTTTTAATGAGTTATTAACCAGTGATTACATCGCATCCGTACTTGAAGGTCATGATATAGAGCACCATCGTGGCCTTGCCAAAACAGGTATCGTTGCCACCATCAAAGGTCAACGAACGGGAGGAAGTATTGGTCTTCGAGCCGATATGGATGCATTACCGATTCAGGAACTCAATGAGTTCGACCATAAATCCCAACACGATGGAAAAATGCATGCTTGTGGCCATGATGGGCACAGCACCATGTTGCTGGGCGCAGCGGTTTACTTAAAACAACACAATGATTTTGCCGGCACCGTTCACTTCATCTTTCAACCTGCAGAAGAAGGCGGTTGCGGTGGTAAATTTATGGTGGAAGAAGGACTCTTTGAGATGTTCCCCTGCGATTCTGTTTACGGCATGCATAACTGGCCTGGTTTAGCGGCAGGTAAATTTGCAGTGCATGATACCAATGTCATGGCAGCCGTTGACGAAATTAACATCACAATTACGGGCAAAGGTGGTCATGCAGCGATGCCGGATCAAGTAATCGATCCCGTGCTTGCTGGTGCACATGTAATCACTGCTCTGCAATCGGTAGTATCTAGGAATGTGCCGCCAGTAGAAACCGCCGTTATCAGCATTACCATTGTTGAAGCAGGCAGTATTTCTAATGTCATTCCGAACCAGATGAAACTTACAGGAACATTACGTCACTTTAATCCAGACATTGGTGTAATGCTTAAACAGCGAATGAAGGAAGTGGTTGAAAATACCTGTGCGGCAATGGGTGCAACCGGCACACTTCATATCGAACCTGGTTATCCTGCTACTATCAATACGCCTAAACACGCACAAAAATGCGCCGAATCAGCTGCTAAAATAGTGGGAGAAGAAAACGTCATTCAAACTCTTCCACCCAGCATGGGCGCCGAAGATTTCTCGTTTATTCTTAACGCCAGTGAAGGCGCTTATATCTGGATCGGAAATGGCGAAGTGCCCAAAGATGAACTCGTTGGCGGCTGTATGTTACATAATACACAATACGATTTTAATGACGCTGTTTCAGCAGATGGGGCAAGTTACTGGATTCAATTAGTCTATGATTTATTGAAGTAGTAATAATTTTACACCCCCCTACTTACAGGCGTTTTTTTGGTTTGATGTTGAGAAAACGGAACACTTAATAAAGTTTTGAACAAGCCTTGTTTAAATGGTCGATGTTTGCCGTTAAACGGATTATAGAGATTGTTTTAGTGACAGGCTGACTGGTTTAAAATTTATACAAACATTATGCTGTTTACTTATAAAAGGATTTTTAAATAAGTAGCAATGATAGAAATTTCACGTCATATACACGATGGATCTGAATTAGACGCTTCTGAACTAGAGCGTTCTGAGTTAGAGCGTTCTGAGTTAAAGATACTGGAAGCAAAGAATACATCACAAACTGTTTCTCCGATAAATAGTACGGACAGCTTTGACTGGAGCGCAGAAGAATATCAAAACTTCAGCCGTGAAATCCAACTGCTTAAACACGAATACCACAAATCAGAATTATTCAGTAACGCATCCTTAATCAAGCTACTCGATAATTACCCGAGAACCTGGTTACAGTGTTACACCATGGGTACAAATCCAGAAAACCATAACGAATGGACGCCTGTGCATATCGCGGAAAGCAGCGGCATTGAAATTATGGAAGCCTTGCAAAAAGGTCGCATCTGGATCAATGCGGTAAATATCGATAAATACGATAAACATTACGGAAAACTGATCGAAGAAATGTACACCAAGATCAGTTCTAATTGCCCGCATATTCATAAGCTGCGCAATGCATTTAACGCGCTGTTGATTTCATCTCCTGGTATTCAGGTTTACTATCACCTGGATACTGACCCCAATATGCTGTGGCATATTCGTGGTGTCAAAAAGTTCTGGGTTTATCCTGCAAGGGATAAACGCTTTACTCCGCAAAATTATATTGAAGAAATCATTGCTCATGAACGCCATGAAAATATGCCTTATCAAAGCTGGTACGATGATCATGCTTATGCCGTTTCGCTAAAAGAAGGTCAGGCAGTAAGCTGGCCTCAACATTCGCCACATCGCGTTGAAAATGTGACAGTTAATGTATCTTTAACCAGCAGCTATGAATCGACAGAAAGCCGAAGATTAGTCGGTGTACACGGAGCGAACTATTACTTCTTGAGAAAGCTAGGTATTAAAAACAGACCTACGAATACTGAAGGGCTTTTACCTGCATTTAAATCATTTAGTTACTATGTATGTAATAAACTAAGCCTACTGAAAAAAGGGAGTCGCACCAGTACGTATGTATCCAATATTCGAGTTGATCCTAAAAGCGAAACTGGATTGAGTACCATGGATAATGCCAGCCGAACTGCTTTCTCCTATATCGATGAGTGAGTATTAGCTAAAAGAACCTAACTGTTTTTTTTAATAGTGATTGTTATTCTTTAAAACCCGCCTAAATAGGCAATCTTTATCTATTCGAAATAGGTTATATTGTAGATCAAACTCTTCTACTCAACGCGCAATAGCTTTTTAATCCCTTGCTTTAATCTACCGTGTATCCATTGATACATAGAGAATTTAGCGCCTGTCTTATCAAAAGATAAGGTATACATAGTCTCAGTTGTCCCTGAATAACGCTTTTTATACGTACCCTCTTCATCTGAATACATGAAGTTAAATCGTTTTAATTGCGGATTTTCGATACTGCTTTCGATTTCTTTACTTAACATCGTAGTCAGTAAAGAATAACGATGGCCATTTTCTGTTTCGAAACCACTCTGATAAGGGTGAATCGTATCTCCATCAATGAATGAATAGAGTGCTGCTACAGGCTCATCGTCAAAGTAGAGTATTTTAAAACTAATCTGATTTTTAGATAACAGACGCTTTATCACTCGTTTGTGAAATTTCACAAAATTCTCTTGCTCAAAAACGCTGTGTTTTTTCATATACCCACGACGGGAAAGATTAAGATTAGCCAAAATGTCTATAGACTGATTTACCTTCGATTCATCGTCTATGGTCTCTATGGTGTAGTTTTGCTCTGACTCTAATCTTGAGAAAGTTCTAGTGATGTTATTGCGCATTTTTTTCCGCAACCCCATCAAATAGTCTTTATATGTTTCAGGCAGATCTATATAGGTCCTAAAACCTTTTGCTTTTATTTGCTTTACTATTAATGGCTTCTCTTTGTTAGCACTATTGTTAGAACTATCATTAGTATTTTCATTTATTTGTGCAGAAAACAATCTTGATAAATAGGAGTTTTCTAGCAATTCATGAAACTTCATTCCGTCCCATAAACTATTATTTTTGATTAAGAAATTTGAGAAACAATCTATAACGCGTTGCTCTTGTCCCTGTTGAATAATTAAATCCATATATTCACCAAAAACAAAACTACCGTCTGTTTCACCTGTCCCCAAAAGGATCAATTGGCGGCTACAGGGATAGTATTTTTTAGGGTTTTGTATGATTTGAAATGGAGCAATACCAATCAACTGATGACGGTTATTCGTACATGTAAGAATGTATAGCTTTCGATTGCCATCCTTAGCGTAAGTTTCCCACCAGGTATAAAGCCATTCCCAGGAGACAAAAACAGTTCCTTTGGGGGAGCTTTCATTAATGGCATTCCACTGGTCACGCAGCGCAAAAAACTCATCTGTTTTTGTAATGACAGAGACGCGGTTAGATAATGCTGTTGTGATTTTTTCAGCGTTGTCTAGAGTATGAATGACATCTTGTACCGGCATAAATAACTGTATAACTTTCCCTTTTTATTTACGTATCTGGATTAATCGTTTTGACTAGTATGAATGATGTATTCATACCGTATTATTATTTTAATACGATTAAAAACATGTCCAATATTTTTATTATTGAATATCTATCAGATTTAAATCTTCTGATCCAAAAAGTAATGTTATCCCATTGTTAGTCTTAATTACTTTCAGGCGATGACCAAAGGTATTCTGTACTAGATTAAAGTGATTCATTGATTGAAGCGGTGATCCTTTGGTAGAGACAATGATAGCAAATTTAGCCAAAACACAAAAACCACTTCTAGATACATAAACGGCTATTAAGGTATCATATCAAGCTATGTTAACCATCCATACCAGTAATCAATTAGAACAACTTAAAAACCAGTTTTCTAAACTGATAAAAACGCCTTTAGATAATGTATTTGCGACTGAGATAGTGGTTGTACAAAACGCTGGCATGGCTCGTTGGTTATCAATGCAATTAGCTGATAGTTCTGGTGTCAGCGCCAATACTAAATTCCTTTTTCCTGCTGAATTTATGTGGCATTTATTGCGTCTGGTTTCCGAAGATATACCTGAAAAAAACCAATGCACGCCTGAAACCATGCGCTTTCATATTATGCGCGAGTTAACGCAGAACCCACAAGATTATCCGGAAATAGCTCACTATATCGGTAATCTTGAGCAACAAGATGCATTGGCTACCTGGGAATTATCCTGTGAAATTTCACAATTAATGGATCAATACCTTTTTTACCGAAGCCATTGGATTCGTGATTGGGAAAAACCAGAATGGAACAGTGATAACAACTGGCAATCTCGACTCTGGAAACGCTGTGTTCAAGATAGAAATTTAATCCATTGGCTAGCCTTACAGGATCAATTCAAACAATCATTTGAATTACTCGACAAAAGTAAACTAGACGAACGTATTACGTTTTTCTCCATGTCTGCTTTATCTCCCGGTTATATCGATATGTTAGGAGAATTAGGCGCTAAAACCGATGTGCATCTGTTTATGATTAACCCTTGTGAAGATATTTACTGGGGTGACATTCAATCTGAAAAAAGCATCGCTAAAATGGATCCTGAAGCTCAAATCTATATGGATATACAGAACCCTTTATTGGCCAGCATGGGCAAACAAGGGCGTGATTTTATCGATAAATTATTAAACCTTCCTAGCTACGAAGAACAGCAGGATTACGATTTTGATGACGGAATACAAGATGACGGTTTACAAGTAGCAGGAAAGCAGCCAAGCCTTCTAAGTATTTTACAAAAAGATATCGAGCAATTAGCCGAACCACAAGCTCTCGCGATTGATCAAATCACGAATCTGGATAACAGTTTATCAATCAACGCCTGTCACACCGCCATGCGAGAAATTGAAGTGTTATATGATCAAATCCTCAATGAACTAGATTCAGATCCTACTTTAGCACCCAGTGACTTTGTAGTGATGATGCCGGATGTTGAAAAATATGCGGCTTATATTGATGCTGTTTTCTCAGCGTCAAACCCCTCTTTGCCCTTTAGTATTGCAGACCGTGAAGCACTCAATGTCTTTCAAATTATCGAAGCTTTAGAGAAACTCTTCACCTTACCCGATAGCCGTTTTGATGTTGAATCGGTTTTTGAACTGCTAAATTACACCGATATCAGTGATAAGTTTGATCTGGATAACAACCAGATTGCTGCCTGCCGTGAATTAGCCAAAGCAACCAATATACGCTGGGGCATCAATGCTGCCAACAGAAAACAAAACCAACTCCCATATACCGAAGAACACACCTGGAAATATGCATTAGACCGTATACTGCTTGGGTATAGTCTGGGCGAAGATGTTGATACATTAGTTGATTCATTAACATCAGAAAAACTATTTGAGTCAGACAGGTTGTTATCGTTACTGGCATTTACCGACATTGAAGGTAGCGAAGCGCTAATGCTGGCTAATTTCAAGCAGTTCACAGATAGCATTTTTTCAATACAACATTGGCATTCACTGGAACTCACTCTGTCTCAATGGATAGATAAAACCAAACACCTGATTCAATCAATTATGGTAGAAAATACCGATCAACAAGTGTTAATCAATGCTATTTCAAACCTGAAAGAAATGGGCGACTTTACTGAATTCGATCAGTTACTTACCTATAACGTGTTTAACAAAATGCTGATGTCCTGTTTCCAGTCGATATCCGCCAATGAAAAATACCTTGGATACGGCATAACTTTCTGTGCACTGGTGCCAATGCGAAGCGTACCGTTCAAAGTCGTTGCATTGGTTGGCATGAACGATGGTGAATTTCCCCGTCAAGACAAACACCATAGTTTCGATTTAATGGCTGATAAACCTTTAAAAGGCGATCGATCCAGGCGTGAAGAAGACAGGTATTTATTTCTTGAATCAATTTTAGCGGCAAGAAATAAACTACTCATCAGCTTTAATGGTTTAAGTGTTAAAGATAATTCGGATATTCCACCGTCTGTATTGGTTAACGAGTTATTAGAAACAGTATCCATCTACACAAATTTAGAGCCCGAAGCACTCATCACCAAACATCCCTTACAGGCATTTAGTCCAAAATATTTTGAAACCAATAGTCAAAATAATGCTGATCTTTACTCTTATGCAAAAGAATATTGTTCCCTGAATAAAAATGAAGCACTTGCCTCTCAAGTTTTTATTCAAAAGGCGCTTGAAGAGCCAGACAATGGGTATAGAGATATTTCACTGGCAGATTTAATTAGTTTCTATAAAAACCCTGCTCGTTATTTTCTGAAACACCGCTTTTCCATTCAAACTTTTGATGATGATCCTAGCTTGCTGATTAGAGAACCATTCGAGTTAGAGTCTTTTAAAGATCGTGAAATTAGAAATTTAGTATTAGAAAACCATGATGGTCAAAATGATTCTCTGGCGATTAAAGAATCGGCACATCAGGAACTGATTGCAAGAGCCAAAGGATTATTGCCCTATGGTCAGATTGGCGGTGAAATCTATCAAAGAGAAAAACACATCACAGAAAGTTTTATCGACAATCTAGCAATCGAAGATAAAAATGAAAAACAAAGTGCACATCACTATTTCAACATAAAGCTCGGTGATTTTTCCATACATGGCAATATCGACCAGTTAATCGATAAAGGTCGTTTAGTCAAAGCTGTGACAAAACCTTTTACGGGTGATTATATTAGTTTCTGGCTGACACACTTGGTGTTAAATGCCGTTGATGACTTAAGTTGCGAGAAAACGAGTTATCTTTTTTCTCCCGATGTTGATCTACAACTTACGCCAGTCGATGATGCTAAAAACCGACTTCAGGAACTATTAGAGTATTACTGGAAAGGACTGAGCTTCCCCTTATTATTCTTTCCGAAGAGTGGTTTTGCCATGTACAAAAAGCCCAGCGATACCAACCACAAAGAAGCTCAGGTCAGATGGCAAGGCAGCGATATGTTTGCTGGAGAAAAAGACAGTTTTGAACACTGGTTATTACACAGAACGTTAGAAATGGATAAAAACAATCTTCCTCAGGAATTTCTGGATATCAGCCAAAAGGTTTTTGGTGATATGTACCTATTTCAATATCTAAATGAAAACGACTAATTTGAATGATGTGTGGATGTTTCAACTAAAAAACGGCCTATAAGTAGGGGGGGCACTCCAGATAATTCAGATACAGACGATTTATAATTACATTCGCTGATTTTTTTACTCATCTGATTTTCTCTTTACCTTTATCTTCTCTTTCTCTTTAACTTTCTTTTCATCAAAATCTTTCGCTTTATGGCTTTCTGTTTCTTTCATAATATCCATCAATCTAGCTATAAGTAAAAACCTATAGCAACTATAAATAATTCCTGCTGTTATCCTATTAAACCTGTGGAATAAAGGGTATTATCCGCCACTTTCTATATTATTAGAAATAACTAATATTAGAACCATAATTTAAACAGTCTTACTATGAACCAACCTGCAGATACACCGCTAAACGACAAGGATGTAGCCACCAATAACACAATGGCCCTCGATAAAAAGGAAGTGATAAAGAAAGTTGCATCATTTGCCATTTTCGCTTTATTGGCGTTATATTTTGCATCAATCTCACCCACAATAACCATTGCCTGGGTCGTTGTCATTCTAGTATTGACGATCTACTTATTCGTGTTTGAAATTGTCGATATCGATGTTGCTGCAATTAGCATCATGGTTCTTCTCGGTTTAAGCAGTTTATTTGCCCCGATAATGGGATTAGATGAAGGATTAGTAGACACAAAACAGCTTTTTGATGGATTTTCGAGTAATGCGGTAATGTCTATCATTGCCGTGATGATTATTGGAGCAGGTCTCGATAAAACCGGCGTCATGTCAAAAGTATCGAGTTTTATCTTGAATATTGGCGGCACCTCAGAAGGCCGTATTATCCCTATCATATCCAGTACAGTCGCGATCATTTCATCGTTTATGCAGAACGTAGGTGCGGCAGCCCTATTCTTACCAGTGGTCTCTAGAATTTCGTCTCGCTCCAACATCCCGATGTCTCGCTTGCTGATGCCGATGGGTTTTTGTGCGATTCTTGGCGGTACCGTTTCAATGGTTGGCTCGTCACCACTCATCTTGCTGAATGATCTTATTGAAACGTCAAATATTGTACTGCCAGAAGACAATAAAATGGAGCTCTGGTCGTTATTCTCAACAACACCTGTCGGGCTCGCGCTAGTTGCTACTGGCATTCTTTATTTCGTTATATTCGGTAAATACGTCTTACCTGCAGTAAAAGAAACGGGTTCAAAAAATGACGATTTACGTTATTTTGAGGATGTTTACGGGCTTCGATACACACTGCATGAAGTGGTAGTTGGTGATCAAAGCTTACTCATTGGTAAAAATCTGGATGACATTGAAACAGCCTATAAAATTCGCGTGGTTGCGACAAAACGCCCAAGACAACCTTCCCAAATAGGCGCTGGTGCGATCGATAGAGACACATCCATCGAAGCTAAAATGGTTTTGGCAATTATCTCTGAAAGCCATGACTTAAAGGCATTTTTAAATAAATACAAATACCTAGAAAAACGCAAAACGATTAAAACTTTTGCGGATGACTTATCTCCAAACAAGACCGGTATTGCTGAAGTGCTTATACCACCAGGCTCGAGATTAGTGGGTAAAAGCGCACGTGATGTTTGGCTTCGTAAAACCTATGGCACTGCCATGATCGGCCTTCACCGTAATGGTGAAACCTTGCACGAAGGTGATGATATTCGTAGCATCCCTTTCCAGGCTGGTGATACGTTAGTGGTATACACGCCTTGGGAAGCGTTAATGCGCATTGAGAAATCATCCGATTTCGTGGTGATTAACAACAACTTCCCACATGAAGAAGTGCGCCCTAAAAAAATTGCTTTTGCCGCCATCTTCTTTTTAATTTCGTTATACATGGTGTTATTTACAGACATACGTCTTTCCATTGCTCTACTAACGGGTGCGACGGGTATGATAATTACCGGCGTGTTAAATATTGACGAAGCCTATCGCGCAGTTTCCTGGAAAACAGTATTCCTGCTAGCCAGTCTGATACCTTTAGGTATGGCGGTTGAGCAAAGTGGTACCGCTAAGTGGATTGCCGAGCAAACACTGTCTGTCGTTGGCGATATGCCAATCTGGGTGATTCAGGCCGCTGTTGCTATTCTGGCAACCTTCTTTACCTTGGTAATGTCGAATGTAGGGGCAACCGTTTTACTGGTGCCTTTAGCCGTAAATATTGCAATAGGTGCTAACGCTGACCCTGCGATATTCGCTCTAACCGTTGCTATCGCTACATCAAACTCATTCTTGATTCCTACGCATCAAGTGAACGCCTTAATCATGGGTCCTGGTGGATATCGGGTGCCTGACTTTATGAAGGCTGGCGGCATCATGACCATCCTGTTCTTGATTGTGATGATAGTGATGATGAATCTTATCTATTAGAATAAATACGCTATAAACTCAATCACTCTTTTAAGTGATTGAGCCAACCATACCAACCTGATTTGTTCATTTAGGCACCCCCGTACTTACAGGGCTTTTTTCTAAGAGCTCTAATGCCAGAGACTCTCATGTATCTATTAAATTAAGTCTCTATACTATTCAAAAAAAATATCTACCATTCATAGAATTGGCTTATGCGTAAAGCATAGGTTCAGACTCGTATCGTTATACTTTCATAAGAAATAACTGGCTTGGCGCTGATCTGTTTGATTATCTTTGTTAGTTATATTCAATAATTAAAACAATTCTTTTCAGAAAAACCAAGAAAATCATACATGCCAAAAATCAAAATACATCGATCTGTAGAAGAAATTCTAATTATGTCTGCTTCGATTGTATCGGCATTAACAGTGTTACCTTTTGCAATTTATCGCTACATTAATGGCCAGTATGGCATAGCGTTAGTTGAAGTTGTGGCAGTATTGATCGTAGCATCTATAGGTTTACTCGTCTGGAAAACCAGAGATACTATTTATACCAGCGCCAGTCTTTCTGTGATTATGTTGGCTGGATTAGTGGCATTGAATTATATGATTGATTCATCCATTTTTATCTGGACCTATCCAATAATAATGACGGTGTACTTCCTGAATTCAGCGAAAAAATCCGCTTTAATGCTCGCTCCTACGCTACTCGCATTATTACCACTGATGTATATGGAAAAGACATCCATACAATTTGCTAGCGCCTTGGTGACAGTAATCATTACCTTAATTTTCAGCCACGTAGTCTCTAGAAAAATTAAACAACAGAATGATCGTTTACAAAATCTAATCAATTACGATGGCCTAACGGGCGCCCTGAATAGAAGATCCTTGGATGATAGGCTTGATCTGTTACAAAGTTTATATTTCCGTCACAAAACACGCGGCTCTAATATTGCTTCTGTCATACTCTTTGATATTGATGACTTCAAAATAATTAATGATACCCGAGGGCATTTGGAAGGCGACAAAATCCTGATTAATCTGACCAAACACATCAAACAGATGATCCGCAAAACGGATGAGTTTTATCGTTATGGTGGAGAAGAATTTGTAGTGATTGTAAATGGATCTAATTTATACAAATCAGGTGAACTCGCTGAGAAAATCAGAGCCGCGATAGAAAACGCAGAATTACTAAAAGATTTGACTGTAACAGCATCATTCGGGGTTGCCGAAATTCAAAGCCTGGAAGAATCACAAAACTGGTTGGCTAGAGCAGATAAAGCACTCTACCGCGCCAAACGTGCCGGTAAAAACCGTGTTTATCTGGCTAACCCGGAAAAACGAATAGATTACGAAAAAGAATACGAAGACTATAAAAAAGAAAAGTCACGAGCCTAATTTTTATTGTGGCTCTTTTGGGTCTGTTTAAATTGTTTCTTACTATCGCGATGTTTACTCGCAAATTTCGTGACATCACCACCAATATGTTCTTCACCGCGTTGACGTGCTAATTCAATCTGTTTCTGACGCTCCAGATAACGCTGCTTTTGCACTTCATCGGTCTGATCATGGCAATGATGGCAACTCACACCATGCAAAAAGTCAGGATGCTGCTTATCTTCTTCTGTAATCGGCATACGACAGGCGTGACACTGATCGTAAGAGCCTTTTTCAAGTTGATGATTCACTGATACGCGATTATCGAAAACAAAGCACTCGCCTTCCCACATCGAATTTTCTTCGGGGACATCTTCCAGATATTTTAGAATGCCACCTTGCAGGTGATAAACCTCTTCAAAACCTTGCGTCTTCAAGTAAGCGGTAGATTTTTCACAACGAATTCCACCCGTGCAAAACATCGCAACTTTTTTGTGTTTATTCGGGTTTAAATTTTCTTCAACATAAGCGGGGAATTCACGAAATACCGTAGTATCCGGATTCACCGCATTTTTAAAGGTACCGATAGCCACTTCGTAATCGTTACGTGTATCAACCAAAATGACATCTGGATCAGAAATAAGATCGTTCCAATCTTCCGGTTTTACATAGGTGCCGACAATCTCTTTCGGATCAATCGTCTCGATACCCATGGTTACGATTTCTTTTTTCAGTTTTACACGCGTACGGTAAAACGGAATCTCATCATCATACGACTCTTTGGTATCGACTTTTGTTAAACGCGGATCATTGCGCAACCATGCCAGTACAGCATCGATGCCTTCACGTGTACCCGAAATAGTGCCATTAATACCTTCACGAGCCAGCAATAAGGTGCCACGCACACCGTTATCTTCCATAACTTGATGCAATGGATCGCGGAGCGCTTCGAAATCTTCAAGAATCACAAAGTGATATAAAGCACATACTACATATTTTTCAGAAGTCATATTTGACATGGGATTAAACGTATTTGGTTAAAAAGTCGGCGTGCATTATACCTGTAAAATGAAACAGGTAAAATTCAGCACTAGTGCATTAACAATAAATGCTTAATTCAGATCAGTTGCATACTGCTTAAGAATATCCAGAGGAATAATGTCCAGGGCACGCTTATGCGTTCTGCTTAAAAATACTCTTGGCGCTGCACCATCGTTATAAGCCTCTAACCATCGTGCTGCACATAAGCACCAGCTATCGCCAGGCGTTAAGCCAGCAAAACCAAATTGAGGGGCAGGTGTTGATAAGTCATTGCCTTTAGCTTTGGAATAATCGAGAAATAATTTACTGGTTTCTACACATACGGTATGCGATCCAACATCCTCGTCACAGGTATTGCAGTAACTATCACGATAAAAGCCAGTCATCGGTGCATCACCACACATATCTAAAGGCTCACCTAATACGCTTACTGATTCATCTTTTTGCATAGTACTTTCCTGTTTATAAATCGGTTATCAGAAGATGATTAAGTCACCCCCCTACTTTGAGGCAGTTTTTTTACTGACTCGTTTAACAACTTTTTCATACGAGTCTAAACGTCAATAGCAACGCGCTATTTACGTCTCGCTTTAAAGAATGCGCGTAAAATATCACCACACTCATCCTGCATAATACCACCAGTTACAGCAACCTGATGATTATGATAAGTCTGGGAGAATAAATCGATAGCACTACCTGCAGTACCTGTTCGCGGATCTGGCGCACCAAAAAACAATTGACCTATGCGCGCATGAACAATTGCCCCGGCACACATTGTACAAGGCTCGAGGGTGACATATATTTGGGTATCAGGTAGACGATAATTATTTAATACGCGACCCGCTTCACGAATCGCCATAATCTCAGCATGTGCGGTCGCATCGTGGGTTTCAATAGGTCGATTCCAGCCTTCAGCAATCAATTCGCCATCTTTGACAATCAAAGCACCGACAGGAACCTCACCCTCATCACGAGAGCGTTCTGCCAACATAAGCGCGTGTTTCATCCATTTCTGATGAATAATAACATCTTCATCAGAAATAGAGGTCACCCCCCCACTTATAGGCGTTTTTTCAACAGACATAGAAATAATTTGTGTTTTTTTTACTACTCAGGGTGCTTCTAGAACTTATCATTTCAAGACGGGGAAATAGGCGCTTACTAACGTAAGTAACTGTTTTCCCATCGAAGAAATGGTAAGTTATAAGAGTGCACTGTGGAGTAAAAATTATTCCCATTCAATGGTTGCTGGCGGCTTTCCTGAGATGTCATAGGTTACACGCGACACATTCTCGATCTCATTAATAATGCGGTTAGATACCAGTCCTAAAAACTCATAAGGCAAATGTGCCCAACGAGCTGTCATAAAGTCGATGGTTTCAACCGCTCTTAATGCAATCACATAATCATAACGGCGACCATCGCCGGTTACACCTACAGATTTAACTGGCAGGAACACCGCAAATGCTTGTGAGGTTTTGTGATAAAGATCGTGTTTGTATAGTTCTTCTATGAAGATATTATCGGCAAGACGCAAGATATCAGCATACTGCTTTCTCACTTCACCCAGAATACGAACCCCTAAACCAGGACCCGGGAAAGGATGACGTCGCACCATTTCTTCTGGCAATCCTAGTTCAACACCAATGGTGCGAACTTCATCTTTAAATAATTCACGCAGTGGCTCTACCAAACCTAACTTCATATCTTCTGGCAAACCACCTACATTATGGTGTGATTTAATTAGATGTGCTTTACCCGTTTTACTACCCGCAGATTCAATCACATCAGGATAGATGGTTCCCTGTGCCAGCCACTTGGCATTGGTTAATTTTGCTGATTCTTCATCGAAGATTTCAACAAACATATTTCCAATAATCTTACGTTTTTCTTCAGGATCAGTCTTGCCTTCAAGCGCATCCAGATAACGTTGTTCTGCATCGACACGAATGACTTTCACACCCATGTGCTCAGCAAACATATCCATTACTTGATCGCCTTCGTTCAAACGAAGTAAACCCGTATCAACAAATACACAAGTGAGTTGTTTTCCGATTGCTTTATGTAACATCGCAGCAACCACCGAAGAATCCACGCCACCAGATAAACCGAGGACTACTTCTTCGTCACCCACCTGTTTTCTCACATTTTCAATACTATCTTCGATAATATTCAGAGGCGTCCATAACTTTGCGCAACCACAAATGGTACAGGCAAAGCGTTCTAAAATTGCGCCACCTTGTTTAGTGTGTGTAACCTCGGGATGGAACTGAATGCCATAGAATTGCTTCTCTTCATTCGCAATACCCGCAATCGGCGCATTTGATGTACTCGCCATTAATTTAAACGATTCAGGTATCTCTACCACATGATCACCATGTGACATCCACACATCTAATAAACCGTGGCCTTCTGCATTCACTTCATCCTGAATATCTTTGAATAGTGCCGTATGACCACGAGCACGAACCTGTGCATAGCCATATTCCTGATGATCCGCTCTTTCGACCTTACCGCCAAAATTCATCGCCATGGTCTGCATGCCGTAGCAAATACCTAACACTGGAACACCAAGATCATAAACTGCTTGAGGCGCAACAGGCGCATTCTCAGCAATCGTAGATTCCGGGCCACCTGAAAGAATAATGCCCTTCGCACCAAAATCTATCACATCCTGATCGCTAACATCCCATGGGTAAATTTCACAATACACCCCAACTTCACGTATTCGACGAGCAATTAACTGAGTGTATTGAGCACCAAAATCGAGAATTAAAATGCGGTCTGTATGAATATTATTGGTCATAGGAAATAGACTTTGTTGAATGAGTTTAAATCTGTTTTAAGTTTAACGAGAAACGGTAAAACACTTAGGAAAATACTTAACACTATTTTCGTAATGGTTAGATTGCTGCTAGTACTTGTCAGTTCAAGACGGGTGAATGTGAAGTTTACAGTTTGTAAATGAACATTCGCCCAACACCGAAATGGCAAGTACTAGTAGTGAGCTAATCAATTACGAATGGTAGTTTGGAGCCTCTTTGGTAATCGTCACATCATGCACATGCGACTCCTTCATACCAGCACCCGTAATACGCACAAACTCAGGCTTGTTACGCATTTCTTTTAAATCTTTACAGCCAACGTATCCCATGCTCGAACGAATACCGCCCGTTAATTGATGGATAATCGGTGATAGTGGACCTTTGTAAGGAACCTGTCCTTCAATCCCTTCTGGTACCAGTTTATCTGCCGCATTCTCTGATTCCTGGAAGTAACGATCACTTGAACCATCTGCCATTGCTGCCAGAGAACCCATACCACGATAAGATTTGTAAGAACGCCCTTGATAGATAATGATTTCACCAGGTGCTTCATCAGTACCCGCGAACATTCCACCTAGCATCACACAGTTAGCGCCAGCTGCGAGTGATTTTGCGATATCACCGGAAAAGCGAATACCACCGTCAGCGATTAATGGAATTTCCATGCCTTTAAGGGCTTTTGCAACATTCATGATTGCTGTTATTTGAGGTACGCCAACACCGGCAATCATACGCGTAGTACAGATTGAACCCGGACCAATACCTACTTTTACAGCATCTGCGCCCGCTTCAACGAGAGCTAATGCAGCTGCACCGGTAGCGATATTGCCACCAATCACCTGCACTTCAGGAAATGATTCTTTTACCCATTTCACACGATCAAGAACACCTTGTGAATGGCCGTGTGCTGTATCAACAATCAGTACATCGACACCTGCTTCAACAAGTGCTTTGACACGAGCTTCTGTTCCATGGCCTGTTCCAACCGCAGCACCAACACGTAAACTACCTGAGCTGTCTTTACAGGCGTTGGGGAAATCTTTCGATTTTTGAATATCTTTTACCGTAATCAAGCCACGTAATTTAAAGCTGTCATTAACCACTAAAACTTTTTCGATACGATGTGTGTGAAGTATCTTTTTAATTTCACCTTTGCTGGCGCCTTCAGATACGGTAATTAATTTATCTTTAGGCGTCATGATTGCTGATACTGGTTGTTCAAGATTTGTCTCGAAGCGCAAATCACGACTGGTGACGATTCCTACTAAATCATCGCCGTTTGCCACGACGGGTACGCCAGAGATTCTGTGTTTTGCAGTCAGCGCCATAACATCGCCAACAGACACATTTTCTGTAATTGTAATTGGTTCTTTGATGATTCCACTTTCAAATCGTTTAACAGTTGAGATGATCTTAGCCTGAGCATCAATTGACATATTTTTATGCACAATACCTAGACCACCTTCCTGAGCTAATGCAATTGCAAGTTTAGCTTCGGTAACGGTGTCCATTGCGGCTGAAAGCATCGGTATGTTTAATACGATTTTTTTCGTAAGATTTGTACTTAAATCTACCTCTGCAGGTAACACATTAGAATGTGCAGGCACTAGAAGTACATCATCAAATGTAAGTGCTTCTTCAAGTATTCTCATAGGATACATCCGATTTTTATTGGGGTTTATGGTCAGATTTAAGCTTAATAGAAACCGGGTAGCTTTCTAACGTTTGGGTATAAACGTAAAATTAAAACTTAAATTCAAAAAAAGCCCTGAAAAATTATTCAGAGCTTTTAAAAATATAAGCGCCTGATTATAGTCATTGACCTTTATAAGGTAAACTGGTATCGCACTAAAAACGCTAAATATTCGAAAATAAACTCGTTGCTCCAATACCTAAATAATCGCATACTAAATCGGTTTGTAATCGACATATAAATGGGTGAAGTGGTTGAGAATTAAAATAATGCTAATCGCATTTACTTTTGCCTTTGCAACAGAGCTACTCGCTACAGAAGTAGACGATGCTATCAAGCAAGCAAAAGCAGCACAAAAAGAAGCAGCAAGTTTAGGTTTTGAATGGCGTGACACGGGTAAAATAATAAAAAAAGCAGAAGCTGCAGCGAAAGAAGGAAAGGATAAAAAAGCCATCGAACTGGCCAACATTATTATTGACCAACTACCTGCTGTTAGAAAACAGGCAGCCATTGCTAAAAATGCTGGTCCACGTTTTTAATTTTCCTTTAAATATCTTATGTATTGCCAACCATAAATGCTAACCAATAACCGCACGATTTTAAGCGTTGCCGAACTCAATGCTGAGGTTAATCAGCTATTAACTCGTGGTTTCCCATTACTCTGGGTTGAAGGTGAAATATCTAATCTGGTTCGTCCATCTTCAGGGCATTTATACTTTACCCTCAAAGACAAGAAATCCCAGATACGTTCTGCCATGTTTCGTAATAGAAATATGAAACTTAGCATTAAACCAGAAAACGGCATGAAGGTTTTGGTCAGAGGCAGAGTCGGATTATATGAGCCCCGCGGAGATTATCAGTTTATCGCCGAACACATGGAAGATGCAGGTGTAGGTCAACTACAAAAGCAGTTCGAGCAATTAAAGCAAAAGTTATCGACGGCTGGCTTATTCGCGGATGAGCATAAAAAAGACCTTCCTGAATACCCAAAGCGCATCGGTATCATTACCTCACCCACTGGTGCTGCAATCCGTGACATTTTAAACGTATTACAACGACGCAGCCCTCAAACCCCTATTTTGATATACCCTGTTGCGGTACAGGGAGAGGCTTCTAAACTTGAGATTGAAACCGCCATCCGTAGAGCAGATACTGATAACAAATGTGACGTAATAATTCTTGCCAGAGGTGGCGGTTCGATTGAAGACTTATGGTCTTTCAACGAAGAGAATGTCGCCAAGGCAATCTATAACGCCAACACACCTATTGTGTGTGGTGTAGGACACGAAATCGATTTTACCATAGCAGACTTTGTCGCGGATTTACGTGCTCCTACGCCTTCTGCGGCCGCTGAACTCATCACACCTGACCGAAATCAGTTGTATACCGATGTGATGCAAACCACGTTGTGGTTAGAAGAACGAATGAAACGAGAAATCTCATCTCGGCAACAGCATTTAAGCTGGTTGCAATCACGATTAGCGTTACAGAAACCATCACAAAAGATTCAACAACAATACCAGAGACTCGATGAAGTTGAATCTCGTCTGCACCAACAACTCAATAAGCTTTTGGAACAGAAGAAAGCACGTATCACCTATCTGGATACCAGACTAAGAGCGACATTACCGCATAAAAAGATACAGCAACAAAAACAACAAGTAGATCATTTACAGTCTCGACTTTATCAAAGCATGCAGACCAAATTAACTAAATCTAGATCGCTGTTCCAATTGCAAATGACAACCTTAGATAATATCAGTCCTTTAAAAACGTTAGATCGCGGTTATGCCATTGTCAAAAATAAAGACACAAATGATTTAATTACATCGGTAAAGCAAACGAAGGATGTGAAGACAATTACAGTCACATTGAAAGACGGTGAATTTAATGCAAACCTCACCCCTTAAACATTGCACTAACCCATTTCGCTAAGCCATAGCACTAACAATGAGTAAATTATCAAAGCTTTGCCCTTGTGGAACTGACCTAAATTACACTGTTTGCTGTGGGAAATTTCATAAAGGTAAAATACACGCAGCAACAGCAGAAGCGTTAATGCGTTCTCGATATAGTGCTTATGTTTTAGATCTTACTCAGTACATATTTCGAACGTGGGATGAGACAACCCGACCTACTTTACAAAGTTTAAGAGACGGTAATACGCAACAGTTTATTGGCTTAAAAGTATTATCAACAAGCAAAGGTGGCGTTGATGATGTATTGGGGACCGTTGAGTTTATAGCCACATACAAAGTTGGCAATGAATTGTTCGAGCATCATGAAAACAGTCTGTTTAAACGCCATAAAAATCGCTGGGTATATGTAGAGCCGATTTAAAATAATTCTAAACTTGAGCTACACTTACCTATAAAAAGGATAAAGATCATGAACGGATTAGAAGCTAAAACCATTCAATGCCCCTACTGCTGGGAAATGTTTGAAATAACCATAGACTGTTCTGTGAGTTCTCAAGAATACGTGGAAGATTGCGAAGTGTGTTGCCAGCCCATCTTAATCAAAGCCACTGTTTCAAGTGATGGTACTCCTGACGTGGAAGTCAGTAGAGAGAGTTAACCGCGCGCTAGTTAGCTATAAAGCATGCCACGTAAAATCCAAGAAAATTCGTCATAAATATCAAATGACTTTTTTCGCATAACTTGCAGTTTCCATCTCTACAATTTCTACCGTAATAGTTACAGCGGTTAAGCTTAAATGATCAAACTCCTGTAATACTTTTTCAGACAAATCTTGTCGTTGCTCGACTGTTCTTCCTTGCAATATTCTAACGGTTACATGAATAAACCCTGCCTGTTTCACATCACCTTTTTGATAATACTCATAAGCGTGTGTACGTAATTTAATGTGATCAAGCTCAAATAACGATGACTTTTTAGCACCGGTTAATACTGAATCTATCAGCTGTTGCTGAGTTACACGTGTTAGAACATCGTTTGAATGTTCGATAATACAATGCGGCATAATTTACCCTATAAGGAATAGTCTTGTGATTTCTAAAGGCACCCCCCTACTTTGGAGGCTTTTTTTGTATTTGTTTAACAACAAGTACTAATGATACTCTGGATAGAACAATAGACACGAATAAAAAGCTACGCATAAGAATAATTAAAAGATAAACCGGGGACTCATTAATGCCGACACCGTTGAAACCAACTGAATCTACTCTCAGGCCTTGGTACTGGATTCCAACGCTATATTTTACCGAAGGACTGCCTTATTTCGCGATTGTTGTACTTTCCACATTTATGTATAAAAGCTTTGGCTTAAGCAATAGCGAAATCGCTTTTTATACCGCCTGGTTTTATTTACCCTGGGTAATAAAACCGCTATGGAGTCCGTTCGTAGATATTTACCGCACCAAACGCTTTTGGGTTATCAGCATGCAACTATTACTGGGTGCTGGTCTTGCCGGTATAGCACTCACTTTGCCGTTAGAAAATTACTTACTCTATTCGCTGGTGATTTTCTGGTTACTCGCCTTTAGTTCTGCCACTCATGATATCGCAGCTGATGGCTTCTATATGCAAGTACTGGACAAAGGTCAGCAAGCGTTTTTCGTTGGAATTCGCTCAACTTTCTACCGCATCGCAATGATAACCGGACAAGGTTTAATCGTAATTTTAGCAGGTAAGCTGGAAAATATTTATGATGTAAAAACGGCATGGCAGATCACCATGGCTTTGTTGGCCTGCATATTAGTGGGTGTATCTATTTATCATGCTTTAGTACTTCCCAAAGAAAACAAACAACCGCGACAAATAAGTTCAGAATCTCCTTTCACTTCTTATTTACTCGTATTTAAAGGCTTTTTTCAGAAACAACACGTTGTAGTATTTATTGCCTTTATCCTTTTATACAGACTCGGTGAAGCACAGCTGGGAAAGGTCGCGAGCTTATTTATGCTCGATGATAGAAGCGCAGGTGGTCTTGGGCTAAGTACCGAAGCCGTTGGCTTCATTTACGGCACTGTCGGTGTTTCTGCGTTGGTTATCGGCGGTATTCTTGGCGGTATTTTAGTTTCCAGACATGGACTAAAAGCATGGATTTGGTGGATGGCTTTAGCTATCAATTTGCCAGACCTTGCTTATATTTACCTGGCCTACGTACAACCAGAAAACTCGATAGTGATTCATATACTGGTAGCGATAGAGCAATTTGGTTACGGTTTTGGTTTTACCGCTTTCATGATGTATTTAATCTATATTGCTGAAGGAAGTTTCAAAACCGCACATTACGCCATAGCCACAGGATTTATGGCGATGGGAATGATGATACCTGGTATGTTCAGTGGCTGGATTCAGGAACAGTTGGGTTACCCACACTTTTTTATCTGGGTAATGATTGCAACTATTCCCTCTTTTTACGTGATATCTCGACTACCTTTAGATAAGGATTTCGCCAAATCCAGAGTTAATACCAAGGCCAGGCAAGACTAAGGTTAAGTCAGACAGATAGATGTGGACTTAATCATCTAGAACTAATCCGCTAAATCATTTTCTGAAATAATATAGGCTTTAGGGGTTTTAGTGTGAATTGCAACCGCATTTTTGATAAACCCTTCCGCAATCATTTCTGTCAAAACTCGATTTAATTTAGGCAATAAAGCAGCCTGACTTTTATGTATACGCATCGAAATATCAATTGCTGGTCCTGCATCATAGGCTTCCTTATAGGCATCGATATCATCATTAAGTTGACTAATCCAGTATTTTGCAGCCTGACGTTCTATGATTAAACCATCAATACGGTCTGCCTTGAGTAACTTTAAATTTATATCGTGACTGCGACTATCCTTTCTATCAACCAACTGATCATCAAAAGCTTTACCCACAAAAAAATTATGATGGTAACCTAAGATACTACCCAAGGTTTTTCCCTGAAAATCATTTATATAATCACCCGTGATTTCTGTTGAATGCTTAACAAAAATTACTTTTTGGACTTTTAAATAAGGGATTGTATATAACGAAACATCTTTATCAGCTTCTCTCCAAACTTTAGATGATGTTGGGTCAATATCCAGTTCTCCACTTCTGAAATACGTCACCATTCTTTTTTGTGGAAGTTTGATTATTTCGAGCTCAACATTAAGACGTTTCTTAACTTCAGCTAACACATCAGAAACGATACCTGATGCTTCTGAATGCTCATCATAGATGAAATAAGGAGGCCAATTTATCGCCGAAACACGCAGCTTCTCATCAGCAAAAGTATTTGATGATGAAACGAGTGAAATGAAAAAAACTACAACGATTAACGCTTTTAGCCGAGACATAAATAGTTACTAATAAAACTTATATATGCAATAAATCTAACATAGATTTATCCATGAAAAATGAAAAGATGGCAGAACGTTGATAAAAAGGGCTAAATGGCTTGAATATAACTAGTTATTCAAACTCCATCTCAGTAAATACCTGCTGGGCATTTCTTCCTGACAGAGAATCAAAATTAAGCAGGTATTTATACGCTGATTGATCAATGGAACTAATATCAGAAATATCGCCATCATTGTCGAGAAATTCAGCAACGGCTTCGCGCAAAAAAACCAGATACTCGTAACTGTCTTTATTTGCAATTGCCAATGTCGTGGGATCACCATGACCCGGGATAATATGTTCTGGCTTATAAGCGGCCATCGCTTTATACACATCAATCCAGCTTTTACTGTTAGATTGGCTTCCCACGCCTAGCATGCGCTTTATATACACAATGTCCCCCGTGAACATAACCTTATGTTGCGGCAACCAGATAAAGCTATCTCCCGGCGTATGTGCCTGCCCAGCATGGGTAATTTCAAAGCGTGTGCCGCCAAGATCAAACGTTAATTCGCTATCAAAAGTCGTATCAGCATATACTGCCTCAGTTCCTTTTAAGCCTTCATCGCCGACGAGATTCCCCAGACCAAAAAATTGATCCTGTGTTCTGTTTTTCTGATCTTCTACTGCCTCATTGCTCGCAATGATTTTTGCACCCAGTGCTTTAAAGTAACCATTACCTAGCCAGCGATGATCTTGTCCACCTGAATTAATCACCCTCACTATCGGTTTGTCTGTGATGCTTTTGATGACAGCATGAATTCTCTCCGCACCTTTATAAGTTGCGCCTGAATCAATGAGCACCACACCTTCGCTGGTTACGACGACGCCAAAGGTTGCATTATTGCCAAGGTTGGTGGGACTACGATTGCTCAACTCCCCAACGATTGCATAGACATTTTCAGTGACTTTTTTTAGTGTTAAATCAGACGCTGCAAATAAAGAATGACTAATGAGCAGTGAAGATAACAGAAACAGAAGAGCTAGAAATTTTAAGGTTAACACATTTAGTCGTAACATATTGTCCTCACGTGTGCTTTTAGAATGGCAGTTAGGACTTCATTAGAACCTTGTTTCAAGCTGTTATAAATATGTATTAGTAGATAGGGGAGTAGATAGGGGAGTAAATAGG
This sequence comes from Cocleimonas sp. KMM 6892, assembly GCF_035798195.1. Lineage (NCBI taxonomy): Bacteria > Pseudomonadati > Pseudomonadota > Gammaproteobacteria > Thiotrichales > Thiotrichaceae > Cocleimonas > Cocleimonas sp. KMM 6892. The sequence continues at coordinate 434,610 of NZ_JAPFBV010000002.1, read as the reverse complement.
AGAGTAGAAAGGAGAGCAGATAGGAAAGAAAATAGGAGGATGCATTAATGGCACCCCCCTACTTATAGCCTGTTTTTTATTGTTATTTTTAGTTGTTAGTTTTTTAGACGTAAAAGTACGAAACTATTAATCAGCATACTTAGCAGTAGCAAATGCAACTGCCTTTTCCATTCTTTCCAAGGTGCGCTCTTTACCGATTAAATTAAGCGTAACATCAAGCGAAGGAGACATAGCCACACCAGTTACAGCAACACGCAATGCAGGACCAACTTTACCCATACCTAGCTCTAATTCTTCACAGGTATTTTTAATTACTGCATCTATACTTTCAACATTCCAGTTTTCTACGGCAGAAAACTTATCTAATAAGTTTTGTAAAATACCAGGCGTTGCTGTCTTAAAGTGCTTCTTAGTAGCATTCGCATCAAACTCTTCAAAATCTTCGTAGTAATAACGAATATTGTGCGCCAGTTCTTTTAATGTTTTTGCTCGTTCACGGTGCGCATCAATCACATCTGTAATAGCAGGACCATTCGATGTATCGAGGTTTTGGTCATCCAAATGCCATTGCAAATGTGTCGCGATTTCTTCTGCCGGTAAAGTCTGTATATATTGCTCGTTTACCCAGATTAATTTTTTCGTATTAAAAGTAGAAGGGGCAACATTCACGTCTTCTATTTTGAATAGGTTAATCATTTCTTCACGACTGAAAATTTCCTGGTCTTCGTGAGACCAACCTAAACGCAATAGATAATTTAATAAGGCTTGAGGAATGAATCCGTCATCACGGTATTGCATTACACCAACCGCACCATGACGTTTTGATAAACGTTTACCATCATCACCCAGTATCATAGACACGTGTGCGAATGCAGGTAATTTGGCACCCAAAGCTTCGAACAGATTGATTTGACGAGGCGTATTGTTGATATGGTCATCGCCACGAATGACATGAGTCATACCCATATCCATATCATCCACGACAACGGTTAAATTGTAGGTAGGTACGCCATTAGGGCGCGCTAAAATCAGGTCATCCAGCTCGCGGTTATTAATGACGATATCGCCTTTAACCAAATCGTGAATCACCACATCGCCTTCCAGTGGGTTTTTAAAACGAACCACAGAACCTTCGACAGGCACATCAGTACGGTGACGACATTTACCGTTGTACTTAGGCTTTTCTTTATTCGCGCGTTGTTGTTCGCGTACTGCGTCTAATTCTTCAGGACTGCAATCACAGCGATACGCCTTGCCTTCATCCAGCAATTGTTGAATCACTTCTTTGTAGCGATCAAAACGATCAGTTTGAAAAATCGGTCCCTCATCATAATCCAGACCCAGCCAATTCATGCCATCGAGAATAGCGTCAATCGACTTTTGTGAATTACGTTCCAGATCCGTATCCTCAATACGCAGAATAAACTTACCGTTATTCTGTCGTGCATAAAGCCAGGAATATAATGCAGTGCGAGCACCACCTATATGTAGATCACCAGTAGGACTTGGAGGAAAACGAGTAACTATCATGATATCAATCTGTTTAATTTTAAAAGAAACGAAGGGTAGCATTTAGCGCAGAAAAGCGCGAGAAATTGCCACCTGGATTTTACAATTTCAATGAATAGTTAACCTTACGATTGAGTTGTTAGGCACCCCCCTACTTTGAGGTATATTTTTATCCGCATCATATTTATCAGACTAAAAGCAGATTAACGATAAGTCTAAAGTCATTTAACTTCTTATAATTAAATAAGATATGCGTAAATAAAATTACAAGACTTAGACTAATCAGCACGAAAAAATAGTATTTAATGATATTATCCAAAATTAATTTTAGAGATTAGGACGAATATATGGCTGCTGGCAGTTTATTAATGTTGTTAGATGATATCGCAACGGTACTGGATGATGTCGCGGCGATGAGCAAGGTAGCCGTTAAGAAAACAGCCGGGGTGCTTGGTGATGATCTGGCATTAAATGCAGAGCAAGTATCCGGAATAAAAGCTGACCGTGAGATTCCTGTAGTTTGGGCTGTAGCCAAAGGATCGTTTAAAAACAAACTGATATTAGTCCCTGCTGCATTAGCCATCAGTGCGTTTATTCCTTGGTTAATCACCCCTCTACTTATGTTAGGTGGTGCATTCTTATGTTATGAAGGTTTTGAAAAGATAGCCCATAAATTCCTGCATTCATCCGATGAAAACGAACAACACCATAAAGAACAAATCAAAGCGATTCAAAACCCAGAAGTTGATATGGTCGAATTCGAGAAAGATAAAATCAGTGGCGCGATAAGGACTGACTTTATTTTATCCGCAGAAATAGTAGTGATCGCCTTAGGAACCGTTAAAGATCAATCATTCCTGATTCAATCATTAGTGGTATCAGGTATTGCTTTATTTATTACGATCGCTGTCTATGGTCTGGTAGCAGGCATTGTGAGAATGGACGACGTCGGTCTTCATTTAATCAAAGAAAAAGCAAAAACCATGTGGGGAAGTGTCAAGCGCACTATCGGTAGATGGATTTTGGTTTTCGCCCCCATTTTAATGAAAACGCTAACCATTGTCGGCACAGCAGCGATGTTTTTAGTGGGCGGTGGTATTTTGGTACATGGCTTTCATGATATTGGCGAAGGTTTCTTACACTTTAGCGAATCACTTAAAACATTACCACTGGGTGGTTTTTGGTCAGCAATTACACCGACTCTATTAAATGGTTTATTTGGAATTCTGGCCGGTGGTTTACTGGTACTGGTGTTTAAAGTTCTGTCACCTGTTTATGCCAAATTCAAAAGCTAATTTTAAATTAGCACTGCTGATAAATACTTCAAAGGTGAATGGTTTTATTAACCATTCACCTTATTAAATTTTAACCTGTGTAATAAATTCGGCTTAGCTCATTGCGCCGTAAAGAAAATATCTCCATATACCGCTGTAACTTGTCCCTTGCCGTTATCGGTGTCTGTCATGACGGCTACGGCATCTATTTTCGTGAGATTTTTGCCATAAAGCGTTTTGAAGTCCTGCTTTACATTCCGTTTTTCTTTTTGCCAAACACCAGCACGATCCTGTTGACCTCTTACAGCTGTCATCTTTGCGTTTTTAGGCAGATACGCATTGCCCCACGACGCTCCGCGGTTTTGGTTACTCGACCAGACATAATTCAATGCTTTAGAGTTCCAGGGAAAAAGTCCTCCATCAATAATGACGTATACACGGGCAGCATAATCATCGCCGGCTTTACTCTGTTCATTTAATCCCTTGAGTTGACCATCTACTTTCCAACTCCAGTTAAGAAAAGGCGTTTTATTTAAATCGACTTTTATTTTCCTGACCAAGCCGGAAGCGGTTTTATTGCTGCTTGCTTTTAATGCTTTTCGTCCAGAATCACTAACAATGTTGTAACTAGTAGTTCCACTGAATGATTTTTGCTCCCACCCTGAAAGGTTGCCAGCAGAAAAATCTCCAACAGGAACTTTATCAGCAGCTATTGCATTGCCACTGATCAGTGCTAGAGTGAATACTTGGATTATCTGTTTTAACATCAATGATGTATCTCCTATCATTTTTATCCTTGTTTATAAAAATCAAATCTTAACGTTTTCAGACTCACTCATGTGTTTTTCAGGCTGAGTATAAGAATGAACATTATTACTTACGCATCCACCTTACATTCAGTTGCGTAAAGAGATGTAAATTAACTAACCACGTAAATAAAACCATGAATAAAAAAATTATAATTGTCGCACTGATAGTCAGCATTATAGCTGCGTTCTTTCTTTTTGATTTGAAGCAATACCTGTCGCTTGATTATATCAAATCACAGCAATCAGCCTTTCAAGCGTTCTACGCTGATAATACATTTCTTACTTTATTAATCTTCTTTGTCACTTATGTTGTCATTGCTGCATTAAGTTTACCCGGCGCTGCCATCATGACTATTCTGGCGGGTACGTTATTCGGCTTAGTCACAGGAACGATCATGGTTTCATTTGCGAGCACCTTAGGCGCAACCTTAGCTTTCCTCGCAACCAGGTATTTATTACAAGACACCATGGAGTCGCGTTACACTGAAAAATTAAAGTCAGTAAATGCAGGTATCGAAAAAGAAGGTCCTTTCTACTTATTTGCCATGCGCCTTGTTCCGATATTCCCTTTCTTCTTAATTAATATCGTAATGGGACTCACCAAAATACCAACGTTGACCTTTGCTTTGGTTAGTCAGGTTGGAATGCTCGCTGGAACAATTGCCTATGTATTTGCAGGAACACAATTAGCAAAAATTGATTCCCTATCAGGTATTCTTTCTCCAGGTCTAATCTTTGCCTTCGCAGTATTAGGTTTATTCCCGCTTGCTGCGCGTAAAGTCATGGATAAACTTCGTGCGAACAAAGTTTACGCTAACATTGATAAGCCAGAAAAATTCGACAATAACCTGATTGTGATTGGTGCAGGCGCTGGTGGACTGGTTTCTTCCTACATCGCTGCAGCAGTAAAAGCCAAAGTAACCTTGATTGAAAAACACAAGATGGGCGGTGATTGCCTAAATACAGGTTGTGTACCAAGTAAAGCCATTATTCGTACTGCCAAATTACTCTCTGAAGCGCAACATGCACCTCAATACGGTATTGAGAAAATGGATGCCGAAGTCGATTTCAAATCGGTGATGAATCGTGTTCACAATGTTATCCGTAAGATTGAACCACATGATTCTGTAGAACGTTACACAGAATTAGGGGTAAACGTGATTCAAGGCGAGGCTAAAATCATCGACCCTTACAGAGTTGAAGTGAACGGCGAAGTACTAACCACTCGTAATATCATAATTGGTACAGGTGCCAGACCCTTTGTACCCAATATCCCGGGACTTGAGAGTGTTGATTATTTAACCAGTGATACACTTTGGGATCTGGAAGAACTACCTGAAAGATTCATTGTACTTGGTGGCGGCCCAATTGGCGCTGAATTAACGCAAGCGTTTGCTCGCCTTGGTTCTAATGTAACGATGATTGAACGCGAAGAACGCATTTTGATTCGTGAAGATGAAGATGTTTCAGAGTTAGTCCTCGAAAGCTTCAATGAAGATAAAGTACAAGTGCTAACGCAACATGATGCTGTAGAAGTCATACAGAAAGACGGTCAGGATATATTGCTTTGTAAACATAACGATGAAATCGTTGAAGTACCCTTCGATAAATTGCTTATTGCAATAGGACGAAAAGCCAATATCACTGGATTTGGTCTGGAAGAACTTGGCGTTGAAATAAACAAGAATGGAACTATTACAGCGAATCAATTCCTCGAGACTAATTATCCGAATATTCATGTGGTTGGCGATGTGACTGGACCTTACCAGTTTACACACACCGCCGCTCACATGGCATGGTTTGCCAGCGTCAATGCGCTGTTTGGCTTTGCTAAACGCTTTAAGGTTGATTATCGTGTCATCCCATGGGCAACCTTTACCGACCCTGAGGTTTCTCGAGTCGGATTAAACGAACAAGAAGCAAAAGAAAAAGGCATAGAATACGAAGTAACGACTTATGGTATTGATGATCTTGACCGTGCCATTGCTGATAGTGCTGATCATGGTTTTGTTAAGGTGCTTACTCCTCCAGGAAAAGACACGATTCTTGGCGTAACCATTGTCGGCAAGGACAGCAGTAGTTTAATTGCAGAATTTGTATTAGCCATGAAATATAAACTGGGTTTAAATAAGATACTCGGAACCATTCATATATACCCAACCATGGCAGAAGCAAACAAATACGTTGCAGGTGACTGGAAGCGTAAGAATGCACCTGAGAAACTTCTTGTATGGGTTGAAAAATTCCACACATGGCGCAGAGGCTAATTCATGAATGACCTTATCGCGAACGAGCCGCAAATTCGGCTGTTCGCTTTCTTTAGTATTCTTGCCATCATGATTGTATGGCAAGTTGTTAAGCCTAGACGTGCTTATCAAAAACCACTACAAGAAAAAGCTAAACGTTGGACCAGCCATGCCTTGATGATGGTGGTCTCTACGTTGCTGATAAGGTTAACTCTACCGTTTTCCGCCGCAGCCTTCGCGCTGTATATTGCGGATAACGATCTTGCACTTTTCGGATTTAGTCTGCCTTTGATTATTGGCGTCATCCTTTTGGATTGCCTGATCTATTGGCAACATCGTATCTTCCATAAAGTCCCTATATTATGGCGCTTACATCGCGTACACCATAGTGATGAAACGCTAGATGTCACTTCCGCGATACGCTTTCATCCGATTGAAATATTTCTTTCAATGTTGATTAAGTTTGCGGCGATCTGGATGTTTGGTTTAAGCGCAGCGACCGTGATTATTTTTGAAATTATCTTGAACGGCATGGCTATGTTTAATCACAGCAATGCACGAATACCTGCTGATAATATTCTACGATTAATCTTTGTTACACCTGATATGCATCGTGTTCATCACTCTGTTTACGGTAACGAAACAAACAGTAATTACGGATTTAATATGTCTATCTGGGATCGCATCTTTGGTAGCTATATCGCACAACCTAAAGATGGACACGATGCCATGACAATTGGTTTAAAAGAATATCCGGGTGGCGAAAGTGGTTTAAAAGGCTTATTAGAAATGCCTTTTAAACGCTAAAATGCAGTGAATGCAATTTCATAAATAACCAATTCATAAAGCATCATTATGTGTGTCATGGGTTAATTTAAGGCTTAGACAGAACAGCTATAAAAACAACTCTGCAAAAAAGTGCCCATAAGTAGGGGGGTGGCTAAAAATTAAAATCAATACCATTACTATCATTGAAAACTGCTAATATTTTGTCATGAAAAAAATAGACTGGTATTTCGACTTTATTTCACCCTTCGCGTATTTGGCATTAAAGCGTTTCAATACGTTACCTAATGATATTGAAATCAATCCCATCCCAATTTTATTTGCGGGATTACTCAATCACTACGACACCAAAGGACCTGCTGAAATTGAACGCATGCGCCAATATACCTTTCGGCATATTGTTTGGCTAGCCGAACAATATCAGATCCCTCTCACACTTCCGCCTGCACATCCTTTCAATCCATTAAAGTACCTGCGGTTAAGTTTGTTATTAGAAACCGATTTGAAATCGATAGAGACAATCTTTGAATTCATTTGGAAGGATGGTCAATCTGCTGTGGATGCCAGCAACTGGGAGAAACTAGCGATTGATTTTAGCATCAGTGATATAGATTCAAAAATCTCACAACAACACATCAAAGATCAGTTAATGAGCAATACACAACAAGCCGTTGATTTAGGTATTTTTGGTGTCCCTACTTTTGTTGTTGATGAAGAATTGTTTTTTGGTCAAGACTCAATGGGATTTCTAACATCTTATCTACAAAACCCCGAAATTCTAAAATCAAAAGCAATGCGCTCTGCGGATACTATGCCTGAGGGAATAACCCGAAAATAATAATCTAAAAAAACTGGCTATAAGTACGGGGGTGTCTTTTTTCTGATCCACAAACGAAAAAAAGCCCAGCAATTGCCAGGCTTTTAATAATCTTATGAAAGAATATTTAGTGCGTTTAGATTTCGTTTAATATCAAGGCGTAGCTGTGCGGAGAATGTGAGCGTACATCAAGTACGTGACCATTCGAGCACAGATACAACGCAGAGATTAAGCGAAAGATGAATGCTCTAATTAGTTCTTTTCTTGATCAACGATTTTATTTTCTGTAATCCAAGGCATCATAGAACGCAACTTAGCACCTACAACCTCGATACCATGCTCTGCATTCTTACGACGGTAGCCTGACATTGATGGGTAGTTGCTCGCACCTTCAGCAATAAACTGCTTCGCGTACTCACCCGTCTGGATGTTATGTAGTGCCTCTTTCATTGCTGCACGAGACTCATCATTGATAACACGTGGTCCTGTTACATACTCACCGTACTCAGCGTTATTAGAGATTGAGTAGTTCATGTTCGCGATTCCGCCTTCGAACATTAAATCAACAATAAGCTTGAGCTCGTGAAGACATTCGAAGTATGCCATTTCAGGCTCGTAACCAGCGTCTACTAGTGTTTCGTAACCTGCTTTAACTAACTCTACTGCACCACCACAAAGAACTGCTTGCTCACCAAATAGGTCAGTTTCACACTCGTCACGGAACGTTGTTTCGATGATACCTGTACGGCCTCCACCAACACCTGATGCATAAGATAATGCGATATCTTTTGCCTTACCAGAAGCATCTTGCTCAACAGCGATTAAATCTGGAACACCACCACCACGAACAAACTCAGAACGTACAGTATGTCCTGGTGCCTTAGGAGCAATCATGATTACATCAAGATCTTTACGTGGAACAACCTGATTAAATAGAACAGCAAAACCATGTGCAAATGCAAGAACTGCGCCTTGCTTGATGTTTGGCTCAATTTCGTCACGGTATAATTCAGACTGGAACTCATCTGGAGTCAAAATCATGACTACGTCTGCTTCAGCAACTGCCGTTGGTACGTCAGCAGTTTTCAGGCCGTAACCTTCAGCTTTAGCAATAGATGAAGAACCAGGACGAAGACCAACAGTGACATCAACACCAGAATCTTTAAGGTTAGCAGCGTGAGCATGGCCTTGTGAACCAAAACCGATGATGGCTACTTTTAAGCCTTGAATAATAGAAAGATCACAGTCTTTATCGTAAAAAATATTCATTTTAAAATTTCCTTAAAGTATATTACTTTGATAATTAAATAACGCTAATTAGTTCTTTCTAATTAATCAGTTATGTTCTTTATTAAATGTAGTTTATAGAAATAAAAACTACACTGTTAGAGAGGCATTTCCTCGTGGAATTCCCATTGCACCAGAACGAACGACTTCTACTATTTTATGAACTCTCATAGAATCCAGGAAGCCATCTAGCTTAAGGGGATTACCTGTTATTTCGATCGTATACATATGATTACTAACATCGATGATACGACCACGGAAAATATCTGAAAGACGCTTAATAGACTCACATGACTCCATTTCTTTAGCAACGACTTTAACAAACATCATTTCACGCTCGATGTGAGAATAATCAGATAACTCCATCACTTTGACCACATCAATCAACTTGTTTAGTTGTTTGACGATTTGTTCGATAGACGCGTCATTACCTTTCGTTACGACGGTCATTCGAGAAAGTGTTGGATCATCCGTTGCGGCAACAGTCAAAGATTCGATATTGTAACCACGTTGTGAAAACAAACCAGATACGCGAGATAATGCGCCTGCTTCATTTTCCATTAATAGTGAAATTATATGTCTCATAAATTTAACTCTCCGGGTTACTTCTTGGAATTCGCATCATCAATGGCATCTTGCTTATTAAGATACATTTCATTGTGACCGTAACCCGCTGGAATCATTGGATATACATTACCTTGTTCTTCAACAACAAAATCAAGGAAGTGTAAGTTCTTCTTATCTTCAACGGCTTCGCGAAGCGCATCTTCAACCTCAGAAGGTTTCGTTATGCGTTTACCAATGTGCCCATAAGCTTCAGCTAATTTAACAAAATCAGGTAAAGATTGGTTATACGTCATTGCGTAACGCTCTTCATAGAAGAACTCCTGCCACTGACGAACCATACCTAAGTAACCGTTGTTTAGGTTGATGATATTAAGCGGTAGACCATACTGCTTACAACAACCCAACTCTTGAATACACATTTGAATACTGCCATCACCCGTAATGCAGGCAACCGTTTCATCGTGATTTGCAAATTGAACACCCATTGCTGCAGGTAATCCGAAGCCCATCGTACCTAAGCCACCTGAATTAACCCAACGTTTAGGTTTATTGAAACGGTAGTACTGTGCTGCAAACATTTGATGCTGACCAACGTCAGAAGCAACAAAAGCATCGCCGTTAGTTACTTTACATAGCATATCAACGACATACTGAGCTTTGATAATTTCATCACCCTGCTCGTAACTAAGACAATCAAGCGCTTGCCAGGCTTTAATCTCTTTCCACCATTCATCGTATGCAGATTTATCAGGAACAATGTTTTGCTCCTTAATTTCAGCTAGCATCGACTGCAAGACTTCTTTAACGTCACCTACGATAGGATTATGCGCGTGTCTATTTTTAGAGATAGATGCAGGATCTATATCGATATGGATTACTTTTGCGTCAGGTGAAAACTTTTTCAAATCTCCGGTTACACGGTCATCGAAACGTGCACCAACACAAATAATCAGGTCTGTATGATACATCGCACGATTCGCTTCAACCGTACCATGCATGCCTAACATGCCGATAAACTGAGGATCATTCGACGGATAACAACCTAAGCCCATTAGAGTATTAGTCACTGGGAAATTGTATAAACGGCCAAGTTCGGTAAGTTCATCTGCTGCTTTCGATGTAATTACACCACCACCTGCATAAAGCACAGGCTTTTTAGCTTGCCCGATCATTTTGATCGCAGACTTAATTTGCTTCTTGTTACCTTTGATCGTTGGCTGATAAGAACGCATCACTAAATCTTTAGGGTATTTAAACTCTATTTTCTTAACAGCAGGATTTGTTAGGTCCTTAGGGATATCGACAAGTACTGGACCTGGACGACCTGTAGAAGCAATATGAAATGCTTTTTTCATCACAGGTGCTATGTCTTCTATACACGTCACTAAGAAATTGTGTTTCACACAAGGACGGGTAATACCAACAATATCAATTTCTTGAAAAGAGTCTTTACCAATCAAATCTTTAGGAACATTACCCGAGATTACGACTAAAGGAACCGAATCCATATACGCATCGGCAATACCTGTGACGGCATTGGTAGCGCCAGGGCCAGAAGTTACAATACAGACACCAGGCTTATCGCTAGTCTTTGCATAACCTTCTGCAGCATGGACAGCACCCTGCTCATGACGAGCCAGTATGTGTCTTATCTCACCACGATTTTCTGCTTTATACAGTTCATCATAGAGAAAAAGAACTGCCCCTCCGGGATAACCAAATATGGTATCAACGTTTTCCGCTTTTAGACATTCTATAAATATCTCAGCGCCTGATAATTTCACGTATTTCTCCTCACGTAATATCTACCTTTTCACAACGAACTAAAGTTCGACATAGTAATATGAAAACAACACTCTATCCAGTCCAATATAGCGTGTTTTGCGATATTCTAACCCCTTTTAGAAGAGTGTGTTTATGAGTATATTAATCCTATGTATTAGCTCGTAGTAATAGACTTAAACCTTAAACGGCATTAATTGATCAATCTAGCGTAACAAATCAAAGTAATAACAAGGTGCTAATAATGATTAAAGTCACCCCCCTACTTCAGGGCAGTTTTTTTAAGTAGCTTAAATACAAAAAAGGCCACACATTTGTGTGGCCTTTTCGAAGAAATTAAAGCTTAAATAACTTTAATGCCTTATATATGGTGGCTATACCGAGATTCGAACTTGGGACCCCATCATTATGAGTGATGTGCTCTAACCAGCTGAGCTATATAGCCAAAACCGTTTTGCCAATCAGCAAAAACAAGGAGCGCTAATATAGTGATTGTAATACCTTGTGTCAACCATTCAAACACGAAAAATCATCACTTTATTAAAGATAAATATTCAGACAAGAGCAGACGTAAGAGGTAAAACATTTTATAATTGTTCGGTTCACTTCCACCATTAAATAAAAATAGAAATTATAATTATGAGTCATCAAAGTTTCGACCCTGCAGCATTTAGAGATTTACCCAAACTACAACGGGCACTGATTCAAATCCTTGCGATTGTTTATGCGCCTGTAGCTGCAACACCATTAGCCAGTTGTGCTCATCGACTCGGCATTGATGACCCAAATATCAACGATAGCTTCACCTTGCACAGTTTACGCCCTATTCTTGTCGACCTGATTCATGATAACTGGGTAGAAGGTAGTCAGGGCAAGTATATGGTGCCAGCCGAGATTCGTGATGATATTTTATTAAGCGCTATAGAAGAAGGCGTTTTTAATGCTTACGCCGATCAGGTGTTACAGTCCTTTTCCGCGACCGAATCGTTTGGCCGCATTCTCTGGCAAAGTGTTGAACACGGTCTGTCGCACGCCAGAATTTACCTGTTTCAAGGTAAAACGGAGAAGCTTGATCATACCTTAGCTCTTTTATTTGAACGCTATCAGTACCGCGAATCAGAGCTAATCAATCCCGGCTTTTACCCTTCGACGTTTGGTTCACCTGCAAATCCTAAATTATTGTCTGTGCTCAGTGATGAAATGTTCAGCATGGCTTTTATCGGTCTTTCTGAATACAGCCTCGATGGCTTGCATAAACAATCAGAGTTGTGGGAGCTATTAGAAGAAAGAAAACAAAACATACCTAATTTAGCCAGCTTTGAATTCCAGCTACTGGAACCTCAGGCGAGATACAGCATTCTTTCAGGTAATTACGAGTTATTTCCAAAATTACCTCCTGCGACAAGTACACATACCAGTTCGATGCTATCGAATGATGAAAACAAAACGTACGACGATCGTCATATCTTCTGGCACCTGGCTAATTCTGCAAGGCAACTGGTTCACTCGAATAATGAAAGTGCTATACAGGCATACGACAATGCCACCGATATTTATCGCGAAGTGTATTCGAAACGTAAAAACGCTACGGTGCTTTTTGGTAATGAATTAGAAAAATTCTACCTGCTTGCTTTAATTACCTCTGGTGATACACAAAATCTGGCTGTTGCACAAAAGATATTCAAACTATTAGAGCAGGATATTGACCACCAAATTCTAAGTGCCTACACCGACACCGTAGTTTCAGGCATATTTAACTTTAATGCGTCATTAAAAGAACTTGAAAGCAATACATACAGTGTTCTTTTCTATGCACTAATCAAACACTGGTTGGGACAAAAGCTCTCTGACGGTGTGCAAGATATTCTTGAGGCTAAATATAACCGTGCCAGTAATGGCCAATACCTATGGTTAAAAGCTGAATACGCACATGCACTGGGTCTATTTGCAGAGAAACAGGAAGACCAGGAAAAATTCAAACAGGAAGCAGAAAAGTTACATCAACAATTAAACACATCAACACTATTCGACCTGGTTAAACCGCAGGCAGAATGGGAACGCGCATTAAATGCAATGAATCAATTAGTCAGCACCGACAAACCTTTGGGTGGCGCTAATGATGAAGAGCGCGTTGTGTGGATGTTAGACGTTGATAAATACAATGAGTATTCCCTTACACCTAAATTACAGAAGCGCACTGCGGCTGGCGGCTGGACTAAAGGACGTAATATTGCACTCAAACGTCTTAAGAAAGAAAGACAGGAATTACCGCAACTCAGTGAACAAGACCTTGATTTAGTATCGGCTATTTTTGAGCAACCAGACTACGATGCTTACTATCACCGCGGCCCACAATTTACACTTGATCTCAATAGTGCATGGCCAAAGTTGGTCAATCACCCAAATCTATATTGGGATGGCGCACGCAATACACCGATTGAATTATCACAAGGTGAATTCGAATTACTCGTTAGTGAAGAAAACGAAAATTTACGTATAAGCTTTTACCCTGCTTTCGACAATAGTCAGGAAGACAGCCAGTACCTTATTGTCAAAGAAACGCCGACACGACTTTGTATTTACCAAAAGAATGAACAGGTCATGCGTCTCAGTGAAATTATTTCTAATGGCATAGTCATTCCGCGTGAAGCTGAAAAAGATTTGCGTGAGACTTTGGGTACATTGGCACCTATGATCAGCATTCAGTCTGATCTGGAAGGCGTTGTAGATGCTGAGGAAATAGAACCGGATTCACGTATTCACGCCAACTTACTGCCTTACGGCGAAGGATTAAGAGCGACATTACGTGTAAAACCCTTCGGAGAATTTGGTGCGTATTTCCCTCCTGGTCATGGACGCGCAAAACTATCTATTGAGCATGAAGGACAACGTTACAAAACTACCCGTGATCTGGAGAAAGAAAAAGATCTACTAGATTCTCTTCTTCAACATAGCAGCATACTAGGAGAAGAAGATGAGTTTAACGACGAATACCTGTTAGATGAGCCACAGGATTGTCTGGAATTACTAGAGCAACTCCATAGAGAAGCCGCTGCTGGTGAAGACGGTGAAGAAGCAAATGTCATCATTGCATGGCCTGAAGGCGAAGTAATGCGTATCGCATCGCACTTTGATACCAATAATCTACGCCTAAGCATCAATAAAAGTGGCGACTGGTTCAGCCTTGAAGGCACTGTATCGACTGACCCTAACCTTATCGTTTCACTCAAACAATTATTGAATTTGTCAGCCAACAATAAAGGTCGCTTCCTGAAGATGGAAGATGGTCAGTATTTATCACTGACGCATCAGTTTAGAAAGAAACTGGATTCTATTCACCGTTATGCTGAAATAGATGGCGATGGTGCAAGAATCAGTGGCCTTGCCTCGTTGGCCTTAGAAGACTTAACCGATATGGTTGGCGAACTGAGTGTCGATGAAGCGTGGGAAAAACATATACGCAATATCGAAGAACTCGACGACCACAACCCTCAAGTCCCTTCTACCCTCCAAACTGAATTACGCGAATACCAGGAAGATGGTTATAAATGGATGAGCCGACTCGCCAAATGGGGCGTAGGCGCATGTTTAGCCGATGACATGGGTCTTGGTAAAACCGTTCAAACCATTAGTATTTTACTAGAGCGAGCCAGTCTTGGACCTGTTTTAGTCGTTGCACCAACATCGGTGAGCAATAACTGGGAATCTGAAATACTTAAATTTTCTCCGACATTGAAACCGCATTTTTATCGTGAAGGTTGCCGTAAGACACTACTGGAAAATGCAGGCGCATTTGACGTGGTCATTGCGAGTTACGGTCTGCTACAACAAGATGCTGAAGAATTTATCGAGAAAAAATGGGGAACAATTGTTCTCGATGAAGCGCAAGCGATTAAAAACATTAACGCAAAACGCACTAAAACAGCTCATAAATTACAGGGTGATTTTAAACTTGTAACAACCGGTACCCCCATCGAAAATCATTTGGGTGAATTATGGAGTATTTTCAGATTCTTAAACCCTGGTCTACTTGGCACACAACAGCAGTTTATGCAGCACTACATCAGCCCTATTGAAAAGGACAACGATGCGGATGCGCGTAATCATCTAAAAAAACTGATTCAACCGTTTATTTTACGTCGTACCAAAACTCAAGTACTGGATGAATTACCACCTAAGACTGAAATCACGCTAGAAATTCCGCTATCTGAAGGTGAACGTAGTTTATATGAAGCGGTTCGTAGCAGCGCACTTGAAAACCTTGCTCAAGACAAGAGCAAACCACAAAGTGGTGAGCATCTGAAAGTACTTGCAGCGATTACCAAACTTCGTTTGGCCAGCTGTCATCCGAAACTGGTTATGGAAGACTCGACGCTATCCAGCAGTAAACTTGATCGCTTTGGTGAGTTGCTAGAAGAACTGATCGAAAACAACCACAAGGCATTGGTATTCAGTCAGTTTGTGAAATACCTATCCATTATCCGTGCCTATCTGGACGAACGTGGAATCAAATACCAGTACCTAGATGGAAGTACGCCGGTTGCACAAAGAAAGGCTCGCGTAGATGCTTTTCAGGATGGTGAAGGAGAGTTATTCCTAATCAGTTTAAAAGCTGGTGGTTCTGGTTTGAACTTAACTGCCGCTGATTATGTTATTCACATGGACCCATGGTGGAACCCTGCCGTAGAAAATCAGGCATCGGATCGTGCGCATCGTATTGGACAAACACGCCCTGTGACGATTTATCGCCTTGTTGCTGAAAATACGATTGAGCAAAAAATTGTTAAATTACATCAGCACAAGAGAGACTTAGCGGAAAGCTTGCTGGAAGGTTCTGATATGAGTGGTTCTATGAGCTCTGATCAAATGCTGGAATTGATGCGAGAAAATTAACAAGTTTGTTATTTGGTCTGACTAAATAACAAGTTATGATAATAACTTGCTAAAAAAGCCTAAGAAGAGAAAATATAAAAAATCACCCTATCTTGGTATGAAATTCAAATCAGGATAGGGTGACCAAATACTAAGAAGACTATTGCGAGTTTTCATTTAGTAAAGACTACTATATACACAAATATTTTCTCTGCAAGGTAGAGTTTCCTACCTGATAGTTTTAGATTATACTCCCATTTAATTATTCTTTATGAGTAAAAGTTAATGGGTATTGATGATAAGACTACTTTCATTAAAAATGATTGTTTCATTCAACAGTTATACGACAACGATTCACCTTCAGGTAAATTCTCATTACTAGAAAAAGAAGTACGTAAAGCTGGCTTTAATGCAGCGCTGTATACCTTCATACCCAAGCTATCTCAACTTTCAAACTCGTTAGAACCCGTATTTCAATACTCGAATATCTATCAACAAAGAATGCGCGACTATAAAAATAACCAAACGCATAGAGACGACTTTGTTATCAGACTATTTAAATTAGGCAACACACAGTACATTGATTGGTGGGAGATATCAAAACAGATAGAGCTCACAAAAAAAGAAAAGCACGCAAATCATAAAACAAAAGAACACTTTGGGGTCAGTAGAGGAATCTCGTTTCCTACGCTAAACAATGATATGGGCATCGCCTATGTGAGTGTTATCAAGCTTAAAGATAACGCTTCTAACAACGACATAAGTTCCGAAATGTTAGCATATTTGAATCAGTGTTCTCAGGTCTACCACGATCATGCCATGACTCATCAAGACCTTCGTTATCATTTTATTTTACCCATATTAAGAACACTCACCCCGAAAAAAGTAACACTCATTGAATACCTTATCTCAGGCAAGCCCATTAACTGTATTTCGAAACATGAGAACATCAGCACCCGTTATGCCGAGAAACTATTAATAGAAACACGCAAACAATTTGGGAATATCTCCACTAACGAATTGATCTATTTAATGGGATGCCTAAACATAGCAGAGTATATCTAAGCAAAAAAAAGTGCCCCAAAGTGGGGAGGTGCCTACGATATAACACTATTAAAAAGCGATTAGAAAAAACGACAATAAAGAAAAGGTCACCCCCCTACTTTGAGGCCTTTTTATATTTATCTTCCTTCGCAATACGTCGTAAATTGTTTAACGTATGATAAGGAATATCCACAGCCAGCGAGTTAACCAGCCACTTGGGAATATTCCCCCCGGGATCAACACTCATCTGATACAGTATTTTTAATTTGCCATTCTGCAATGGCGTTAATTCCCAAAGACCTTGCATCTTGGTAATTCTGACCGTCTTAGGCAGTTTCTCGATCATTGCTGGTTTTGAGACAAAAGTAATAGTGATCTGATTACTTGTCTTATTTTGTGTTTTTACAGATTGTACAACACTGTCGCGATCAATAACTGGCCATGGCATATCAGTGACTATATGATTATAAATCTCTGTCTCACTAACGCGTTTTATGGTTTTAGCGCTTTTGCAATTATGCACCCATCGAGGATACGAGCTAGTGTCAGCAATTACTGACAACACCGAATTAACTGAACTATCAACAGTTACCACGCCACGGAAGGACTTTAACGGTGAACCCTTGGTTTTTGACACAAACACCTGAATATTATCTTCTTCTTTTTCTAGGTACCAATTATCTTGCGTAGCAAATATTGGAACTGAAAAAATCAGCAGCATTGAAAATAGAAAACCGTGTTTAGTATAATTTTTAATCATGTCTTAGTTTTAACATAAATTAACACCTTAAAATCGATTTTAACTAAATACCAAGATATTAATTAAGATGTGTACCCATGATTTTTCTATTCAACTCTCCCCGCACAATCAAATAACTGCATATAAATTCAGTCAAAGATTTAAACATTTATAAAATACTTATAGTGATTAGGCGTATTTAAAGCAGCTTAAATGAGATGAGTTACTGATACTGTGACTCTTTTGCAACTCGGCGTAAATTTTGTAATGTATAAAATGGAATATCAACCAACATCGAATTAACCAACCAATTGGGAATACTGCCACCCGGATCAACACTCATCTGAAACAGAATGTTTAAGCGCCCATTATGCAAAGGAGTTAACACCCACAAGCCATTAATATTAGTGACTCGGATTGTATTAGATATTTTACCAATCATGCCTGGCTTCTCAGAAACCCTGATCGTGACTGTTTTAGTCGAAGGATTTTGTGTTTTTATTGATTGAATGATGCTGTCTCTATCAACAAATGGCCATGGCATATCCGTAACTACATGACTAACAACTTCGTTGTAGCTCACAAACTGAACCATTTTGGCACTCTTGCAATGATATAACCAACGTGGGTACGAAGACGCATCAGCAATGACAGATAATATAGAATGTAAAGAGCTATCAACGGTAACCACACCACGAAAAGTTTTAATAGCCGAGCCTTTTACCTTGGCAATATACACATCAATATTGTCTTCTTCTTTTTCTAACAACCAAGGATTTTCAACCCCAAATATTGGGGTTGAAATAAACATAGCTAAAGAAAAGAAAAAATAGTGCCTAATGTATTTTTTTATCATTTGTTATTTTAACAAATCGGCACGATTTAATCTGATTTAAGCAAAACTCGGAAACTTATTAACCTGTGCTTCGATCATACCCGCATAGATACTATCGCTATCACCTTCATAAACCATCGCAGACGAAAGCTTACTCGCGAGGATAGCGTATTTCACTTTTTCTGGAAGTTTCGTTAATCGAGTTTTAAATGCTTCGTTTTCACCAATCAAATGCGGCATGTGTAACAGCATCGCATTCTGGAACACCGTTCGATTACTTAACTCAGGATTATTAGAAAAATAGCTAAAGATACGAGCATAGTGTTCATTAATCTCACGACTAATATCGTTAGAAATATCAGTGTATGGAATAGCCCCGTTATTTTGCGCGTATCGATCAAGTATCAATGTCGCTTCTCTTTCAGCCATTTCATTTAACTTGGCAATAACATCTTCTACATACTCGTCTTTATGGGTTAAGAACTCCTCTTCACTCAACATAAGATTTGCGATAATTTCGTAGGACGATGAAATAACACCACACTTATTCGCCGATGCATCACGGATGATAACTGTGCCTAGTCGCTGCAATTCTAAACGTGCCACTGGCGTGATATAAGAATTTGCGCCTTCAACAATAACCTTGGCACTTGGTTCACCTTGAGCATTTAAATAGCGCTGGTAATTATCCTTATCGATAGTTTCAGGACGTCCGCCGGCAGGAATAAATAAGTCTGCCTCGACAGTAAACGCCAAACTATTAAACTCTTTATAGAATTTATCCGTAGAAATCCATTGCTCTTCCAGACCAGCGTCCGTCATCACCACTTTCTTGTAAAGTTCTAACATGCCTTCTTTACGCGTTTGATTACGGTACAGTAAAAAACCACCGAGATGTAATGACTCAGGGTCAAAGCCTTCGAGATCAGATTTTAATACCACTTTATCCAATGCCGTAACATCCAAACCAGCAGGATCAAACAAAGCACCAGAACCATCAATAATGAGTTTGATCTTTACCTTGGGACAACGATCCATCAATAAGCGCATGCCATTACCTGCAACATCACCATTTGGACCACCGGTGAACTTAACGCTGAATTCATCCTTATGCATATCGATGCCTAATGACTTCATCGTTACTTCTGCAAAACGGATCACACCGATAGACGTCACCCCATAATCTTTATGGTTGATACCGACTTTTTTACTCGACATTACACCAGGACCTAATAGGTAACCTCGCTTAACTGACTGCTTTGCGATAATCTCTATCATCACATCATGCATATTCTCATCAGGACCCAGTTCGATAGGTTCGTCTTCTGCATAGTAATCCACAACTTTTGGATTTTTCGCTATACCATCTTCGGTAACAAAAAGATCGAAGAATGCATTGATAAATGCAAGCTGGAGTTTGTATAGGTGCTGGCGATTAGATTCTGCGTTGCTATTGCTATCGACACGCAATACCGCAACCATTTTAGAACCACCTTCATAGATATCTTTATTCTTAAGGTGTTGCGTATGTGCCAGTACGTAGTTTTCTTTAAACATTGTATTGGCACTGGTTATGTAGTTATCACGTCCCTGGGTGATAATAGTTCTCCAACCGCCACGAGCGATATCAGAGAAGCCGATGTGATACGCAATTCCGTTTCTACTATAGAAGAAAGTGACACGATAAGGTCTATCTACTGGTAAATCTTCCGTGAATCTTTCACCCAGTTCTTCGAGATATTCAGGTGATAATCTAAACGATAAAGCATGTTTTTGCTGCACAAAGAAATTCGTTTTCAGTGTGTATTTAATAAACGATAAACCACAACTAAAAACGGTTCTGCGGAAATCATCCAGGAATTTACGCCCTGAATTAAGATCTGTAATAGCAGCAGTAGTGGCTGCTAGTTTTTCAGCATAGACCGTTTCACGATCCGTTTGCTTGGGATCAAAACGCGCATAAAACAAATCGACTAACTGCGTAGTGATTTCCGGGTGGTTATGAAACGATCTGCGTATACCTTCAAGGGTAAAACTGTCTGGATTGTTGTGTGCCAGATTGGTATGACAAAAGCTGATCATCGCATCGATCATGCTGGCATCAGTTCCAGAGGTAATTCCTTTTTTTACCAGGGCTTTATAACTTCGGGAGCGAGAAGAAAGAATCTGGGTGTTATAAATCTCTCGCTGTAAGGTTAAATACAACTCACTGTCCTTACTCAAGATTGAGTTATCACGCGGGCTTACATAAAACGTAGAGAGAAAATAAGGATGAATGCCATTACTCAAGGTCAAACTGTAAGAGCGTCTGAGTGAAATATTCAAACGATTAAACACTTCTAATATCTGCGCCACATAGCCTCGAGATGGAGGGTTAGAAATTCCGAAAAGAATACGGTATTCCTTATCATCCCCCTGAGATTTAACACTTTCCAGATCCAGATGAATACCGTCATTAATATCCGTTTGTGCATACAAGCTTATCAATCGAGCGATTCGACCCGGAGGTGACACATGTACATACTCAGGACTATTGGCGAGTACAATTTTCAAATACGATTCAACATCTACCTGTCCACAATCAACGCATGTTTTTTTCAGTTCTTCTTTTATGGTGTTAACCAAGGTGTCATCGGCTAGCAAAGTACCATCAACAGCATCCTGTTCCAGAATTTCTGCTATGTCACTTTCAGATTTTGAGGAATAATCAAAACGCAAAGCCTCTAAGCCATGTTCTGTATCTGTAATCTTATTTCTGGAAGTCGTTACCTCGGCATAAGAAATGTTTTTTTCAGGGAGCTCTAACAATGTTCTATATAAGGAGCCTCTTTCATTTATCTGAGCCAGCATCGTTAGTTCTGGCTTATCGACAAGCAGTAAACGCTTGTGATATTCCATATTGTGAAGACTCTTGGTTAATAACGATAAAGCTTCAACTTCAGCCTGATTGAAAACGAAAAAAAGCGGATGCATTTCTTTCTGTAGCCATTCTAGATTTTCATCAGTTTGTTTTATCTCGTTCGAGATATCACGCTTAATCAACTGAGTAACAGAATCACTATTTTTTTGAAAATTCATAACCTTGGGACCTTGGTGGTTTTATAGTAGTTTAAAAAGACCATATAGGTCTCATATACTCAAAAGGCAAACCCAAAACTCATATTTCACCACTTTAATGCTATTTATTAAACAATACTATAATCATTGAAATCATCATTTAGTTTTCAGTAAAAATAATCAAAATTAGCTGCAATAAATTCCATTAAATTTTGATAGTTAAACTACACTTTGCTTCCTTTTCTTTTTTAAATATACCCACATAAATTTTATAGTGCGCTGGATATTTCATGATGACAAAAGTAACTGTACTTTTACTAATTTTTCTCGCCGCTATTTGGGGAAGCTCATTTATATTTATGCGCGCAAGCGTTGAATCTTTTGGGCCTGTTGGTTTAATAGCTTTGCGCATTATTGTTGCCGCATTGTGTATGTTTGTCTTTCTTCTAAAACGAAGACGGTTTCTGGAGTTCGTAAAGCATTGGCGAATCCTGTTAATCGTTGGCTTATTAAACTCGGCAATACCGTTTCTCTTTTTAGCCTACGCGAGCCTTAACCTCACGGGTGGCACTGTGTCTATTTTGAACGCCATGACACCAGTCTTTACGGCATGGATTACGCATATCTGGCTGCATGACAAAATGACGAAGTTACAGTTCTTTGGGATGTTCCTGAGTATTACCGGCCTGGTTTTCCTTGCCTGGGATAAAGTCAGTCTGAATTTAGCCAGTTGGTTACCGATTCTGTCTGGCGTATCTGCTGCAATATCCTATGGTATAGCGACCAATCTTGCCAAAAGATACCTTGCTGATGTTTCTATTATGACTTCAACATCGGGCAGCCTGTTCTTTTCCGGAATTTTTATGAGTCTACTACTCATTCCATTTATGCCAGATGTTCACAATATTCCATCAATTCAGTGGATCTATGGAATTGCGCTAGGCTCACTATGTACGGCGCTTGCCTATATTATTTACTTTAATCTAATTAAATCCATCGGCCCTATGAAAACCGCCAGTGTCACATTTTTAATTCCTATATTTTCATTCATCTGGGGATATTTGCTACTGGGCGAAAGAGTGACACTAAGAATGTGGATAGCTACCGCAATCATCCTATGTGGTATGTGTCTTGTGATGGGACTAATCAAAAAAAGAAGCCCAAAACTATAAGTACTGCTTGTTAATTTTAAGTTAATAAGAATATGCGATAATCTTACATAAAATGCTATCAGGTAAGATCATGAAGACACCCATACTCGTTTTATCAATCACTGCAGTGACATTGCTTTCTGCATGTTCCACACAACAGGTAGTTGGCAGTGCCATTACCGTTGCGAAAGTACCGGTTAAAGCGGCAGGTGTTGTCGCAGGAACGGCTGGCAGCATCGTCGGTGGAACTGTGGGTGGAATAATTGCAGGCGGAACCGGAGCAAGGCTTGGAAGTGCAGCGGGTAGTGCAGCAGCCAAGAAAGCCGCTTCTTTTTAGGAATATTAAATAAGGTAAGCCACCCCCCTACTTTGGAGGCTTTTTTTATTTGTCATTTGTTCTAGTGATTAAAGCTACGTCTTTAATCTAGTTTTATAAACCAGCTTTAATAATCCAGTGTCTTTAGATAAGAAATCACTTCGTCATAGCTACCTTTAAAACTAATCCGTTCTTTCTTTTTAGCGCTTTGATAATCATACATAGGGTCGTAATAATCGATCAATAATGATTTAACCAGAGGAATAAATCCTTCAACCGATCCTGTTTTATTCCTGAGTGTAATCGCTTCTTCCATCTGGGTTAACGCTTCTTTATAACGCACACCACCCAAACGTTTTTGAATTTTCCCTAAGCTATTAATGAGATGCTCAGATAGTTTTTCAGCGCCTAATTCTTCACCATAAACTTCATTAAAAGAGTGCTGTGTATCCAGAATATATTCTTCGATACTCACTTTATTACGCTCTTCTTGCGAGACTTCCAGCATGACCAATTTTGACGTTTGCATTACGTCAAAGAAAGCTTGTGGAATACCCACTGAACCAACGTTTCTGGCTTCATCTTCTACAACCAGAAATTTATGTCCTGCAGCTTCTGCCTTGAGTAGCTGGACTGCAAGTGCATTCTCGAAATTAATCGGTGTTGGCTGCGGTGTAGCCGTCGGACCAAAAGCAGATCCTCTATGATTTGCCAGCCCTTCCAAATCAATGCTATTAGGCAATCGCTTTAACAACCTGGTTTTACCAGATCCTGTTCTACCACCCAGCACAATCACCGGAATTTTCTGACTAATACGTTCTATGCTTTGAATCAGAAAGGTACGCATGGCTTTGTATCCGCCGTCGACACGAGGGAAAGGCTGCTGACCTTCAGTGAGGCTATCGGCAATCCATTGCTGTGATATTTGCGAACGCAATCCGCCACGAAAACAATAAAGCACACCATTAGGATTATTGCTAAAAAACCGATTCCACTTCTGTGTTCTTTTTGCTCGTATTTCAGGCGTTACTAATTTAGATCCTAAAACAATTGCTGAGTCTTGCCCCTGTTCTTTATAACGTATGCCAACTGCTTCGCGTTCTGCATCATTCATCAATGGTATATTGACTGAACTTGGAAATGCACCCTGTTTAAATTCTACAGGAGCGCGTACATCCAAAAGTGGAATATCATTCACAAAAATATCGGTCAGGTTATTTACTTTGGGTAAATTACCTTTGGGCAGTCCTTCTATCTTAAGGTCACTCATGTATTTGGATCATAGCTTGTGACTCAGCATCAGAATTTTTTTCAGTGAGATAACCGATTGTTTCCAAAGATAAGCCGGCAGCTTCAATAACAGCATGAAAAGATTGCTCATCATTTTCATCAACCGCGATCAGCAAGCCACCACTGGTTTGAGGATCGCAAACGATTGATTGTTGCGTTGGCGTCATTGCACTTATGTGCTCACCGTAACTATCGAAATTTCTTTGCGCGCCACCTGGCGAACAACCTTGATTGAGGTAATCCATCACGTGTGGCAATAACGGTAACTTACTGTAATTAATCACCGCATGAAGACCACTACCTTCACAAACTTCGCGTAAATGACCACCTAAACCAAAACCCGTTACATCTGTCAGCGCTGTCACACAATCAAGTTGTGCGAGCTTTTCACCAATGCTGTTTAATTGACACATGGAATCAGGCGCAAGGTGAGCATGCTCATCTTTAATCAATTTCTTCTTTTGGGCCGTAGATAAAATTCCGACACCCAAAGGTTTGGTCAAATAAAGTTTATTCCCCGCCTTGGCAGTTGAGTTTTGTTTGACTTGATTGCTCGCAACGGTTCCAGTAACTGCCAAGCCAAAAATAGGTTCCGGAGCATCGATACTATGACCACCAGCTAATGACATCCCCGCATCTTTACATGCTTGACGTCCACCTTCTATGACTAACTGTCCAACCTCTGCCGGTAGTTTATCTAAAGGCCAGCCAAAAATAGCAATCGCCATAATCGGTTTACCACCCATGGCGTATATATCACTAATGGCATTAGTAGCAGCAATACGCCCAAAGGTGTAAGGATCATCCACTATCGGCATAAAGAAATCTGTGGTACTTATGATTGCGGTTCCATTGCCCAAATCATAAACCGCAGCATCATCACGGGTGCTATTTCCTACGAGTAATGACGCATCAACCATTGGTGGAATATCACTTTGTAACATCACATCTAAAACTGCAGGTGATATTTTACAACCACAGCCAGAACCGTGACTGTACTCAGTCATTTTTACATCAGCAATGTTGATTTGAACTTCGGAATTATTCATAGAAATTGTCTAACTTATTAATGGTAGTCGGATTATACTCGCATTTATACTAAGATGAATCTATCAATGAGTAACTAAGCCTTTAAATAAGAACTTATAGACATATACTTATTTGCAGCAACACATTATTGATTAACACTTAAACCTTATTAGAATTTACTAACAAAATTATATGCCAACATTACTGATAACAGGTGCCAATCGAGGCATCGGACTCGAACTCTGTAAACAATACGTCCAACAAGGATGGCGAGTATTCGCCACCTGTCGTTCTCCGGAAGATGCGAAGGAACTGAATCAACTCGTAGCTGACAATAAAGATTTATTGAGTGTCCATGCACTGGATGTGAGTAATGAATATCAAATGTCCGAGCTGCAAAAAACATTGAAAAATGTACCTGTCGATATCTTGTTAAACAACGCAGGTGTCTATGGTTATGGCGCGACAGAATTTGGCAAAACACAAAGTGATGCATGGGATGAAGCTGTTGAAATAAACTTGCTTGCGCCGATGAAAATGATGGAACATTTTGTTGAAAATGTCGCAATAAGCGATAAGAAGATCATCGCCAGCATCAGCAGTAAAATGGCGAGTATGGAAGATAATACTTCAGGCGGCTCTTATGCCTATCGTGCCACTAAAGCGGCACTAAATGCCGTTATGGTAAGTGCAGCACATGACCTTAAGCATCTGGACATTACATCTTTGATTTTACACCCAGGTTGGGTTCGTACAGATATGGGCGGACCAAATGGTGAAATCTCAGTGGAAGAATCTGCAACCTTACTTAGAAAGAATCTAACAGATTGCACGATTGCAGATAGCGGCTGTTTCCTCGATATCGATGGCAGCATAATCCCCTGGTAAAAAACAGATGAAAAAAGAAAAAGTCATAGTCGGCATGTCCGGCGGCGTAGATTCGTCTGTTGCTGCCCTGCTTTTGATTGAACAAGGTTATGAAGTTGAAGGCCTGTTCATGAAAAACTGGGAGGAAGATGATTCCGCTGAATATTGCTCAGCCACCGTCGATCTCGCTGATGCACAATCGGTCAGTGATGAACTCGGCATCAAATTACACACGGTAAACTTCTCAACCGAATACTGGGACAATGTATTCGAATACTTTCTCGAAGAGTATCGATCAGGTCGTACCCCTAATCCAGACATCATGTGCAATAAAGAAATCAAATTTAAAGCATTTCTGGATTTTGCTCTCGACTTGGGTGCTGATTACATTGCGACTGGCCATTATGCACGCGTTGATATAAGTGGCACTGAAGTTAAAATGTTAAAAGGGCTGGATAATAATAAAGACCAGACCTATTTCCTTTATACCTTACAGCAACATCAATTAATCAAAACCTTGTTTCCCATTGGCGAACTAGAGAAATCAAGAGTGCGTGAACTAGCAGAGAAAGCTGGCTTTGATACCGCTACCAAAAAAGATAGCACAGGCATTTGCTTTATTGGCGAGCGTAAATTCACCGAATTTTTACAACGCTTTTTACCTGCACAACCGGGCAAAATCGTGACACCAGAAGGTGAAGAAATCGGCGAACATCAGGGATTGATGTATTACACCTTAGGCCAGAGACAAGGTCTGGGTATTGGAGGTTTAAAAACCTCATCAGAAGCGCCATGGTTTGTAGTAGATAAAGACTTAAGCAACAACAAACTGATTGCAGCTCAGGGTCATAACCATGAACTTTTGTTAAAACAACAACTCAAAGCTTCTCAGTTACACTGGGTCAGCGGCAAAGCGCCGAGCGAAACTTTTAAGTGCAAAGCAAAAATCAGATACCGCCAAGAAGAACAAGCCTGTACGGTTATGATTGATGATTCTGATACCGATAAATGCATAGTGTGTTTTGAAGAAAAACAGCGAGCAATGACACCAGGTCAATCCATTGTCTTTTATGATGAGAATATTTGTCTGGGCGGTGGCATCATCGATGAAATTAAAACCGAGTGTGGTTAACCAGTCGTTTAGAAAAACATAGAAGCGACTAAAGCCATAGCCACCCAGAATAGTAAACAACAAGATCAATTAACCAGTATAGATAAAAATAGGTAATTCAATCCGTGGAATCAAATACACAAAATCGAGCCATAGCCTTAGCTGCAGTTTTTCAATGCGTTGATGGTGTTTCACAAGTGGCCAATACTGGCAAGGTAGACGACACTTTATTCAATACCTGTATCAATAGTGTATTAAACGATAACGCAGGAACAGCTGTTGAGTTATACGGTAGCTTAGACAACTTAAAGACTGGTCTGACATCCATGCTGTATCAATTAGGCTCTGGGCAAATGACCCCTGATGGTAAGGCCAAGGACATGGAGGCAACTCGTTACGCTTTAGGCTTGCTACACCTTGAAAAGAAATTAAACAATAATCCTGAAATGTTTCAACAACTCCTTCAGGGAATCCAAGAAACACAGAAAAAACTAGAGTTTTTCGATGTCGGCCATGAAAACATTACCGCTTCACTTGCTGAAATTTATACCAATACAGTGAGTAAAATTGGTCCAAAGATCATGGTTAAAGGCGAGCAATCTCATTTAGCAAACCCTGCCAATGCCTCTAAAATCAGAGCATTATTACTCGCGGGAATTCGTGCTGCATTATTGTGGCGGCAAGCTGGTGGTAATCGTTGGAAGCTACTGATTGAGCGTGGTAAATTACAGAAACAGGCAGACAGCTATTTAAACAGTTTGTAGTACTCGTCTATTAACCCTATTCAAAACCACTCAACTTCATTTACGAATAGAGATTCGTACCATCTGGCAAACGCTTAAAACGTTTATAAGACCAGCTGTATTGCTCAGGAAACTTATTGATCATCGTTTCAATCTGACTATTCATAGCATTACATGCAGTCACCAGATCTTTATCGTAAAGTGCTTTAACCCCTTCTTCGATATGAAGGTAATAGCCGTTACGTTTTCTCTCAGCGGCGATATAAAGCACAGGCGTATTATGACGCGCAGCCAATTTTGGCATTAGATTGGTGGTATAAGCTGGTTTACCAAAGAAGTCCGCATAGATTCCCTGATCCCTTCGCGGCTCCTGATCCGGCAAAATACAAATGGATTGCTTATTCGATAAGGCTTTGGTTAGCTCGCGAATTCCTTTAAACGTGCTTGGGACTAGACGTGCTCCGGTAGATTGCCTACCTTTCACCACCAATTCATTCAATGCGGGTAAATTGAGCGGACGATAGGCACTGGTAGTCTTGGTATGCATTGCCGTGATTAGACCAAGATACTCCCAACTCCCCAGATGAAGTACCACAACAATCAACCCATCGCCTTTTGCATAGGTAGTTTTGATTGTGTCTAAGGATTCCGGGTTTAATAATAAAGAAGCTATCTTATCCTTACCGGCCTTCCACAAAGTGGGGGTTTCAAGCAAGGCTTCCGCACTGGAACATAATGCTTCACGCCCTACTTTCGTTTTCCATGCTGTAGATTTTTCAGGATAGCAGCGATCAAGATTAAGTAAGGTTCTCTGACGCATATTTGCAGAAACGTACCAACCGATGAAACCGATGATTCGCCCAATTCTTTGATTAACACTCAGTGGTAAATAACTGATTAATTGTAGTGATGTATGTGCCAACCAATTTTTCAAAATCTAAAACTTCCTTTGTTTAAAACGTTGTCTATAAATAATTGAGTAACTATAACTGAATTTCTAAAATGTAAATCAGGCTTGTGAATCTGCTTACGAACGATACGCAACCTGTAGTCACATTCAGTCGAAAAAAAGCGCTATCTTATAGGCAATATCACCTCGGTCAATAGGTCTGATTGATCTGTGTTGGCCGGATCATTTAAATAAAACTCATACCCTAAAGGATTTCTGCGTGTTTTGATTCTATGGTTGCCACTATATGCCATAGCAGTAGACCAGGCATTGCCTAAGTGCTCGTAAAAACCGGTATGCGTAATTTTTAAACCATTCTGCTCTTTTAAAAAACCGGCTATAAGTGGGGGGGTGACTTCCATTTCCTTATTAACCGGAACAGCACAGACAAAACTCGTCATTTTTGATAAGGGATCAACACTCTTCACAATTTTAAGTGGTGAAGAAGTAAGTGACATATCTTGCTCTTCCATATAGTTAAACAAATAACTGAAATCATCTCTCATTACTTGTGACAAATCCGCAATCGCACAGGTTCTTTCTAGACCAATAAAGTGCTGCTCTTGAATTTTTGTCTTACCCTCTATCTCAACCTTTGAAGAAACAGTGCCTGTCTCTAAGTAATCCTTCAGCATTTTCAAACCACGCTCATAATCCATGCCTATATGGGCTTTGATTTTCTTCGCTACAAAGAATAACAAGAAAGGAAAATGACTGTTCATTGTCCAGGTAACGCGTGTTGTCGATGGATCCTGCTTCTCTAGATCAAAGAATACTTTTGCAGTAGAGGTAAAGGGGCGTTTAAATTGTAAATCCATCGCTAATTGTTGATCTGTAATTTCTTCCAACACCATCTCTCCGGCACCCACAAGCGTGCCATCCCAGTTGTAACTCGCACCCACTTGAGATTGTGAATCACTATAATTTAGTTGGCTATCGGGCTCCATAATCAACCAGGGAGACCAGGTCGGCCATTGACGAAAATCTATTAATGATGCCTTCACATCAGCTATGGGTTTATTTATAACGATTGAACGTTTCACTTGATACGCAGGCATATTCTTTCCTTGAAATTTTTATTAATTATAACCAAAAAAAACGGCTATAAGTGGGGAGGTGCCTTTAAATATTTGTCTTAATGTAAAGTATCTGATCATAGATTTTATTTAATATTCCAGAGTTATGATACAGTTTAAAAATGAGCAATTTACCCGATAAAAAAGAACAAATTATTCAAGTGCATGCCAGCCTTATCAATATGGTTGTACAAACGCATTTAAATCCACAATTAAGACCTCAGCTTAGCGAAGTACTCAAGACCAGCGCGGCTAACGGCTGGCAAAACCTGGTTTTGAGAATCTATAAAATACTTGAAGGCGATCGTTCAACATCCTTACTTAACGATCTGGATGAAGAAGATGGAATCATTATAGATGCCATTTTAAAAGGTATACAAAACCCAGCTACACTACCCGACCCAACAGCTAAAAATGCGAATCCAACGATGGCTGCACCAGGTATTGCGCACATGGTAAATGAAGCAAGCAGAGGAAGTACTCAAGCCCTGACGCTTCTATCGACCATGGCTGAACAAATGAGTCACGCTGGAGGAGATTTGACGATTTTAGCTGCCATTATGAAAAAATTAATCGACGGAGAAAGAGATCCAGAGATTTTGAGCAAAGGCATGGGAGCGCAAGGTGAGAGTCTGGTGAATGCAATTCTTGAGGAGCTTGCCAAGTTACAGATTCATTAAACTGATATTGTAGTGAGTCAAAACACATTCAGTTAAATTTAAGCATAAAAAAAGGCTAGTAAAAACTAACCTTTTTTTAATCATTTATCAGCGCCTTACTTTTTTAATGCTTCCTGCAATTTAGTAAGACCTGCGAAATCGCCTTTCGCTGCAAGCGTTGCTTGCTCATTCCAGGAATCCATCGCTTCTTTATTGTTGTTTAAACGCGCTCCAGATTTCTCAAGCATTTCACGAAGCTCATCATCGTCCGTTTCAGCAAGTTTAGTGAAAGTATCAATACCTAAACCTTTCAGTGTCGCTTCCATGCTTGGGCCTATTCCACTGAGCTTAGTGAAATCATCACCGGTCTTTTTAGCTTTTGCTGCTGCTTTTTTCGGTGCTGCTTTCTTGGCAGTAGCTTTTTTCGGCGCTGTTTTCTTAGGTGCTGCTTTAGCAGGCGTTTTTGCAGCTGCTTTTTTTGGAGCAGCAGTAGTTGTCGTGGCAGTGCTTGCAGATGCTGCTTTTGTGCTACTTGCGGCTGTAGTTGCTGCTGAAGCAGTAGCTTCATTCAATCTGCTTTGTAAACGATTGATTTCTTTTTTTCGTTCTTCTAGTTCGGACTTCAATGAAGAACAGTCTGATTTATCGCCACCTTTTAACCAAAAAGTATAGAACAACCATTCTGCAAGCCAGCCGACCAATATACCTAGAACAAATGCACCCATTACAAACTCCTGAATATGAAAGTAATTAACTCTTTCTATTGTCACACAAACACCCATAAAACTTCAAACAAATCACTTATTTTTTAATTATTTGCTGCTTCTTTGGGCAATTTATTTCTTATTTGCATACTTTGTTAATTATTGTAAGCCGATAAACGGTAGTTAAAACCCGAATAAAGAGTAAGTGGTAGTAACCATTACCATGACAGGCTGAACCTGCAATAAATATATCATTAAAATATCTTGCTTGAATCACACTTGCTAAAGTCTGTTAAATTTCAATGAATACATATTCTTTTATAGTCACTATTTTTTCGTTTGCTATGATCTCGATCATCGGCACACATGAAAATACATCCGATATTTCAGCAGATAAATTAACGAATACATCACGCTATTCAAACATAGTTACAATCAAATCTATTTTAAACGAAAAAGATGCGTTTGATCTTTTTGATGATGAGTTTTCAGCAACCAGTATGTTGCATGATCAAATGGCAATTAACGAGCTTACTGAAGAAACAGAAATAACTGCAGAATTAACAGCACAGTCAACAAAGAACACCTTAGAATTACACACTGTTCAGACTGTTGTAGCCAGCTCTCCAAACAGATCTCAAAAAGCAAACCGCAACAATCATCGCTTAGCATTTTACAAACAGCTAAATGCAAAAAATGAATCTATAAAGTCCAAAGAAAATCGTGCAATTTCTGATTTAGAAAAAGAAAGTACTGCAGCAGAGTTAACCTTCAACTTTAACAAGCCTACGGAAGTAGCGCCCTATACAACTTCAAACGCAGCTTTACCCGTTGTTTCAAAAAACACCAAACAAGAGACCAAAACTGCAAACAAGATTTCGAAAGTTGCTAACGTTGATTATTGGGATACGGTTCATTCTATCGAATCCAAGCAGGGCAAATTACTCTACAGACCCAAAAATAAAAGTAGAAGTTGTACCTACACTACTTCGCCTTGTGGTCATCATCAATTAACGGTTCAGGCGTTAAAAGACATTGGTTGTAAATCACTTCAATGTCGTAAAGATCGTTTGGACTATGCAAAGTCACTTGCCATGAGCAAGAAGCTATTAGCGAAAAATGAAAAACGTTTGAAGAAGAATGGTTATCAAAACCTGGAAGATTATCAGAGATATTTAATCCACCAACAAGGTGCTAGTGGTATTAAAGTGATACTGGGTGCAAACAAAGGTGAGAAATTATTAAACAAAACCATCAAGAAAAACATGGCGAATAATTCGCCTTACAGTTATCGGCAACTTAATCGTATGGGTAGTCGTCTAGCTGCCAATATCTTCCTCAGTCACTGGAAACATAAGTGGGAAGAAGAGAAAAAACTGGTTGCAGGAATTAATCTGGCATCTAATCAAACGCCTAAGAGGAATGACACGAATGATGACCAGATATCGGTAGAATCCTTCAGCCTACCCCTATTTAATGAAAATGAGATACAATTGGCATTAAACTACAAATTCTAGAAACATAGGCTATGTTCTAGTTTAATAAGAGTTTTTACACATAACCCCAACTAATCTTTAAGTCATTACAATGAAAATAATAACAAAAGTTCTGATTGAGAAATCAGCTTTTATATCTTTGGTATTAGCTACAAGTATTTTATCGTTTGCAGTCACAGCAAACGTAGAGGCGACCCAGCCTGCAAATACTGCGTCAACTCATCAACACTATGATCCTCAGCTTGATTTAGACTTATCTTCATTGATATCTCGTTACGCACTTACAGGAACCCCCAAAGCTGATCACCCACTACCTAATATTGAAAGCCCTAAAGCCCAGCTTGGGATGAAACTATTCTATTCAAAAACACTGGGTGGAGATAACACAACAGCCTGCGCTAGCTGTCATCACCCAATGTTAGGTGGCGGTGATGATTTATCGCTTTCAATTGGGGTTGATTCAAAGAATCCTGATGTACTGGGCTCTGATCGTAAATTGATCGGCAAAAAACACGCCCAGGTCCCTAGAAATGCGCCAACAACGTTTAATGTCGCTTTCTGGAAAAAAGTCTTATTCCACGATATGAGAATAGAACGTGTTGGCAAATATGACATTCACACACCTGATATGAGCTATCCAAAACCGGATGCACTCGCGGGTGAGACTCTGGTACAGGCTCAGGCACGCTTTCCGATAACATCAGTCGAAGAGATGCGCGGTGGTTATTTAAACGATTCACATAATCAAACATTACGCAGAGCGCTTGCATCAAGACTTCAGGAAAACTGGCTGGAAGAATTTAGAAAAGGCTTTGAAGAGCCCAATGGTAATGTAGAAGATTTAATCACCGAGCAAAACTACTCAGAAGCTATCGCTGAATACGAACGTTCACAGGTGTTTATCAACAATCCCTGGAAGGCTTATGTAGAAGGCGACAAACAGGCTATTTCTGCATCAGCGAAGAAAGGTGCATGGTTGTTTTATACCGATCAAAAAGACGGCGGTGCTGGATGCGCATCTTGTCACTCAGGTGATTTCTTTACCGATGAGAAAGCCTATAACACTGCAATACCCCAAATAGGCGTAGGAAAACAGAACGGCAAAACCGGTAATAATGATTACGGATGTAGTTTAATCACAAACAATCCAAAAGATAAATTCCGTTTCCGTACGCCATCACTGCTTAATGTAGAGATGACAGGTCCTTGGGGACACGACGGCGCCTATACATCACTGGAAGCTATTACTCGTCACATGCTGTCACCTGTAGAGTCTGCCAAGCGTTATGAGACTAAACAACTTAAGCAGAAATCAATCGATACACGATTTGTGAAAGAAAATACTTTAGAAGCAATAGCAGAAGGCATTGATTTAAAGGCAAAACCAAATCTAGTTGAGGAAGACGTTACCCATCTGGTAAGTTTCTTGAAAGCTTTGACAGACCCTTGTGTCAAAGATCGTGCCTGTATGTCTAAATGGATACCCGATGCGGGTGATAATGATCCGGACGGACAAATGCTACATGCGATTAATGCGAGAACAGGTAAACCGCTGTAATAGGTGTAATAAGCTAGTCGTTATTGGCTATTGATAAGCCTAAAACACTGCTCTCCAATTTTTTAAAAGCCCCCTTAACGTTACTTATTTTAAATAGCGTTAAGTTCTTCTAAAGACCAACGTGGTTTGGGTTGAATTTCCGCAGGTTCAGTTTGCCCCGCCTGTAGGCGTAAAGCCCCAGCGTAAGCAATCATAGCGCCGTTATCGGTGCAATATTTCATCGGAGGAAAGAATACATCTGCCGGAAGTTCTTGCAGTTTTTCTCTGAGTCGCTTATTTGCCCCAACACCACCGGCGATAATTAAACGCTTCGCTTCGGCATCTTTTAAAGCACGCTTACATTTTATGAATAAGGTATCGACAACCGCTTCCTGAAAGGCGTGAGAAATATTTGCTTTAACCTGTTCAGTCTTGGTCGATGAATTCCAGGTCGTTAATGCGAATGTTTTCAAGCCACTATAACTAAAATCTAATCCGCCCTGGCGAATCATGGGACGTGGAAAGTCATACGCACCTGGCTCACCTTTTTCTGCTAATGCAGCAAGTACGGGACCACCAGGATAACCTAAACCTAGCATTTTAGCCGTTTTATCGAAGGCTTCGCCCACCGCATCATCCAAAGATTCACCCATTATTCTGTAATCACCGATGGCTTTAACTTCTACCAACATGGTATGTCCACCTGAGACCAGCAAAGCAACAAAAGGGAAATCTATGGTTTGGTTTTCATCAAGCATCGGCGCCAGTAAATGACCTTCCATGTGATGTACGCCAACCGCTGGAATACCTAGACCCCACGCTAACGAACGCCCTATAGAAGCACCTACCATGAGTGCACCGATTAATCCGGGGCCGCGAGTATATGCAATGCCATCAATATCTTTAAAACTAAGACCGGATTCTTTCAGCGCAGCTTTAATTAAAGGCGTAGTTTTTTGGATATGATCACGTGAAGCAAGCTCAGGCACAACCCCACCGTATTCAGCATGTAAGGCTACCTGTGAATATAACTGGTCAGCGATAAGACCTTTATCAGTATCGTAGATTGCGATGCCGGTTTCATCGCATGATGATTCAATGCCTAGAACTTTCATAAATGCGCTTACATATCCTATTGATAATAATCAGGTAAGAAACAAGAAAGCTATTCTACAAGGTAGTCTAGCTTTCAGAAATCATTTTTTGAAATGTAACAAATACCATTAACTCTGATTAGAGTTCGATGTGTTTCCGCTACTTTTCTTTTTGGCTTGTGCGTTTTGACCACCACGTCTACTCGAATTCTTATTACCGCTTTTATTAGCGTTATTACGATTTCTGTAATTGGTTTTCTTATTTGGGCGACCACTACCACCCCCCGGCTTACGGGCAGGTTTTTGCTGGTCGTTCAGTGATGTTACAGGAACATCGTGGTCAGGCTCAAAACCATCGATTAACTTACGCTCTAATAAGCGTCCAATTAACTTTTCAATATCTCTAAGTTGTTTGATCTCATCAGCGCTGACTAATGAAACCGCCTGACCTACTTCTCCAGCGCGTCCTGTACGACCAATTCTATGTACATAATCCTCAGGAACATTTGGTAGATCGAAGTTAACAACCTGAGGTAACTGGTTGATATCTATACCTCTGGCAGCGATATCGGTTGCTACCAATACTCGCACATTATTCTTTTTAAATGCGGCTAATGCTTTTGTTCTCGCACCCTGGCTTTTATTACCGTGAATGGCTACTGCAGTAATCTGGTTCTTTTCTAATTGACGAGTAAGTCGATCAGCACCGTGTTTGGTACGTGAAAAAACTAATACCTGCTCCCAATTATTGTCATGTATCAGGTGAGCCAGCAATTCTGACTTCTGCTTTTTATCAACAGGACAAATCCATTGCTTAACCGTATCGGCCGTTGTATTTCTTGGTGTTACTGAAATCTCAACCGGATCATTCACCAAAGTCTTTGCCAGTTTACGAATTTCATTCGAGAACGTGGCTGAAAATAACAAGTTCTGTCTTTGACTAGGCAGATGATAGATGATTTTACGGATATCGTGGATGAATCCCATATCCAACATGCGATCGGCTTCATCCAGTACCAAAATTTCTAAATCATCAAACTTCACTGCTTTTTGATGATGTAAATCCAGCAATCTTCCCGGTGTAGCGACCAGAATATCTGTACCGCGTTGAAGTCGTTTAATCTGCGGGTTAATTTTCACCCCGCCAAAAACAACCGTAGAGGTCAATTTTAAGTGTTTGCCATAGGCTTCAACACTTTCCTGAATCTGTGCCGCTAACTCACGGGTTGGTGTGATAATTAAGGTTCTAACCTGTTTAGCTTTGGGTGGCTGACCTTTTCTGAGTAATTCTAGTATCGGTAAGGTAAAACCTGCGGTTTTACCAGTACCTGTCTGTGCTGCAGCCATTAGATCTCTGCCTTTTAATACGGCAGGAATTGCTTGTGCTTGAATGGGTGAAGGTTCGGTATAACCTTTTCGTGATAGTGCTTTTAGGATGTCTTCTGACAATCCTAGGTCTTCAAATTTCATGATAATCTCTTTATCTCGTTATTGTGTTCTTTTATTATTTTCAAGGAGAAAGATGATCAAAGAACACTGCACAGTAATTGCATTACTGTTAATCGCGGGAGGTTACAGCATAAGCAAGCATAGTGCTATGATAATCAGGTTTTAAGAGCTTGATTGAGCAACTATTATGAAAATATGGGTCGATGCGGACGCTTGTCCAACTCCAATTAAAGAAATCATCTTTCGCTTAGCCGCACGTAAGGAAATTATAACGACCCTGATTGCGAATCACGCGATGCGAATTCCGCCCTCACCCTATATTAAATTTACGCAAGTCGCCTCTGGATTTGATGTTGCTGATAATGAAATCGTAAAGCGCCTGGAACCAGGTGATTTAGTGATTACTCAGGATATTCCGCTGGCAGCTGAAGCTATTGAGAAAGGTGCTGTGGCTTTGAATCCGCGTGGCGAGTTATATACCACCGAAAATATAAAACAGCGTTTGAATATGCGTGATTTTATGGAAACCTTACGTTCCAGTGGGATTAATTCGTCTGGCCCGGCACCACTAAACCATAAAGACCGTCAAAACTTTGCAAATAGTCTTGATAGGTTGCTTCATCAAAATTAGTCGCTAATTTATTATCCGTTGTGGTCTTTGCATACTGACGCACAATAGGTTTTGCCGCTACCGTCGCTTTACCCGCAAGGAATATGGAAGGATCAACTTCTGTTTCATTGAGCGCTACTTCGAGATGCAAATGTGGTCCGGTTGAAACTCCTGTACTTCCCACCAATCCAATCACATCTTCAGGGGTAACCTTCTGGCCCACTTCGACTAAAATTTCTCTTAAATGTGAATAACGGGTGATTACCGTATTCCCATGCTTAATATCGACATTATTACCGTAGCCTGACTTTCTGCCGGCAAAAACTACCGTTCCCTCACCCATTGCCTGAACATTGCTACCCGCTATTGCTGCGATATCAATACCCGAATGCATTCTTATATTGCCGTGTATGGGATGTTTTCTCATGCCAAAGCCTGATGATAAAAATCCATCTTTTACCGGAAAGTTACTGATCTTTATTACTTTGGAAGAAAATTGTTTAAGTTTTGCAGTGTCCTTTAGAGTTTTATCCAATGCCTTTTTCACTAGCTTGTTTGATGTTGTTGTTAAAGCAGGCTCTTCATCGTTATTCAAAACAGTCACTGCATTATTTTGATCAAAATCACCAACACTCACATCAGTGACTATCTTAACCGTATTTGTAGTTTTATTTTCAACGATGGATTGTTGTTTAGCATGAGATACGGGAACGCTTCTCATTTCTACAGGTACAAACTTGTTAGAATGGATATCGTTGAAGTCTGACTCATCTACGTCAACCGCGGCAAGCTTAAGCACTGGTTTAATAATCACTGGTTTAATAACCACGGGCTCATTTTGAGCAATGTTCATATTGACCACAAATACAATAGCAATTGAAACGATCAGACTAGCGATTAAAAACAAAGAATGTTTAATAACGCCACTTCTATTGGTGGCATTACAATTGAAAATATCCATACTGATTTCACAGGAGCATAGGGATTTTGAATATTAGCACAGTGGTTTATCTGATTTCAATCACCCATTTGGGTAATTAATAACCAAGCCACCCCCCTACTTATGAGGACTTTTTTGATTCTATATAATCGAAATACGTAATTAAGTCCTAATGTTAAGGCAAGCCGTTATGTTGAGGTAAGCTGTTGTGTTTAGGTAAGTACAACCTTGATTAAACCGATAATTGAAAG
Source organism: Cocleimonas sp. KMM 6892 (assembly GCF_035798195.1). Classification (NCBI taxonomy): domain Bacteria; kingdom Pseudomonadati; phylum Pseudomonadota; class Gammaproteobacteria; order Thiotrichales; family Thiotrichaceae; genus Cocleimonas; species Cocleimonas sp. KMM 6892. Next base: position 395,714 of record NZ_JAPFBV010000002.1, on the reverse strand, counting down.
ACAACATAAAGCAATCAGCACAATACGCTTCAGGGTCCTCTCAGTAAGAATAATGAATAATTTAGAACCGTAGGTTATCCCAATCAGCATTGGCAATATCAAAATAGCGGTGGTGAAGAATATTTCCTGATGCAGCAAGCCATTAAAATAAGCAGATACAAAAAAGGTAGGTTCTACAATAAAGAAGTAAACAACCGCTGTGGCTCGAATGGTTCTGATAGGAAAGTTCGAACTGGTTAGCATTGACGCCAGAAATATCCCACCAATGGCTGCCATTCCATCATAAAAACCGGCAATCAGTCCTGTGGTATTTAATCGTATTTGTGTGACAGGTTTTTTAAAAGTAAATCTCGATAAACTAAAGGCTACGATAAACAATAAATAAACACTGATGAGTATTTGATGATAATCAGGATTTATATTGGCTAACAGGAGTACACCCAGAATATTACCAATCACTGCTGTAATAATCAGAGCTTTTAACACTTTAAAATCGATATCCACTTTGACATTTTTAAGCATAAACAAAGAGGCAATGATTTCCATAAGGATAACCATCACCACGATATATTTTACTTCCAACCAAAAGCTGGTACTTGCAACCACTAACGCAGAAAAGCCAAAACCAATACAACCACGTACGATTGCGGCCAAAAACACGACACCAGCGAGTAATACTAATTGGCCGTAGCTATCAATGAATAAAAAATCCAGGAAATTCATTAGTGTAGTGTTATTTTCACGGCATTAAGACCTTAAGGAGATAAAGAGTTCGGCAGAGAAACGAGATTCTGTTTATTTGATGGTCATACTGATATAACGCTAATGATTTATCAAATCAGGAACATCAGGTGTGACATATTGGGGAATCATCCGGGTTTTCGACACTGCTAACAATGGTCTCGACGAATGTATTAAATTCATCCATTGAAATAACTTCCAGCATGCGATTCATGACATCGGGATTAACCTGAGCAACAGTTTGCTTGCCACCCGCTAATTGAATGTAGATACCGGCAGCATTGGTTTCGGTATCAGTGTCTTGCATCGCTACTTCGAGCAATTTTTGATCCTCTTCGCCTAATACCTCATGATAATCATCGAGCTCATCCCATAGATCATCTGCGATATCTTCAGAAGTTTTGATCACGATTGAGTCTAACATCGGGTCAATAAACTCTTCCCACGCCAAAGATTTCTTATCCAAAAAAGCAGTAAACTTTTCTGCGATTTCGCGATTAAAAAACAAATATTCCAACATTTATTTCATCTCTCACAGTATCTTATGATTAATTAATCACGCTGATTAATCGTTTAGCTCACCGCCCGCTACTTTAAGAATAAATTTATCCATCCACTTGGTAGGCAGTAAACGTTTTAGCGTTCCCATAATATAGGTTGGCTTAGTAACGTAATAATGCGCTTGTGGGTTGTCTTTTTCCAGTGCATGAATCACTTTTTCCAATACAGCCTCGGGAGGAAGCGTAAATGAATCGGTATTACCTTCTTTCTCCAGACGTTGTAGTGTTTTGCGATAGCGATCTCGATGCACGCTGGCTTCCATATCTACATTCGCTTTCAGCGCCAACAAAGCATTAGGTCGAAAACGACTTTCGATGGGTCCAGGTTCAATCAATGACACTTTGATATTGGTGTCTGAAAGCTCTAAACGAAGAGTGTCTGCAAACCCTTCAATCGCGTATTTACTGGCGTTGTACGCGCCACGAAACGGCAGAGAAACCAAACCAAGTACCGAACTATTAAAAATCACCCGCCCTCGATTATTCTGACGCATCATCACTAATAGACGATTGTTCAGCTCCATCCAACCAAATACATTAGCGGCGAATTGTTTCTCAATGGTTTCACGCGTCAGGTCTTCAACCGCTCCGGGTTGGCCGTATGCGCCATTATGGAAAACGGCGTAAAGATTGGTTCCGACTAATAGCATCAACTCATTCGCTAAATCCTGAACGCTTTCTGAGTCGGCATAATCAAGCTTCAAACATTTAAACCCTTCGCCGATTAAACGCTTTACATCCTCATCGGTTCTCGCCGTCACATAAACGTTATAATCACGTGCCATCAAACCTTTTGCGACATGATAACCAATACCGCTTGAGCAACCTGTTACTAATACTGTTTCCATAAAAAACCTCTGAGAATACGAGTGTGGTTATATAATTTTCCAGTATCGTAACAAGTAAAAAGTTAAAACACACCCCCCCACTTACAGGCGTTTTTTGTTTTATAATCCTGCTATTCAATTAACTGCGACGTAACACATTCATTACAATGAAGATTAAAATATTAACGCTTCCAGGTTATCTAGGATCTGATGAAGGTCATTGGCAATCAATCTGGGAACAGCAGCTAGAAAATATCGAACGTGTTGAACAAGACAATTGGGAATTTCCACAGTTAACTGAATGGTTGGCTACTTTAGATGCGCATATTCAGAAAACGGATGAGCCAATAGTGGTAGCCAGTCATAGTCTGGGTTGTTCATTGCTGAATCATTGGGCTTCCACCTTTCAATCAGAAAAGGTTATCGGTGCTTTACTGGTGGCACCTGCGGATATCGAATCAGATCGACATACACCCGATGTATTAAGAAATTTTGCCCCAATGCCGAAACAGAAGCTGCCGTTTCCCAGCATTGTGGTAAGCAGTGATAATGATCCTTATGTATCGATTCTGCGTGCTGAATATTTTGCAGAATGTTGGGGCAGTCGTTTCATCAACTACGGTTCGCATGGTCATTTAAATGCTGAATCTGATCTGGGTGATTGGCCGTTTGGACAGGGCTTAGTTAAGAACCTAGTTAAGAGCCTAGTCTAAAACTTGACAGAGGAGTTAAACCATGAATGAAAAAATCAGTATTTAAGGCGTCCTAAGAGTATTAAACATTTAATAAGTCACCCCCCTACTTTGGAGCACTTTTTTTAGTGTTTTTTTTAGAGAACTGGTTTAAACAATTTTTAGACCATTCTCTTTTGCGTTTTTTTCAACAAAGAAAAGGCCTGTTTCATCGTCCCTTCATAATACCAAACCAAAGCGCACATTAAATATAAAGACAGTGACGCCAAAAAATTCACATCTCTCATTAACGCTAATGCTACTGGATCTTTAAAATACCAATAAATAGCGTAACTGCCGTCGATACAGAACCAGATTATAAATAACATTAAAGGTAGTTTTGACCATTGTCTTTCGGTTAACACATGCAAACTCCATGATGCAGTTAAATAGCTTAGAGAAGCCATGATAATACTGATAGGAATATCCCAATCAGGTGCTTTGTAATAGAACGAACCGACAATCAACAAAGACAATCCAATAACGAAAGTAAACAACTTCCACGGTCTTTTGTATTCAACGAGTAATGTTTCCGAAAAATTTTCTATCATTTTAAAACCTCAATATTGTGTGCAGATATACATTTAGTTTTAGCTTGGGATATCGCCATACCGTTACCAAAAAGTACCCCGAATACGAAACCGTATATCGGGGCAAATGCTTGGGGTTAAGCGTTAAAATATAATTATGATGTCGATGTATTAGGTTGCAGAGACAGTCGGGTTATCGGTTAATCCATCGATACCTGTCTTATCTACTGGCTTATCAGACGGTTTGCGGGTTGTTATAGCATTGCCATTGTCTGGCTTATCATCCGAACCTGTATCCGAGTCTCTACCAATATTGCGTGTTAACACCATCAGTACTGCAAGAATCACGAGCAGTAACACAGTGCCTGCTAACAGCGCGTAGTCTTCGAGTTTGAGTAAGGAATACAACAAGGTGTATAAACCAGCGAGTAACACCGTGATGATGATGCTGCGCTTTATATTCCTTATCGCCGCGTAAGCGTAAAGGCTGATCATGATGATGATAATTCCTGCCGCTGATATATAGGCATTGAAGAAACCTGCATGCTCAGCCATAGAGAGCAAGGTTAAATAGAACATGGATAGAGCAAGACCAATCACCCCGTACTGGACGATATGCAATCGACGACCAATACCCATTTCAAAAATCAGAAAGGTGATATAGGTTAAAGTAAAAAACAGCATACCGTATTTAATCGCGCGGGTTATTTGAGAATACAGCGATACCGACTCGAATAAATTCACGCCCGCCTTAAATTCATTCACATTAAACTGCTGTTTTTCTAGCGTCCACAATTGTGGGTAGTTACGTGCAAGGTTCGGCACTGACCAGGTAGCTTCGAAGCCATCACTGTCAACCTCGTGTTTATTGGGCAAAACACTTCCCTGAAAGCTTGGGTGTGGCCAATCCGATACGATCTCGACATCAGTGGTTTTACCAAATGGCGTGAAATAGAAACCCTGACTACCATTGATATTCAGATTCAGCTGGAATGGATATTTAAGTGTCGTATCTGCCGCAGATGAGTTAATAGGAGACAAATCAATCGGCGCATGAAAACCACTAGCGATAGTATTGACGACTTTGGTACCGGGTTCAAAGTCGATCGATGTTTCATTATTCCAGTTAAGCCCTGAAACTTTATTAATCGCCTGAGTATCCGAAATGCCCAGCGCTAACCATGAACGGTTCCAGTGAATTTTATCGATATGATTGGAAAGGCTATTAATGTCTGGTCGTAGAAAATCGCCTGTCACGTTTAAATCAGCGGTATACACCAATGATTCATAAAGGCTGCGTTTACGCGTTTCGCCATTAAGCTTTACGCTGATATTTAAGTCATCTGGCAATACGATTGCTGTGCGCTGTTTATAGATGGTTTTATTGACTTTGCGCTCGTAGCCGTCTTTATCTGTTTTCACTTCTTCGGTTATGAATTTTTCTGTATATGGGATAAACAGTGCTGGTCCTTGCAGGTTTTGTTGTTGCCCCCAGGTACTGGCAATATCATTAAGTACGCCTCGATAGAGGTTACTGCGTTCGCGTACCACATCGCTGACCAGACTCAGCGGTATCATCATAAATCCGATTAAAACTGCGATGAGAATAAAACGAAAAACCAGTGAATCGCTTATAGTTTTGAGATCAGAAACATAACGCTTAACAATATGTTGATCACTATTTGCAGAATCACCTTCAGTTGTTTCTGGCGTTTTAAGAATACCTATTTTCCTTGCCATAAAGATAGCGGCAAATAAAAACAGTGCGATGATTATGACTAAAAAAATGAATCCGATCAGACCAGCGATAATACCCATTGAGACACCTCGTTTAATAATGAATTAACGAGTACATCTTATAAATAAGTTTTGTAGATTCAGTGGGGGTGTAATGGAAAAGCTAAGACTATCTTGTGCAGAAAATGTGGAGACAAGTAAATATTAAGTGTAAAAACTTCGAAAAAATATCAGAAAAGTTTCGGAACAACTGTGCAGTAAAGTGATCATTATTTACTGCACAGTGGCTCTAATAGCGGGATGATTGATCGTTAATTATTGGAAAGTTGACGATCTTTAGTTCTTAATACTAGGGTTTTAATATATTAGGACTCTAAATATCTTAGGGCTCTAATTAACAAAAACTCTAATTAGCAATAATAAGTGTTGTTAAGGCTTGCGAATGCTCTGCTGCCTTGCGTCCAAGGTCTGTCAGATAACCACCATCCTTTTGCGTGATTAAACCTTTTTCGTGTAATCTTTCAGCCGCTGCAACAAATTCTGCTCTAGCGTCGTGATGTACTTTAATTCCGTCTTGTTCATTTTTCAGATTAAACTGAGTTAACAAATTCAATTCATCGGTCAATTCTGAGTTAAATGGCATTTTTATTATTTCTCCTATTGTGTGTTTCAGTAACAGTTTGTTTCAGTAACATTGTTTTGTACGATAACACTGCTTTGTGCGATAACACTGCTTTGTGCGATAACACTGCTTTGTGCGATAACACTGCTTTGTGCGATAACAATGTTGTGCGATAACTGTGTGATGTCTGTAACTTCATCTTAACTGTAGATGATTTAAAGACTTTTTGAAATACAAATCGTTTACGAATAATCTGAAATCCAACAGATACACGCAGTTGTTCTCAAATTCGAAACTAACAGACCTGTTTAAATAATACAGGTCTGTGTGGTGTTACTAGTTTCTGACTTGCACCCGTTCTAACTGATCGCGCAAACTACTAAAAGCTTAGCAGAAAATTATCAATTAATTATGCAGAAGTTCCGGTAATGATATGAACTCGTTTTCGTAGATACATAAAATACAATAACGGGATAACCACTAACGTCAGTACCGTAGAAACCAGAATACCAGAAATTAACGCCACCGCCAGACCACCAAAAATTGGATCATCAATAATAAAGAAAGCGCCAACCATAGCCGCTGCTGCAGTAAGCATAATCGGCATTGCTCTTACTGCACTGGAATTGATGATAGCTTCATTCAACTCAACACCCGCTCTCAACTGATCGTTAATAAAGTCTACCAGCAAGATCGAGTTCCTGACGATTATTCCTGCTAACGCGATCATTCCAATCATAGAAGTTGCGGTAAATTGCTTATCCGCTATCCAGTGGGCAGGCATTACGCCAATTACCGTTAAAGGAATTGGAGACATGATTACCAGAGGAACAACATAAGAACGGAACTGAGCGACGATTAACAAGAAGATCATAATCATGCCAACACCATAAGCGATTCCCATATCACGGAATGTTTCGAACGTGATTTGCCATTCGCCATCCCACTTTAAACTGTAAAAATAAGGATCATCCGGTGGTGAGAAATAATGTTCGTTTATGTTCTTACCGTAAGCTGCCACCGGGGCTTCTTTAACCCCATTAGCAATACTAAACATGCCGTACAATGGGCTGTCGGTATGTCCTGTCATATCACCTGTAACGTATACGACTGGAAGCAAGTCTTTGTGATTAATTGAGTGCTCACGCGTTCCCTCTTGTACATGTACCACTTCAGACATAGGAACCAATGCACCCTTAGTACTTCGAATTTTTAAAGACAGGATTGATTCAATTTTATCTTTATTAGCAACAGGAAATTCAAGGCGAATCGGTACCGCATATTTCAGATTTTTGTTATGGATAAACGTCACATCCTCACCACCTAACACAGTACTGATTGACGATGTAATCGCTGCTTGAGATACACCTAAATGCGCTGCTCTTTGGCGATCTACTTTTATTACCAGACGTTCCTGGTTTGCTTCGACACTGTCATCAATATCAGAAATATCTTTAGTCGATTCGAAGACCTTTCTAACCTTGGACGCTATTTCAATTTGGCCTTCGTGATCCAAACCATAAATCTCCGCCACCAATGGTGCTAATACAGGCGGTCCGGGAGGCACTTCAACGACTTTGACATTGGCGCTATATTTTTTGGCGATATCCTGCAATGAAATACGCACTGCTAAAGCAATTTCATGACTTTGGCGTTTACGTTCATGTTTATCCGTTAAATTTACCTGAATATCACCCAGATTTGATCCTTCACGCAAATAGTATTGACGTACTAAACCATTAAAGTTAATCGGTGCAGCGGTGCCGGTATAAATCTGGTAATCGCTAATTTCTTCAACTTTGTCTAATTCGGTTGATAGCTCATTAAGCACTCTGGAAGTTTGTTCAAGAGTAGTACCTTCTGGCATATCAACCACAATCTGGAATTCAGATTTATTATCAAAAGGTAGCATTTTCAGGATGACTTTCTGAAAAGGGAAAGCCAAAGAAAGTGATATGGCTATCAATATTGGAATGAAAACAAATAATAAGGTAAAGCGTTTCCAACCCCCACCTTTCGCGCGTAAAAATGGACTTAAGATAAAGTGAAAGAATTTATGTGATTTTGTTTCACCATCATCTTCTTGATGATAACTGAAGTCGACCTTAGACAGCACCTTATTCGTCATCCATGGCGTAACAATATACGCAACACCCAAAGATAACAGCATACCAATGCTGGCATTAATGGGGATTGGGCTCATATACGGTCCCATCAAACCACTAACAAACGCCATTGGTAATAAAGCGGCAATTACCGCAAAAGTGGCAAGAATCGTTGGCCCCCCTACTTCATCAACCGCTATCGGGATAACATCGACCAGTTTTTTCCCGCCCAACACCATGTGACGATGGATATTTTCAACCACCACGATGGCATCATCGACCAGAATACCGATGGAAAATATTAACGCAAATAAGGAAACACGATTAAGCGTAAAGCCCCACGCCCATGACGCAAATAAAGTCAGAGCGAGCGTAATCACAACCGCTGTACCCACAATAAAGGCTTCTCGGTAACCCAAAGCAAGCCAGATTAATGCTGCTACTGCGAGTGTTTCAATTATCAGCTTATTAATTAATTTGTCAGATTTAGCTTTAGCCGTATCACCATAATTACGCGTAACAGTCACATTGACGCCTTCCGGTATAAACGTACCTTTTAATTGTTCGATACGTTTGATGACATTATTCGATACCGAAACAGCATTAATACTCGGTTGCTTTGCAATGGCTATGGTCACAGCTGGTGATTTTATACCTTCCTGCAATCCTTTATGACTTGCGCCTTTGGCTGTTGAGAATGACACATAGGTTTCAGGTGAATCTGCACCGTGTTTAATTGTGGCGACATCTTTTAAGAAGACCGGACTACCGTTAAATACACCGACAACCAGATCACCTATTTCATCATCACTACTTAAGAAAGTACCGGCAACCACCTGAATTTCTGTATTATTATTAACGACAGACACCGCATCTTTAGCTGTATTACTGGCTGCCAATGCATTGCGCAAATCATCTAATGAAATATTAAAACCGGCTATTTTTGCACTGTCTAATAACACATGCACCACGCGTTTAGAGGCGCCTACGGTATAAATGTCCCTAGTTCCAGGAATCCGTTTTAATTCAGCCTCAATCGCATGGGCAACTTGTGATAATTCAAACCCACCTTTATTTTCATCTTCAGTCCAGAGCGTCAGCGACACAATGGGAACATCATCAATGCCCTTAGGTTTGATTAAAGGTTGTCCCACTCCCAGGTTTTGCGGCAACCAATCCTGATTAGAGGCGATTTTATTGTAAAGTCTGACTAATGCATCAGTTCGATCTATACCCACTTTGTACTGAATAGTCAGCATAGACATACCAGGCATCGAGGTAGAATAGATATGTTTTAAACCGGTTATTTCAGAAAGCACCTGCTCTGCGGGTGTACTCACCAAATTCTCGACCTCTTCAGCACTGGCACCCGGGAAGGCGATAAATATATTGGCAAACGTAACATTTATTTGTGGATCTTCTTCACGCGGCGTTACCATTACCGCAAATACACCTAATAACAGGCCAATCAAAGCGATCAGTGGGGTAATTTCGGTCAATAAAAACGTTTTGGCGATTCTTCCCGAAATCCCTAACTTTTGATTTTCGCCGTTTACATCATTTGAAGAATCATTCATCAGATGCTGCCTCATGAAGTTTTTGCTGGTGAGTTTTCAATAAAACAGCGGCATGCACTGGGTCAATTGCAACAATCTCACCAGAATCCAGACCCGCCAGGATACGTACCTTGCCATCAGGTGTTCGCCTACCTACTCTTACCTGACGTAATGTTGGAATACCTTTTTCATCAACCACATAAACACCAGTCACTTCACTACGATAGGCAACCGAAGATTCTGGAACAACCAGACGTTTCTCACTACCCACATTAAATCCAATTTTTACATAAACGCCTGGGAACAAGCCTTGTGGCGCAGAATCAAGCGACGCACGAACTTTAAACGCATTAGTTGTCTCATCCGCATAAGGGAAAATAGTTAATTTTTTAACGACGATTCCAGTCTTATCATCATCGGTATATACACGTGCAGCTTTGTTTTTTCTCACCGCTAAAATTAATCGTTGTGGCACATGGGTAACAACTCGAATCTCTTGTAATGAAATACCCGTCATTATTGGTGTTCCGGCACTAACAACCTCGCCTAATTCCACCAAACGTTCTGTAACGATGCCACTATAAGGAGCGACCACTTCGGTATAACTGAGTTGTTCGCCCGCTTTTGCCAAGCCTGCTTGCGCTGATGCCAGATTAGATCTGGCTGCATTAGTACGGGCTTTTGCTGCGTTCAGATTTGCTTTCGCCGACTCAACTCTTGCCAAAGTCGACTTCATGTTTGCTTCTGCCTGATCATACTGAGATCGGGCAATGATGCGTTTTTCGTACAAACCCTTTACCCGATTAAATTCAGCGCGAGCAGCATTATAGTTTGCTGTGGCTTCTCTAATCGCAGCTTCGGCCTGAACAACGGCTGCTGATGCACTGCTAATGGCAGCTTTAGATTCACTGACGGCGGCTTGTGCCTGACGTAATCCTGATTTCTGATTTTCTGATGATATACGCGCAATTAGCGCATCCTTTTCGACGACATCTCCCACATCGTAGGATAATTTACTGATTACGCCTGCCGTTTGCGACGATACCGTACTTTTATTTACCGCCTCGATTTGGCCATCCAGCATTTGGTAATCCACGACGACTTCTTCTACGGCCACAGCGGTATTTAGCGGTGAAATCTCTGCTTTTCCGATTAATGGTAGTGCCAAAACGACGGAAACACCCATCAAAATAAGTTTGTGACGACGACTCATGCTAAAATGCCTATATATAAAAATTATAATTGTGAAGTTTAACAAGCTATATTAGATATGTCTAATATAGAGTTACTAGAAATGAATTTAGTCTTATTAATAGGCACCTCAAAATGATAAAAATAATTAAATTAGCCGGTATCACAACGATTACTTCAGCACTACTTATTCTTTCTGCGAATACACACGCCGAAATTTATAAATGGGTCGATGAAAATGGCGGCGTTCATTACACTGCTCAACCACCTGTTCATAAAACCAAGCGAGTTAAAGCGAAAAATATCGAAGACGAAATCAAAGCAGCCGCAGGTAAATATAGACCACCTGCAGAAACAGCTGCAGCACCCAACAATGATTCAACAGATACACAGAAAACTGAAGTAAATGGTGAAACGCTTGCTGGCCCCGATAAAAAATTAATAAATTATTGTAATAACCAGAAGAAGAACCTTGAACAACTTCGTAAAAACTTTCGTAATGTATGGATTGATGTAAAAGGTGAGAAAACTAATCTTGATCAGGAACAACGAAAAGAAAAAGTAGCTTACTTGCAACAACGTATTGCAGAAGACTGTAAAGAAGTGAAATAAGTCTAAAAATAAAAGAGTAGATACCAAAGTGATTTAACTAATAGTCACCCCCCTACTTATAGGCCGTTTTTTTTAACCGCTTTATTATAACAGCCACTAAAAAGCCCGTTTTTAAACGGGCTTTTTAGTGGCTGTTAGTTAATGATTACATTAATTGCCGTTAGCAGCACCTGTTCCCATCCAGATTATTTCATCTTTGCTATAACCTAAGACTTGGTAATTAGGCACGGCTTTGGTTATGGGTTCAAGAACAGGCATCCATGAACCGCCATTCTTAGTCAGATCATCAGGTTTCATTTCCAAACCTTCCAGAACAGTTTCAGCAGCTTGATATCCACCAGGAGATTGAGGTGCAATCCAGTTCAAGGTCATACTGGTATCGCTCACCTTCATATAATTTGCATTATTTTCAATATCAACACTGGCGAGCCCAGCGACGATATCATCATCCTCCACTGTTAGACCTAACTTCGCAAGCCCATGGATATTGTAAAAGTGCCATCTATACTTGGGGAATTCAAGCATACCCATTAGCCCCATATCTACCGCCACTTTTTCAGTAACGGGAACAGGATTATTTAGCATGCCATCAGCTGCATGACAGGATTGACAGCCATCACTGCCAAAACCAATTGCTTGCTCTTTAGGTCTTACGCCATGACCACCCAGAGTTACACCATTTGAAAAGGCAGGATAGTTTTCAACAGCAGCAAGGAACGCTACTACTTGCTCTTCAGGCAAACTTGACGCCTGCATCTGCAAGAACATCTTCATCAAACTGCCGTCTGGCAATTTCATCGTAACCAGATCATCCGTTGATGCAAATGGCGGATACCAATCATAATCAGCTGGCATTCCCATTGCGGCATTCATTCCCTTGAAGCTATTTAAGCCAGCATTGGATGCATCAAATCGACTGAAATTGAAGGGAACATCACTATCAAGTATACCATCCTTATTTTGATCCCACGCAGCAAACTTAGGGTCTGAACTGATCATGTAGTGTTCATAGCCGTAAGTCGCTTTATCGAAGTGAATCATATTCGGGAAGATTTGCATCATCGCCATGGCTTGTCTATTTGGATCTGTGGAGAAGAAGTCGTTAAGCGTTACCTGTCGAACTTCTGTAGGGGTTAAATCCAGCATATCCATTGCGGCAAATGCTTCTGCATTTCCTGGACCTGTATCGGGCTTATTAGCGTAAAAGCGGTACATTGAATATGCGTTGTAGTCCGCATCCGCTTCATTTTTTATCATTTCACCTTTGAAGAAACGTGCATCAAACACCATGCCATTTGCCATTGGTTTAAATGGCGTAATCTTGGCATTCTGGGAACCACGTACCGCTAACGTTTGGGCTAAAAATGAGGTACCTCCATTGAACCAAACTAACACAGGTGGCGCTTGATAAGCACGAAAGTCACCCGCAATATCGTCATGATCACCCGCATTCATGTGGTCTGCTGATATCAATAAAGAATCTTTGCCTGCTGGATTTCGACCAAATGATAAATGTGAACCCTCGCCATAAACAGAATATGTAATCCCTCCACTTACCGGGATATGACAGGTTTCGCAGGCCATGGAATCAAGATGTTTGGAGCTATGGATTGATGCTTTCTTACCATTCACAGGTTCTTCTGGTGTTGCTGAATCTACTAAAGACTCGATTCTGTGACAGGTTGTACACATGATATTGCTTGGATCATCTGGGTCATTCTCTGTCCCGGGAGGTGGCGCAGGATAGTCTGCTGCAGCAAGGTCGCCCCCCACACTATGTCCGCGAACAAACTTATGTTTTGATACGGTATGGCACACGGTACATTGGTTTTCTGCATCTTCGAAAGGACCGGTTTTAACGGTTGCGTGAACATCGTAACCTTCTTCAAATAAAGTCGCTCTTTTGTATCCAGTGCGCGCATGTTCGTGACAACGTAAACAGGTAGACTGCTTGGTAGCCCCTGCAGATTTTACCGCTGCGACACTTCTATCTTGAGCCACAGTTGGCCAAGGTGTATCGGGATTACCATCGTTATCGGTATCCATCATCAAAGGCATATCGGGAATGGTGTCGCCATCGGTATCGATTTGTAAATCAGGAGAACCGTCCTGATCAAAATCACTATTGTCGTGCGCGGCTTTGGCATAGCCAAGTGATGTCGGTGAAGCGCCATCAGCGGGTGCATGCACACTAACGACCATATTGTTGCCTTCAGGTACTGATTTATAAATATCGGCATGACACACCAGACAATCAATGCCAGATTCCATAATATCGCTTGCCTGCTTTTGCGGCTCGGGCAAACCCATCGCAGTTAACATGCCCTCGAACATACCTTCCATCACAGGTAGATATCGACCTGCATGACATTTGGCACACTCACCTAAATTTTCATTGCTGGTAAAGTTGACTAAACCCGAAGTTCCCGGAAGTCCGCAAGCCCTGTCTAACATGCCATGAGCACCACCACCAGGAAACATAACAGTATCACTACGCGCGGCTAGTTTGTAATGAACCGTATCTTTAAAATCTGCAATAGACTCTGTGTGGCATTGTTGACAGAGTACCTGACTCACATTACGTTTAACCTCTGACTCTGGAATGACGGTGTCATTTACTATGTATTGTTTAAGCTGTGCATCATAGACAAAATCGTGAGCATTTCTGGTAGCCTCGGCAGCATCTTCGTCTTTGCCGCTACTATTACAACCTGCCGTTATCATTATCAGCAAAACCATCGCAATTAAACTGATTCTATTGAAAGGCTTACTAGCATGACTGCTGATCTGATAACTGCTTTTTCTGTTGATACTTCTTCCTAATATTTGCAACATATCTAACACTCCCTGAAAAACGACTAAGCACGTGAAGGCTGAAGATTTAAAACTCGTTTCGCCTTGTGAGCTGGTGATATTTCCTTATGCAAGCAGATTTTGTGTTTTTATTATTGATGCATTACACCACTCGATTAATCTCTAGTAGATAACGGAGTAAAATTATCAACAACGACAATTGTTAATTTTTTATAAGAAGAATTGTTAATGAGTGATAAAAATAAACATATCTAACATAGATGTGAAAAGAGAGAAAAGAGAGAAAAGAGAGAAATATATAAGAAACCAATAAATACAGATGAAAATCAGATAAAAAACAACTCAGAAATAAACAATTGTTAATTTCAACAGATAAGCATAAACATATACTTATTTAATAATATTGGGGACTTTGCAGGCTGTTCTTTGTAAGAACGTAAAGTCAGTTTACATTTATTAAGAAGTATTTTTATCATGAGAACAATAATAATAAGATCACTTTCATTCTTTTCATTGACTGTCTTTCTTTTCGCTTGTGGTGGCTCAAATAGTTCCAGTGAATCAACTGTAACGTCAAATGAAAATCAAGATATCATTACTCCTGTTATACCAGCACCCCCCGAAGATACAGATAGCACAACGATTACATCCGTAGAGCAATCAGCACATGATTTTACCTCTGATCATTTCAGCGGTTCGGATAATTGTGCGCAATGCCATGATGGCTTAAGTGATGATATGGGTGAAGATTTATCCATAGTCACTGCCTGGCAAACAACCATGATGGCTAATAGCGCTCGTGATCCCTTCTGGAAAGCAAAAGTTGCCAGCGAAGTGGTACGTAATCCGGAACACGGTAAAACAATCGAGGGTAAATGCGCCCGATGCCACATGCCAATGGCACATGTAGAAGCAACCTTTAAAGATGAAGCCATTACCTTGTTTGAGGATGGTTTTTTGTCTCCAGATAACCCTTATTTCAATCAAGCTGCTGAAGGCGTCAGTTGTACGGTTTGCCACCAGATAGAAAATACCGCAGGATTTGGTACAGAAGCAGCAACATCAGGTAAGTTTGTGATTGCTGATAATACCGCCGACCCAAAGCTCTATGGACCATTCTCCAATCCAATTCAGGGACCTATGCTCAATAGCACAGGCTATACACCCGTTGAGAGCCAACATATTTCCGACTCTGCACTGTGTGGCAGTTGCCATGATGTTAAAACTCCGATAATCGATACCTCCGGAAACCTTACTGCTAATGAGTTTCCAGAACAGATGATTTACAGCGAATGGAAAAATAGCGATTTTGCAAAACCAGGCAGCGAAGAAAGCTGCCAGAGTTGTCACATGCCATTAGCCTCTGGCAAAACAAAAATTGCGAGTAGACCCAGTTTTGTTGAAGCACGAGATCATTTTTCCAAGCATCAGTTTGTTGGTGCTAATACCGTCATGCTAGATATCTTACAGAACAATTCTACGACACTGGGTTTACCAGTGAATGACTTCAGTAATACGATAAATTTAACAAAAGAAACGCTTAGAAGTTCAGCCGACATTGCGATTGAAAATCTACAACAGGAAAACCAGCAATTATCATTTAACGTTCATTTGAAAAATAAAACCGGGCATAAATTCCCCAGTGGATTTCCCTCTCGAAGAGCATGGCTACATATTCAAGTGACTAATACAGACGGTGATCTGGTATTTGAATCTGGTGCAATCAATCACTTAGGACAAATATCTGGTGTAGATTCTGATAATGATAACGACACTACAAATAGCACTAATACAGAATATGAAAAACACCATGATCTGATTACCTCTGCTGATCAAGTTCAGGTCTATGAAAGCATCATGGTTAATACGGACAATTCGGTTAATTACACCTTATTAAATAGCGCAGGCTATATCAAAGATAATCGCTTATTAGCCAAAGGCATGGATAAGAGCCATATTCCGGTAGATATCGGCGCAAAGGGTAATGCAATTGATGATGAAAACTTTGATGCTGCAGAAGATGTCGTTACCTATCAACTGCAAAATATCCCTACTGGTTCATACATTGTGAAAGCCACATTGAATTATCAATCCATTTCCTACCGCTTCGCCACAGACTTATTTAAGGATAAATCTGCACATAGCTTAGTTAATGACTTCAAACTTATGTACGATAATGCACGTTTTCGTCATGAAGAAGTGATATCCGTAGAGGCTAATTTATAAAGATTCATCCTGTTTGGGTGGCTAAACGTAGTATTCGATATTTAAGAAAACCATGTATCTTGGTCCTTTATACAAAAGCCACCCCCCTGCTTTGAGCCGTTTTTTTACAGGCCAATATCAGATTGGATAGATAGAAACCACGCCATCCTATCGTTGATATCCTTTATTATGAAAATAGTACTTGTGCTCAGTCACGCAAGGACTAAAATTGAGCGCTTTGATAATAACCAAGCTATTTCATGAAAGTATCTCATTTTCCAATTTCCACCCTCCGCGAAACGCCTGCCGATGCAGAAATTAAAAGTCACCAGTTAATGCTGAAAGCCGGCATGATCAAACGTGTCTCATCAGGTCTATATACCTGGGCGCCCTTTGGCCTCAAGGTAATGCGTAAAGTTGAAGAAATCGTTCGTGATGAACTCAATAAAGCGGGTCTAGTAGAATTACTCATGCCAACGGTACAACCGGCAGAGCTATGGCAAGAGTCTGGTCGATGGGAACAGTTTGGTCCTGAATTACTGCGCATGAACGACAGAAAAGGTGCTGAGTTCTGTTACGGCCCAACGCACGAAGAAATTATCACAGATTACGCTCGTAAAGAGTTGAAAAGTTATAAAGAACTTCCTGTGACTTATTATCAGATTCAAACAAAATTCCGTGATGAGGTTCGTCCTCGTTTTGGGGTAATGCGTTCACGTGAGTTCATCATGAAAGACGCATACTCATTCCATACCACACAGGAATCTTTGCAAGAAACTTACGATCAAATTCATGCGGCTTATTCGCGTATTTTTGAACGCATGGGATTAACCTTCAGACCTGTTCTTGCAGACTCTGGCGCGATTGGTGGCAGTACTTCTCACGAATTCCACGTATTGGCTGATTCTGGTGAAGATGCGATAGCATTTTCCGATGAAAGTGATTACGCCGCTAATATCGAACTCGCCGTGGCTCTTCCACCTAAAGGCGAGCGCCCTGCGCCGACTGAAGAAATGCAAACGGTTGATACGCCGGATTCTCACACGATTGATGCGGTATCTGCATTCTTGAATAAACCCGCAGAATCTTCCATCAAGACATTAATTGTCGAAGGTGAAGAAGAAGGCGAAGTCGTTGCAATTCTGATGCAAGGCAATGATCAGTTAAACGAATTAAAAGCCGAGAAAATTGATGGCATTGGTTCACCGTTAACGCCAGCTACAGAAGAACAACTGCTTCAGGCTGTTGGCTGTAACGCCGGTTCTATTGGCCCTGTTGGTCTGAAGATCAGAATCTTTGCTGACCATGCCGTTAAGAACATGGCTGATTTTGTCTGTGGTGCGAATGTCGATGATAAACATCACATCGGCGTAAACTGGGGACGCGATCTACCAGAACCAGAGTATGT
Organism: Cocleimonas sp. KMM 6892; assembly: GCF_035798195.1. Classification (NCBI taxonomy): domain Bacteria; kingdom Pseudomonadati; phylum Pseudomonadota; class Gammaproteobacteria; order Thiotrichales; family Thiotrichaceae; genus Cocleimonas; species Cocleimonas sp. KMM 6892. The sequence continues at coordinate 378,075 of NZ_JAPFBV010000002.1, read as the reverse complement.
AGACGTACGTAACGTTGTAGAAGGAGATCCTAGCCCTGACGGAAAAGGCACGCTCAGTATTCTTCGTGGAATAGAAGTCGGACATATCTTCCAGCTAGGTACTAAATACTCAGAAGCGATGAATGCCACAGTATTAGGTGAAAACGGCAAACCAGAAATAATGACCATGGGTTGTTACGGCATCGGTATTACCCGTGTTGTGGCAGCAAGTATCGAACAAAGTCATGATGATAACGGCATTATCTGGCCAGCAGCATTAGCCCCTTTCCAGTTAAGTATTGTGCCTATCAATTACAATAAATCAGAAGACGTAAAAGCAGAAGCTGATGCCTTGTATGAAGAGCTGATTGCAGCCGGTTACGATGTATTACTGGATGATCGTAATATGCGCCCAGGTGCAATGTTCGCTGATCATGAGCTGATTGGTATCCCACATCGCATCGTTATTTCTGATCGTGGTTTGAAAGAAGGACAGGTTGAGTTTAAATCTCGTACAGATGACGACGCAAATGATGTTCAACGTGCTGATATCATGCAGTTTGTTGCGGATAAGTTAAAAGCCTAAATACAAGAAAAAAGTGGCTTGTCTTGGCTCACTAAGAGCCAGACAAGTCCATCATAGATTTCGTAAGAAATCGTCGAGGCACATTGCTAAATCTGGTTTAGTAGCTTTTATAACTACTTAAGTCACCCCCCTACTTTTAGGCCTTTTTTATATAAACAATAATTACTTTTGTTTGTTTGTTTGTTTGTTTGTTTGTTTGTTTGTTTGTTTGTTTGTTTGTTTGTTTGTTTGTTTAATCAAATCTTAGCAGCTAAACGTTTCTCCACAGGCATTCTGACTAACCAGAAAATACTTGCCAATATAACGCCCACAAAAAGTATCCCGCCAATATTGACCGACTCCCAACCAAACTTGTTTTGAAAAATTCCTGCGGATAATGATGCAATAGTTACCATCGAGAACACCATAAAATCATTCAACGCCTGAGACTTTGCCGTTTCTTCTGGTTTGTAAGTTTCAGTTAACAGTGTTGATGCGCCAATAAACAGGAAATTCCAGCTGATTCCGAGTGCTACCAAAGCTACCCAAAAATGCCACACCGATGTACCTGATAGGTTTATCAATGTGCAAATCAATGCCAATACTGCTCCTGTCACCATGACTTTAATTACTCCCACCTTTTGAATGATTGTTCCGGTGAAGAAAGAAGGGGCAAACATGGCGAGTACATGCCACTGAATCACAAAAGCGGTTTGATCAAACGCATGTTGATGATGATGCATCGCTAACGGTGTAGCGGTCATCACATACGTCATAACGCCATATCCCAACATACCGCAGATTACCGCAACGATAAACGTCGGCTGCATGGCAATCTGTTTTAATGGCCGCCCAGTATGTTGCAAATCAACGATAGAAGCTGGCGGTAACTTTATGAAAAATAATACAATAAAAATTAAAACATAAAGTACGGTAACGTAAACAAAGCCGCCCACGAAAGGAATGTTATCGACCATTCCTCTACCAAAGTTAGCCAGATTTGGGCCGATAAAAGCAGCTATAACTCCACCTACCATCACATAAGAAATGGCCTTAGCACGATTACTGACTGCGACAACATCTACCGCAGCGAAACGAAAGTAAGTACCGAATCCGTTAAATACTCCGATAGAAAATGAGGCAACAGCGAATAACCAGAAATTAGTGGTAAATACCGCATACACAGCCAAACAACCGCCTGTAATCCCAAACAAACTGCCAAACATAAAACCAGCACGTCTTCCCCATTTACCCATCAGTAATGACGCCGGGATGCTGGTTAACATCTGCGCCAGAAACTGTAATGACAATGGTAGAGTAACCAGTATTTTATCATCCGTTAAGGTCAGACTTACCAAGGCAGATGCCGTTATCAATAACGATGAACCACTCATCAATAAGGCCTGACAAATGGCCAGCAAATACACGGAAAATGGCATTTTATCTGTGCTTATTAGTGCGCTCATAGCTAAAGTTTTTTTCAGAAACGAAGTGCCACACCATAGAGGGTATGCGATACTCCGTCCATTCTATTTTTTCGATATAAGGATTTAATTAAATGGCTGATAACCGTCCTGTGCAACGCGCATTATTAAGTGTTTCCGACAAAACTGGTTTGTTAGAATTTGCCAAAAACCTGCATGCTAAAGGCATCGAGCTTCTTTCTACAGGTGGCACCGCAAAACTACTGGCTGATAATAATGTGCCTGTAATTGAGGTTTCAGACTACACAGGTTTTCCTGAAATGATGGACGGCCGTGTTAAAACGTTACATCCAAAAATACACGGCGGTATTCTCGCTCGCAGAGGCACTGACGATGCTGTAATGCAACAGCATGATATTCCGCCTATTGATCTTATTGTGGTTAATCTATACCCGTTTGCAGAAACAATTGCTAAAGAAGGCTGTAGCTTTGAAGATGCGATTGAAAATATCGATATCGGCGGTCCAACAATGGTTCGTGCCAGCGCGAAAAACCATGCGCATGTCACTATCGTTGTGAATCCATCGGATTACGCGACGGTAGAGAAAGAGCTTGAAGAAAATAACGGAAGCATTTCTAAAGACACTCGTTTCAAGCTAGCCACAAAAGCTTTCGAACACACTGCGGGTTATGATGGCATGATCGCAAACTACTTAGGAAAAATCGTTGAGAATGACGAACCTAAAGGTTTCCCATCTACGTTTAATGCACAATTCAAATTAGCACAAACAACCCGTTACGGTGAAAACTCTCACCAGTCTGCTGCTTTCTATGTTGAAGAAAATCAGCAAGAAGCGAATATCGCTACTGCAAAGCAATTACAAGGTAAGGAACTCTCTTACAATAATATTGCAGATACAGATGCAGCATTAGAATGCGTTAAACAATTCGATTCAGAAGCCGCCTGTGTCATCGTCAAACATGCTAACCCGTGTGGCGTTGCTACTGGAGACAATCTTCTGGAAGCTTACGAGCGTGCATTTAGCACTGATCCAGAATCAGCCTTTGGTGGCATCATCGCATTCAACAAAGAATTAGATGAAAAAACGGCGAAAGCAATCATCGAAAAACAATTCGTAGAAGTGATTATTGCTCCACACGTATCAGCGGGAGCTAGCGAAGCCGTTAGCAGCAAAGAAAACGTTCGTTTATTAGAATGTGGTGATTTTGCTGAATCCATTGCACGTTTAGATTTTAAACGCGTTAATGGTGGCTTATTAGTTCAAGATGCAGATTTACAACTTTATGAAAAACTAGAAGTGGTTACTAAACGTAGCCCTAGCGATGAAGAAATGCGTGATCTTCTGTTTGCCTGGAAAATAGCGAAGTTTGTTAAATCTAACGCTATTGTTTATGCAAAGAATCAAATGACGATTGGCGTTGGCGCTGGTCAAATGAGTCGCATAAATTCTGCACGTATTGCAGGAATCAAAGCGGAACATGCAGACTTAACAGTAACAGGCTCTGTAATGGCTTCTGATGCCTTCTTCCCTTTCCGTGATGGTATTGATGCCGCTGCAGAAGCAGGTATTGCTGCTGTTATCCAACCCGGTGGATCTATGCGTGATGCAGAAGTTATTGCAGCTGCTGATGAAGCTAACATGGCAATGGTGTTCACTGGAATGCGTCATTTCAGACATTAATAAAAAATTGCCCATAAGTGGGGGGGTGTGTTTAAGTTTTGATATAACAATTATCAATAACTGATTGAATTAAAACCCTTTCCAAATCATAAAAAAAGCAGAGTTAATACTCTGCTTTTTTTATGCCTTAAATTAGCTTATTTCTATTAGCTTACTTTGCATAAGCTAAATTCAGCCAACTTAATTAGAGACCAACTTAGCGATCTCGTTTATGTGCAGCTTCGATAGCTTCTGCCATTTCTTTCTCAACCTCAGCATCGAACTCACCGATATCTTCTTCGTTGTGAGTGCCCGCCAACGGATCATTATAAACATCAATATCCAGCTTACCTTCACTTTTAGCGACTACAGTTGATACTGTCGCATCACCCGAAACATTCACTGCCGTTCTAATCATATCCATCAGACGATCGACACCTAGGACTAAACCGATACCTTCAACAGGTAATCCCACTTGGGTAAACACCATGGACAACATGATTAAACCAACACCTGGCACACCGGCTGTTCCTATTGAGGCCAGTACCGACATCAAAATAACCGTTAAGTAACCACCTACACCCAGTTCGACATTATAGACATTAGCGATAAACACGGTGGCTACACCCTGCATAATCGCTGTTCCATCCATATTTATGGTTGCACCAAAGGGAACGGTGAAGGAAGCGACTGAATTATTCACACCAAAACGTTCGGTGACCGTTCTCATGGTAACCGGAATCGTCGCGTTAGAACTTGCCGTACTGAAAGCGAACACCTGAACATTCCTGATCTTCTTCAAGAACATCGCGGGACTCAGCCCTGAGAAAACCTTGAGTACTATCATCAGCGTGATAAACAAATGGAACATTAATGCGCCGACCAATACCAGCACATATCCGGCCAATGACGCGAGTAGATCAAGACCTAAAGTAGCGACTGCTTTTGCAATCAACGCGAATACCGCATAAGGAGCAACTGCCATCACTATGTTAACCATCTTCATCATGATTTCATTCGCAATCTCAGCACCTTCAACAAAAGGTTTGGCTTTTCGTCCTACCAACAACATGCTAATGCCCAATAGAATCGAGAAGAAAATCAACGGTAACATATCACCCTGAGCCATTGATTTAACAGGATTTGTTGGGATGATATCGATTAATACCTGCGTCAACGGTGGAGATTCTTTACCCGTAAAAGCCGCGGCTGAATCTACATTCATGCCTTTACCAATACCGAAGCTAACCGCGATGATGATTGCAGTAGCGATCGCGATTGCCGTAGTCATCATATACAGGGCAAATGATTTACCACCGACGCGACCCAGCATTCTGATATCACCGATACCACACACACCACAAATCAGAGAGAAGAATACCAACGGAACAACGAGCATTTTCAAGGCATTAACGAACATCTTGCCTACGACATGAAACAATCCATTAACGATATAGGTGTCGACAAACGAGTTTGAAATCAAACCTGTCAGGTTAAGGACTAACCCCACAAGTATCCCCAAAGCCATGCCCAACAGCACTTTGACCGTCAGACTCATTTTTTTCTTTTCACTCATAAAATTATCTCCATGTTATTAATAATTCCAATCATTTAGTTCTGAAACTGTTGAGTTTTATTATGATTATTTCTTTAATTAACTCGCCTAATACTAAAAAAGTGTAGTACAGAATAATTGGAAAGTGATACAAATTGACTGAAATTTGCCTCATTTACACAAGCAAAAAAACATGTATGGCTAAGTGATTAATTTTAAATAAAATATATTTTTCATATTTAGATTAAACTTCTGCAACAAACACTCGTATTACTTGAATTTGCTTGTTACTTGCTAGTTTCTTTGTGAGAATGTGACATTCAAAATAATGGAATAGTTTTTATGTTTATGTCGATTGCACTAGCACTTCATGTATTAGCAGTAGTAGTTTGGGTTGGCGGTATGTTTTTTGCACATCAGGCGTTGCGTCCTGCTGCTGTAGATACTTTAGAACCACCGTTACGCTTAACACTCTGGGTTGCTACCTTTAAACGTTTTTTTCCATGGGTCTGGCTTTGTGTGATTGTCATTCTGGTGACAGGGTTATGGATGATGACGCAATTCCCTAAAGCTATTTATATTCACAGCATGATGGGTTTAGGAATAATCATGATGCTACTCTTCATGCATGTATTTTTTGCACCGTATAATAAATTGAAGAAAGCTGTTGCATCTGAAAGCTGGCCAGAAGGCGGTAAAGCATTAGGTCAAATCAGAATGTTCGTTGGTATTAATACAGTGATAGGCATTGTTACTATTATTGTTGCTACTGCTGGTAGATACTTCATTTAGTAGTTTTATCTAATCTAGATAATAAAAAGAAAGCCTCCTGCTATGGGGGCTTTTTTATGTCTGTTATTTATTAGCTGTTATTTATTGAGTGATAACTAATTGGAGGTAATTAATCAGTATCAAATAGGATAGAAATAAAATCTAGCCAGTTTTAGAGGCTGGTAAAACCAATAGAAAATTAGGTTGAACCACGTGTTTATGAAAATCTAGGACAAATACCGTAGGAGAGTATTGCACCCCCCTACTTTGAAGCCTTTTTTTTAGTTAGATTTAATTGGCTTTAACTAACGATGTAAACCAGTTAAGACGCTTTTGGCTTGTTATCTGATTTGTTAGCCGTTTTATTCGATGATTGGTTACCTGATTTATTACGAGGGTTTTTGCCCTTATAACCACCGCCATTGCGAGGCTTTCCAGAGTGTTTCTGGCCAGGTTTGTTACCGTTGTTATTCGGTCGCTGTGGCACACGATCACGGGTAATACGCTTACGTGGTTTCAAATCATCTGCAAGTAACTCTGCAGTTACACTTGCCATCTCTATCGATATACCGATGTATTCTTCAATTTCTGGCAAGTAGAAGGCAGTATCTTCACAAGCAAAACTATGAGCTTCACCCGATGCACCAGCACGAGCGGTACGACCTATACGATGTACATAATCTTCCGCGATTTGAGGTAGATCATAATTGAACACATGCGACACATCATCAATGTGTAATCCACGCGCAGCTACATCCGTAGCTATCAATACCTGATGCTTACCCGCTGCAAATTCTTTTAACAGACTCTGGCGTTTGTTCTGGCGTACATCACCCGAAATAAGCACGGCTTGAATGTCATTGCCGCGCAAGTAGTCATCAATGGTTTCAGCATTACGTTTGGTATTTACAAAAACAATCGCACGCTCTGGTTTCAACTTTTGAATCAAACCAATCAACAGTGGGATTTTTTCATCGTTGGATGGATAGTAAACATACTGCGCAATTTTCTTGGTATTAACTGCTTCGGCTTTGATTTCCAGTTTTTCAGGCTGGTTCATGTGCTCGTAGGACAATTCCATGACACGATGCGATAAGGTGGCAGAAAACATCATGCTGAGTCTTTTGCCTGGATCTGGTAAACGTCTTAATAAAAAGCGGATATCCTGAATAAAACCAAGATCAAGCATGCGGTCGGCTTCATCAAGGACTAAGCCCTGACATTCGTGCAGGCTGAATACTTTTTTCTTCCAGTAATCAATAATTCGACCAGGTGTTCCAATCAGAACATCAACACCTGCTTCTATGGCTTTTTGTTGTTGGTCGTAACCGGTACCACCGTAGGCTAAGGCAATTTTTAATTCGGTATTTTTGCTCAGCTTTTCGGCATCTTTGGCAATCTGAATCGCGAGTTCGCGGGTTGGAGCGAGTATTACAAAGCGCACTTGAGATTGATTACGCTTATTCTTATTAGGTTTTGGGTGTTTGATTAAATGTTGAAACGCAGCTAATAAAAACGCCGCTGTCTTGCCGGTTCCTGTTTGTGCCTGACCGGCGATGTCTCTGCCTTCGAGACTGATTGGCAATGTTTTAGCCTGAATGGGTGTACAAAATTCAAAGCCCATTTCAGTGATTGCTGACTTTAACTCTGGCAGTAATGGCAAATCGGCAAATTTGACATCACTTAAATGTGTTTGGTGTAATTCTACTGTTTCTTCTTTTGTCGTATTATTCATTTATTATTTCTATGTTATGAAAGCTCTAATCGACATGATCTGAACTTTCTTTATGCGAGCCATGATAATTGCATAGCTTCCAGCACGGGTTTAGTGTCCGGCATCTTTGTGCGCCAGATTGAAAATGACTCAGCGGCTTGCTCTACTAACATCCCCAGCCCGTTCATTACTTTAGTAGCACCTTGATCTTCGCACCAAAATTCAAATGCAGTTGGTCTACCTCCGTACATCATATCATAACAATGCACGCCTGACGCTAAACAGCTTTCAGGGATCGGTGGCATGATGCCTTGAAGGCTAGCCGCTGTGCCATTGATGATTAAATCGTATTCGCCTTCGATGTCATTGAAGCCGCCACCCGCTAATTCACATACTGGAGAGTTCTGCTGTGACAGTTCCTGCATATCAGCGACTAATTCTGTGGCGCGTTCCGGGGTGCGATTAGCGATAAATATTTGACTCGGCAATTGCATTAATAACGGTTGCAGAATACCTCTGACTGCACCACCTGCCCCTAGAATTAAAATGCGTTTGCCCTGTATCTGGCTGTGATGATTTTCTACCAGATCACGAACCAAGCCGATTCCATCGGTATTAGTACCGTAAATGCTACCATCTTCTCTAAATACGAGGGTATTTACTGCTCCCGCTTTTTTGGCGTAATCACTTAATTCATCTGCCAATTCCCACGCTTCCTGTTTGAAGGGTACGGTTACATTTAAACCCATGCCTCCGCCTTTACGAAAAGCTTCAACCGTTTCTTTGAATTCATCTGTAGGAGATAACAGTGCTTCATACATGATATCTTCGTCCGCTTGTTGCGCGAACATCTGATGAATCTGCGGTGATTTGCTGTGGGCGATAGGGTTACCGATAACGGCGTATTTATCCATTTGTGTGAATCCTGTGCGTTTATCTCTTATCCATCAAACTTTATTGAGATAATACACCCCACCACTTTCTAAAATACTGCCGATAAGTGGGGGGTGCCTTTGAATTAAGTGGGTATTTATTTTGGCTTACTGTAACTACAATATGGCGCTATTTAAGCTTTCTTCAACCAGCGAGCAACATCTTTAGCGAAGTAGGTCAAAATTCCATCTGCGCCGGCACGTTTCATTCCAAGTAATGCTTCCATGACTACCGCTTCTTCATCCAGCCAGCCATTTATAGTCGCGGCTTTTAACATCGCGTATTCGCCACTGACCTGATACACATACGTCGGTGCTTTGAATTCATCTTTAACACGGCGCACGATATCCAGATAAGGCATGCCTGGCTTTATCATCACCATATCAGCACCTTCCTGTAAGTCTAACGCAACTTCATAGAGCGCTTCATCGCTATTCGCAGGGTCTTGCTGGTAACTGTATTTATTGCCGCTACCGAGATTACCTGATGAACCGACAGCATCTCTGAAAGGCCCATAAAAAGCAGATGCGTATTTTGCGGAATAAGCAAGAATACGAGTATTAATATGACCTGCCGCTTCCAATGCTTCACGTATTGAGCCAATGCGTCCATCCATCATATCCGAAGGAGCCACAACATCAGCACCTGCATCAGCATGGGAAACCGCTTGTTTGACTAAGACTTCAACCGTCTCTTCATTCATTATGTAGCCTTCATCATTCATCAAACCGTCCTGACCATGTGATGTAAACGGATCAAGCGCAACATCGGTGATTACACCTAACTCTGGGGCTGCCGCTTTGATGACACGAATAGCACGTTGCGCCAATCCTTCAGGATTGTATGCTTCTTCCGCTAAATCCGATTTTTTGCTGTCACCGGCTACAGGGAAAATTGCCATCGCAGGGATGCCTAATTCAGCCACCTGCTTCGCTTCTTCAGCGAGTATATCCAAGGTTATACGATCAACACCTGGCATTGATGCTACAGCTTCACGAGTGTTTTCACCCTCAATAACAAATATAGGATAAATCAGGTCATCAGTAGTTAGTGTGTTTTCGCGCATTAAGCGACGAGAGAAATCATCACGACGCATACGACGCATTCTAGAATGAGGGAATGAACCAGTGGTTATTGGCATAGTAAAATCTTCCAGCTTATTGATTAAATCAATTAGATTTTATTAACTTTTACAGTGTTACAAAGTAAATCATCTAGGCAAAAGTTAATGAATTAAATGAGTAGTAAGTTTAGTGAACAGTCTGAGATATTTCGTAGTCCATAAGGTCTTCAGAATCTTCTAATAAATCTTCATCAGTATATTCAGATTCAGAAATATATGAAGCATGGTGCATCATCAATCTCCAACCGTTTTCCTGTTCAACATAGACGTTGGTTGCCAGAACTTCTGAAAACTCGGTTTCTATATCGTCACTATCAGCAAATATTTCAGTGACCAAATGCACGGCAACGCCGTTCGAATTTGTACGATTCATGACTTCTACTTTTATTACAGAACCTGAGATTGCATGTAATATTTGATTCCAGCTTTCAATCACGTCCTCTCTGCCAACTAAAGGTACGGATGATGGGTGAATACAGCTGACATTATCATCGGCTATTAACGCTTCCATCAAATCTTTATCACCCATTTCAAAGGCGGAGTAAAATGCAGCTTCGGCTTCATCAGCCGTGGCAAAATAGTATTCTGAGTTATCTTTTTTCATAGTCGAATGATACATCAAAGTTCCTTAAAGCATAAGGAAACTCTACTGTACCAGCGCTAAATTTATGACGAATTTAGCACCCGGGTAATCATCTCCGGCAGTATCTTCATTCTTAATTGTGCCATTCGAAGCTTTGAGAATAGATTCGATAATACCCAAACCTAAACCAGTGCCTCCCGTTTCTCGTTTGGTGGTAAAGAAGGGGGTGAAAATGCGCTTACGGTTAGCCTCTGAGATACCTTTGCCATCATCAACAAATGCGATGGATAGTTGATCTTTTTCTTCAGTGATTTGAATCGCTATTTTACTCGAGCCATGCTGCAAACTATTATCGACCAGATTACTGATCACACTTTGCAGGGCAGATTTGCCGATAGCCACTTGTCTATCCATTTCCAGCTTACTGTAGATAAATTCAATTTTTTCATCAGCATAGCGCGATTCAATGGCTTTCATAGATTCCAGTAAATTACTCGAGTCTGCACTGCCTTGAAGAGAATCCGCACGAGCCTGTTCTAACAAACGATTAACCAGCCGCTTCAGACGTTCCGTGTCATCCTGTAGGTTATTGATAAAACGCTGATGCTGTTCCTTTGGCATGTCATCGCCGTGTTCTTGCAACAACTCCAAAGAACCCTGCATCGACGTGAGCGGTGTTTTGAACTCATGCGACACATGTGAAGCAAATTGCTGAATATATTGCGAACGTTCGTGTAATGTTTGTGACATTTTGGCAAAACTATTCGATAACTTTGAAAGCTCATAAGTACCGGGTTGTTTTAATACTTCAACCGTTTCACTTTCTCCACTGGTCACTTTTTGTGTTTGTTCGATTAACTCTCGAATGGGTCGTGATAACCGCGATGAAATAAATAGAACGATCAAACCTGTTAAACCAAGTAACACCAGGGACAACAAGATGACTTTTTCTTTGATGCTGTACAAGTGCTTGAGGATATTCTGCGGCGTTCGAGAAAGATAGACCACTCCATACACTTGCCCCTGATCAATAATCGGAAAAGCAGTAAATACGCGAATACCTGTTCCACGACTTAAAGACGCAATGGACGGTGGTGGCTCATCAGAAATACGCTCACGCAATACCGCAGCGTATTCACCTTTCAATGCTTGTTGGACTTCCGGAATATGCACCAGCGACATACCTATTTCACTTCGTCCAGCTACCACCAACCCCTGATTATCCAGAATTCGCATTCCAGCCAAGGTGACCTTTTGCGTACTAAGTAGAATATTTTGCATACGCTCACCCGCAATTTGTGCAGGACTAAGATCAGTGTCTTCAAAGCTACTTAACACTAATCTGGCTTGCGGACGACGCGGTAATATTTTTTGTTTAGATAAATCGAGTTGTGGTTCTACCGGCGCGTAAACACCATTGTCCTGAGGATTATTATGTCCGATAAACTCTCGATACAGTGCTGAGAAAACGGCAGATTGAGTGATTAATTCTACCTCGGTTTTTTGCACTAATACATTTTCGTAAAACCGAAAGAAGTACAAACTTCCTAAGGGCAGCAGTAATACCGAGAGCATCACCATCAGCAAAATGGTGCGTAGTCGGAAGAGCTTTCTCACCCGTTGTTTAGCGTCTATTCGCATTAATTGACTATTCTTAGAGCGACTTTATTCACAAGCACTCAAACGATAACCCACACCGTGTTGAGTCTCGATAATTTTATGACACCCCACCTCTGAGAATTTAGAGCGGATATGGCGGATATGGCTATCAATCGTGCGATCACTGACAAACACATTGTATTGATACGAACCCTGCATTATGGCATCTCGACTGAAAACGCGTTTTGGCTGTTTTAGCATTTGTGCCAGCATCGCAAATTCTGTTGCGGTCAATGAAACCGCAATTTTATCCCACCATAGTGCGTGCTGTTCCGTGTCTAATACCAGCTTACCGTGAGTCAGCGTTTTATCATCGGTTTGAGCTTGAGGCTGGATGGCCTGCGTTCGTTTAAGTATCACATTAATTCTGGCAACCAGTTCACGTGGGCTAAACGGTTTGGTCACGTAATCATCACCGCCAATCTCCAGACCAAGAATACGATCGATCTCTTCATCGCGTGAGGATAAAAACAAGATAGGCACTTCAGAGGTTTTACGAATTTCCCGGCAACATTCAAGGCCATCCATTTCTGGCATATTGATATCCAGCACGATCAAATCAGCCGGAGAATCGGTATAAATTTGTAGTGCCTGTCTGCCATCGCTTGCCGTAGTCACAGACATTTCAGCCTTTTCAAGCGCAAATGTAATTACTTCGCGAATATGTGGATCATCATCTACAACCAATATTTTTTTCTGAGTCATTGTTTATATATTCTATTTAGTGAAGTTCTTAATGGCTTACATTTATTGTTTAAAATTAGTTACTTAGTATCAAAGCCTACAAACGCAAATATTCATCAGGGTTAACAAAAAACGTGCGCTTCCAGGCTTGCCTCTGTTTTACATCATACTTCCAGACCTGAGGATACATGCTTTTAATCGAATAGTGTAAATGCGGCGATTTACCGGCTGCATTTCCTGACGTACCCACCGAACCGATTTGCTGACCTGCATCGACAAAACCAAATCGTCTTTTGGAGCTGTCTTTTAAATGAGCGTAATAATGAAAACGCCATTTTGGACCCAGCATAAACACCACATTGCCACCCATGGAAATTTTACCGTTGTATAGGATAAAACCACCTGTAGATGCTTTGACCGGAGTTCCTTCTTTAGCGAAGATATCGATGCCTTTATGTGTTCTGGATTTACCCCATGGGTAATACCAAAAAGATTCAGAATTCCAATCCTTTGGTGATGCGTTCTCGACGGGTATCTTGCGTTGCTCTGGCAACACAAAGCCAAAACTAAATATCACAAGTAGCATAATAAAGATTTTATTGATCAGTGAAAAGTTCATGCTGTTAGTAAAACACTGTGAATTGCATATACAGCGAATGAAATGTGCAGATATGGTGCAAAATATAGTAAAACTAGACATTTTTGATTAGGATAAGTCACCCCCCTACTTTTAGGCAGTTTTTTTGATGACAATAAATGATCAAGCTCAAACAAATAATTTAAAAGGCTATACGATTGGTTTTATCGGCTTAGGCTTAATGGGCAAACCCATGTGTTTAAATCTACAAAACGCTGGTGCAGAACTTATCGTTCACAATCGTAGCCAGCAAGTGGTTCATGAGCTTAGCCAGCAACCTAACATTACCGCAGCTAAAAATGCTGCTGACGTAGCTTCACAAACTAACATCATCATATTAATGCTTTCAGATACTAATGCTTTAGAAACAGTAATTTTTGGTTACAATGGCTTATTTGACTCTCTTCAAAAAGGTTCTTTAGTCATTGATATGGGCACTTCTGCCGTTACTAAGACACGCGCATTTGCAGAAAAACTTAAAACGATTGGCGTTGACTATATAGATGCACCCGTATCAGGTGGGGAGCTCGGCGCGATAAACGCCAGCTTAGTCATAATGGCGGGAGGTTCTGATGTATCTATCGAAAAGGCTAAACCGATCTTTGATGTATTAGGTAGTTCACTGGTACACATCGGTGATGTTGGAACTGGTCAGGTAACAAAAGCTGCCAATCAGGTTATCGTAGGCTTAAATATAGGCGCTGTCGCAGAAGCGCTAACCTTAGCCAAACAAGCTGGCGCGGATGTAGCAAAAGTACGTGAAGCTTTGATGGGAGGTTTTGCTGCATCACGAGTATTAGAACTACACGGTCAGCGTATGATTGATGAAACATTCGAACCTGGTGGAAAAATCACCACACAGCACAAAGACCTTACTCAAGCCCTGGAGTTGGCAGCTGAATACGATCAGGATTTACCTGCAACTAAATTGAATCGCTCACTGTTTGAAAAACTCATCAATGAAGGCCAAGGTGGACTGGACCACAGTGCATTGATACTCGCTTTAAACAAAAAGTAGGGTCAGTCACCATCTGGAAATTGTCTTATTGGTATTCTGGTAACTCACTTGTTATATCTTTTTTATTCACAAGCCATTGTTTACTAATGAAAAAAATTTAACTCACAAGTAATTTTATCGATACAAAAAATAGCAGTACAGCAAAGATTCGCTTTAACACTAACACCGGAATCTTATGTGCGAGTTTTGCGCCATAAGGAGCTGTTAAGGCACTGGCTACAACAATACTTAAGGCGGCTGACAAATTGATATAACCCAGACTCCATTCTGGCATTGCTTCGGAATCCCAACCAGAAATAATAAAGCCTAGAGTTCCCGCTAAAGCAATAGGTAATCCAATGGCTGCGGATGTTGCAACTGCTTTTCGAACCTCGATATTACACAAGGCCATAAAAGGTACATTCAACGATCCGCCGCCAATACCGAGCAAGGATGATATCGCCCCAATAGCCGTACTTGCAGATAATAAGCCAGCACGCTCGGGTAATTTCCGATGTGGCTTGGGTTGTTTATTTAGTGCCATTTGCACAGCAACCGCCATAAGGAATGGCGAGAAAATAAGTTTTAAGGTATCACTGGGTAAAGCATCGGCAATAGCCGCCCCAATCAAAGCACCCAATAAAATCCCCGGTGTCATTTTCCAGAATATTGGCCAGAGTATTGCACCGTGAGCGTGATGCGCGCGAATTGATGATATCGAAGTAAAAACTATTGTCGCCAGGGAGGTTCCTATCGCAGTATGCATAATGATTGAAGGATCTACGCCTTGATACTGGAAGATAAATACCAGCACCGGTACGATTACAACGCCGCCGCCAACGCCCAATAAGCCCGCAAGAATGCCTGCAAAAGCACCCGTAATTAATAATAAAAGGAGATCAGCCATAGCATTCTACATTCTGGACTTTGATAAAAGACCAGAAGTATAGATGATATGTTTTATAAGAAACCAGCCTTATCCAAACTAGTTTATAGAAATATTCACATTGCTATGAAGCATGCTTTTTTGAGGAGGATATTGAATAACAAACCGACGATTAAAAATTAAACATTAAAAGACGGTTAAAACTTTTTAATCAGATTCAAAAACTCTTCGCGGGTTTTGGCATTTTCACGGAATGTTCCCAGCATCATGGAAGAGATCGTTGAGGAACCCTGCTTCTCGACGCCGCGCATCATCATGCAAAAATGCTGTGCTTCTATAACCACACCAACGCTGCTAGAACCTGTCGCATATTTTATTGCTTCGGCGATTTGCTTGGTCATATTTTCTTGAATCTGCAAACGTCTTGCGTACATATCAGTGATACGTGCAACTTTGGATAAACCAATGACTTTACCTTCTGGCAAATACGCGACGTGTACTTTGCCAACAAATGGCAACAAATGATGTTCGCACAATGAATACATTTCGATATCTTTTACAATCACCATCTGGTCATTATCAGAATCAAACACCGCACCATTGATGACCTCATCAAGGTCTTGATCATAACCCTTGGTTAGAAACTCCATTGCTTTTGCCGCTCGTTCAGGCGTTTTTTGAAGCCCGTCACGATTAACATCTTCGCCCAGATTAGTCAGTAATTCTGAGTAGAGTTTGCTGTTATCCATTTGTTATCCTTCCTTGTATTTTTTATCGTTTTCTTTTGGGTTTAATCTTTATTGCATTTTATAGAATTATTTTACTTATGCTTTCAGTGAGTTGCATAATCACTGATGGCTGGCATAAAAGATAATTCCTGTAGTTTTTAAAAGGCATTTATCGTAAATGGCACCCCCCTACTTTGGAGGACTTTTTTCACGACTTACAATTTACGTTTTAATTACTTTCGTATCGGTGTAATGGTAAAGCGCCAATCCGAACCTATTGATCGTATATCATTGATCGTTAAATCTATTGTATCTTTCATTTTATCCAGCCCGGGAATTGCCAACAACCCACGCGCATCATCACCCATAATTTTAGGCGCCATATAAAGCACGATCTCATCGACATAGCCTTGTTGCAACAATGCACCGCAAAGCGTGGCACCGGCTTCGACATGGATTTCATTGATTTGCTGTTGCGCCAGAACAGTCAGAATAGCGTTCAAATCTAGACCTTGAGAATTCGAATCAGTTTCAACAAAAGCGACTTTTGCACCTGCGGACTCAATCTGTTGAATCTTATCGCTGTGCTTGCTCTTGGTATCAGCGCTGGAATAAATCAGTGTATCGCCTTCCAGAGCTAGCATTTTAGCCTCTGAAGATAATGCTAAGTGCGAATCTAATACGACGCGTAAAGGTTGATTTACTGGTCCATTGATCCCTAACTCATCAGCAGTCAATCTCACATTCAACGAAGGATCATCATCAATCGCAGTCCCCGAACCGGTTAAAATAGCATCGGCTTTAGCGCGTAAAAACTGCACATCTTTTCTCGCCTCAGGGCCTGTTATCCATTGGCTTTCACCTGACGCCATCGCTGTTTTACCATCGAGACTCATGGCGAGTTTTACTCTGACCCAGGGCAGCCCAGTTTCCATACGTTTGATAAAACCCGGGTTTAGTGCTCTTGATTGTGCTTCTAAAACACCTACTTCGACGTCGATACCAGCATCTCTTAGCAGCTGGATTCCGCGACCGGCAACTTGAGGGTTAGGGTCTTGCATGGCAATTACCACGCGTGAAAATTTTTCTTTGATAAGCGCTGTCGCACAAGGCGGTGTTTTACCCGTATGCGAACAGGGTTCTAAAGTAACGTATGCTGTAGCGCCAACAAGCGAACTGGTCGCAGCAGCGATTGCATTGACTTCAGCATGCCCTTGACCTGCATACTGGTGATAACCTTCCCCGATTATTTCGCCATCTTTAACGATGACACAACCCACACGTGGATTAGGATGGGTCGTGTATTGACCTTTTTGAGCCAACTGAATAGCTCGCGCCATAAAAGCATGATCTTGAGCATTGATTTGAGGTGAGGTTTGCTTACTCATAAACAAGATAAAAAGAGAAGTGGATTAAGACAGTATAACGATAAATTGAGAGATCTATCGATTTACGTACCTGGAAGTTTATTCTGGCGTTTTTTAAGCTCTGGGCTAGGAGAATTCTCAAGCCCTTCAATAGCATCGATAAACTCACCAATATCATTAAAGTCACGATAAACCGAGGCAAAACGTATATACGCGACATCATCCAGCTTGCGTAATTCTTCCATCACGAATTCACCAATCAGATTGGTCGTTAAATCAGATTTATCGTTTTTATCCGTAGAACCTTCGCGCGCAAGAATACGCTTCTGGATATCCATCACTGCACGGTCGATGGATTTAGAATCAACAGGACGTTTTTGCGTTGCTCGCATTAGTCCTGCTCTAAGTTTATGCTCGTTAAATGCCTGTTTTTCACCGCCTGACTTGGTCACTTGCGGCATATTAAAAACAGCTATTTCATAGGTACTAAAACGTTCGTTGCAGGAAGTACACTCCCTGCGACGACGCACTTGATCGCCCTCACTGGCAAGACGCGAATCTACTACTCGAGTATCATCTCCTCCACAGAAAGGGCAATGCATAAATTAGCTACCGACTTATTTGTAAACAGGTAAACGCTGACAAATCTCAGTCACTTTACCGCGCACTTCATCAATTACACTAGTATCGTTTTCATCTTTTGAAATTGATTCTAATACATCACAAATCCAATGCGCGAGTTGCGAACTGTCTTCTGCGTTAAAACCACGCGTAGTGATTGCAGGAGAACCGATACGTAGACCACTCGTTACGAATGGAGACTGAGGATCGTTAGGTACAGAGTTCTTGTTAACCGTAATGTGCGCGTTACCCAAAGCAGCATCAGCCACTTTACCGGTTAGACCTTTGTCGATGAGATCAAGCAGGAACAAGTGATTTTCAGTACCGCCAGAAACGATATTGAAACCACGCTCCATAAAGGTATTCGCCATTGCCTGTGCGTTAATCACAACCTGCTTTTGGTATTCTGTAAATGCTGGCTCTAATGCTTCTTTGAACGCTACCGCTTTACCAGCAATCGCATGCATTAACGGACCACCCTGAGTTCCAGGAAAAACTAAAGAGTTTAACTTCTTTTCAATCTCTGGATTCGCTTTTGCAAGGATGATTCCACCACGTGGACCACGAAGTGTTTTGTGAGTAGTAGATGTTGTTACATCAGCAATTTGTACTGGAGATGGATAAATACCTGCAGCAACCAAACCGGCAACGTGAGCCATATCGACAAATAAATAGGCACCAACTTCATCAGCGATATCACGGAATTTCTGCCAATCAACAATTTGTGAATAAGCAGAGAAACCAGCAATAATCATTTTTGGCTTATGTTCACGCGCTAAATTAGCAACTTCTTCGTAATCAATAATGCCTTTATCATCTATGCCGTATTGAACCGCATTGTAAACTTTACCGGAAAAACTTACGTGTGAACCATGTGTAAGATGTCCGCCATCAGAAAGAGACATACCAAGAATTGTATCTCCTGGCTCGACAAGCGCCATGTAAACCGCAAGGTTTGCTGAAGAGCCTGAATGCGGCTGTACATTCGCGTAATCCGCACCAAATAATTCTTTAACACGATCGATTGCTAACTGCTCTGCAACATCAACGTATTCACAACCACCGTAATAACGCTTACCCGGGTAACCTTCGGCATACTTATTAGTTAGCACAGAACCTTGTGCTTCCATCACGCGAGGGCTCGTGTAGTTTTCAGAAGCGATCAACTCAATGTGATCTTCCTGTCGTTGTACTTCAGAGGCTATAGCAGCAGCAAGTTCTGGATCGTAACTTGCGATTGTCATGTCTTTAGAAAACATTGTTGAATGCTCCAGATTATTTCAGAAAAGAGCGACATAATAACGCAAAAATTCTAAATAGATAATGCAATAACGACATCTTTTTGCTCTTCTAGGCTGAAGAATGCAGAGAACACCCGAAATTCATTTTAAGCCAACTGATATATTCATGAAGCCACCCCCCTACTTATGGGCAGTTATATTTACAAATTATCTATCGTTATCTAATGTAAGAAAAATATATTCCATTTTTTACCACTGAATAAAGCAGATATAAAAACACAAATTTTCCAATACCATTCTTCTTAGAAAAGTATATTTATTCCTATAGCAATGTTTAAATCAAAAAAAACGACTTTGCTTAATAATAAAAATTAGAGGGTTAGTATTTTGCCAATTGAAAAAATGGAAAATATTGCGTTACTTATTGATGCAGATAATTCACCATCAAAATTTATTCAGGAAATTTTATCTGAACTAGCTGGGTTTGGAAAAGTTAATATTAGAAAAGCATATGGAAATTGGACCTCATCTAACCTAAAAAGCTGGGAAGCAATCATTCAGGATCATGCTATTCAACCGATTCAACAATATGATTTAACTAAAGGCAAAAATGCTACAGATATAGCCCTAACAATAGATGCTATGGATATTCTGTATACAAAAAACACTGATGCATTCTGTATTGTAAGTTCTGATTGTGATTTTACACCGCTTGTAACCAGAATTCTCTCAGAAGGAAAACCAGTAATAGGATACGGACAAAGAAAGGCACCAGCCGTGTTTGTTAATGCTTGTTCAAAATTTTTATATCTTGATGATGAAATAACTGAGCTGCCAGTTAAAAACACAACAAGAAATATAACAAAAGAATTACAAAAAAATGGCCAACTAGTTAAATTATTAAATAACTCTGTAAAAACAACTCAAGAGGATGATGGTTGGTCTAAATTATCAAGAGTCGGAACTTTAATCTCTAACCATGCTTCTTTTGACTCAAGGAATTATGGGTTCACTAGATTAAGTGATCTAATTGAAGCTATAGGACTTTTCGAGTTAAAAAGAGAAGGCACTACCTTTATAGTAAAATCCAAAATAGTTAATTAGATATTTCGGTGATGATACTTTATTACCTTTTTCTATAAAAACTAGAGTATTAACCCATGGAAACAGTCTCAATCTTGGTAGATGTGCAAAACGTCTATTACACAACCAGGCAAGCTTACAAACGAAATTTTGATTACAACAAATTTTGGGCACAAGCGACTAAAAACCGAAAACTTGTGAAAGCGACTGCGTATGCAATTGAAAGTCAGGATGAAAAGCAAAGACAGTTCCAAAATATACTCAGAGCCATTGGCTTTGAGGTGAAATTAAAACCCTATATCCAGCGTTCGGATGGTTCAGCAAAAGGAGATTGGGACGTTGGTATTGCTTTAGATGCGATGGAATATGCCGAACAAAGTGATACGGTTATTCTCGTTTCCGGCGATGGTGACTTTGATTTACTCGCGAATCGCATGCAAAGCAAACATCATGCATCGGTAGTCGTTTATGGCGTGGAACCATTAACGGCAGCGTCTTTAATGAATGCAGCGAACCAATTTATTCCTATTGATTCTAATCTATTGTTGTAGCCAGATTAATACGACAATTAAACGAAACTAAATGGCACTCCCCACCTTTGGGGCACTTTTTGTAACTCACTTCAGCAGAAAATTAATGACTCGATTAAAGTTCGGTTGCCAATCTACCCATTTATGTCCACCATCGTAGATAAAATACTCGTGCTCTCGCCCACTTTTCTGCAGTAGCTCATGGAAGCTTTGATTCGATCTAATAATATTGGGTTGATCTTTATCTCCCCAGATTAGTTGTAGACGTATTTTTTGCAGTGCTACATTATTCTTATCTGACCAGACATTTCTAATGCTCTGTGATTCATCACCATTATAAAGTTTGGGGCCGAAGATTCGTTTCAGAGGAAAAAATAGACGGACCAGTAAAGGCACTTTTGTATCCTGTTTATTCTCATTACTCAATACAGGCGTGCTTATCGCACTGAGACTTGAAAAACTGTTTTTATAAATACTGGCCATGCGCAAAGCACCAAAGCCACCCATGGATATTCCCATAAGGCTGCAATGTTCGGGACAATCCAGCGTATTATAATCTTTTTGTACTTTGGGAAGAATGTCCTGCATCACCCAGTCACGATAATTATGCGAGCCATCGTACCAATTTTCCCAGAAGCCCTTACCACCATTCGGCGTAACTAAAATAAAACGAGGCATTTGATCCGCGTTGATTTGTTCGTCGAAGTAACGGTGAGTCTTGTATTGTTCCAGAGTATTATGATCATCTCGAGCACCGTGTAGAAATAGCACAAGCGGCAGTCTTTCTGTCTTGATCCAGTTCGGTGGTGTATAAACACCATACTCGATGGTTTTATCTAAACTGCTGGTTGGGATTTTTTCATACGCCAACTCTGTTCCTTTAAAACTGGAACAACCCACTTGAACAACAAACAAGCCAATGAAAGCCGCCTGTTTCATTAATCTAATAAAGTTATGGTAATTAGGCATATTTATTAGGCTAAATGATTAGCCCTTAAATAACAAATACACCCCCCTACTTTGGGGCAGTTTTTTTAATAAGTTTAAAAGAGATGTTTTTCAAACAGCAAACCCGAGTGATAAACTCCGCGAATGAATAATGAAAAACGCTATGAAATTTTCAGACGCTTTCGAGAAGCTAACCCACACCCAACCACCGAACTTGAATTTGATTCCCCTTTTGAATTATTAGTTGCAGTTACATTATCTGCGCAGGCAACCGATGTCAGTGTGAATAAAGCAACCGCAAAACTATTCCCAGTGGCGAATACACCCGAAGCCATTTATGCCTTGGGAGAAGATGGCTTGAAGGAATACATCAAAACGATTGGTTTATATAATAGCAAAGCTAAAAATGTGATTGCGGCTTGCAAAATGCTCATTGATCTTCATCACTCTGAAGTGCCTGACGATCGAGAAGCGTTAGAAGCATTACCCGGTGTTGGCCGAAAAACCGCCAATGTGGTTTTAAATACCGCATTCGGACACCCCACAATGGCCGTCGATACACATATTTTTCGTGTATCCAATCGAACAGGAATTGCTAAAGGCAAAAATGTCGTTGAAGTCGAAAAAAAACTACTACACTTTGTGCCTAAAGAATTTCTAGTCGATGCACACCATTGGTTAATTTTACACGGGCGTTACATCTGTGTTGCGAGGAAACCCAGATGTGGCGCCTGTTTGATTAGTGATTTATGTGATTATAAAGAGAAAAATCTATGACTAACTCCACTTCATCCGACAACGCTCATAATTTTCGTGTCGCCATATTAGATGAAACCACCTTTAATCCGGGAGATCTGGATTTAGAGGCTTTGGTTGAACTGGCTCAAGATTGTCAGCGTTACCCGAACACCAGCGCAGAGCAACGACTCGAACGCCTCGAAGGCATCGATGTTGCAATCGCTAATAAGGTTGTTTTTGATCGCGAATTATTAGCGCAATGCCCACAATTAAAAGCCATTTTATTAACCGCTACCGGCATGGATAATATCGATCTTGAAGCCTGCGAAGAAATGGGAATCGCCACATACAATGTGACCAATTATGGGACTCCCTCTGTTGCCCAACATGTTTTAATGTTAATTCTAGCGTTATCGACCTCATTGAATGATTACCAGACAATGACGCGAAATGGCGGTTGGTCAAAGAGCGAACATTTCAGCAGCCTGCAATTCCCTATTCGTGAATTAGCAGGAAAAACTATTGGTCTCGTTGGTTACGGCACCTTAGCCAAAGGCGTCGAAAGAATTGCCAGAGCATTTGACATGAATGTCCTGATTGCTGCTCGCGCAGGTGCAGACACTGTGCCAGATGGTCGTTTATTACTGGATGATTTATTACCCCTTGTGGATGTGCTGAGTCTGCATTGCCCACTCACAGCTGAGACCCATAAACTGATTAATCGCGAAGCTTTAGAAAAGATGAAATCAGATGCCATTTTAATCAATACCGCCCGCGGTGCTGTGGTTGATAATGAAGAATTGGCGCAAGCACTGAGAGATGGTGTGATAGCCGGCGCAGGTATTGATGTACTAGAACAAGAACCACCACCAGCAGATCATCCATTATTAGCTACTGATATTCCAAACCTGATTGTTACACCTCATGTTGCCTGGGCTGCCATTGAAGCGAGACAGCGCGTGGTAAATAAGACGACACAGAATCTTAGAGACTGGCTGTCTAAACAAGAGCAACCAGATAACGAAGCGGTGGAAACGTAGCAGCAGGTAATTATTAATAAGCAAACAGCAGGACAGCAGTAACGATAAAATTTATACCTAGTTACATTTCGCTGTACCGATTCAATGCGGTATAGCGAAATGTGACTTTATTCACAGAACTCCGTTTGCATATAAGATATTTTGTCACTATGGCTAAACGTCCAAATATCTGTGATTACCATGATGTCTATGAAGCAGAAGTAACAGACACTTTCTGTGACCCTGTTTTTAATAAACGCAACATCATTGCAGAAGGCGACTCCTGGTTCACTATTGGTGGCCAAAGTCTACAGTACCCCTGGTTTACCAATATCCTTTATACCTTGCGCTTTAGCGAAGAAGTGTTGATTTTGAATCTCGCTGAACCTGGCGACACTATCAAACATATCTCTTCGATGCCACGCGATCAGTCGTTTAAATTCGCCATTGAAGAACATACTACGACACCATGGGATGCGATAATTTTGAGTGCTGGTGGCAATGATCTCATCGACAAAGCACGCACTTTAATTAAAAATCGCTTAGAACGGCAGGGAGAAACTATCCATAAACCTGCCGATTATTGTAAACAGGTAGAAGTGAAAAACTTTCTGCAAAATATCGAAAACCACTTCCGCCGTTTGGCGGCTATTCGTGGCAATCACGTCATTCCAATCGTCTTACATACCTACGATTACCCAACACCACGCGATGCACCTGCACGCTTCTTTGGCGTAGGTTTGCTTGGTCCCTGGCTTTATCCCTGTATGAAAAATGCAGAGATCCCAAAAACGGATTGGCAAGCATTGAGTGATTATTTATTCGATCAACTCGCCGTGCGACTTTTGAGTCTGGAAAATGGTGTAAATCCTATCGCTAATTTTCACGTGATTGATACGCGCCATCTACTCACGCGAGCTGCACTGGATAGCACAGGTGAAAGTGGCGACTGGATGAATGAGATTCATCCTAATAAAAAAGGCTATAAAAAAATTGCGCATAAAATTGAACAAAAGCTTAAAATGATCAACGCGATTCATTAAATTTTATGGTAATTATGTCTTCTGACGACGCTTCAAATACAACTTCATCCGACCAATACGAACAACAACGCGAACAGCTGCGTCAGTTTTATTGCGATACCTGGGATAAACACCTCAAACAAAAACAGACGCTGACCGACCTAGAACAGCAAGTCACTGCGGTCATCAAAGAGCACCCAGAATATCATGGCTTGTTAGAAAACAAAGAAGCCAGTGTTAACGCCGAATATTTGCCGGAGATGGGAGAAAATAATCCTTTTTTACACATGGGCATGCACTTGGGTATTCGAGAGCAAGTAACGACTAACCGCCCTGTTGGCATCGCTGAACTTTATCAACGTTTGGTTGCCTTAAAAGGAGTACACGATACCGAGCATGAAATGATGGAATGTTTATCAGAAGCGATGTGGCAAGCACAGCAGAATAATATCGCGCCTGATGAAAATAGCTATCTGGATTGTCTGGGTAAGATGGAAGAAAAGTTTCGGACGAATAAAGGCTAAACTCATTCACCTCCATTGAAAATTGTATTCGTTGTAACCTTAAATCTAACTAAGCGATTTACAAACATGACACACACTAAAACAATCACACGTTGTAGCTTCTATGCACTTTCATTATTGATAATTAGTGCTTGTTCTAGTTCATCCAGCACAACGACTGATTCCGCTAAAAGCAAAGTAGATGACGCTATTCCAGTCAGTGTTGAACAAAAAATCGAGACGGGCATTGTTTTAGCCGTCAGAATTATAGAGGTAGCACCAGAACCGATTCACTCCTACGGTAATGTTGGTGTGAATGTAGATTCAAGTGGAACCTCGGGAATTCAGGGATCAATTGATCTAAAGACCTTAAGCACCCTCTACCGCAACGCAACAAAAGACAAAACAGCGCAAGAATTAATCGTTAAAAAAGATATCGGTGAAACGGTAGCAATTACACAATCAACTAAAGAAATTTTTAAAGTTGGCGATCGAATAAAAGTGCTTAAAAGGGATGGGAAAGCGGTTGTTATTCACTAACTCATTATTTTAGCTATAGACCATAAAACAAAAGCCACCTCCCCACTTACAGGCACTTTTTAAAAAAGTGCCTGTAAGTGGGGAGGTGGCTTAAAACCATTTATCTGATCTAAAGCTTAACTACAGTGTCTCAACTCTACATAACGCCTGCGTAATAAGGCAATCACACCAAGTAACAATAAACCTAAGAAGCTCATACTACCGCCCTTTTTCGTGGTTTCATCATCAGTAGAATCTGATACATCGCTAGACGATTTCGCTGGATCTAAAGGAAACTCATCTTCATCGTCTGAAACTCCGTCATTATCGTCATCAGTATCCGCATTGTTACCTATTCCATCACCATCAGTATCAACCGATTCAGAAGCATCTAAAGCAAACGCATCATTTCTATCTGGTACATTATCACCATCATCATCAGTGTCGGCATTATTACCTGTTCCATCACCATCGGTATCAATCGACTCAGTCGCATCTAAGGCAAACGCATCATCAACATCCAGGACATTATCGTTATCATCATCGAGGTCAGCATTATTACCCGTGCCATCACCATCGGTATCGACTGATTCATTTTTATCTAATGGAAAAGCATCATCTATATCAGCAACACCGTCATTATCGTCGTCTTCATCAGCCAAATTGCTTATACCATCACCGTCAGTATCTAATGATTCAGTTGGACCAAGTGGGAATGCATCGTTTATATCAAGGACTCCATCACCATCATCATCTGTGTCCGCATTATTTCCTGTTCCATCGCCATCAGTATCTACTGATTCATTTTTATCTAGTGGGAAAGCATCATTAGCATCAGGAACATTATCGCCATCATCATCTGTATCGACACCATCATCACACATTCCATCACTATCTGTGTCTAGTGGAACTGACGTGTTATCTAAACTGTCTGTGCCACAGGTACCTTCATCAACATCAGAGAAAGTATCGTTATCATCATCGGCGTCGACGCCAGCATCACATAGTTTATCGTTATCAGTATCCGTTGGCGTATCTGCAATATTGAGTGGATCAGAGCCACACGTAGCTTCATCAAGGTCTGAGAATCCATCATCATCATCGTCTAAATCAATGATATCTATCTGAGCAGTTAACGTATCTAACTGCGTATTCATCATATCTACTTTCTGTTTTAGTAATGCCGCAGCGGCAATTTGATCTTCGACTACTGAATACTCATCGAGCCTTTCAAGCGTTAAAATATCAGTGGCATCGATTGCATTAGCCACATTGGCGATTCGGCGTAATAAACTAGCCTTACCTACCGAAACAGTGTTTACCTCAAATTCACTTGAGGAACCAATAGCAATACTGTTACCTAGGTCATTAGCAGGGTTTGCTGTACCAAACGTAAGGGCTGACTGAACTTCAAAATCTACATCAGGATCACATGTAAAAGAACAGGTGGTTCCGCCTCCTGACAAAACGCAAGTTGCAGGGTCTCGTACCGGAGTTATAAATGGTTGACCGATTGGAATTGTTCCTGTCACAGGTGGTAGATTATCGGGAGGTGGAGAAAAAATATTTACAGGAACAGAACAATCATAAGAGGGAACCACACCATCTAGAGCAGTTACTAATCTAGTTGTATCTTTAGTAACTGATTTTACTTGTATATCAAAATAAGACGGTGCTGTATTTCTAGATGAGTTTGCTTCAATATTCCAGCTTTGTCCTAAACCAGTGGCAACAGCAGTATCCGTCATACGAATGCGTAGATTATTCTCTTTTAGTCTAAGTGTGTCGTCATTGAATACTTCATCATCGGCACAATCAGATCCTATACAGGCTGATGCATCCGGGGTTGAACAAGTGTATTCGCAAATAAAAACCCCAGCAACTGTTGTACATGCAGTTGGGGTCGCAATTATTAATGGATCACCAGCGGGTATCACTGATCCGACTGAACTTGTATCAAAAGAATTTGTTGTTGAATCAAAAGGCAGTGTAACCCCTGCGCTACAATCATAAGCGGGGGCAGTGCCATCGCTTACACCACTGAGTATTAAATCATCATTAATAACTTGATCGGCTATTGCGCCATAAAAGGGGATAAATAATAGCAATAGGCAAATTTTTATTTGTATTACTTTATTGTAAAATAACATCTGTATTCTCCATTCTCTCTTTGAATTTTCTGCTCTTTTTTATACCCTTATCGATATGTTTTTTTATCGATGAGAGAAAAAAGAAACGTTATGTAAGCTGTCGTTTATAAATTATCGACGCGCGTAACGAGAGCATTCAAACGAGTTGTGAGAGTCGTTATTTCATCTTGTAACGTAGTGAGTTGAATATCAAAAGCAGTAATCTGTGCGTTAACTGCTGTAGTAGCTGTTGTTGTAAAAGCATCAAATTGTGCTTTATTAACTGCATCCGTTGGCATTGTGGCTGGTGCGACATGAATAATGCGTCGTTCACTACCCGTTGAACCTACTGAAACAGTATCTTCGACCAATTCTGCATCCGCACCCAGGGCAACACCACCATTGCTAGCAGCGCTCAATCTTAAAACTGCTTTGCCGGCATCTACATCAGTAATAGAAAATATACTGATGTTATCAGTATCGCTAGAAACACCCATGAGCCAGTCATTTGTTGGGAAAGATGCTGAAATACTAGTATCCTGAAAACGGATTTGTGGGTTAGTTGCTTTGAGTCTGATGGTATCAAAATGAAATTCCTCATCTTCGATACATTCAGCGCCTACACAAAGACTACTTTGCACTATTAGGTCATCTGAAATGACTTGATCGGCTTGGATAGGTAACCCAAATGACAATGGAACAAGCACTAGCGTACTTAGAAATTTTGTTTTAATTTTCATTATTATCTTCTCTTTATCTCGCAAAAAAATTTATAGTTTGATTCTCTTTCCTTTCACTATAAACAGCTGACTCATATTGAAATTATCTGTGCATTTATTTTTATTAATTTGTAAATATGAGTGTTAAATGTAGGTATAGCACAAAATCTTTAAAAAAACTGTTATTTAACTATTGCATGTAAATTAATAAAAATAGAGTAATACTGAATATACAGATAAGAATAATTTAAAAAGAATGACTTAAACTGATAGTTAATAAACTACTTAGAAACGATAGAGAAACAAACTTAAAAACTGTTTTGATTTAAATTATCCATAAAAAAAGCCACCTCCCCACTTACAGGCACTTTTTGAAAAAGTGCCTGTAAGTGGGGAGGTGGCTTAAATTAAGCTGAACTGGTTATTTACTTGATTCGATACTCAGCAGAACGCGCATGAGCCGTTAAGCCTTCGCCATGAGCCAATGTCGAAGCGATCTTACCCAACTCGGATGCACCATCGGCAGAACAACCAATCAGTGAAGAACGTTTCTGAAAATCATAAACCCCTAAAGGTGATGAGAAACGAGCAGTTCTTGATGTTGGCAGTACGTGATTCGGACCAGCGCAGTAATCACCTAAGGCTTCAGCCGTGTAACGACCCATAAAGATCGCACCAGCGTGCTTGATACGCTTAGCCACTTCTTCTGCATTATCGACAGAAAGCTCTAAATGTTCAGGAGCTATATAGTTCGCTATCTCGATCGCATCATCCATATCTTTAGCCTGAATAACCGCACCACGTCCTTGTAATGACGCCTTGATGATATCGGCTCGTGGCATCTCTTCAATCAACTTGTCGATGCTTTGCATAACGCTATCGATGAAATCCGCATCCGGTGAAACCAGAATAGATTGTGCATCTTCGTCGTGCTCCGCTTGCGAGAATAAATCCATCGCAATCCAGTCTGGATTTGTCTTGCCATCACAAACCACTAGGATCTCTGATGGACCTGCGATCATATCAATGCCCACGGTACCAAATACCATGCGTTTTGCTGTCGCCACATAGATATTACCCGGGCCAACAATCTTATCAACCTGCGGTACGGTTTCGGTACCATACGCCAATGCAGCAACTGCCTGAGCACCACCAATCGAGAATACACGATCGACATTGGATATCGCAGCAGCAGCGAATACTAGTTCGTTTACCTCATCATCAGGCGTTGGTACAACCATGATTAACTCAGGTACACCCGCAACCTTTGCAGGTATCGCATTCATCAATACTGATGAAGGATAAGCGGCTTTACCACCGGGTACATAGAGACCCACCTTGTCTAACGCAGTAACTTGCTGACCTAGCACCGTGCCATCTTCTTCGGTGTAGCTCCATGAATCCATGGTTTGGTGTTCAGCATAGCTTTTAATACGCGCTGCTGCTTTTTCTAAAGCCGTTCTTTGCTCTGCAGTAATATTTTCAAGTGCTTCCTGTAAGCGAGATTGTGGAATCTCTAACTCTGCAAATGAGGTTGCCTGCATGCGATCAAATTTATTGGTGTATTCAATGACTGCTTTATCACCTTTAGATTTAACATCGGCCAAGATTCCGTTAACCGTTTCGATAACACTATGATCAGACTCACTATCCCATGCCAGACGCTTATCAAGCTTCTTCCAGAAATCAGTTTCGTTTGTGTTTAATCGTTGGATATCCATAATATTTCTTCTGTTTTATACGTTTCAGTATGTATTTTTACTGACTCAAGCTACGACGCTTTGCAACAGCTTCTGCTAACTCACGCAATACTGCTTCAGTCGTATCCCAATTAATACAAGCATCTGTGATGCTTTGTCCATAGGTTAGATCGTCGAGATTTTTGCCTTCGCCGTTCTGATTACCTTCAACCAAATGACTTTCGATCATCACACCGCAAATTCCATGTTCTCCACGAGCAATTTGTCCGGCGATATTATGAGCAACCTTTGGCTGGTTATTGAAGTCTTTATTGCTGTTAGCATGACTAAAATCAACCATAAGTTTTTTGCTAAGACCCGCTTTCTCGAGTTGGCCTAGTGCTTCTGAGACACTCACCTCATCATAGTTCGGACGGCGACCGCCACGTAAAATGATATGACAATCATCATTACCTTTTGTGGTAAAAATCGCTGAATGCCCTGCTTTGGTCAAAGACATGAAGTGATGCGAATGCGAAGCTGATTTAATTGCATTAATAGCAATATCTAGATTGCCGTAGGTGCCATTTTTGAAACCGATTGGACAAGACATACCAGACGCTAATTCACGATGACCCTGTGATTCTGTAGTACGTGCTCCAATTGCGCCCCAAGAGATCAAGTCCGCCACATATTGTGGTGAGATTAAATCCAGGTATTCTGTCGCTGTTGGCATACCCTGCTCTGCCAGATCTTTCAATAAACTACGCGCAACACGTAAGCCTTTATTGATATTAAATTTACCTGTTAAGTCAGGATCATTGATCAAACCTTTCCAACCAACACTGGTACGAGGCTTCTCAAAATAAACACGCATCACAATGTGCAAATCATCGCTTAATTCTTCACGCATTTTTGCCAGGCGCGCAGCATATTCCAACGCTGCTTTAGGGTCATGTATAGAACATGGACCAACCACTACCAGCACACGATCATCTTTATCATGCAAAATATCATGAGTCATATTACGCGCGGTAAAGACTGTTTCTGCTGCTTTATCTGACAGAGGATAATCCTCTAATAATGTCGCCGGAGAATGTACTTCTGTTTCGCCCATAATACGTAAATCGTCTGTTTGGTATTTAGTTTCTGTACTCATAGTGATAGTTTCGCTTAAGTAATTTGTATGTGTGTGGTTCTGTATTCTTTGTGTATTGTTTCTGTTTCACTTGTCTTTATTTCAACGAATAATTCAACGAATAATTTAACGGATATTTCAACGAAAAATTTGCTAACGCGTTTAATTAACCGCTTGTTTCAACTGATCAAGCAATGTGCTTAATCTTTGGTGTTTGGTTTTCATCGAAGCTGTATTTACAACGATTCTAGAACTGATATCAGCCATGTGCTCCAACGGCACTAAACCATTCGCTTTTAAGGTATTACCAGTATCAACAACATCCACGATAATATCTGCAAGACCAACGATCGGAGCGAGCTCCATAGAACCGTAAAGTTTGATCAACTCAATTTGACGACCTTGTTCTGCAAAATAATTACGTGTGCAGTTCACAAATTTGGTCGCTACTTTTAATTGACCTTCAGGTAACGGTTTATCTGCAAAACCTGCCGTCATTAATTTACAACGCGCGATTTTTAAGTCGAGCATTTCGTATAATCCTTCACCACCGTGTTCCATTAACACGTCTTTACCTGTAACACCTAAATCAGCGGCACCGTATTGTACATATACTGGTACATCGGTAGCTCTAATAATGACTAACTTCACATCATCATGATTGGTATCCAGAATCAGCTTACGGCTTGTTTCCGGGTCATCCAGTGCTTGTATACCAGCGGCTTCTAAAAGAGGCATCGTCTCTTTAAAAATACGGCCTTTGGATAGTGCTATTGTTAAGGTTTCTTTCATGAGATGAATTATATCTATCTAATTTTAAATAAAGGTTACTAGCTTCGCTTGATCTTGGCGCCAATCTTGGTCAACTTTTCTTCAATCTTTTCATAACCACGATCCGTATGATAAATACGATCAACGATGGTTATGCCTTTAGCCGCCAAACCTGCAAGAATTAAACAGGCAGATGCACGAAGGTCAGTAGCCATTACCGGAGCGCCTCTTAATGAAGGCATGCCTGCAACTATTGCCGTATTTCCTTCAAGGCGAATATTTGCCCCCATACGCATAAGCTCTGCAACATGCATCATTCGGTTTTCGAAGATGGTTTCTACTACCACTCCAATTCCTTCTGATACACAATTCATTGCCATGAACTGTGCTTGCATATCGGTAGGAAATGCCGGATGTGGTTCAGTTCGAATGTCTACAGCTTTTAATTTGCGGCCGCGCATGTCTAATTCAACCCAGTCTTTACCGACTTCGACACTTGCGCCACATTCTCTAAACTTTTGTAAAACAGCATCCAGTGTTTCAGGCGCTGCATTAACACATCTAACTTTGCCACCAGTAATGGCTGCAGCAGCTAGATAAGTACCTGTTTCAATTCTATCTGGCAGTACCGAATACTCGATACCTTTCAATTTCTTTACGCCTGTAACGGTAATGGTATTAGTGCCAGCGCCAGATATTTTAGCGCCCATGGCGATCAAACAATTGGCGAGATCTACAACTTCTGGCTCGCGTGCTGCATTTTCAAGAATAGTCGTACCTTCTGCGAATACTGCAGCCATCAATAAGTTTTCAGTACCTGTTACGGTAACGGCTTCCATCACAATGGTTGCGCCTGTTAGCTTATCCGCTTTAGCACGGATGAAACCTTCATCGACAGTGATCTCAACACCCATAGCCTCTAAACCAGTCAAATGGATATTGACCGGACGACTTCCGATGGCACAACCACCTGGGAGAGATACTTCAGCGTAACCGTATTTAGCAACGAGTGGTCCAAGTACCAAAATAGAAGCTCGCATGGTTCTGACGAGTTCATAAGGAGCAACCTGGTTTTTAATCGTAGACGTATCAGTGGTGATATTATTGTCTTTGTCGATATTGACCGTGACGCCCATACCTTCAAGTAAAGATGCCAATGTAGCAACATCCTTTAGACGCGGAACATTTCGAATTGTCATCTTGCCATCGGCTAATAATGCAGCGGCCTGTAAAGGCAAAACAGCATTCTTTGCACCTGAGATTACAACTTCACCTTCTAACGGTGTACCACCTTCAATCTGGAAAACCTGCATGTACGTATCAGCCCTAAAACCAAAAGGGTGCATAATAACGAATTATGTACATTAAATGCACCTTTAATACGTGATTAATGCGTTAAAATCCGTTATTAAACAGAGGTAATTTAAATTCTAAGTATTGTAGGGAACTGTTTTGGCGAAATGCCAGAAGATATTCTATTGAAGTAGTTTTTCTAAACGGTAAGTTTCGACCAATGATTTGGCCTGATCTGGGAGATTTGTCAGTGAAAACTGCTTATTATTCTGATCACAGGTTCTTTTCCATTCGACCAACAAGGCTATACCCGCGCTATCAATACGCGTCACTTCCGAGCAGTCAAAATTAAAACTTGTTGCTTCATTTTTAAACTGGCTTTTCATTAAGCGCATACTTTTTTCTAGTAACGAAGAAGCACTTGAATAAACAAGTGCTCCTGTAATTTTGAAACCATTATCGCTGCTTACTATTTCTGATACTTTTTCTGATACTTTTTCTGATGATTTGGTATCTATAGATCGATTATTTTGACTATTCATAGCTCGTTTATTTTTTAGTATTCAGAAAATAATAACTAAAATGATTTTTAGCTACCGCTTTTTTCGATTCTAGCAATAAGTGATTCTAAACCTTTAGTACTGGCTTCACGTGTAAAGTTTGTACGGAAATTAGTGATTAAATTAATACCCGCAATTTCTACATTATACGCTTTCCAGATACCATCCACTTTACGTACGCTGTAATCAGCCTTAATTGGAGCAGCTCCTTTAGGCGTTACCACGGTACGCACTAGCACGTAACCAGGTTTACTATTTGGCACAGAGTTTACACCCTTAATAGCGGCACCTTTGTATTTAAGCATCGACTTGGCATAGCTCTTTACTAGCATTTCACGAAACGCATTTATAAAACGCTGACGTTGTTGTGGTGTTGCCGTTCTCCAGTGTTGACCAAGCGTTAGCTTAGACATCGCTTCGAAATCGATTAAAGGTAAAATTTCTGTTCTTACCATCGCATTCAGCGCATTGATATCACGGCTGTATTGTGCGTCGTTGACTTCGAGCAAATGAACAATTTTACTTGTTACATCAACCACTTTTTTCTCAGCCACATCAACATCATTCGCCCATACTGAGGTTGTGAAAGTGACAAGCATTAGCAACATTGTTATTTTCTTGGTTTGTGCCATAACTTGCTTAGCGATTACATTAATCATTAAATTTTTCCTATTTATATTCGGTACTTATTAGTTTCTTTACAGAGACTAAAGTTCACCAATTATTCTTTAGTTACAAAAAGTTACATTAATTGACATTTATTTCGTTGTCAGACTAACCAGAACTTTTCCAATTATTTCTTCCAATACTACGGCTGATTGTGTCAATTGGATCACACTGCCTTCTTTTAATGATACTTCTTCAGCACCAGGCTCTAAGGAAACGTATTGTTCACCAAGTAAACCAGCGGTGTAAATACTCGCCTGTGTGTCTTCTGGCAAGTAGTCGTATTGCGGATCAATCGCCATGACTACTGTCGCTCTAAATGATTTTTTATCGTAAAAGATTTCTGTCACACGACCTACGGTAACGCCAGACAAAGTGACTTTTGCTTTGGTTTGTAACCCACCAACATTGCCAAACTTTGCGGAGACATTAAACCCCTTTTCGGCACTAAAACTGGATAAGTTACTAACATTCATTGCCAATGCAAAAAGCGCTAGAATGCCTAGTACAAACAAAGCACCTACTGTTATTTCAGCTGTTCTTGAAGAACCCATAATAAAACCTATCAATAATTATTTTTTAAAAATTCGAAAACATTAGCGCAGTTAAAACAAAATCTAACGCTAATACTGCTAAAGCCGAATAAACCACGGAGTTTGTCGTCGCTTTACTCACACCTTCCGACGTAGGCATCGCATTATACCCCTGGAAGACCGCAATCCATGTCACTACGAATGCAAATACAACACTCTTAATAATTCCATTCACAATATCGTGTCTAAATTCTACCTTGTGCTGCATCTGCGACCAGAACGATCCTTCATCAACACCTAGCCAAACGCTACCCACGAGATAACCCGAATAGATACCGACTGCCATAAAGATAATCGTTAAGATCGGTAAGGTAACCAAACCCGCAAAAAAACGTGGGGCTATAATTCTTCTCACCGGATCAACCGCCATCATTTCCATGCTGGCAAGTTGCTCGGTGGCTTTCATTAAACCAATCTCTGCGGTCAATGCTGACCCTGCTCGTCCTGAGAACAACAAGGCACTCAACACTGGGCCTAATTCACGAATTAGAGATAAAGATACTAATAATCCCAGTGACTCTTCCGCACCAAAATCTACCAGGGTAATGTAACCCAATAAACTCATTACCATCCCTACAAATATCGCAGAAAATATAATGATGAGCATCGACAGCACACCAACCGAGTAAAGCTCACGTATAAATACTTTAGGTCTGAGCAATACGTCTTTTAAACCCAGTAACACATTAAACAGAAATATCGTGGCGCGTCCAAGGCTGGAAACCGTATTGATAATATGAGCGCCAAATCTTTGTAATAAATCTAACATTAGGAGTCTCCTCCCAATAAATCTTTTGTGTAATCACCCGCTGGGTAATGAAATGGCATCGGACCATCAGGTTTACCATTTACAAACTGTTGTACAAATTCAGAATCAGAGTTCATTAATTCATCAGGAGAACCGGCAGCGACAACTTTTCCTTCAGACAAAATACAAACATGATCTGCGATAGAGAAGGTCTCACCAATATCATGCGAGACAATCACACTCGTAAGGCCCAAAGATTCGTTTAGCTCTTTAATCAACGTTACAATCGTACCAAGGGTAACAGGATCAAGTCCGGTAAATGGTTCGTCATACATCATAAGCAATGGATCTAATACAATTGCTCTTGCCAAAGCCACACGACGCTTCATGCCACCTGATAGCTCTGAAGGCATTAAATCTCTAGCGCCTCGCAGACCTACAAGCTCGAGTTTCATCAAAACC
This sequence comes from Cocleimonas sp. KMM 6892, assembly GCF_035798195.1. NCBI lineage: Bacteria > Pseudomonadati > Pseudomonadota > Gammaproteobacteria > Thiotrichales > Thiotrichaceae > Cocleimonas > Cocleimonas sp. KMM 6892. Next base: position 341,806 of record NZ_JAPFBV010000002.1, on the reverse strand, counting down.
AAATCACGTATCATCGATTCAGTGAAATCATAGTGTTCTCGAATCGGGAATGCGATATTTTCAAAAACACTCAAATCGGTAAGTAAGGCACCAGATTGAAACAACATACCCATGCGTCTACGAGCTTTATAAAGCTGCTCTCTATTAAGCTCAGGGATTTCTTGACCAGCTACTTCGACATTACCGCTACTTGGACGTAACTGACCGCCAATCAAACGCAACAAGGTAGTTTTACCTGTGCCACTTGGCCCCATGATGGCAGTAATTTTGCCTTCTGGAATTTCCAGACTGACACCCGAATATATTTCACGGCTTGGATTCCATGAAAAATGAACATCTCGAATGCTGACTAACGAATCTGACACAGTATATTGCCTGTTTTGACTATTTAAATAGTAGTGTTTACGTAAAACAAAAAGCCATATAAACAACTATTTATATGGCGATATCAATTTTTTCGTGAATGATACGGATATTTATCATTTTTTACCAGACAGCGTGTAATAAATATGACGTTAGGCATTGAAACCATTCATTTAATACACCCCCCTACTTATAGCGGCTTTTTTTAAGTACTTAAGCTCTATTCGTCAAAATCTCTTTTACACCTGGCTTATTTTCAAAGATTTCTTCTTCGGTCAATCCCTGTAATTCATGCGGAAAAACGAGCCATTCTTCTGTTTCATACAAAAAGTAGTCAGGAACGCGGTCGGTTTTATTGTTATTGGGCTTATACCAGGGTGTGGCAATACGTATGTCTTTAGGTGTATTACGTCTGGATTTTTTATCTAAGGTATCCACAATCGCCTGAATGCTGCTGCCTGAATCAAACACATCATCGACAAGCAATAACTGATCTTCGTAGTTGATGTTTTTAATGATGTAATCCAGACCATGCACTCTGACCTTCTTTTTCTGCTTACCAATTCCATAATAAGAAGATGTGCGGATCGCGATGTGATCAGATGGAGACCCTAAATACTCAAGCACTTCTTGAACGGCTATCCCTACTGGTGTTCCACCGCGCCAAACGCCTACAATAAAATCGGGTCTGAAACCGCTATCAAAAATTTTGGCACCCAGTTTATATGAATCCAATAAAAGTTCATCGGCGGAAATGTAATATTTACTCATGGAATTGCGGCTCGTTTAAGGCATTTGATGTTACGACAAACACGTTGTCATAGTAATTCAGGAACAAAATAGCTTAGAAAAAAGCGAATAATAAGATAAGAAAGACCAAATAGCGATTTTTAGACTGTGATATTACATAAAGAGCCAGACAGAAGGAGTTCGACTCTTTATTTAAAGACTAAATGTGGGTTGAGATGTAATAAATCACCTGTAAACATACTAAAGCATAAATACCGGCGACAATATCATCGACCATGATACCCAAACCACCTTCAACTTTTTTATCCAGAATGGATATCGGCCAAGGTTTCCAGATATCGAAAAGGCGGAACAAGGCGAAACCTATGACAATCCACAACCATCCTGCGGGTGCTGCAATCATCGTCACAAAAAACCCTGCAAACTCATCCCAGACAATACCCGAGTGATCATGCACTCCCAGTAATGCAGACGATTTATCACAAATCCAGACACCAACAACACATACAACCGCCAAAATCGCCAAGTAGATGGGAAGCGATTGAGTTTGTAGTAACAAATAAAGGGGAATCGCCATTAAAGTACCAAACGTTCCTGGTGCAAAAGGCGCTAAACCACTACCAAAACCAAACGCTAAAAAATGCACAGGATTTGTCATCACTTTGCGGTTTAAATCAGGTATTTTGGGATTTTTACTGGTCATGTACTGATTATTGCTTCCTGTTAATTTCTCGTATCGCTGTTTATTTTGACTAAGAACCGTCATTCACATCGTCATTAAAATGATTGTATCCATTGCCATGTAGATTAAAGCCTTGTGGATCTAGAATAACACCACTCTCCTGCTTTTCATCGACAGAATTGGAAGTGATTTCTCCAATCATGGTTACACGGGTTGTTATTTTTTCACTGACTGCCTGCATAAAAGCTTCGCATTTATCGACGGGAACAGTAAACAGTAGTTCATAATCATCGCCACCATTTAATGCATAGTGGATGGCTGTATCTTGCGGTAATTGTTGCAAACTTTCTGACAGTGGTAATCGTTCCGGACCTAAAACAGCAGACACTTTGGATTTTTTTAAAATATGCCCCAAATCTTGCAATAAGCCATCTGAAACATCAATACATGAGGTTGCGTATTGTTTGATGATTTCACTTTCTTTGAGTCGTGCCGTCGGATAATTCAACCTTGCTTCACAAATGGTTTTATCTTCGCTCGACAAGGTCAGATTATCGCTATCTAAGACGCCTTGAATTGAAGCCAGACCCACAGCCGCATCTCCAGGTGTTCCTGTGACAAATATTTTGTCATCTGCCTGTGCACCACTGCGAAGTAAGGATTGATTATTTTCTATCGTACCCATGACTTGAATACTGATTGCGAGAGGACCACGGGTAGTGTCGCCACCCACCAGACTCACAGAATGTTGATTGGCTAATTTTTTTAACCCCGAGCTAAATCCTTTTAGCCATATATGATCTGTACTTGGAAGTGTTAAAGCCAGGGTAAACCATTTTGCTTTGGCACCCATCGCCGCTAAATCACTTAAATTGACCGCAAGTGCTTTATGACCAATTGCTTCTGGTGATGTTTGTTCGGGAAAATGAACACCCGATATGAGTGTATCTATAGAGGTAACTAATTGATGATTGTGTTCTAACTGAAGGACTGCCGCATCATCGCCGATACCGATTTTCACACCGTTATCTTCTACATTAGAGTTGTCACTGAAACTACCCTCTTCGCTGGCAAAATCTGATTCATTATCCCAGCGAAAATAGGTTTCAATTAGATCGAACTCACCCAAGGATTAGTTTTCCTGTTGGCGAAGTTTGTTTCCCAGCTTATCCAAAACACCATTGATAAATTTATGTGCCTGATCTGCACCAAACTTTTTGGTTAAGTTTACAGACTCGTTAACTACCACTTTATAAGGTACTTCTGGCTGATTAAGCAATTCACACGTTGCTATACGTAAAGCTGCTTTTTCTATCTGGTCGAGGTGATCTGCTTCCCTATCAAGGAAAGGACTGAACTCGCCATCCAGTTTTTCACTGTTTTCCATGGTGTATTGCACCAGAGACTGGAAATACGCCATATCTGCTTTGCGCATATCTTTTGATAGATCTTTATCTTCCTGCAAACCCAGATAAATATCTTCATACGAATTCTGAGTCATCTGCCATTGATAAACAGCGATTAGGGCTAATTTCCGTGCTACACGACGCTCAGAAATATATTGGTTTTTCTTATCAACAGGCATTATTACGACTTCATTTATTATTTAAAAGAACATATCAAAGTAAATTAGAGACTACCTTGATTACAACAGAAACGTTGTACCGCACATTGTACAGAACATTGTTTACTGTATTAACTAGCCACTCTGATTGTTAAACATTTAAGAGTAACTAGCCTTTCATAAGTTTGATTTGCAGTTATTTAAACTTCTTCAGTAAAGAAGTCATTTCGATAGCAGTAACTGCGGCTTCTGCACCTTTATTACCCGCTTTGGTACCCGCACGCTCGATGGCTTGCTCGATAGAATCAGTGGTTAAAATACCATTGATAATCGGTAAACCTGTATCCAGCGCAATTGTTGCTAAACCTTTTGCAGACGCATCAGCCACAATATCGAAATGAGGTGTACTGCCTCGAATGACCGCACCTAAAGCAATCACTGATTCGTATTTTGCGCTGTTCGCCATTGCCTGAACCATTACTGGCAATTCGAATGCACCCGGCACGCGAACGATTTCAATATCTTTGTCTGCAACACCGTGGCGTTGTAAGGTATCAACTGCACCTTCGACCAGACTTTCTACGATAAACGAGTTAAAGCGTGCAACGGCAATACCAAACTTAGCTTTCCCAGGGTTGAAGTCACCGGCAAACTCTTTAATTGAACTCATATTTTTGATCCTATACTTTTATCTTATTCATTCCCTACTTCGTGCAGACTTATAATAACCTAAAAAAAGTGCCTATAAGTAGGGGGGTGTGTTTTGTTTTAGAGCGTATTCTAGCAGTTATAATAAATCTGCTTTACTCAGATACATACTCAACGATTTCGAGGCCAAATCCAGCGAGACCATGGAAATGCTTAGGCGCGCTCATTACGCGCATTTTTGTCACGCCCACATCACTTAATATCTGCGCGCCAATACCAAAGGTTTTTAATGCGGTAGGCGATGATTCATCGTATTCAGCTTGTTGCTCATGATTGATATCGATTTCTCTTAGACGATCAAGGAAGCTCTCTGACCCCGTACCACGAAGCACAACGATTACTCCCTGCTCTTCACGTTCCATAATTTGCATCACATCGCGTAACGGCCATGAACAGCCTTCTTCCTGAAGTGAGAGCATATCGCATAAGGTATCTTCTACATGTACACGCACCAATACTGGTTCATCTTCTTTGACTTCACCTTTTACCAAGGCAAGATGTGAACGTTGGCTTGCTTCATCCTGATACCCAATAACTTTGAACTTTCCAAACTCGGTATTCAATTCTGCTTCGTGCTTACGTACGATGGTTTTTTCATTCTGCACGCGGTAACGAATGAGTTCTTCGATGGTGCCAATTTTTATATTATGCTTTTCTGAAATTTTAAAAAGATCATCGCGGCGCGCCATGCTACCGTCTTCATTCAAAATCTCAACAATGGCAGCAGCTGGTTCCAGACCAGCCAATCTCGCCAGATCAACACCGGCTTCAGTATGGCCCGCACGCGTTAACACACCGCCGGGTTGTGCCATTAAGGGGAAAATATGGCCAGGTTGCACAATACTCTTACTGGTAGCATCAGGTGCTACTGCTGCACGAATTGTTAAGGCACGATCGTAAGCTGAAATACCAGTAGTAACGCCTTCAGCCGCTTCAATAGATACGGTAAAGTTGGTGCTGAATTCTTCATTATTTTCAGCAACCATCAACGGAAGTGCCAACTGCTTACAGCGCTCTGCGGTAATAGGCATACAAACTAAACCACGCCCATAAGTGGCGAAAAAGTTGATATCTTCCGTTCTAACTTTAGAAGCAGCCATTAAGAAGTCACCTTCGTTTTCACGATCTTCATCGTCAACGATAATGACCATTTTGCCTTCGGCAAGGTCTTCTATTATTTCTTCTATGCTATTAAAATTCATATAATTAACTTCGCGCTACAAAACCGTTTTCGGCTAAATATTCTTCTGTAATAGTTGATCCTTTTGCACTTCCTTCATTCAGCGCGCCGCCTTGTAACAAACGCTCTAAATAACGGGCAATAACATCAACTTCTAAATTAATTTTGGTGCCTGCTTGATAATCACTGATAACAGTTTCTTGCAAGGTATGTGGGACGATATTGATTTCAAAATAAACACCATCAACACGGTTCACAGTGAGGCTAACGCCATCAATGGTAATTGATCCTTTGGCGGCAATATAACGTGCCAGATCATCGGGAGCTTTGATACGGAAATGCTCAGAACGACCATCATTTCGTCGAGATTCTACTTCACCTAGACCATCCACATGACCACTAACCAGATGACCACCCAAACGGGTATTCAGGGTTAATGCCTTTTCCAGATTAACCGGAGAACCTTTTGATAAACCACCCAATGAAGTCAGTGAAAGTGTCTCTCTGGAGACATCCGCCGTAAAACTATTTTCAGTCATAGCAACTGCTGTTAAACACACACCGTTGACGGCAATACTATCGCCTAACTCAACATCGCCCATATCGAGCTTTCCGGTGTTTACAACCAGAGACACATCGCCGCCCTTAGGCTGAAGATCTGAAATAGTACCGATTGATTGAATAATGCCTGTAAACATGAGTTTATTTCTACTTTCTAAGAATGATTTCTTATGATTTAAAAAGGTTAAAAATCGCGTCAAATTGCGAGGGTGAAGTATTATCACCTAGCTAGATTAAGATAGAAAGCCCGAGAGATGACTATTTAGCAATAGAATGCCTTAAAAGTGATGCAAATTTTAATCAATGAGGTGAATTGAATTCATTCGATTAGTCAGGCAGGTAGAGAATTAGGTGATTAATAGATGGGTTGAATAAAGCGTTAGAAGACTAAAACGAATTGAAAAAAGCGAAAAGAAAGAAGAACAAACAATCACTTCATTTTTTTGTAAAGATGCGGCGCCAAAGTGCGATTGAACTGCCAACCATGTCTACCCGGCTTTGCGCCTAATTTGGGTGGTTGGTAAACAGCCTTCACTCTTTTTTTATCAAAATCGGGATTGAGCACAGCATAGATCCTAAGCACATTCTTCACGTATTGCTTAGTCTCTTTATAAGGTGGAATTCCATTGTATTTATCAACCGCGCCTTCACCCGCGTTGTATCCCGCTATGGCTTTCTCAATATTGCCTTTATACCGATCCAGCAAAAATCTCAGATACTTAACACCAGCGCGAATATTCTGTTGCGGATCATAACTGTCGGTAACACCAAAACGATCAGCCGTATCGGGAATTAATTGCATCAGGCCTTGAGCGCCCGCTGAAGATAATGCCTTACGTTTAAAACACGATTCAGCTGTAATTATCGATTTGACTAAATTGGTATCCACATTATGCTTTTTCGCATACTTTGTAATGTGTGTATCGTATTGATCGGCTTTTGCATGAACCTGCCTCGCATTCCAGCTAATGCAATTATCCGGAAATGTCAGTTTGGGTTGAGCCTTTTTAACGATCTTTTTAGAATTATTCTGAGCTGGTTTCGCCGCTGCTGTAGGTCGCACAACAGCATTATTGCGGGTTAAATTTAACATCGCCAATTTCATGTTTTTATCTATAACAGGCTGTTTAGCAGGATTTGCACCCACAGCTGGAAGCATGCTGACACTCATCAGCAATGCAATAGATAACTGTTTGTAATACGTTAAAAACATGAATATTTCGGGCTAGGCTCGTTTATGAATTAGATTGCTTGGTTTGGGTTTGTTGGTTTAGCTAAATTAGGGGGTACTTATATTATAGTGTACTTTGGTTATAAAAAGTTCGTTTGGTCCGTGCTTTATATCCCGCCAAGCTAAAATATAAACCCCTATTAATCAAAACTTCCTATTTCAGCCAATACTGATGTTGCGTAGCAACCGGCTGGTAGAGCAAAGGATAATTCTACCGTACACCCTGCTTCATCACTATCATTGTGGCTATTACTATCTTTATCAAGATACGCATAAGTGAGGTTTTCTACGCTAATTCGCATCGCGCGTCTTTCCTGTTTTAAGCCATTTCGTTCCAATCCATCACACAGGCTTCTAAAGGTATCTGCAATTTCTGTTTCTAAACCTAAAATTTCATCATGAGTTGCTAAACGTCCACGTCCCCACAATGCTGCGGTTGGATGCAAATCATGCTTTTCTACCCGTTGAATAATCTCATCGCTCAATGCCTCATAAAAGCATGATTTAGAACCATTCAACATGTACACATCGCCTTCAACAGCTTTGTTCCAGTTATCAGCCTCTATACGCGCCGAAAGAATATGATTGAAAATCCACGAACGCGCTGAAGATAAATAAATACTACGTTTAGCGCGGTCTTTAATCTTAAATTCACCCGCAAACCATTTTTCAGCTCTTTCGATATTGTAATTATTATGACCAAAGCGTTGAGCACCAAAATAATTAGGCACTCCCTGTTGTTTGATACGCTCAATGGTTGCTGCTAACTCTGATTCTTCGCCTTTGAAATCGCTTAACTTCAAGGTAAATTTATTACCAATTAACGCCCCACGCTTGAGCTTTTTATCATGACGTTTCTCTGCTAATACTTCTACCGATTCTGGCAGTAACGCCTGCCAATCAGGTGCTTCTCGTCCTGGCATTTGCACGCTAAACCATTGTGTTGTTACCGCATTGCGATCTTTTAAACCTGCATAACTCACATCCCGACGTGGAACACTAGCCGCTTTCGCTAACAAGCCCCCCACCCAGTCAGTATTCTCACCGGTTTTTTTGATGTGCAACCACACGTGTTCACCAATGCCCGACGGTGAAAATTGCTGAATCTCATCCACTTGAAAATCAGACGCAGCACTGCGGATACGTCCGGAAAGCGCGCTGTTTTTGTTAACCTTGCTAAAGGAAATTTTATCTAAGTCAGTCATGGGCGGGGAGTATAAAGTGATACGGCCGTTCTTGATAACTAATTGATAACTAATTGATAGCTAATTCATAGAATATTTAACTGAAAAAATAGTAAAAGGCACCCCACTACTTTGAGGCACTTTTTTAATATAAACCGAGAACTGTTAATTTATTAGGAATCCTATTACTCAACTCTAAAGCGTTTATCAGATTTGTTCAATGCTTTGATTCTTAACTTCTTCTAGTAGCTGAGGAAAGAAATCCAAATAAACATCTTCTATCTGGTTTTTATGTATTTTTAACTCATCTATTGATCCAGAGAAATCATTTTTAAAGCGAATACGCTCTGAGATACGATCAAGCGCATAACCAACCCCATCTAATTCTGAATACGCAGAAAACCAATCATTCTCGATTAAGTTAGTAGTGACGCGTTGCATACGATCAGGCATCAGATGATTACCCGCTGCTAAGTCTCGATAATAAATGCTTCGACGACTTTCAAAACTTAGCTCATCGAAACGTTCCCAGTGCACAATCAAAAAATGATCAAACACCATATCAAGCATAATGCCGGCAAAACGTCTTCTTTGTGGAGAAATTAAGGCTTTTAAATCGAGAACCTTGGGATGACTATCAGTAAACCGATCGACCAGTCGATGATTGTCGTAACCTAAGACAACTTTACTTGGCAAAGCCTGAATATCAACACCTTTACGAAAGTCACCTAATAGATTTCCAACGCGCGATTCAATGGTAGGTTGAGACAAAAATAAATGAGAAAGGTAATTCATTGCTGTAGTTTACAGAAGCTGTAACAGGCTTGTAAGTTATGTTCAAAAAATATGATAGGGAAGATTTAAAACATATCTATTGCCACCCCCACAACTTTGAATGAGATATATAAATGATACTGAATTTTTGCTGAGCTAAGACAGTAGATAGCTCATCGTATGTTCCCTCACTTCAGAAAGCGCACCATGCAAATAGATACTTTCTATTTTTGCATGGTGCGCTTTAAATTATTTTTATTATTTTATCTTTTTAGGTTGAAAATGATCACCCGGTAATAAATTTCTTTTTGGATTAACAAGCTTGGGATTACTTAATTTTGGATTTGTTACTGAATCTAATCTGGAATTAGGTAGCTTTAAATCGCTCTTATTATTACAACCAGCAGGTACAAAAACACAATCGCTTCCACCCGCTCCGTTTGATGTACATTTTAACTCGCATTTAACTTTTTGTATGAATGGGCTATGTAACAAGCCGCTATATTCAGCAGCATTCAATGAATTAAACATAAACATGCATGCCAGGATTGCCCCCACCCCAAATTTGCTTACATTAACGTTTTTTTCTGGAATACAACCTTTAAACAATTTCATAATAAGTCTCCTCGTATAATGAAAAGTGCTTATAGCTTCCTGAAGAGTTATTCAACTATTCTACTAACTTTTACTCAATATGCTTACACATGTAGTTTGCTGTTAATACTGATTATATCGTTGCTTATTCAAGCCACAGAATCACTCGGCTGCTCTCAAGAGATTAACCGTTACACACAAACTTTAGGGAAGCCATAATTCTATTGCTGTAAAATATATTGTTTACTTTGCATAACGTAAACTCGATTTTTTTCAAAGAATCTAATCAATCGCACTGTAAGGATTCATTGATTAGGTTATTGATACTAAATGAACGCCTCAATATTTTCTGTGATTAAATTCACAAAAAGTAAAAACATTTGATGACATATTAGTTTATCAAAAGCCACCCCCCTACTTTGGGCCAATTTTTTAATCTGCTTATTTTCTATAGTATGATGCGATTAATCTTTTAATAAAAAAGTGCCTATAAGTAGGGGGGTGACCTTCACTCTATTAGCCGTTCATTGTCTGTATTTGAGATAATCTTAAAACGAGATATTTATGCAAATTTATCTATTATGGTTAGCTGTTGCTGTCAGTTTTCTTACATTTACAATCCATACTTTTGTAGGTGGTCCACGTGTAGCAAAACCATTATTAGAAAGTAAAGAACTTCCCATAGCATCAAAGTGGCTTAACTATTACACTTGGCACATCACTACCATTTTCACTTTGTTAATGGGGGGCGGATATGCTTATGTGGCATTACACCCAAACAAACCAGAATTAGTTGTATTTTTAACAATTCTTACTGGTGCCTTTTCCCTGCTAAGTGCTAGTGTTGCCATTAAAGGAAAGATAAACCCGTTTAGATTTCCATCCACGTCTCTTTTTGCAGCTGTCTGCTTATTAGGTTTAGCGAGTTTGGTCATATAAAAATAATTAACAAGAAATTGTTGAAGACTACAACACCAGAAATACAACATTACAAGGAACCAGAATGCTTAAATCTTTCGCTAAAACGTTATTGAAACTTATTGGCTGGAAAATTGATATTGTTTTACCGAAAGAAAAAAAATACGTGTTGATTGGCGCACCTCATACCAGCAACTGGGACTTTCCGTTGACTATGCTGACCTTCTGGACACTCCATTTAAAAATTCACTGGGTGGCTAAAATTCAAATGTTTTGGGGACCCTTTCATTACTTGTTTACTGCACTTGGCGGGATACCGGTAGATCGCAAAAGCTCGAAAGGTTTCATCGAACAGATTACCACCAGATTCGACGAAGCGGATGAGATGGTGCTTACTATTTCACCAGAAGGCACCCGTTCTAAAACAGATCATTGGAAGAGTGGTTTTTATCATATTGCACAATCGGCAAATGTGCCGATTTGTATGGCTTATATCGATTACGAAAAACGCACTATGGGGTTTTCTCAGGTTTTATATCCAAGCGGAGACATTGATGCCGACATGAAAATTATCGCTGAATTCTACAAAGATATTAAAGGTAAACGACCTCAGAATCAGGGCCCTGTTCAACTGAAAAAAGAGTAAAGCCACCCCCCTACTTTGGGGCATATTTTATTTGTCTTGCAGATAAGATTGAATACGATGCCAACTGGATTCACCCGCGAGTTTCATGACGTTATCCTGCATCCCAAAACAACCTTGCAAGCCGCCGCTATGCACCATGGTAATGGATGTTCCTCTGGCAAATTCGCCGGCAACTATTTGTTCGACTAAACGCCGGCACATTTTGCTGGTGTAAATCGGGTCGAGCAAGATTCCTGTTTGCTCTAGCCAGTCGAGGATAAACATCAGCTGTGTATTATCAACCTTGGCATATCCACCATAGTCTGCCTGCACGATTGAATACCTATTAGAATGAGCAGCCTCTGCGTTCTCAGCCGCAATGAATGATGCGATGCGTTCCTCGAGTGATTGATCTTTTAAAACGGCATAGCCAATAGCTTGTTGTGATTCTTCTAGACCACAAACCAAACCCGCAAAACTAGCTCCTGTGCCACTGGCAATAGTCAAAATATCACTTTTATGCTGTGCGTTGATGTCTTTGCTTAATTCTGTACAACCCGCAACAGCTAGAGGGCTACTTCCACCCTCAGGAATAATCAACGCTTGTGGAAATCGTTTGCCTAATGCAGTTAAATAATTTTCATCGTGACGAAGCTTATAGTCTTTTCGGGTGACAAATTCCAAAGTCATACCCACATTTCGTGCCGCCGTGAGCGTTGAATTCGTGGCGTATTCAGCCTCACCACGAATAATTCCTATACTCTGAAAATCATATTCATTAGCCATCAAAGCCAAGGCATGAATATGATTAGAAAAAGCGCCACCGAAACTAAGGAGTTGTTCGATACCATTCTTTCTAGCGTAATCAAAATGCGGTTTTAACTTATAAAACTTATTACCACTGGCAAGCGGATGAATTTCATCTGCTCTAGCCATAAATAGCTCTACTCCGGCATTTTTTGCAACGTCCAGCGCCACACGCTCCACACGCAAAGGACGCTTATACATATCTAAACTGGTCATTAAAATAATTAATTAAAATACCTTTCATTTTATTATGGGATTTGACAGTGCTAATAGATTACGTATTTTAACGGTATTACAAATAGAAAATATCGCTAATTTACCATGCTTAATCTCATTCATTAATCGCTACTAAAATTAGAAACAGGAGACTGCTTTATGCAAACAACAACGATCAAAACCATCCTTTTAAGTACATGTACTTTGTTATCTGTTAACGCTTTTGCCGCAGATGATGCAGGTAAGAAGACCTATGACGATGCATGCAAAGTCTGCCACGATGCGGGTATTGCGGGTTCCCCTAAATTTGGAGATGCAGAAGCCTGGGCACCGCGCATTGAAACCGGAATCGAAGCGCTATATACCACTTCATTAAAAGGCAAAGGAGCGATGCCGGCTAAAGGTGGACGTGCTGATATCTCTGATGATGATGTTAAAGCTGCGGTTGATTATATGGTCAAAAACGCATCTAAATAAGTCAGTTACCGTCAAAGCCCATATTATTTTTTTATAATCAAGGCGTTCTTTTCACAAGCAGTAAACATCATTAAATCACGGTGTTTACTGCCTACTATAAATAGTTAGGGTGTGAAAACAGTATCCCCAAAGGCGAATACACAGTTGAAAAATTATCAGATAGAGTCAAACTACAGGTATTAACATTAATCGCTTCATATAATACTTCATTAAACACAAGGAACCTTTTATGGCACGTCAAACAGACCTCATCGCACCTTCTATTCTGTCAGCAGATTTTGCTCGTTTGGGAGAAGAAGTCGATAACGTCATAAAATCGGGTGCTGATGTGGTGCATTTTGATGTCATGGATAATCACTATGTGCCTAACCTAACGATTGGTCCCTTAGTCTGTGACGCGCTGCGCAAACACGGTGTAACAGCGGATATTGATGTGCATCTGATGGTTAAACCGGTTGATAGAATCATTCCCGATTTTGCAAAAGCGGGCGCAACGTATATTTCATTTCATCCAGAAGCTTCAGAGCACGTGGATCGCACCCTACAAATGATTCGTGAATTAGGTTGTAAAGCAGGTTTGGTGTTCAATCCTGCAACGTCTTTAGACGTTCTGGAATACGTGATGGATAAAGTCGATCTGATTTTATTGATGTCAGTAAACCCGGGCTTTGGTGGTCAGAGTTTTATTCCATCAACACTAACCAAGCTTAAGCAATGTCGCAAACTAATCGACGAGTCTGGTTACGATATCCGTCTTGAAGTGGATGGTGGTGTTAAAGACAACAACATCAAAGAAATCAAAGAAGCCGGTGCAGATATGTTCGTTGCGGGTTCTGCGATCTTCGGCGCTGCAAATGCGGATGATCCTAATGATTACGAAACAATCTGTGGCAAATTCCGTGAGCAACTAGCTGCAGCTAAGGTTTAAACGCCTCAATGATAGTCTTTTAAGTCACCCCCCTACTTTGAGCCCCTTTTTTTACATGATAAAAAATAATCGTGTAAAAAAGGGCAATAAACGCACAATGAACAGTCGAGTCGTCCTATGAGTAAAACATTTTCACCAGAATTAATCATGATTGATGTAGATGGCACATTGGTAGATTCAGTGCCAGACCTCTCATGGTGTCTCGATGAAACGTTAAAAAAAGTAGGACTTCCACCACGCGGTGAAGCGGCGGCACGAAAGTGGGTGGGTAATGGCGTTATCCGAATCGTTGAACGTGGTATCGCCAATGATTTAGACGCACCACACGATGAAGCTATCTTCAAAGATGCGATGCCGATTTTCAGAGAACTTTACGCAGAAAACACCTCAAAACGCAGCAAGCTCTATCCCGGTGTTCGTGAAGGTGTCGATTACTTAAAATCTACCGGCATCAAAATCGGTTGTATCACTAATAAGGATGAACAATTCACTCACCCTATTTTAAAAGACTTAGGATTGTGGAATGATTTTGAAATTGTTATCAGTGGCGATACTCTGGAAAAGAAAAAACCTGATCCACTCCCGCTATTACATGGTGCAAAAATGCTCGGGGTTAAACCAGAAAATTCCTTGATGTTAGGTGATTCAACTTCAGACGTAAAAGCGGCTCGCGCTGCTGGGTTTGAAATAATCTGTATGTCTTATGGTTATAACCATGGCGATGATATTCGGGATTCTAACCCTGATGCGGTTATTGACTCGATGACCGAGTTACGCGACATGATAAAGCCTCGCTAATCCAGTCTTCTCTGCACAGAAACTCATCACTACGTTTACTAACTTTTCACTCAGCCAATCCTTTGGCTGTTTACTACTTGCTGATTGATTAAAAAGCGAGTTAAAATACCCCCATGTTAAATACCTCTATAAATCGTAACTGGCTTTGGATATAGCGTCTTTTGAAAAAAAGACAGTTGTACGCTTATTTATTCGTAATAAATTAATACCAATGCACATACATTTATATCAGGTTTAACCATGAACAAATCACAATTCGAAGCTTACCTTTCTGAAGGTTACAATCGCGTACCTTTAGTTCGCGAAATACTCGCTGATCTCGACACCCCTTTAAGTACCTATCTCAAACTCGCCAATGGCCCGTATTCTTATTTATTTGAATCCGTTCAAGGTGGAGAGAAATGGGGTCGTTATTCAATTATCGGCCTACCCGCTAAAACGATTATTAAAGTCACAGATAGAGATGTTGACGTTATCACCGATGGTGAAACCGTTTCCTCTGAAACTGTCAGTGATCCTCTAGAATGGATTGAAAACTACAAAGACAGCATCAAAGTCCCTGAAATCGAAGGCATGCCGCGTTTTAATGGTGGTTTAGTCGGTTACTTTGGCTATGAAACAATTCGTTATATCGAGCCAAAACTATCCGGTGTAGAAGCAGAATCAAAACCCGACCCGATTGATACTCCCGATATTCTTCTGATGCTTTCTGAAGAAGTAGTCATCTTCGATAACCTGAATGGTATACTTTCGGTAATCGTACATGCCAGTGACGGGGAATACGAAGACGCAGAACGTCGACTCGATTACTTAAGCAATAAACTGCAAGAACCACTGACTTTATACAATCCTGTAAGTAATCCCAAGACCATTACAGAAGATGATTTTGTCTCTGGCTTCACCAAAGAAGGTTTTGAAGAAGCCGTTGAGAAAACACGTGAATACATCAAAGCCGGCGATGCCATGCAAGTGGTGCTTTCACAACGTCTGAGTATTCCCTTTGAAGCTCCACCAATAGATTTATATCGCTCCTTACGATCGTTCAATCCATCCCCCTATATGCACTTTATGAATCTGGATTCTTTTCAGATTGTGGGTTCATCACCGGAGATTTTAGTACGCCTTGATAATGGTGAAATCACTGTTAGACCGATTGCTGGTACGCGTAAACGCGGCCACGATAAAGTCAAAGACCTGGCTATGGAAAAAGAATTACTCAATGATCCTAAAGAACTCGCCGAACATTTAATGCTGATTGATTTAGGGCGAAATGATGCGGGCCGAGTAAGTCAGACTGGATCTGTGCGCCTCACCAATAAGATGGGAATTGAGCGTTACTCTCACGTCATGCATATCGTTTCAAATGTCGTCGGTAAATTATTACCTGACATGTCTGCGATTGACGTGCTTCGTGCGACATTCCCTGCGGGTACAGTAAGCGGCGCACCTAAAATTCGCGCAATGGAAATCATCGATGAATTAGAACCCGTAAAACGGGGTATTTATTCGGGTGCTATCGGTTACCTGGCATGGAATGGTAATATGGATACTGCAATTGCAATCCGTACTGGTGTGATTAAAGATGAGACCTTACACATTCAGGCAGGTGCCGGTATTGTTTATGATTCTGTTCCAGAAATGGAATGGATGGAAACCATGAATAAAGCACGCGCCATTTTCAAAGCAGTCAGTCAGGCAGCTGCTGGTTTAGACAGACTTCACAAGTAAGGAGAACGACATGATTCTAATGATAGATAATTACGACTCCTTTACCTATAACCTGGTGCAATACCTGGGTGAATTAGGCGCTGAAGTCGTTGTAAAACGTAATGATCAAATCACCATTGAAGAAATTGAAGCACTCGCACCAGAAAGAATAATGATTTCCCCCGGTCCTTGTACTCCCACAGAAGCCGGTATTTCTCTAGCTGTCATCGAACACTTTAAAGGCAAGCTTCCAATTTTTGGCGTGTGTCTAGGCCATCAATCAATCGGTCAGCAATTTGGCGGTAACATTATTCGCGCCAAAGAAATCATGCACGGCAAAACCTCGGATATTTATCACAAAGGCACGGGCATTTTTAAAGGCCTACCGAATCCATTCAAGGCGACGCGCTATCACTCACTGGTTATCGAAAAAGAAACATTACCCGATTCGCTAGAAGTGATTGCATGGACACAGGATGATAACGGAGAACTTGATGAAATCATGGGTGTGCGACATAAAGAACTCGCGATTGAAGGCGTCCAGTTCCATCCAGAATCTATTCTGACGGAACATGGTCACGATATGTTACAAAACTTTCTTAATATGTGATTGATACTATTTAGAATGCCTGAAACAAACTTATCATCACCCGCAAAAATACGATCTCGTCTATTAGCTATATTTTACGATAGCTTGATCGTATTTTTCGTTATCATTATTTCAACCTTGATCATTCAACAGATCATCATCAGTTCTGGCCTGGTTAACTTACAGCAAGTGCAGATCAGTGAGACCGAGACCATCAACACAATTCCAGCCACTAGTCCGGTTAACCTCTTCTTAAAAAGCCTGTGGCTGATTGTCAGCTTTCTGTATTTTGCCTATTTCTGGACAAAACGCGGACAAACACCAGGCATGAAAGTCTGGAAAATCAAACTCGTGAATAACAATAATGCGCTCGTATCCTGGTCACAATCCTTGATTCGCTATATCACTGCGTTATTTGGATTAGGATTGCTATTGATACCTTTTAATAAACCACGTCATGCGATTCAAGATATCCTAAGTAAGACTTCACTTGTACACACGCAGTAAGCCACAGCATCCCTATGCTTCAAGACTCAGGCAACAACTCTAATAACGCTGATCAGATAACTAATCCCTACTGGAATGTCTGGGCAACCTTAGCCTTTACCATTCTGGTATTTATCTTATTTTCCGCTTTACAGTCATTCTTTCTTGTCGCTTACATGTTTTCTCAAGAGAGCATGACCATTAGTGATGCGTTAAATCCAGGTTCCTCCTCAGGCTTTGGCGCACTACTTAATAACTATGCTTTTAATGGTGATGCCATTAGCGTGTCGCAAATTCCTGCAGCGATAATAGGCACAGCCTTAATATTTTTTATTATTGCCAAACGTAAAACCTTAAGCATAAAAAACTACCTTGAATTCTATCCACCCAGATTAAAATATTTACTCGGTTTTCTTGGGCTTATGATTCTGGGCATGATGCTAATGGAAGGCCTCAACATCTGGTTAGATCGCCCTACACCTGAATTCATGACCAAGGTCTATTTGAGCGCAACTAATCTCCCTTTATTATGGATAGCCGTAGGCATTTCAGCGCCATTTTTTGAAGAAATTTTATTCCGTGGTTTCTTTTTTGAAGGCTTGCGTAAAAGCGCTTTCGGTACTTTAGGCGCGGTACTCCTGACCTCTGCCTGCTGGGCAATCATTCATGTCCAATATGGCTGGTTTGAGATAACAAGCATCTTCCTCATTGGTATACTCTTGGCTATTGCCAAACTCAAAAGCAAATCTCTGTATGTACCGATAGCGATGCACATGCTGATGAATCTAACCGCCAGTCTCGGTATGGAATTAAACTTATAGCCAAAACCTCTGTTACATAAGCGCCTCTAATTTACCAAGACTGGTTTTATGTTAACCATTGGATAAAAAAAAGAATATCCACCAAGTTCTTTCTACTATAATTGACCAGATATTGATTTGTTATGGGTGGAAATAACTATGAGTGAACGCGATTCTATAGATGTTGATGTAGTCATTGTTGGTGCCGGACCTGCGGGTTTATCGACTGCAATTCGACTCTCTCAACTGGCTAAAGAAAAAGGACAAGAACTGGCTATTACCGTTCTCGAAAAGGGAGCCGAGGTTGGCGCTCATTCTCTGGCTGGTGCAATCCTGGAAACGCGTGCTCTTGACGAACTCATCCCCGACTGGAAAGAAAAAGGCGCACCAATCAGCACCGCAGTCACAGAAGATCATTTCACCTACCTGACAGAAAAAGGCTCAAAGAAACTACCGACGCCACCTTCCATGCATAACGAAGGCAATTACGTTATCAGCATCAGTCGTTTAACCAAATGGCTGGGCGAACAAGCAGAAGCAATGGGCATCGAAATCTACGCAGGTTTTGCTGCTGCTGAAGTGCTTTATGATGACAACAATAAGGTTGTGGGTGTTGCTACCGGTGAAACAGGTGTGGACAAAGAAGGTAACAAAACACCCTCTTACGACCCGGGAATGGAGTTGCGAGCAAAACTCACCATCGTTGCAGAAGGCTGCCGTGGTTCATTGAGTCGTGTATTAATCGATCACTATGACTTGGCGAAAGATTCTTCACCGCAAACTTATGGCCTCGGTATCAAAGAAGTTTGGGAAGTTAAACCAGAAAAACACACAATGGGTAAAACATTACATACCATTGGATGGCCATTAAAGAGCGATACCTACGGCGGATCTTTCCTTTATCACATGGAAAAGAATCTGGTCGCAGTAGGATTCGTCGTCGGTCTGGATTATACCAACCCATACCTTAGTCCTTTCGAAGAATTTCAGCGCTTTAAAAGTCATCCGTCAATCAGACCACTTTTTGAAGATGGCCAACGCCTCAGCTATGGCGCACGCGCTATCGTAGAAGGTGGTTTACAATCTTTACCAAAATTAGATTTCCCGGGCGGATTACTGATTGGAGACGCTGCTGGTTTCCTCAATGTGGCGAAAATCAAAGGCATTCATACAGCTATGAAAAGCGGTATGTTAGCTGCAGAAGCGACATTTGCTGCGCTGGAAAAAGACGCGTTTGACTCTGTCTCTTATGAAGCGGCTTTCAAAAATTCATGGATGCACGAAGAACTGCACAAAGTGCGTAATATACGCCCGGGCTTCAGCAAAGGTTTACTGCTTGGTTTAGCCAACGCAGGTTTAACTGCTTATGTGACTCGCGGTAAAGAGCCATGGACGATGACCCACCATGCGGATCATCTACAACTGAAGAAGAAAACAGAAGTCGAAAAAATCGAATACCCAGCGCCTGACGGAAAAGTCACCTTTGATCGTTTGTCGTCAGTGTATTTATCCAATACGTTCCACGATGAAAACCAGCCGATTCACCTAAAACTGAAAGATCAAAAAATCGCGATTGATACCAATTTAGCGCTTTATGATTCACCTGAATCACGTTATTGCCCTGCCGCTGTATACGAGATTGTAGAAGAAGAGGATGGTTCAAAAGCGTTGCTCATCAACTCTCAAAACTGCGTGCATTGTAAAACCTGTGACATCAAAGACCCAACGCAGAATATCGTTTGGACCACACCAGAAAGTGGCGGACCGATGTACAGCAATATGTAATAGCTGATTAACTAATCAGTAACTTGGAAATGCCACAATTTTGAACATCAAGGTTGTGGCATTTTAGTATCTGGATTCGTCATTAAATCTTATTTAGCATAAAGTCACCCCCCTACTTTAGAGGCTTTTTTTATATCCCATGGAAAAACCACACGACATCTTTTCCAAACAACTGAATGCATTGTTAGAACCGATCACGTCAGTCAAGGATAAAGCACTAAAACTCATCATCCATGCTGGCACACCCAAAACCGGAACCACCAGCTTACAAACTTATCTGGATAAAAAACAACGCAAACTCAGAGGTAAAGGGATTCTGTATCCGCATAACCTGCAAAAATTACAGAATACCCATGCACCCAAACACCAATGGTTCGAGAAAAATCTGGTCACTACTCATCACGAAAACTTTCTGGAAAATTTCAAAAATATTCTGTCACAGGTCAACGAAGACACCCACACCATAATCCTGTCATCTGAAGGAATTTATAATTACTGGTGGGATTTTCCCGAGGCATCAAAAGACCTTTTAAGAGAATTGAACAAATGCTTCGATGTGGAAATCTGGGTATGGTTTCGCGAGCCTCTGGCGTTTATCGAAAGTTATTACAAACAATGTATACGTAACCCGCAAATAGAGAATAACCCCTGTTATGGCAAAGACTTATCTCTATCCGAAATGTTAGACATTAAGTGGTTTTCACAACATTTAAACTATCGCGGTTTCGTTTCAGAATGCCAAAGCCTGTTTGGTGATAATAAGGTCTCAGCATTCAACTATGAAGGCGATGTGGTTCAGGAAGTTATTCAGAAACTTGGTTTAGCCACGCCGCATGATAATCCTACACCGCGCAAAAACCAGAGTTTGAATAGTGCATCGATATCAATACTCAGAACAATCAATATCTACAACATAAAAGCAAAAGATAAAGAGTTATTGATTCCGCCTTTAAAAGCCATGAATGAAATCCTTGGTGAATATGCTTTAGAAACATTGATGGATGATGCAACCAAAAGCAAAGTCCTGAAACTGGCTCAGCCCATAGATTTTTAGTCACCCCCCTACTTTGAGGCACTTTTTTGTAGATTGTATTTTTAAACACCCACAAAATCGACAACAACGAGAACAACAACGACAAAGACAACGATTAATTAAACGCCTATAAGTACGGGGGTGCCTTTTTCATAAAAATATCATGGCTTTTTACTTATATTTCATTGCCCGCAATCAACATTTACACTACGCTACCCGCTTTAAAAATTATTAGATATTCTTATACTATGATCAAACGTACACTCATCGCAGCTATTTTGTTTTTTACGATAAACACGGCTGCTACTGCGAAACCTTTTGTTTTTACCGCTATTCCTGATCAGGATGAAACAGCTTTGAAAGAGCGCTTTGATAAAGTCGCTGTATATTTGAGCAAAGCGCTTGATCATGAAGTGAAATTTGTTCCGGTTAAATCGTATGCGGCAAGTGTTACCGCTTTCCGCAATGATGACGTGCAATTAGCATGGTTTGGTGGATTGTCTGGTGTTCGCGCACGTCTATTATCAGAAGGTTCTCAGGCGATCGCACAGGGCGCTGAAGATCCTACGTTTAAAAGTTACTTCATCGCGCATACTGGCGTTGTGAGCAAAGATAATGACAGAAAGTCAGAAAAAATGCCTGCGTCTATTCTCAACAAAACTTTTACCTTTGGTTCTAAGGGTTCTACTTCTGGACGTTTGATGCCCGAATATCATCTACGTAAACAATTTAATAAAGCACCAGAAAAAATCTTCGAAAAAGTAGGTTTCAGTGGCAACCATTCTCGCACGATTGCGTTGGTTCAGTCTGGCGCTTACCAGGTAGGAGCGGTTAACTACAAGGTGTGGGAAAGAGAATTATCCGAAGGAAAAATCGATACCGATAAGGTTTCAGTTGTTTGGGAAACACCTGATTACCCAGATTACCAGTGGAGTATTCGTGGAGATGCCGACAAAGTATACGGCGAAGGTTTCACCGCTAAAGTAACTCAGGCGTTAATCGACATTAAAGATAAAAGCATTCTGGATGCCTTCCCACGTTCTGGTTTCATTCCTGCAAGCAATGCTGATTTCCAACCGGTATTGGATGTTGCTAAAGAGATTGGTCTAATCGACCAGTAACACGCGCTTGTCTTTATTTGATCTGCAGGACGTAAGTATTAGCTATGACGAAACAGTCGTTTTAGCGAATCTTAACCTAACCATCCATGCAGGTGAACGAATCGCTCTTCTTGGTAAGAGCGGTTCGGGTAAGTCCACCTTATTGCGCTATCTTTACGAATTGTCTTCAGCGCAAAAAACACATAAGCCTACCAATCAATGTGCGTGGGCGCCACAAGCACCGGCTTTATCCCAAAGCTTAAGTGTTTACCATAATGTTTATATGGGCCGTTTAAACGAATATCCCACTTGGCGAAATCTGTGGAATTTAATCCGTCCTTTTGAAAATAATGTCACTGAAATTAAACAACTGCTAGACGTGCTTCGCTTAAAAGACGAATGTTTCAACAAAGTAAATACCTTATCGGGCGGACAGCAACAACGTACTGGACTGGCGCGTGCTCTGTATCAGGAAAAACCCGTGTTATTAGCGGATGAACCTGTTTCAGCGGTGGATGAATATCAGGCAGAAGAAATTATCAAATGCCTTCAATCCTACAGCCAAACCATCATTTTAGGCTTACATGATAGTTATCTGGCGTTAAATCATTGCGATCGAATTATCGGTTTAAAAGATGGCAAGGTTCTGGTCGACTCGCCATCGAGTCAATTAAATATGGCTGATCTGGCCTGTTTATATCAGTAGACCTTTGCTGTTATGCAAAACCCATTGACTATCTTTTCTGCTAACTTGTCTTACCGTAACGTCTCAATACTGTTTGTTGTGATTGCACTATTGTGCATTCCATTTGCAGATTTAAGTATATACAACGTAGACCCGTGGCAAGAATTAAGGCGCTTTGGCACTGCGATACTCAACCCTGATGTTGGTGATATCAGCATCTTGTTGAACGCTTTATTACAAACGCTCAGCTTCGCATTGATTGGAGTTTTCCTCGGGGTGGTCTGTGCAATACCGCTCAGTTATTTATACCGTTTTTCGATGATTCGTGGTTTGTGTGCGTTTCTTCGCGCTATTCATGAATTGTTCTGGGCACTCATCTTTTTACAAGTCTTCGGTCTACATCCGTTAACCGGTATTTTAGCGTTAGCCATTCCTTATGCGGCAACCTTTGCCAAAGTCTATGCAGAAATTATTGAAGAAGCTGATCACTCAGTCATCAAAGCCTTACCTTCCAACACTGGACGTTTAAATCAGTTTTTCTACGGTTTGCTCCCTGATGTTTGGCAAGCGCTAAAAACCTACACATCGTATCGTTTTGAATGTGGATTGCGCAGCAGCGTGATTCTGGGTTTTATTGGTCTACCAACCTTGGGATTCTACCTGGAATCGTCATTCATGCAGGGCGATTATTCCTACGTCGTGGTGTTATTACTGGTGTTTTATCTCTTGATTGCCAGCATCCGATATTGGTTACGACCATTATTGATGCCCGTGTATTTTGCAATCGCAGCTTACACAGTATTGACCGATCAACATGATTTCAAATGGTCCAATGTGCATCGATTTTTCACTCAGGATATCATCCCTTCACCTATTCGAGGTGCAAAAGAAGGTAGCTTTAACGATCTGTGGCACTGGTTTAGCAACATTATGCAGGATCAGGCTATACCGGGAATTATCAATACCTTACTACTGACACAAATTGCATTGGTAGTGACAGGCATTCTGACTTTAATGGTTTATCCGCTGATATCGAAACACTTTCAGAACAGGCTCGGTCAAGGTTTTGGACATGTCGCCTTAGTCATAATGCGCTCCACACCCGAATACATTCTGGCATTTATTCTATTGCAGTTTTTTGGACCGTCAATGCTACCTGCCGTGATTGCTTTAGCATTACATAACGCGGGAATTATCGGACACTTAGTGGGTAATCAATCGAATACGTTAGATGTAAGAATAGATGCGCCTAAAGGCCTAAACCTTTATGCGTACGAACTCACTCCGCGAATATATGGCAACTTTCTGGCTTACCTTTTTTATCGCTGGGAAATCATCCTGAGAGAAACGGCGATCATGGGCTTACTTGGCATTGCCACGCTGGGCTTCTATATCGATAACGCCATGCAAGACCTACGCTTCGATCGCGCATTACTGCTGATTCTCATCACTGCGTTACTCAATATGAGCGTAGACGCCATCTCACGTTTGTTGAGACGCAAGAGTACCAACACGCCTAAACAGCGATCAAACCGTATTCTCGTTGACTAATAAACGTTGACTAACAGGCGCTGACTAACAGACGCCCATTCAAAGATCCCAGTTCAATTCTCAATAAAGCGAATAACTTGGCAATGAAACCAGAATAAAGTGTTTAATTCTCGAATTAATAAGCATTAAAACGAGAATATAAACAGTCGTTGTTTATTGTGAGAATACTCTACTATTGTGTAACAACTTCGACTCTAACCGTATCGCTATACATACCCGGTTCAACTTCAGCTAAATACTGACCAGTTGTATTAAATTTAATTTTTTCGGGTTTGTAATTACAAGGGACTGACATCTTGTTGTTCTGCTTTCCAGAGATATTTTTATTCCGATAATTTAATAAATAATCGGATAATTTTGTATTGCTGCTGACATGACGCAAGCCAAAATTATTATCTGTTGAAAAGTTTAAGGTGCAATCACCACTCACATTTGAGTTTAAACCCAATGTACCTAAAGAGATTGTAGGACCGGGTTTTTGTGAGCTAGAGGGTTTAACTTGGACTTCTGAAAAATAGTGAGATGTATCAACTACTGTCCCTGAGAATTTTACATACCCGGGACTAACTACATTTAATTGAATACTTGTTTTATCTTCACCTGCAGAAACGAATTGAGTCATCACAAGTAGTGAAATGACTAGAAGCGGACTTCCTTTACGTAAATACATTTTAACAAATTTACATTGTATTAACCAAAATACAGAATTGTATCTCGGTTGGGGCAAACGCTTACCTTGTATACAATATTATTACACGGTAATAATTTTGCTTGTATTTCTGATAAACGGTCATAAGGGTTTTGAACTTATTTTTTATTCCAGATTTACTGCTTTTACATAGCCGTATAAACAAAAAGTCACCCCCCTACTTTAAGGCACTTTTTTCAACGTAAGTAAAAAAAGGCTTATAAGTGGGGAGGTGACGTTTAATAGAACTAGCCGGTTTAGATCATAGTTCTATATGCTAGTTCTAATGCTTATAAAACGTCCTTTAAAGCATCATCAAGACTTGCAACCGTACGGTCAATATTTTGTAATTTATCCAAACCAAATAAACCTAAACGGAAGGTTTGGTAATCTTCTCGCTCATCGCACATTAGTGGCACACCTGCGGCGATTTGCATGCCTACTGCACCAAATTTTTTACCGGTCTGGATATCTGCATCCTGCGTATAGCTAACCACAACACCTGGAGCTTCGAAGCCTTCGGCTGCGACACTTTTGATGCCTTTAGATGCGAGTAACTCTCTGACTTTTTTACCCAGCTCGTATTGATTTTGTTTGGCTTTATCGAAACCGTATTCGCGGGTTTCAACCATAATGTCGCGGAATGTACGCAACGCATCTGTTGGCATGGTTGCATGATATGCATGTGCACCACCTTCATACGCTTGCATAATGGTGTGCCATTGTTTTAGATTCATCGCGAAACTGGTGCTTTCGGTATTTTCCATTTTAGCGATTGCGGCATCACTAAGCATCACCAAACCTGCGCACGGTGGACCACTCCAGCCTTTTTGCGGTGCGCTAACTAATACGTCAACACTGGTTGCTTCCATATCTACCCAGATTGTTCCTGAGGCAATACAATCCAATACGAATAAACCACCTACTTCGTGGGTCGCATCAGCAACGGCTTTGATGTATTCATCGGGAAGAATCATTCCCGAAGAGGTTTCAACATGCGGTGCGAAAACCACTGCAGGCTTCTCGGCTTTGATGGTTGCAATGACATCTTCAACGGCTGCAGGTGCAAAAGGTGCCTGTGTTGCATCTTCTGCTTGCTGTGCTTTCATCACGATGTGTTCTGATGGAATGCTGCCCATATCGAATATCTGTGTCCAACGGAAACTAAACCAACCGTTACGAATAACCAGACATTTCTCGTTAGTCGCGAATTGACGCGCGACAGATTCCATACCAAAAGTACCACTGCCGGGCACGACGATTGCTGCTTTCGCGTTATAGACTTCTTTTAATGTAGAAGAGATATCTCTCATCACACCCTGAAAAGATTGTGACATGTGATTAAGAGCACGATCCGTATAAACTACGGAATATTCGAGTAAACCATCCGGGTCTACGTTTGGTAATAACGCGGGCATAATAATTCCTACAGTGTTAATTGATGAAAGGGGTGTTGTTATTATAGGTAAAAACACGAAAAAAGATTGTACGATAAATCTCCAGAGCTTGTTAATAACCTTTTAAAGAGAGACGCCGGAAATTTAGAGATATAACACTAGAATTAGCGGCATATCGAAAAACGACTGATTGGCTTCACCCGTAAGGATCAGCCAATCAGTATGTATAGCAATGCTAAGAGTTTATTAGCTAAGCTCTAGTTTGCTCTAGTTTACTTTTTTAGCTCAATAGCTCGGTAAGCTCTGGAACCACATCAAACAAATCAGCAACAATACCGTAAGTAGCAATCTGGAAGATTGGTGCTTCTTCATCTTTATTGATGGCTACAATGACTTTACTCTCACGCATACCCGCCTGATGCTGAATCGCACCAGAAATGCCGATAGCGAAGTAGATATCAGGAGCAACCACTTTACCGGTTTGACCTACCTGAAAATCATTTGGCGCATAACCCGCATCAACTGCTGCACGAGAAGCACCAACTGCTGCATTCATTTTTTCAGCAAGCTTTTCGATGATTGCAAAGTCTTCTTTACTACCAACACCACGACCACCAGAAACAACGATAGGCGCTGTAGCAAGATCAGGTCTTTCGGACACTGTTACATCACGACTTACAAATGAAACGCCTTCGAATGCTTCGCCAAATGCGAGCTCTTCAACAGCGGCAGAACCACCTGTCGCTTCAACTGCATCAAATGCTGTACTACGAACAGTAATCAACTTAACTGAATCACTACTCTTCACCGTAACTAATGCATTACCTGCATAGATAGGACGAACAAATGTATCTGCAGAAACCACATCAACAATATCAGAAACCTGCATCACATCTTGCATCGCTGCAACACGTGGTAAAAAGTTTTTACCGAAGTTAGACGCTGGTGCTAATACATGAGTGTAATTAGCAGCTATGCCATTTACTAACCATGCGATGTTTTCTGCCAAACCATCAGCCAGTGCCGCATCATTCGCAGATAATACTTTGCTAACCGAAGCTATTGCAGCCGCTTCATCAACCACACTTTGTGCATCACTACCTGCAACCAAAAGGGTAATATCACCACCAATTTTTGTAGCGGCGTTTAAGGTATTTAAGGTATTAGCGTTTAAAGCACTGTTGTCGTGCTCAGCAATTACTAAAATAGACATTATAGTACTCCCGCTTCGTTCTTAAGTTTGTCGATTAACTCTGCCGCATTCGCCACGATAACACCTGGCTTACGAGCTTCAGGAGCAGATACACTAACAACTTCTAAACGTGGTGCAAGGTCAACACCAAAGCTAGCTGCTTCAACCATATCGATCGGCTTCTTCTTCGCTTTCATAATGTCAGGAAGTTTTGGCAGACGTGGCTCATTCAAGCGTAAGTCAGTAGTAATAATCGCAGGAAGGTTGATTTTGATTGTTTCCAAACCAGCATCCGTTTCACGTGTTAGGTTTACGCTATCGCCTTCAAACTCAGCTTTAGATGCGAAAGTGCCTTGAGGCCAGTTCAATAATGCTGCAAGCATTTGACCGGTTTGGTTAGAGTCATCATCAATCGCCTGTTTACCCAGAATAACCACTTGTGGCTGTTCTTGCTCTACTACTTTGCTCAATAGTTTAGCTATGCCTAATGGCTCAGGAGCTTCTTCGGCATTGATTAGAATGGCACGGTCTGCACCCATCGCTAATGCACTGCGTAATGTGTCTTGTGACTGCTCTGTACCTACAGTTACCGCAACGATCTCAGTTGCAACACCTGCCTGCTTCATACGTAATGCTTCTTCTAATCCATTTTCATCAAATGGGTTCATCGACATTACAACGTTATCTGTGTCTACTCCGCTGCCATCAGATTTAACGCGGATTCTCACGTTATAATCGACGACGCGTTTTACCGCGACTAATACTTTCATTTCGGTTAATCCTCTGTTGCAGAAATTTTACTAAAGCTAAGATTATAAGATAGTAGTGTACTTTTAATCGAACGACACTAAAAATCAAACATTTTCGTGAAATATTTTAGATTTTTTTCATTTTAAAATAATTTCTCGCTGAAAATTTCATATCTAAACCTCCCTCGATAATTTTCAATATCGGCCTACATCCTGCATTTTCAATAAAAAAACGCCTGTAAGTGGGGGGGTGCAAATAATCAATAAAAGATCTGAATCAGAGCATGAATATCAATTTACAGATAGTTACATTAGATAAAATTACCAATAAACCACGTTGCCAGAAAACCAATACTGTAGGCCAATAATAAATGCCCTGCAAAACGTGCATAACTAACAAAGCTTAATAACTCATGCCCTGCTTTACTCATGGCGATAATACCCGCGGCAGAACCTATTATGAGTAAGGAACCTCCAACACCCACGGCATATACCAGAGTAATCCATTCACCAATTTGCATCTCCACCCCTGAATGCAAAACAGCCGCTGTCAGTGGTACGTTGTCTACCAACGCAGAAAACATTCCCAATGAATAATTCGCCAGTTGAACCGGTAATACGTCATACAGTTTAATTAAATGATCGAGTGTACCTAATTGTTTGAGCATGCCAACCATCAGCAGCACACCTAAGAAGAACAGCAAGGCATCAAACTCAATTTCTCGGATATTACGCATAATGTCTTCATCGTGATTGAGGAATTGCATAATAATAAAGAGCAAACCCAGCGACACCAGGAAGGTCAAAACAGGTGGTACACCATAAAGTACGTTTAGTACCAGAATACTGATAATAGTCAGCAAGAACTGCACACCAGCCAGTATATCCATACGCGGAATTGTAGATTCAACGCGCTGGACTTCGACTTCACCTTTTAGGTTATATCCCAGTATCAACGCTAATGACATCAACCCAATAAATGCAGGCAATGCAAGAATGAGAAGATTAAGAATAGACACTTTACCTGCCATAAATATCATCAAGGTGGTTACATCACCCGTAATCAAAGCGACTCCACCGGAGTTAACACCAAATACGATTACTGCAGCGAATCTTAAGAAGTCGGCTTTTGGCAGTTTAAGCGGCAACAGTAAACTCATACACACCAGAGTGGAAGTCACGTTATCGGCTAATGATGAGAAGATGAAAGCAAAGATCGCGGTAATCAAGAGTAATCGGCGCTTGCCCAATCGTTCTGGTAATAAGCGCATCACCAGTTTTGAAATCAAACCGCGATTATTCAGGTAAGCCACGAAGGTCATTGCCGATACCAGAAACAACCATAGCGAGGCTATTTCCAGCAGGTTTTCATCCAGCGCATGTCGTGCTTCTTCAATATCTGGATCGTGTGCTACAAAATACAAAAGCCAAACCAGACTCCCGAAAAACAAGGTGGTTTTCGCCTTATTGATGTGGGTTAAATCTTCGATAACGATGCTTATAAAGCCAAGCGCAATAAATACCAACAGCAAGGTATCCATTATTAAATCTCCAGCGCGAACGCGCTTATCTAAAGAAAGGTCGGCATTATTAATAATCTTAAGCGTAGAAATCAACCATTACTTGTATCTATTTATACTGCTATCAACACTGCTTATAAGGCTCTTAAATAACTATAATTGACCACTCGGGTATTGCGAGATTTCTTCCATCAATGCTGCATTTTCAAAACGATCAGGTGAAAAATATTTCAGGTATTCGGGAGTTTGTTGATTGGTGATTATCTCCGCCATTAATTCACCCTAGGCACAGCCTGCCATGGTTCCATAACCTGCAAATGCGCCTGACACATAAAATCCCTGTTCCAGTTCACCCATTACCGGCAAATTGTCATTGGTTCTAGTGTAGTAGCCGGCGAAATGCGTCACTGATGTTGGTATTTCATCGGCGTAAGCGCTGATGGCGGGAATGAAACGACTCGCGCCTTTTAACACCACACTGACAAATTCATCATCCGCAAAAATATCCCATTGTGGTTGTTCTTTTTGCTGATTATACGCCCAACCCATTTTGATCTGGTCTTGTCCTTCTGGTTTGATATGCAATCCAGCGGGGAATTCTTCCAGCAGCCAATGATATTCTTCGTACTCATTCATCAACTTCTCTTCATCTGGATTCCATTGAAGATACTGGCTATCCGCATAAATAGTAAACGGCATATCACGCGGTATTATTTTTTTGGTATCTTTAAAAACAAACTTTCGCTGCTTGATATTATAGATAGGAAGGTCGTAACCCAGGGATTTGGCGTGTTGTTGAATAAAGGGACCAGACGCCAGTAACAAGTCAGTTGTTTCCAGTGAAGCACCCGATTCAAATGAAAGCTTGAACTGACTTGATGCCGTTCTATCGAGTTCAACAACCTCTTCTGTGAGCAATTTCACGCCATTCTGTCTGGCGAGTTTTAATAACATCGATCCCAGTGCATACACTTCTATCGAGCCGGCTTTATTAATGTGTTCTACTGCTTTTACAGAATCATCCAGATAGGGTTTGGTTTTCTGGATTAGTTCGTGATCTTCTAATCGCTGGATATCGCCTATTTCACCAGAGTCCGTGTCGGTTAAAGGGAAAATCGAGTGATTGTCTTTATGTGTGACAAAGTCATACCCGCTGTATTTCATATTGAAGCAGTTACCACAATCCTTACTAAAGGCTTTCATTAAATCAATACTGTGACCGATGAATGTATTCATCATGGGTTGAGGCCAGTATTCCCTGAAATTTTCACCCGAACAACTGGTGGTAAACGATAGCGGCTGAAGTTTATCAATCACGATGATCTCATCAAATACGCCCTGCTTTGATAGATAGTAAGCACTCGATATACCACTGATTCCAGCACCTAGTATGGCGATTGATCTATTCTTTTTCATTTATGACATCCTAAAAACGTGATCATGAAAGCAACTCAAAGTTATTTTGAAGTCAGTTCGAAGACAGTTCAAAAACTATGAATACTAGTATTTTACGATTTCAGTCTCTAGTACCAGATCGCTTTTATCGCGGTTTGATCATGGTGCCAGTCAGCTCATTTTGGGTTAATTGGAGGGATAGTTTTATCCAGACTGGCACTATACAAAAATGAGTCGTATAGACTACAGTTAGGAGATACCGTACAGAATCAATAAAGAGTATTGATAAACTGTATCTATTTACTATCTCAGTTATCTCAGAGGGAGAAAATCATGGGTAATACCAACGTTAATACCACACCAGCTACCGAAATCGAAGAACTAGCAGCAAAAGATCAAAAACACGTTTGGCATCATCTTACGCAACATAAAGGTTTTGAAACAACCACGCCCATGATGATGGTTTCTGGAGAAGGTTTAAGAATAACCGACGATAAAGGCAATGAATATCTTGATGCTGTTGCTGGCGCTGTCTGGACTGTAAACGTTGGCTATGGCCGCGAGCGTATCGCCAAAGCAGTTTACGAGCAAATCAAAACCATGAACTTCTTTGCTGGTTCTATGGGTAGCGCACCAGGCGCACAATTCGCAGAAATGCTGATTGATAAAATGCCTGGCATGAACCGCGTTTATTATTCGAACTCAGGTTCTGAAGCGAATGAAAAAGCCTTCAAAATGGTTCGTCAAATTTCACACAACAAATATAACGGCAAAAAACACAAGATTCTTTTCCGTGAGCGTGACTATCATGGAACTACCATTACCGCATTGAGCGCTACGGGACAACTTCAACGTAAAGACCAGTACGGTCCGTTTACACCGGGTTTTGTTGAATTCCCACACTGTTGTGAATACCGTTCGCAGTTTGAAGAAACGACTGACTACGGTGTAAAAGCAGCACTGGAAATGGAAAAAGTAATCCTCGCTGAAGGCCCAGATACAGTCGGTGCAGTTATTGTAGAGCCAATTACGGCAGGTGGCGGCGTAATCACACCACCAGCTGGATACTACGAGAAAATTCAGGAACTTTGTAAAAAATACAACCTACTGTTGATTGTTGATGAAGTGGTTTGTGGTCTTGGACGCACAGGAACATGGTTCGGTTACCAGCATTTCGGCATCAAGCCTGATATCGTAACAATGGCAAAAGGCGTTGCTTCTGGTTATGCAGCAATCTCTTGTACCGTAACAACTGAAGAAGTCTTCAATATGTTTAAAGAAGACCCAAGCGATAACATGAGCTACTTCCGTGATATCTCTACCTTTGGTGGTTGTACTGCTGGTCCGGCAGCGGCTATCGAAAACATGAAGATCATAGAAGAAGAACACCTGCTTGAGAACGTAACCAAGATGGGTGAGTACGCGATGGATAGAATGCTTGCGCTGAAAGAAAAGCATGCAATGATCGGAGATGTACGTGGTAAAGGTTTGTTCTTAGGTATCGAGCTCGTAAAAGATCGCGAAACCAAAGAGCCTATGGATGAAAGCGTTTCAGTAGCAATCGCAGCTGATTGTATGAAAAACGGCGTTATTATCGGTAGAACAAATCGTAGCTTTGCAACATTGAATAACACGCTATGTCTTGCACCTGCTTTAATCGCGACAAAAGATGATATCGATGAAATTATGGATGCGATTGACGCTGCAATTACCCGATTAAATTAACGCTAAGCGATTAATTTATAACAAAATGCCTAAAATTGGGTCACCCCCCTACTTTTAGGCATTTTTTTTGGCTACACTTATAGATGCAACCAAATGTTAAACTAATTTAGATTTCCCTCACAAATTAGACATTAACTAAGTTGTAAGAATCTGCCATCACTCTCCTTAGGGAGTTAGTGGTGGTGGATTTTTATTTTTTTAAATTCCTTTTTCTAAACTATACTGATTCTCATAGAATAAATATAAGAGATGGATCTATCGCTGGGTCCGATATGGGATCAGAATAATCTATATAAAAAGAGACAATCGAGTTTGACTGAATATCTATTTCAACTATCAGAAACATCAACTGGGACGCTGCAATCCCGTATCCAGGAAATGATGGTGTCAGCGATCGTTAATCGTCATGTAAGGCCCGGCATGCCATTGCCTTCGGGACGAAAATTAGCGGATCAATTAAAAGTCTCTCGAAATACGGTAGTACTTGCCTATCAAAACCTAGTGGATGAGGGTTTTATCGAAACGCGTCAACGCAGTGGCTATTACGTTTGTGAAGATGTGCTATCGGGTTATGCAAATACAAAACCACAAGACACAGAAACCAAAGGAAAATCCAGCTTAGACTGGAAACAGCTTTTCAGCATTCAACCAAGTAAATTTGTTACCGCAAGAAAAGAACAAGACTGGCAAAACTTTCCCTACGCTTTTTTATACGGTCAATACGACAAAGAAATATTTCCTATATCAGACTGGCGCGAATGCTGCCGTGATGCCGCAAGTATCTCTGCCATTTACGACTGGGCTTCTGACCATATCGATCAGGACAACTCAGAACTAATCGATCAAATCCATAACAAGCTATTACCTCGTCGTGGCATATTTGTTGAACCGGATGAAATACTGGTAACACTAGGCGCACAAAACGCAATTTTTCTCGCAGCGCAGCTTTTACTCAACAAAGACAAAACCATCGGCATTGAAAACCCCGGTTATGTCGATGCAAGAAACACCTTTCTTACCCAAACCGATAAGGTTGCCTGCCTTGATGTGGATGAAGATGGTTTAGTCATCGACAAAAAACTGGATAACTGTGATTGCGTGTATATTACGCCGAGCCACCAATACCCAACCACGGTGACCATGCCGCAAAAACGTCGAACTCAGCTATTACAGAAAGCTAAAGATAAAAACTTCATTATCATTGAAGACGATTACGAAGCAGAACTGACCTACAATAAAAAACCACTCGCCGCCCTGAAAAGTCTGGATTCCGACGGGCGCGTGATCTACATCGGCAGTATTTCAAAAACACTAGCGCCAGGTATTCGTTTAGGTTTTATGGTGGCACCCAAGGAATTTATCGAAGAAGCCCGCGTGTTAAGGCGCTTGATGTTGAAACATCCGCCGAGTAACAATCAATTTATCATTGCGCGTTTCTTACAACGCGGCTATCACGACTCCTTGATTCGTAAACTCAGCCTCACGCTATATAAGCGTTCCAACACGATGCGTGCTCAGATAGATGAGAATTTCCCCGGAGAGGCATTAGAGTCACAACACGGCGGTTCTGCACTCTGGATAAAAGGCCCCAAAGGATTAGATTCTCGCAAGCTCGCTGAAGAGCTTCTAATCGAAGGCGTTCTGATTGAACCCGGTGACGTGTATTTCTACCCGAAAAAAGATAAATGCGAATATTTCCGTTTAGGGTTCTCTTCATTACCAGAAGAAAAAATTGCCACAGGTATCGAAAAGATCGTAGAAAAAATTAAGCAATTAACTTAAATAATTGCTGTTGCCACCCCCCTACTTTGGAGGCTTTTTTTTCTTACATTTCAACTTTCTATTAAATGGTAGCTAAGTACAAATACCAAACTAAATAGGGTATTATGACTAATCTTTGCTAGTAAATACAAAAAACCTATATGGCCGATTCCGACGATAAAAACTCAACGACCAATTCAACCTTACTTCGTGGACTTTCGATACTTCAATCAGTATCGAATTCAAGCCGGCCACTTTCGATCACTGACTTAGTAGCAGAGCTCAATTTAGCAAAACCAACCGTTCACAGAATTGCAACGCAACTCGAAGCGAATGGTTATTTGCAAAGAGATCCTATTGATAAACGCTTTATCATTGGAGATGAATTACAGAGTTTATCGCTGAAAATTATTTCAAATGCTTCTCTGGGTGCGCCACGACATGCCATTCTTGAAGCCCTTTCAGAAGAAGTTGAAGAAACGTGTAATTGCACCATGCTGGATGGCAATCACATTGTTTATTTTGACCGTGTTGAATGCAATTGGCCGATTAAAATCAATTTGCGACCCGGCTCACGTTTACCGCTACACGCCACATCCAGTGGCAAACTATTTCTTGCTCACATGAAACCGAGAGAGAGAAAACGTCTGTTAAATGCAGCGCAACTGTCACAAAATACAGACCAGACAATGGTTTCGCCTGAAACGCTAGAAGTCGAATTAAAAAAGATTAAAGCGGAAGGTGTTTCTTATGACAACGAAGAATTACTAAAAGGCATGGTTGCAATCGCTGTACCAGTGTTTAATAACGATAATAAAATCTGCTTTACAGTAGCGATTCATGCGCCTACAACCCGTCATTCTATAGATAGCCTGCGGCAATTCATTCCCGCATTGAAACGAGCGTCAGCGGCATTGGCATCTAGTTATTGTGATAGCCTTAGCGATAACAATAAATAACAAAGTATTAATACGACAAGACTGAAAGCGAAATAAAGTCACCCCCCTACTTTGAGGCGTTTTTTTTAGTTACACCTAAACGAACTAATTATTAAACAAGGGTAACTATAGATAACTACCGAGCTTTAAGAATAGCGAGTGCTTTAGAGTGATATTCACGACGGTATAGAATAATCACAACCCACGTTGACGATAATATAAAAGCAAACGGATGGAAGAACCAACTTAACTCAGCCAACGCAAAATAATATGCGCGTAAGCCGTCATTAAAATGATTCGCTGCAAGGCTACTCAATTGCGCAAGTTGTCTGGATTTTGCTTTAGCATTTTCTGTTTCGCACTCTTTGGCTGCTGGAATAGAACCCAGAAACGTTGAACAGTAAGAATGTTGCCTAATCGACCAGGTAAATTTAAAGAAAGCGAACATAAAAATAACGATCAGCACCAGTACTTTTAACTCCCACAATACTTTAGATGTGGTTTGAGAAAACGGAATGTTCTGGAATACTTTTAATACGTCATCACCGGCACCAATCAAGGCGAGCGAACTGGCTATAATCAACATAGTGGTTGATGCGAAGAAGCTTTCTTTACGAATTAAGCCATTGATTACCTGACTATCCATAATACGGTTATCGCGTTTAATCAGCTCCGAAGCCCATTCATTCCGGACAACGTTCATTTCAGCTAATAAGCCTACTTTGTGTGTATAAAACTTATAACGAGTAAATCGAATATAGACTATCCATATTATGATAAACCACGACAATGCGATTAAATCGAGAGATGAAATCCCTACATTACTTAACGCTGCTAACACGATAAATTGACCATAATGATGAAATCCGCTTTTTTACTCTATGTCTTGTGAGTGCTTGTTAAATAAATATATGAGTGCAATCTCAAACGTTACAAATAAATACTGTTAAAACTACCTGTGAACTATACCCGATAAGTAATCATCATTCCCAATACCACGATAACTTTTTTAAACGTATTATCTTATTACTATCAATAAGGTAAGCGTATTTTTGATAAACGTAACCCGTGGCGTGATGCTAAACACATGGTGTGATGCAAAAAGACGGGATGTACATTAAAGACACTAAAACCAATTCAGTGATTTAAGTAAACACGCCTTGATACGATTACTTTATAAAAAAAGGCCGCTAAAAATTAGCGGCCTTTTTTATCTATAAGCTATATGCTATTTAACTCAAACCTGCAAACTGTAACAGAACCAATGATAGTGGCGGCCAGAAGGCAATAATTATCCAGACAATAGTCAACGCTAATAAGTACGGAAGCACATGCTTAACGATTGAGAAGTATGGAATACCAGTGATACCACTCGCAACATAAAGGTTTAATCCGTATGGAGGCGTAATAAAACCAATTGCATCACCCACTAGGAAAATAACCGCAAAGTGAATAGGATCAACACCTGCCGTATAAGCAATAGGTGCCAAAATAGGCGCAAGAATAATGGTATTAGGTAAACTTTCTAATACTGTTCCAGCGGCCAACACCAATAACATACAAGCAAGAAGTATTATCGTTGGATCACCCAAACCGGTGATAAGTGAACCGATCCACTCTCCGGCTCCTATCAAAGATAGAATCTGTTGCATCACAACCGATACCGCAATTAACGGTGCCAACATACCTGTGATATGACCTGATCTCATCAAGATTTTTGGAAGACTCTTGAATTTGATTTCTCGTGTAATAAACAGACCTGCTATCACACTAAAACCAACGGTCACACTTGCTGCTTCTGTCGGTGAAAACAATCCAGAATAAATACCATACACAACAATGAAAATCGCAACAAAACCAAGGTAGGCCCTAAGACCTGTTCTCATGATGCGTTTTGGTTCCCACTTTATGATATGTCCCCAACCGTTTTTGCGACTAATGAGGTAACAGGTGAACATCATCGCAACCACCATCGCCAAACCTGGCAACATACCGGCGATAAACAATTCACTTATCGGTAAATTAAGTAAGAAACCGTAAACGATAAAGATGATACTCGGCGGAATGATGATTCCAACCGTACCACCTGCAGCAATGGTTGCTGCTGCAAAGGTTTTGTCATATCCACCCTTAGTCATTTCTGGGTGCATAATGCTACCGATGGTTGCCGTCGTTCCCGAGTTTGACCCAGAAATTGCCGCAAACATCCCACAGGCACTTATCGACGCCATGCCCAAACCACCTCGAATAAAACCTAGACAAGAATAAGCAAAATCAGACAATCGTTTGGCGATACCTGCAGCATTAATCAAGTCACCCGTCATAATAAATAAGGGTAGTGCGAGAAGCCCAAAGAAACTCAAGCCTTCAAATAAGGTTACACCTACGTTAGCCAGGGTAAAATCGATAACTAGACTGACACCAACCACCCAAAAACCAATCACTAAAAATATCGGCACACCGATAATAAAGAAAAACGTAACTCCGAGGGAGATAAGCGTTATTAACATTCCATCTGTCATTTTATATCTCCTATTACTCGTTTAAGAGGCCTTGTAAAACAAAAGGCTCACCCGTTTTATAGACTCTAAGGTCTTCCAGGAATCGCTGAATCACACGGAAGATAATCAACGTCCATGAAAGCGGTGTTGCAAGATAGAACCACCATTGCATAACATCGTTAGTACCCCCGACAATCGCAAAGTTATCGTAAGAACTGTGCACTTGAAGAATGGTGTAATAGATGACCACACCTGCAAAAACGATCCACAGAATTCCGTCTAATGCCAAGGCGGCAAATTGTAATTTATAAGGTAACCGAGCGCGCACCTCTGTTAATGCCAAATGTGTGCGTTTCTTGATGTTGTAAGAACAGCCAAACCATGTCAGCCATAAGAATAAAAGAATGGGTACAGTCGTACTCCAAGGTGCTTGTAGATTGAAAAAGAATCTGCGAATAACTTCGACAAAGATTATGCCTGCCATGGCTGTATATGAAATTACAATGACGACTTTTTCTATATTTTCATCTAGCCAATTAAAAAGTGAACGGAGTATTCCCATGTATATAACCCTGTAATTTGATGGATAATCAGATGATTTAATTTAAAAGTAACTGAATAAATGACTAGGAGCACCTTTGAAAAAGGTGCTCCTAGTCATTTACAACGATAAAAAACTAAGAGATTAAGCTCTCCACCATCTGTTAGGCTTGACGTTAACAGCGTGTGTATCTTTTGGAATTTCACGAGCGATATCATAAATTTCTTTATAGGTATCATGTCCGCCAGACCACTTATTCAAACGCTCACGCCACTGTTCCCAAGGCTCAGGAACATATTCAGGTGAACACATTTTTTCAGCTTTCAATAATTCTTCATCAGATAAAGTAATTACACGAGTCTTGTTTTTAGCAAACAGACTATTTGGGTTTTGCGGGTTAGTCGCACCAGTGATTTCATACATGCCTGCTTCATTCATACCTTGAGTAAAGATTTGAGCAGTATATGCAGATTCCATCACATCATCTTGTAAGTCAGATCCCAACTTATCAAATACAGGTACTGTTATTCCGGTAAACTCTGTTCCACAGAAGAACTTCAGATCTACTGATTGCGAAACTACTGGTGACATACCCGCGTAAGCAACTGCAGATGCCCAGGTTTCAGCACCATCAATAAGACCCGTTTTTAATGCATCTAAGGTTTCAGACCAGGCAACTGGTACTGGATTAAGTTTCATTAAGTCCATGGCAATACGACCTAACTGAGTACCAGTTACACGATTTTTAGTACCTGCCAATTCATCAATACTGGTAATGTCTGGCTTATCAGCGTATTTCAGACCCATTTGTAGGCCGCGTAACTCACAGTGTGTGAATAAGAAATGCAGTTTATGCTTGTCTCTTAATGGTTGACGGAATAATTTTTCACTTTTATTACTGTAGAAAAAGTGGAATTGCGCAGCTCTTGAAGGGAACATATAAGCATAATCAAGAACATTAAGATAAGGCGCTGCACCTGCTGAGTTTTGTGTTGAAGCAGAAACCATATCAACGATGCCTTGTTGTGATTTCTTAACACAGCTAGTTTGACCACAAATTGCATTGTTGCCGATAAATTCTACTCTGATTGCGCCATTTGTGCGTTCTTCAAGATCACGCGCGAAGAATAATTGTCCAGACTTTTGAATGTCTAATGCTGCCTCACTAAAACCTGAAGCACCAAATTTTAATTTAAACTTTGGTTCAACGGCGTAACGTTTTTTATCTGTTTCTTCAGCAGCCTGGGCTAATTGAGTCAGAGACGCAGTTGCAGCGATACCGCCAGCTGCCATCAATGTAGAACTCATACCATAACGACCGGCAACTTTCATAAAGTCGCGACGAGATACTCCTTTTTTACTATCCATATTACATCTTCCTCCGGTTTAAATTTATCAGCATTATTTTTTGATATGCCTGATCTTTTTTTTAGATAAAAGAACAAGACAAATATAAAAACTGCTCATTTTAATAAAGCTTTGTAGCTTATTTGCTTTCACATTTAGAAATGCCCCTTCATTACGGAAAGCAAATTAATGCGGGGTTTAAACAGTGACAGAGTTAATAAAACTATAGTCACCTTTTAAATATATTTCTGAGCTTTATTTATTATTGTTGTTGAAGTTAACACTTAGAACCTGTTCTTTGACGCTTAGATTTTGCCGAATATATATCCGTAAAAACCTGTGTATTAAGATCAAAAAACGCTATTCATTTTTTTAAAATTGATGATGCAGAAGCACTACAAAAACCAGGTTGAGCTTAAAATTAAACTATCAAAAAACCCCTAATTGTAAGCGCTTACATCAGTATAGTTCAAAATCTAATTATTACAATTGGAAAATTAAAACTATGTTTTGTTTCATCATATGAAATCCCTAAGTTGATCTAAATATATCCATACACATTACTAATATCAACCATTTTTTAAATAAAATGAAACTAATTGTTCCAAAAAATGAAAATTATGATTAATATAAGCCGAGATTTGTTAAATTCGGGAGATAAAAAATGACATCAGCAGTAAATAGTGCGCATTCAAATGAACAAGAATTTGACTATATAGTTGTTGGTGCTGGCTCTGCCGGCTGTGTATTAGCCAATAGGCTCTCTGCCGATCCTGCAAATCGCGTGTTATTGCTAGAAGCAGGCACTAAAGACTGGAACCCATGGATACACGTACCAGTCGGTTACTTTAAAACCATGCACAACCCTGCCACAGACTGGTGCTATATGACCGAGCCAGACGAAGGCATTGCTGGACGACAACTACAATGGCCTCGAGGCAAAGTATTAGGCGGTTCGAGTTCTCTGAATGGCCTTTTATATGTTCGCGGTCAAAAAGAAGATTACGATCGCTGGGAAGAATTGGGTAATAAAGGCTGGTCATTTAGTGATGTTCTCCCCTATTTCAAAAAATCAGAAGATCAGGAACGCGGCGCTAATGATTATCATGGTGTTGGTGGTCCGCTAAAAGTGTCTGATTTACGTTTGCGCAGGCCTATAGCAGATCTATTTATCAAAGCCGCCAAACAAATCGGTATACCTTTTAATGAAGACTATAACGGTGAAAAACAGGAAGGCGTTGCCTACTTCCAGCAAACGGCACACAAAGGCTTTCGCTGGAGCACAGCTAAAGGCTTTTTGAAGCCTGCACGTAGTCGAAGCAATTTGACCGTGATGACGCATGCACACACCTCGCGTATTTTATTTGACCAGTCTGGCGAGACACCTAGAGCTATAGGCATCGAGTTTTTACGCAAAGGTGACTTGCAAACAGTAAAAGCCTCTAAAGAAGTTATATTGGCTGCAGGTGCTATTGGCTCACCACAGATATTACAACTCTCAGGGGTTGCTTCCTCAGAGCTATTGAACAAACATAATATTCCGGTTGTTAAAGAATTACCCGGCGTAGGACAAAACCTTCAAGACCATCTGCAAATACGCCTAGTCTATAAGACCAAACAAAATACCCTAAATGACGAACTAAACAGTTACTTCAAACAATTTAAAGTGGGATTACAATACTTCTTTAAACGTACCGGTGCATTAACCCTGGCAGCTAGCCAAATCGTTATCTTTACTAAAACAAAGCCCGAATTAGAACGTCCTGACATTCAATTTCATTTTCAACCATTGAGTGCTGATAAGCCTGGTGATGGCGTACATCCTTTTTCTGCCTTTACCGCATCTGTTTGTCAGTTGCGCCCTCATAGCAGTGGTCATTTAGAAATCACATCAACGGATCCACTAAAGTACCCCGCAATTCATCCCAACTATTTATCGGATGACCGAGATGTTGAAGTGGCGATTGAAAGCATTAAAGTTGCCAGAAAAATAGCTGAAGCACCTGCGTTAGAAACCGAGATTCTTGATGAATATGTTCCTGGGCGTCAATTCCAGACCGATGAAGAATTACTGGATGCCGCGCGCAAATATAGCCAAACCATATACCACCCAACCAGCACCTGCAAAATGGGCAATGATGAGATGGCAGTGGTAAATGACCGTTTACAAGTTCACGGTATACAAGGATTGCGCGTTATAGACGCATCTATTATGCCAGAAATAGTATCAGGGAATACCAATGCTCCGACTATTATGATTGCAGAGAAAGGTGCAGATATGATTCTAGAAGACAATAAAAGCTAATACTCTTCAGCTTATTCATAAGCCACCCCCCCTACTTATGAGGCCTTTTTGTTCATGTGATACTAAAAGGCGTGTAAGTTAGTCTAGATATTTCTATAACAATAAAATTAAGAGCGAAAGCACAGGCAGGATATTCTAAGCCTCATCATACTCCGCAGACTCAAGCCCTGAGATCTTGGTGGCCGCCTTATTAAGTTGAGGAATGTATTCTTTAAGGTCATCAAGACTTATGCGCGCGCTAGGTGCATGAACCGCTATTGAATAGCACACATCACCCTGCTCATTTTTTACAGGTACCGCCAAAGCAATCATACCATCAAGATATTCACCCTGATCAAAACCGACTTCTTCTTCAGCAATCTGTCTTAATTGTCCGCGGAGCTCTTTGACACTGGTGATTGTTTTATCGGTATGCTTTGAAAGACTCGCCGCTTTTAAATATCGTTGCTGCCATGCCGTATTCATATTCGCCAGAAATAACTTTCCTGCAGCGGTGCAATGTAACGGTAAATGCGAACCTACGGGTAAATGTATGCGATATGGCCAGTTACTTTCGATACGATCCAGATAGATGATTTCATTACCGTCCAATGCCGTCAGGTTGACGGTTTCATTAATACTCTCAGACAAACTTTGTAATATCAGGTGTCTGCTAGCTGTCATGACAGAATTAGATAGCACAGCAGTTGCGAGTTTTCTTAAACGTAAGCCACCTACAAACCGTTTACCGTTGGGCTCACGTTGCAATAAACCCTCTTCTTCCAGTTGTTGTGCAATTCTGTGAACCGTCGCTTTCGGTAAATCCAGGTCTTCCGCAAGGTATGCGCTGGTCAGTGGTTTATCTGCCTTCATGATGGTTTCTAGCAACATAAATCCGCGTATTAATGTCGATTGGGTGGCGTTATCACTACTCATATTGACCTTTTGTCCTATAGTTTAACTCTAAAATACACGTTTAAAATACCGATGTACACAAAAATGAGATTATTCATCTCATTTAGTGAAAAAAATGATTGACTTAAATTAATGAGACGATTAATCTCAATTTTCTTAACACAGCTACACATTACTGTTACACAATACTATGTAACAGCTTTACTACAGAGGAGATCGA
This sequence comes from Cocleimonas sp. KMM 6892, assembly GCF_035798195.1. Taxonomy (NCBI): domain Bacteria; kingdom Pseudomonadati; phylum Pseudomonadota; class Gammaproteobacteria; order Thiotrichales; family Thiotrichaceae; genus Cocleimonas; species Cocleimonas sp. KMM 6892. Next base: position 298,537 of record NZ_JAPFBV010000002.1, on the reverse strand, counting down.
AATGGCTAAAATGACGCCAAGTGAAGCATTCGTAGAGACTATGGTCGCGAATGACGTAGACACCATATTTGGAATTATGGGTTCTGCATTTATGGATGCGATGGATATCTTCGCACCAGCAGGAATTAGTTTGATTCCGGTTGTACATGAGCAAGGTGCAACGCACATGGCTGATGGTTACTCTCGCGCTACAGGTAAGCACGGTGTAAGTATCGGACAAAATGGTCCTGGTATTTCTAACTCTGTAACAGCAGTTGCAGCAGCATACTGGGCACACACGCCTTTAGTAATGATTACTCCTGAAACAGGAACCATGGGTCAAGGCCTTGGTGGTTTCCAGGAAGCTAACCAGCTACCTATGTTTGAAGAGTTCACTAAGTACCAGGGTCACGTATGTCACCCGGCTCGTATGGCAGAATTCACGGCACGTTGTTTTGACCGTGCAATGTCTGAAATGGGTCCTACACAATTAAATATTCCACGTGATTATTTCTACGGTGAAATAGACGTTACGATTCCTAAGCCTATGCGTTTAGATCGTGGACCAGGTGGAACACACAGCCTTGATGAAGCAGCAGACTTGATTGCGGATGCTAAATTCCCAGTGATCATTTCTGGTGGTGGCGTTGTAATGGGTGATGCAGTTGAGCAATGTAAAGCGCTTGCAGAACGTTTGAATGCACCTGTTGTAAACAGCTACCTTCACAATGACTCATTCCCGGCAAGTCACCCTCTATGGTGTGGTCCACTAGGATATCAAGGTTCTAAAGCTTCAATGAAGCTGATCGCACAGGCTGACGTTGTTATCGCTTTAGGTTCACGTCTTGGTCCATTCGGTACATTGCCACAACACGGCATGGACTACTGGCCAACTGAAGCAAAGATCATCCAGATCGATGCTGATCACAAAATGCTTGGTCTAGTTAAAGACATTTCTGTTGGTATTTGCGGCGACGCAGGTGAAGCAGCAACAGCACTTGTTGACCGTTTAGAAGGTCGTGATCTAGTAAGTGACGCGAACAAAGATGAGCGTGTTGCAACAATGAACGCAGAGAAGACAGCTTGGGAAAAAGAACTAACTGAATGGGTTCATGAGAAAGATGATTTCTCTCAGGACATGGTTGAAGAAAACAAAGAGTTTGGTTACCCATCTCCACGTCAGGTATTACGCGCTCTTGAAAACGCAATGCCAGAAGACGTAATGGTTTCTACAGACATCGGTAACATCAACTCTGTAGCTAACAGCTACCTACGTTTTGAAAAGCCACGTTCTTTCTTCGCAGCAATGAGCTGGGGTAACTGTGGTTACGCATTCCCAACAATCATCGGTGCTAAGAAGGCTGCTCCACACCGTCCTGCAATCTCATACGCTGGTGACGGCGCATGGGCAATGAGCATGATGGAAACTATGACCTGTGTACGTCATGACATCCCTGTTACTGCTGTTGTATTCCACAACCGTCATTGGGGTGCAGAGAAGAAGAACCAGGTTGATTTCTACGGTCGTCGTTTCACAGCGGCTGAGCTAACAGATCAGGACTTCTCAGCAATCGCTAAAGCAATGGGTGCAGAAGCAATCACTGTTACTAAGCTTGAAGAAGTCGGACCAGCACTAGAAAAAGCTATCGACATGCAGATGAACGAAGGCAAGACGACTATCATCGAGATCTTCACAACTCGTGAATTAGGCGACCCGTTCCGTAAAGATGCATTGAGCAAGCCAGTACGTTACCTTGAGAAGTATAAAGATTACGTATAATCGTTAGATCGCTTAATGATTTAGGCTAATAAAAAGCCCGTTCAACGTTTGTTGGACGGGCTTTTTTTATGAGTAAAATATTCGTTGAATAAAAAAAGCCCTCAAAGGTGGGGGGTGCCATTTGAATAGATAGCACTGAATAAACGAGATTAAAAAGAGAACATTATTCGTTTGATAATGTATTCGCTTGATAATATCAGCTAACCACTTTTGCCCTATTCTCTCCCCAAATATTTAACAGGTTCGAACCGAAAACAATAATCGCACCAACAATCACCCAAGCATTGATAGCTTCGTTATAAAAGCTAGCGCCAATCAACGCGATAATGGGTAAACGCAAAAAATCTATCGGGGACACAAACATTACTGGAGCCAGTTTCAGTGCTGATGTTATACAGAAATGGGCAAATAAACCCGCACAGGCAACCAGCACAATCAAAGGTAAGGTCGCAAGACTTGGCATCGCAACATCGCCATCGTAAGCTGCACAGACGATCCCAAGCGCCAGTTGAATCGCCGTTAACCAAAACATGATGCAGCTAATACTTTCCGTTTTAGAAAGTAATTTGGTGCCAATATACGCACCTGCAAAGGCTACCGCACACAATGCAGCGGCTATTACTCCTGAACTTATTACAATACTTCCCGGCTGTGCAACGATGAGAATACCTACGAAACCGATAACAACGGTGAGTAAACGAATTTTGGTTAATCGTTCGGCGAGAAAAATGGGGGCTAATAAAGCGACCCATATTGGTGTACTAAATTCAAACGCGAAAACCTGTGCGAACGGAATGATGGCTACCGCATAAAACCAAAGATTCTGACCAATGAAATGACTCACGTTTCGAATAAAATGCAACCGAAAGCGTTTTCTTGTGATGGTCGATAGCGTGCCGGTAAATCTCGCAATAATGATTACGATGATTAAACCAATCATAGAGCGATACAACATGATTTCGAAGGTATCTAACTCAACGGCCATTTCCCTGCCAGCAATTGCCATCGACGTAAACGACATGACTGCACCCAGCATCCACAGCATTGCTTTGACAGAGTTTGATAATTTCATGTTGGATTCACCAATACCAAATCTTGTGAATGTCTAGATAAAATTATCGCGCCTAGTTTATAAATACCTGGCTTGATAATTACCAAGAGAAGTTTTGGATTTCGAGGTCTTGATTATTGATCATCACAACGCGTATAACTGCGTTTTTAACATCGATATGCCAGCTAGAACCAACACCAACACTGACTACCTTTTGTAATTCTGACCCATCTTTTTTAGATACCCAGAGGTCTGTTACCCGTTTTTCATTGTCTTTCAAACCAATCAGTAACTTATCTTTAGGTTGGCGCTCAGGGACTGACGCATTGTTTTTAATCACGGGATTATAAGCGACTTCTGCACCGTTGAATTGAATGCTATTACCCTGATAAGCCGATTCAAAATAAACAAACGAAATCATCCTGTCACTGCTCTTATCAAACAGTAATTTATGTGTTTCAGAACGAGGATCATAAATGGCTAAATTAGTCATTTTTCGTGATGATTTCTTACTGCTTAAAATCCCCTTGCCTTCAGCTACTGACACGATTGCCTTGTAGTAATAACCTGATACTGGGTCATAAGTATTTATTTCGTTATTAGCGTAATAATTTGCCTCAGCGGAGAATACGGTTAACAACAATACGAGTGGGAGGAAAGAGATTAAACGTTTCAATGAAATATCCTTATTTTGACTGACTCAAAGCAACTGTTGAATAACATTATAGTCAAATAATACTGCTTGAGGCACCCCCCTACTTACGGGCGTTTTTTTTACAGTATCTTCAAGACTAGCAATGAATGTTTATAAGATTATATGTAGGCACGATATCTAAAGCTTTATCAATTAGCTACTTCGGTACAGGCAATGCTCAAAGTTTATTGGAACGCATTAGGAATTATTTTCTAACCTGCCGTATATCAAGCCCAATGCGATACCAGTGAAAACAAACTGAAAAACCTGAAACATCAAGGTGTACATTAAATAAGGCAAAATAGGATCTATTTGAAATTTAGCGGCAATACCAAAACCTATCACCGAATATGCCATAGTGCCCATGAGTAAATTAAAGGTTACTGCCTGAGCCACAGGATGAGATCCTGATCGGTAAAAGTACGGATAAACATAAGCGATTACAATCGACTGAATCACCATAACAATGATACCCATCCAGACAATTGGATCAGCACGTGTATTTGCGCCTAGCGCTTCGTACAAATCTCGAAACAAAACGACGTTCCAGCCATACGCAATAATCAAAGTGATAATGACGTAGGAAATGACAAATAAGAGCAACTTTTTAAAATCAGTCTGCACGTTATTTCATCTCCTATTGACTGTCGTTAAAGAGTGTTGGCTATGGTGGTAGAGCCTGTATTTTTTACATTTAAAATGTGATCAAAATATAGTTTACACAAACCTTGTTACTAAAAAAAAGTAATGGAAATACTTAAGTGACACATTATTATTCTTTTCTCACATTTATAATAAATCATTACTCTAACAAGCATATCAAATATTAATGTGAATCTGATCTAGGTCACAAATAAATAAGCATTCACATTGAAACGCTGTAGAGTTTCACACATATTCGAAAGGTAAGTTGGGCAGAGGGGCAGAGAAACTAACAATTTGCAGTCTAAAAGCTAAATTCCTAGGTACGCTTTCTGCACATCAGGGTTAGACATCAAAGCATCCGCATTGTCACTCATGGTAATTTTACCATTTTCGATGACGTATGCTCTATCCGCTATATGCAGCGCCTGATTCGCATTTTGCTCAACCAGAAAAATAGTGGTGTTCTGCTCTTCGTTGATTTGCTTAATGATGTCAAAAATTTGCGCAATAATAATGGGCGCGAGTCCCATGGAAGGCTCGTCTAACAACAATAGTTTCGGACGTGACATCAGGGCACGTGAGATTGCGAGCATTTGTTGCTCTCCACCACTTAATGTTCCACCTGATTGACCTGACCTTTCTTTAAGAATAGGGAAAAGTGAAAAGACATAATCTAGGTCTTTTTTGATACCGTCTTTGTCATCTCTAAGGAAAGCACCCATATCAAGATTTTCACGCACGGTTAAATGCGGAAAAATATGGCGTCCCTCTGGCACCTGACATAAGCCCATCTTTACAATGTCTTCAGGTGGTTTGGTATTGATCAATTCACCCTGGTAAATGATTGAACCCTGACGCGGTGAAACAATATTACTAATCGACATCAACGTGGTTGATTTGCCGGCGCCATTAGCGCCGATCAAACTAATGATTTCACCTTCATTTATTTCAAGGCTAATACCCTTGAGCGCTTCAATATTACCGTAGTAACTGTGAACGTCTTGTAATTTAAGCATCAGCGCCTTCTCCCAGATAAGCTTTAATTACAGCAGGATTATTACGTACTTCCTGCGGAGTGCCTGTAGCAATCAAAGTGCCGTAATCCAGCACATAAATACGATGCGACAGATTCATTACCAATTTCATATCATGCTCTATCAATAAAATAGCCTGACCTTCTTGCTGCAGTCTTAAAATCAACGCTTCTAACTCTTGAGTCTCTTGCGGATTCATTCCGGCAGCAGGCTCATCCAAAAGAAGTAGCGAAGGTTCTGTGGCTAAGGCGCGCGCAATTTCCAGACGACGTTGCTCGCCATAAGATAAGTTACTCGCAAGTTCATTGGCTGAGCCTTCCAAACCAATTTTTTTCAGAATTGCGTAACTTGTCTCGACGGTTTGCTGCTCTTCCTCGCGGGTGAATTTAGTTCTAAAAGCCGCACCAAAAATAAATGATTTAGTTCGGCAGTGACGACCAATCATGACGTTTTCCAGAACACTCATGCTTTGAAACAAACGAATGTTTTGAAAGGTTCTCGCCATTCCTTTAATCGTAACCTGATTGGGCTTTAGACCATTCAATCGAATATTCTTGGCTTTCGGTGTATTGAGCAATACATCGCCAGACGTTGGCTTATAAATACCTGTAACGCAGTTAAAGAAGGTTGTTTTCCCCGCGCCGTTAGGTCCAATCAATGCAACGATTTCACCGCTGCTAATTTGTAAGTCGACATCGGTTAGCGCATGAATTCCACCAAAGCGCATACTAAGTTTTTTTACATCGAGAATGAGACTCATGACTTCCCTGCCTGTGTAGTATCTACACGTTTCTTAGCAGTCTTTGATTCAGGGTCGTACTGAATATGCTTGCGCACATTCGAAATAATACCTTGTGGTCGATAGATCATCACCATCACCATAATTGCACCAAAAGCTAACATTCGATAATCAGATAATGCACGTAGATATTCTGGCAACAGAATCAAGACAAAGGCGCCAACAATAACACCGACAATCGAACCCATTCCGCCAATCACCACAATCGCCAAGATGATTGCTGATTCTAAAAAGGTAAAACTAGCGGGATTGATAAAGGTCGTTTTCGCCGCAAAGATAACGCCAACCATACCCGCCCATGTTGCGCCTAAAGCAAACGCAGTCAGCTTGGTTTTGGTTTTATCGATTCCCATTGCCTGACAAGCAATCTCATCTTCTCTCAATGCTATCCAGGCTCGGCCTAAACGCGAATTCTGTAGGCGATTAACAAAGAATATAGTGAAAAGCACCAAAGCAATCATTATATAGAACATATAGTTGATGGATTGATTGAGGGTTAATTCCATTCCAAACAAACCCGGACGATCTATATTAGAAATACCACTGGGCCCCTGCGAGAACTCATTCCAGTTTTCCAATACCAATCGAATAATCTCACCAAAACCTAAAGTAACGATGGCCAAATAATCACCGCGTAAACGCAGTACAGGGAAACCTAAAATAATCCCGAATAAAGCCGCCAGAATTGCGCCAATCGGCAATACTATCCAGAAGCCTAAATCAAAATGTGTATTCAATAAGGCGTAACTGTATGCACCCACTGCGTAGAAGGCAACAAAGCCAAGATCCAACAGACCAGCCATGCCCACCACAATATTTAAGCCCAAACCCAACACCACATACATCAGTGCTGTTGTCATAATATTCGTCTGGTAAGGAGAAAAAATCAGCGGAAAAATTAATGCGAATACACAAGCTGCAAATGCAATCGGATACAGGTATTTAGGCTCGTTAAATATTCTTTCCAGAAACCCGATTTGAGGCTCGGTCACCAACGCTGCTCTTTCCTTGCGCTTGGTATTCTGGTCCAAGAAAAATTTACTCAATAAGGAAACCAGAAAAGTACCGATCGCAACGTACAACATATTCTGCCAGCGATATTCTACAGTCTTTTCTAAGGCATCAACTTTTATCACTAACAGTGGAAAAGTGAGAAAAACAAACCAAAGCGCAACCTTTAATGATCGCGTGATTTCTGTGATCAATTTGATGTCTTTATCGTTTTGTGCATTATCGTTAATCATACTTTTTGCACTTCCGCCTTACCGAGTAAACCTGATGGCTTAAAAATAAGGATTAAGACTAAAAGGGAAAATGCGAATACATCTTCATAATCACTAGAGACGTAACCGGTCGCAAAACTCTCGGTTAATCCCAGGATAAAACCACCTAAAACTGCACCAGGTATTGAACCGATGCCACCTAAAACAGCGGCGGTAAATGCTTTGATACCGGCGATGAAACCGATGTAAAAATTGATCTGGCCGATATGAGAGGCAATCAACAAACCACCCAATGCCGCCAGTGCAGAACCAATAATAAATGTCACCGAAATAACCTGATCGACATTAATACCGATGAGTTTTGCCATGGTGCGGTCCTGAGCGGTTGCACGCATCGCTTTACCGGTACGGGATTTTTTGATGAATAAGGTCAGAAGTAACATGATGACTATGGTACTGACAATTATCACCATGTCCGTGGTTCCAACGATATGCGCAATCGGCTCCATGAATTCAAAATCGGGGATCAATTCCGGGAATGCTAAAAAATCAGAGGTTTGTGCGAGCAAAACATAATTCTGAAGGAAAATAGACATACCGATTGCGCTGATTAATGGTGACAAACGCGGTGCGTGTCTTATCGGTTTATAGGCGACTTTCTCAATGGTATATCCATAGGCACTGGACCAGATTGCAGCAGCTAAACCCGCTAGAACAATAATCGCCAATACCGGAAAACCATAAATACCCAATACCGTGGCTATAACATAAGCGGTGAACGCACCGATCATATAAATTTCACCATGGGCAAAGTTAATCAGGCCAATGATTCCATATACCATGGTATAACCCAATGCGATCAATGCATATATTGAACCGCGGGTTAAACCACTAAAAAATAATTCTATAAAATATTCCATGTGCTCACACTAAAAAACCTAGAGCGATAAAACCGCCCTAGGTTTATTTTTTACTTCATTAATTTTCTAAAGTTATTAATATCGTCATTCGCAATTAAATTGCTCTAACTTATTTAACTTCAGTGAATTTGCCATCAACAACTTGATACATTGAGAAGCCGACACCCGTTGCATCGCCTTTCTCATCAAACTTGATGTCTCCTACCGGAGTTGAGATTTCGTTTTCATGAAGTGCTTTGGCAATTTTGTCAGAGTCAGTTGAATCTGCTTTATCAATCGCATTCAAGATCGCTAAAGCCGCCGCATAAGCATTTTCATAGAAAGCACCCGGATCTTTTCCGAACTCTTTCTTGTGTGCTTCGTTAGCTGCTTTTGCAACAGGGTTGCTTGAATTGTCGTTAGGACCGGCAGCATAAACGCCATCTGCGTACTTACCTGCTACTTTGATAAACGTATCATCCTTAACACCATCATCAGAGATAAATGGCGTCTTCATACGCTTTTTACGCATTTGCGTTACAATCTTAGACGCCTCTGGGTGATAACCACCGTAGATAACCGCATCAGCACCTGAACGCTTAATTTTTTGCACAACCGCAGAGTAATCAACCGCTCCAGGCGTTACACCTTCGAACAATACAACTTCACCATCTTTCGCTTCTTCTAAGAATTTTTTCGCGAAATCAGCAAAACCTTTACCATAATCACCTTTATCGTGAATCACTGCGATTTTCTTCAGACCCAGATTTTGCAGAGTAAAATCTACTGCTTTCTTAGCCTGAGCATCATCCGATGCAATAGTACGGTAGAAATTTGGGTATTCGCCGCTCTGCGTTAAACCAGGACTGGTAGCAGATGGAGAGATTACAATGATATTTGCACTTTTATAGATCGGCAATGCTGCTTTTGTTGCGCCAGAACAGATATGCCCTAGTACCGCGTGAACACCTTCAGAGACTAATTTAGTCGCGGTATTCGTTGAAATTTCTGGCTTACACACATCGTCTTCAACCAGTAACTCGACCATCTTGCCATCGATGCCGCCTTTAGCATTGATTTCTTTTACTACAAGCTCAGCCGCTTTAGTCGTTGGAATACCATAAGATGCTAAATCGCCACTGTGTGGTCCGGCAACACCTAATTTAATAGTGTCAGCGCTAACTAAACCAGTCGCCCCAAAGGCAAGTCCTAGTAATGTAGCAGCAACAGTTTTGTGTAATGATTTTTTCATTATTGTATCCTTCGGTTATATAAAAGTATCATCTCCTGAGAATAGGAAAATATGGCAGAAAACACCACCAAGAAATATGATAAAGAATAAATATTTTGATGTGAATCACAAAAATAACTTTTCTATTCTTAATTCACTGAAAATCAAATAAACAATCTAATTGAAGAAATTGCAAAGCCACCCCCCTACTTTGAGGCGCTTTTTTCATTTAATTGTTTAAAAACGTCAAGAGAATTTATACACCGCTAGCCAGTTATTAGGTTGTCTTTTAGTAAGCCGACTAAAAAAAGCCCTGTAAGTAGGGGGGTGCCATTTTGAAATTTAAGCTATCAGTTTTAAGCTTATCCGCCACAATAACTACTCTTTACTAGCCAGCTGACATAGAGACTAGCGTATTTCACGTTTATAACTAAATTGATCTGCGCGACCTCGTGTTGTTCTTACCTCAACTATTTTACTCCCGCTGGTAAATGTAGATCGATTCAAAACCACCACTGGAGAATCTATCTTCATATTCAGCTTCTCAGCGGTGTGTTTATCACAAGCTTCAGCGGTTAATGTTTCTTCCGCACGCACAATGGGAATTTTATAATGATCGACAATTAACGCGTAAAACAGGTCCGGGATGTGTGTTTCTTCTTTTTCCAGATCGGGCACCAACTCGGCAATCCACCAGGAGTTTTCGATAAACGTGGGGGTGTTATCAATGGAGCCAATTCGTTCTATGAAGAGTAATTCGGTACCCTCTGCTACTTCTAGTTTCTCGCAAATTTCTTTGGGGCCTTTGCCCAACCAGCGATCGGTTGTCGATTTTCTAATTCTTACTTCGTGACCTGCAGCATCAGCGTAAGAGAAAAACCGAAACAAACTATTGTTAAAATCGATACTTGAAACAAAAGTACCTTTGCCTTGATGTCGATACAACAAACCTTGCCAGACTAAGTTATCCAGAGCTTTTTTAACGGTGCCGATACTCACATCTAATTCCTTAGACAGACGCGGTTCGGACAGGATTAGATCACCAGGCGTGAGTTCACCCTGTTCTATTTGATGCTTAATATGTTCTTCTACTTTTTGATAAAGAGGCTGCACTTGCCTGTGATTAGCGCTTTCATCGATGTTTGGATTTTTAGTCATTTGTATGTGTGTTTTGGTTTTTTAATAATAAATATTTGACAGTTAAAGAGAGTACTACTATCTTAATACCACTAACTCATATATATGAGCTGTATGACCTTCAGATAACCTTAACTATAGTTCAAGTCATCTGATATTTCTACTTACAACAATAATACAAAAAAAGACAAAAGCTTTAAGAGGAGCAAAGTGGAATTCTTAAATTATTTCGGTAATGTATTTACCGTATACCATATGTCTTTACTGATAGGTGGCACCCTTGCAGGTTTAATTCTTGGTGCTTTACCCGGTTTAAGCCCTACCATGGCTGTCGCTTTGATGATTCCATTTACTTTCCATATGGAACCGGCGGCAGGTCTTATTTTATTAGGTGCAATGTATACCGCAACCGTCGCTGGTGGAGCCATTAGTGCGATCTTAGTTAATGTGCCCGGAGCACCCGCTAATATTGCCACCGCATTAGACGGACATAAACTGGCGGGGCAAGGACGGGCTGCTGAAGCACTCTTCTATTGTTTTACCAGTTCATTTGTTGGTGGAATAATTGGCATTATCATCCTGATATTTTTCACTCCCCCACTTGCAAAGCTTGCGCTTAAATTTGGACCTACAGAGTTATTCTGGATTGCAATTCTGGGGATAACAATCATCGGCACAATTGGCAGTAAATCGGTCGTCATGGGGTTGCTCTCAGGCATCATCGGTATTGCGCTTTCTACCATTGGTGCGAATCCAATGCTCGGTGAAGATCGTTTCGTATACAACGAACACCTTGAAAGTGGCATTCATATTGTCGCTGCGTTGATTGGTTTATTTGCCATTCCTCAAGTATTAAATCTTATCGAGAAATCCCGAGATGCCAAAGATGCCGCCATCCACGATTTGGGTGAATCCAATGTATTAAAGGCTGTTCTATACAACCTCACTCGCATCAAAGCGCTGTCTATTGGTTCAATTATTGGGGTGATTGTCGGCGTTATACCCGGAGCTGGTGGACAAATTGCGGGCCTAGTTGCTTATGATCAGGCGAAGAAACTCAGTAAAAATCCTGACAAATTCGGCAAAGGTGAACCCGATGGTGTTATCGCGGCAGAATCTGCAAACAATGCGATGGTAGGCCCTTCACTCGTGCCTTTACTGACGCTTAGTATTCCTGGTAGCCCAACCGCCGCGGTGTTACTCGGTGGATTATTGATACATGGTTTATTTCCTGGCCCGACCTTATTCACAGAACACGCTGAAGTCACCTGGACTTTTATTAATTCGTTACTTGTTGCACAAGTCTTCATGTTAATCATTGGGCTAATACTCAGCAGGCACAGTGGCTGGATTATGAAAGTCCCTGCTCACTTTATGGCGGCGACCATATTTATCTTAGCGGTATTTGGTACTTACAGTATTCAATCTAGTTATTCAGATGTATTGATAATGGCTACTCTTGGTGTGTTTATGTACTTTGGTAGCAAGCTTGGTTTTAGTCCTGCACCTGTTGTTTTAGGCATTATTCTTGGGCCCATCGCAGAGGACAATTTCTTACAAGGAAAATTGATTGGAGAAGCCAGTGATGGTGTCTTTAATTACTTCACTTCTGGTGTGTTGAATATCACGATGATCACGCTTGTGATTCTATCAATTGGATACAGCGCTTATTCAGAAGCAAAAATGAACAAATTAAAGCAGAAGATATTGGCCGATAAAGAACGACAGAGCAAAGAAAGAAATAACAGTAACACGCAGAAAGACAATAACACTCAAGGAGCAGTTTGATGATTTGGTTTAAATCTAAAGAACATATAGCCGCACTTGTAACAGCTGGTATCGCTACACTTGCGCTAATTACATCTTTTTATAAAACAGATGCTGAAGTCTATTTATTTCCTAGAATTGCAGCAGTCATTATTACTTTATTAGCCGTTACGCTGATTATTAAAGTCATTAAGAATACGGCAAAAACGGTCAATTTCTCTGACAGTTTACCTAAGCTTATCAAGTGGAAAACACTGCTACCCGGCTTGGCTGTGGGTTTTATCTATCTATTTTTATTAGAAGTTGTCGGTTTCTATGTCACCTCATTTTTCGCTTATTTCGCAATCTGTGTGATTTACGGCAGATGCGATATGACAAATCGTAAGCGAGGAATTTTTAAACTTGTTGTTTCAACAATTTTCATGATAGTGCTGTTTTTACTGTTCTGGAATCTCTTGCATGTACGAACACCAACAGGATGGTTGATATAACTATTCCAAGAAAAAAATAAAAAGACATGGAGTCATTTTACACATGCGCAAATATCCTAAGGAGGAATTACGATGTATCAACGAACAAAGACGTGCCAACTAACAAAGATGTGCCAACGAATAAAAGTGTACCAACGAACTAAAAAACACCAAAGGAAAAGTAAATTCACCAAGCTAGGCATCATGCTAGGCACCAGCCTGTTAACCATAGCTGCTACCACAAATAGCTATGCAGAAGGTTACCCAGAACGCCCGATTGGGGTGATGGTGGCGTATAACCCGGGGGGTGCTACTGACTTTCAGGCACGTATTGCCACGTTAGCATCCGCAAAGATGAAAGACGACAAACCTATTTCAATAGGCCAACCGATCTATGTCACTAATAAACCAGGCGCTGGTGGCCGAAAAGGCTGGAACTGGTTTGCAGATAAAGCGCCCAAAGATGGTTATATGATGGCGGCGTATAACGTGCCTCACTTTATTGCTCAATCGATTGTCTATGACACTAAATACAACATCAACAATCTGGAACCTGTAGGAAACTGGGGTGCTGACCCAGCAGTACTTATCGTGGGTAAAGACAGCCCATTCAATACTGTTGCAGATTTAGTTGCTTTCGCAAAAGAGAATCCCGGAAAAATCACCGTAAGTGGTGCGGGTAAATTTGTAGGACATCATATCGCGCATTTACAACTCGCAAAAGCAGCCGGAATAGATATTAAATACGTACCGGGAAAAGGCGGTGTTGGCGCGATGAAACTGGTAAAAGGCGGACAGGTTAAAGCCGGGTTTAATAACCTATCGGATGCCGCACGCGCTTCTGATGACATCAAAATCCTCGCGGTTGCTGATCTCGAAAGACATTCATTTTTACCCGATGTTTCTACACTTAAAGAGTCTGGTATTGATGTTGATAATTCGAGTGTAAACTTCCGTGGTTTGATGGTTCCTAAAGGAACACCTCAGGATGTTATCGATTATTTAGCCAAATCAGTCCCTGTCATGTTTGAAGACTCAAAGACTATCGGAAAAATGAAGCAAACTAATTCTCCGGTAAAAATAATGAGCCGCGATGAAGTCGTCGCCATGTGGGCAGAAAGACAGACTGCACTCTCTGCATTACTTGAAGGTTTGAAATAACTTTTATTACACGTTAGGCCGATGGATACACAGTATTCATCGGTCACCATTTTTTTAAAATTCATTGAAAGAACGACATAGTCTATGAACACTGAAAGACAACACTCGACATCGAATAACGTTACAGAACTCGTTAACAGAGCCCGCAAAGCTCAACTTATCTATGAGCAGTATACTCAGGAACAAGTTGACGAAGTTGTTACAGCCTTGGGCTGGAGCATTATGAACCCGGAAAACAATAAGACGCTGGCGATGATGTCAGTTGCTGATACTGGGCTTGGAAATATTGAAGATAAAATCATTAAAAATCATCGTAAAACACTCGGGCTGTTACGTGATTTACAAGGCGTTAAAACAGTCGGTGTCGTCTCTGAAAATATCGAAAAGGGTATTGTTAAAATAGCTCGACCTGTGGGCGTAGTAGGAGCCATTGTGCCCTCAACAAATCCTGCTGCGACACCTGCCAATAAAACCATTAATGCACTAAAGTGTCGAAACGCGATGATACTTGCGCCTTCTCCCAAAGGTGCCAGTAGCTGTGCCAAATTAGTTGAATTCATGCATACTGAACTGGAACGTATCGGCGCACCAAAAGATTTGGTTCAGCACTTACCCTTTCCAATCAACAAAGCAGATACTCAGCAACTAATGAAAGAAGTTGATCTGGTGGTTGCTACCGGATCACAAAACAATATGCGCGATGCTTATGCCAGCGGCACCCCAGCTTTTGGTGTTGGCGCGGGAAATGTCGTTTCCATAGTCGATGAAACAGCCAACCTGGATTCAGCCGCGCAAAAAATTGTCGCATCGAAAGCATTTGATAATGCCACCAGTTGTTCATCTGAAAATCAACTCGTTATCGTAGATGCTGTTTACGACCAAATGATTGAAGCATTAGCCAAACAACATGCCATCATGCTGAGTGACAGTGAACGAGATAAAGTATGCAAAAAATTATGGCAAAACGGCTATTTGAATCAGGCAGTAATCGCCAAAAAAGCCAACGAAATAGCCCAGATGTGTGAGCTCGATTCACCCAATCAGGAAAATGCAAAAGTACTGTGCGTCGCTGCAACCGGAATTGGAGAAGATCACCCTCTTTCGGGAGAAAAACTTTCCCCCGTTCTAACGGTTTACCGTGCCAGTGATTTTAACGACGCCAAAAACATTACCAATCACATTCTGGATTTTCAGGGTAAAGGGCATTCAATCAGCATTCATTCGAACAATGATAAACGTATATTTGACCTTGGTCTAAACATGCCAGCTTGTCGAATTATCGTTAATCAGGCACATTGTTTTGCCACCGGCGGAAGTTTTGACAATGGCATGCCCTTTTCTCTCTCGATGGGTTGCGGCACATGGGGCAATAACAATATGTCAGACAATATGAATTATAAATACTATTTAAATACGACGCGTATTGTCCGGACTATTCCTGTTAATCAACCGTCTCTTGATAGTGTATTCGGTGATTACTGGAAGGCGCATAACATCTCACCTTTGGCCGCAGAGTAGAGGTTTAATTTATGCCAACCAGATTACAGACCGTTAAAAAAATCATTGACCAAGGTGCGAAACAACATCCTGATAGACCTTTTCTTATCGCCACTGAAGGAGTAGATGAATACCTGACCTGGTCACAGCTACAAACTCACGCCCAGGAAATTGATGCCCTTCTGGATGATGAGGGCATCGAATTGGGTGAGACCGTAGCTTTCCTACTTGATAATGGTTACTGGACGACGATCTTATTCCTGGGGGTAATGTATAGCGGCCGCGTCATTCTTGCACTAAATGCACTAAGTGGCCCAGATGCATTGGCCTATGTAACAGAACATTCTGACGCGAAGTTAATTTTCACCAATGAAAAATTTACGAGCAAGTTTAGTGATGTTTTTTCACAAATACCCGATTCAACCAAAATTATAGATACTGATGAAACCACAGGTCCTGTTGTCGAATTCCCTGAGATAAATACTTCCAAAACTGAAAATAAAATCTGCCCTGATAGCATAGCCATTTTGATGTATACATCAGGCACGACAGGCAAGCCCAAAGGCGTCTTGCTCTCACACAAAAATGTTATTGCAGGCGGGCGTAATACCGCCGTTGCACATCAATTGACGGCTGAAGATATCAGTCTCTGTGTTTTACCCTTGTACCACATCAATGCACAAATGGTTTCTGTGATGGGAACCTTAGTCAGTGACAGCAAATTGGTGATTTCAGATAAATTCAGTACTCGACGTTTCTGGCAAGACATTCACCATCATCGGTGTACCTGGTTCAGTATAGTGCCGACCATTATCTCCTATCTGATTGATCACGATGGAGAAGGCACCAGCGATAAAATGATGCTGGATATAAAACGTCAGGTACGCTTTGGGCGATCCGCATCAGCTGCGCTTTCACCGTCAAAACACCAGCAATTCGAAAAACGTTTTGGCATTCATATCATCGAAACCATGGGACTCACTGAAACAGCTGCACAGATTTTATCAAACCCTATGCCTCCTAAGAGCATTAAATACGGCTCACCGGGCACTGCGTTTGGTAATCAGGCAAAAATAATCAAAGACGATGGTAGTGAAGCACCTACTGGCACCATCGGGGAACTGATGATTAAAGGTGATAATGTGATGCAGGGTTATTACAAAAACCCCGAAGTCACCAAAGAAACAATCACTGAAGATGGATGGCTACACACTGGGGATCTTGCTTATGAAGATGAAGATGGTTTTTTCTTCATCACAGGACGTCTCAAAGAGCTCATCATTAAAGGAGGCGAGAATATAGCGCCTCGGGAAATTGATGATATTTTATATGGTCATCCTGCTGTGCTGGAAGCCGCCGCATTCGGTATCGAAGACGAACACTATGGTCAGGAAGTAATGGCATCTGTGGCGTTATGTCCGGGCATGACAGTGAATCAGGAAGAGCTTTTAGAACTTTGTATAGAAAAACTGGGAAAATACAAATCACCCAAACAGATCACTATTATGGATGAATTACCCAAGGGACCTTCTGGAAAAATTCAACGATTAAAGTTAAGCGCTTAGCGGTGTCTAATTTCAGGAATTATTCGTATTAAAAAATAAAATGGCACCCCCCTACTTCTAGGCCTTTTTTTTGATTAAAATACTAAAAATATACCATTCAAAGAACACAAAGCATCTAAACCGGCTAACTAATAAGCGATAAAAACCCCATGAATCCTGACTTTATAACACTTGCACAACAATCACCTAAACGCATTGTACTTCCTGAAAGTAGTGACGATCGTATTCTTCAGGCTGCTGTAGCAGCTGACCAACAAGGTATCGCCAAGATCACTTTACTTGGTGACCCCGCGGTAATAAACACTCAACTAGAAAAATTGAACTTGAGTTTAGGGAATATCACTATCGTTCATCCCGAGACCAGTGACAATAATTACGCTACGAATCTGTTTAAGCTACGTGAAAAGAAAGGCATGACTCAGACACAAGCCGATAAAATAAGTCTTCAGCCTTTGTATTTTGGAGACTTAATGGTCCAAGCTGGCGATGCCGACGCCTGTGTTGCGGGTGTGATAAATTCAACCGGAAATGTAATTCGTGCAGCACTGCATGTTTTGGGTACTGAAACGCCAACCACGCGATTATCTAGCTTTTTTATTATGTTGTTAGAAGCGCCATTAGAAAGCCCGGTATTATTTGCCGATTGCGCGATTAATATAGACCCGGACGCAGAAATACTGGCAGACATCGCCATTCAAAGTGCCAAGAATGCAAAAAAATTACTTGGCATGGACCCTAAAATTGCAATGCTGTCTTTCTCAACAAATGGCAGTGCAAAGCATATCTCAGTGGATAAAGTCCGAGAAGCGACCGATCTAGTCAAAGAACAGGCTCCAGAGCTAAATATCATTGGAGAAATTCAGCTAGATGCTGCTATGTCTAAACGTGTATTGGCGACGAAATGGCCCGATTCTGATTTTCAGGCACCTGCCAATATTTTTGTCTTCCCGTCATTAGAAGCGGGCAATATCGGCTATAAAATTGCAGAACGCTTTGGCAACGCCACAGCGGTTGGACCTATCCTCCAAGGCTTGGCAAAACCAGTGAATGATTTATCTCGTGGAGCCGATGTAGAAGCGATCATTAATACGATTGCGGTAACCTGTTTGCAGTGCGAATAAATAACCTAAATGCACTTAGGCTAAATCAAACACGTAAGTACATTTAATCGTTAACTACTCATAAAAACACATCGAAGATTCCATGCAGAGCCTTCGATGTGTTTTTAGACCTTAGAAAAATGAACAAAGCCACCCCCCTACTTTGAGGCACTTTTTTTTATACTTACATAAAAAGAAAGCTATCAAATCACGACTTTTCTCAGCAGAAATAAAAGCAGACTAATTACTCCTGAAACGATACTACTAATAACACTTAGCAATAATTCAGTTGTTCTTTTTAAAACCTTGACCGTTCTTAACGCCCCTTTTCCAACGAGTTTCATCATCCCTTTGGTTTGACTGCCATATTTCAGTGTGACTTTTTCCAAATGACGCAGATCATCGGTAGTCTCAACGTATTTAAGTAAATGCAGCGTATCTACTGCGGAACTGGATTTACGAATCGTATTCACCTGTACCGCAACTTTTTTAAGTGGCTGGATCGCATCTGGGTGATAAGCGCGTTTGGCAGCGCGCTGTATATTATTTAAACTGTTATCTTGTTTGACTAAACGGGTAAACGCAGGCCAATCGAATATCTTTCTGCCAAGTTTCAGCAGTTGCTTCTGAAAGCCTTTACTAATTCTTTGTGTTTTAACAGCCAGCTTCATCATGGAAGCACCCGTTTTAGCGGGAGCAGCAGTCCCCATAGAACCAATAGTTAAAGCGGTTAAACCAATTCCGGTACCCGACAAAATAACAATCAGCTCATTCACGTCTTTTCCTGCCAGATACTTATTTGTTTCTTTCTTCAAATCCCTGACGTCACCCACGACTGTAAAATCTGCACTGACAGCTCCGGCAATGCCTGCAATATTAGAACCATCACCTTTAAGAAACCCATCAATGAAGTTTGAGGTGTTATTAACGATGCGTTTAACCTGAGTGTCTTGCTCTGCTAATTGTTGTTCATACTTAGAAAAAGCTAGTGGATAGTTATGTTTTTTGGCAATTTCAAGATACATGCGCACATCATCAAAGTCTGAACGAATAAATGCCGCTTCAATTTCAGATTCAACTGCTTCCTGACTTACCGACTTTTTTAATTGCTTAGAAAGATCGACTAGAACATCTTGATAGTTCCAGTATTGAGTGACTTGATACAAACTAAATGCGAATGCACTGAGAGATAGAATAAATAAACCAAGTCTAAATTTTGTTTTAAAGGTGTGCCACTTAAGCATCTTTTTGCAGCGCTATCCATTTCCCTTTGATTAAACCTTCGATAGGCTGGTAACGCGTTTTATAATTCATTTTACGGCAATCTTTTATCCAGAAACCAGGATAAACATATTCAAGCTGTTGCTGTTTAGCATATTCAATTTGCCATAACACGGCGTAAACACCTAAACCGCGCTTATTCCCTTCTTCAGGATCGAAAAACGTATACACCGCAGATAAACCGGATTTAACGACATCTGTAACGGCCACACCAATAAGATTTTTATTGCCCGACTCATCTTCAGAGTAAAACTCATAAAAATCGATATCACACCAATCAGCCAACAGGAATTTTTCAACCCCTTCGTAATCCTGACTTTCGTGACGACTTTCCAGATAGCGTTGGTATAGCGCTAAGTATTCCTCACGAAATCCAGCAGTGTTTATTTCAACACTCAGATCACTGTTTAACTTCCAGTTACGTCTCTGACTTTTGCTTCTAGTAAAGTCAGCTACTGGTATTCTGGTTGTTACACACTCTTCGCAAGTATGACAATACGGACGGTAGACTTGTTCGCCACTGCGTCTAAAGCCATTTTGAATTAAGTAATCGTAGACATGCGGTGTCATTTCGTAATCGGGATCGACTACTGCGTTTCTTGCAATAAGACCTGGTAGATATGAACACGGGTGCATACCTGTAGGAAATATTTTGAGTGGCTGATCAAGTTTCATTGTGAAAGATTATTAACCCATCTAAAGAAAAACATTATAAATGACTCTAATTGCAAGCCCCCTGAGTACATGCTGCATTCTTCAATGCTGTCGCATCAAGTATCTGAATACTACCCTTTTCCTCCTTAATGAAACCTTTACGTTTCCAGTCGGAAAAGAATCGACTCACCGTTTCGATAGTTAATCCTAACAGAGAACCAATTTCACTTCGAGACAAGTGTAGCTTAGACCATTCAGAAGCGGGTGCGCTATCTAAAGCATCAACAGAAAAGGACAAATTTTGATCAGAAAGACTCAAGCGCATGATAAAACTAGCTAATTTTTCAGAAGCTTTTTTAGCGCCAAGCTCTAACAACATATCTTCGGACTGACGAATATTTTTGATTAGACGCGCAACCATGGATTGATCAATTTCAGGCGTAGATTTGCGCAACACGGCTAATTCAGCCATGGGCAAGCGACATACTTCGCAATCTGTGAGCGCTATCGCAGTATTGTTATAACTTTCATTGGCAAAACCATCAAAGCCAAACAAATCACCAGCAACCAGAATACGCACGATTTGTGTACGTCCATCCGGCAAGCTCTTAGTGACTTTAATCAGGCCTTTTCTCAACGTGTATGCGCTCTCCGAGCTATCATCAAATTGGCGAAACAATGTTTCTCCAGATTCGAACGTCAAAACGGAAGTATGAAAGTCCTGAATGGTGGCTTCTAAAGACTCTTCCGGTAACTCAGAGAAGATACTTTGGTGACGAACTGGACACGTATAACAATGACCTTTGCATTTAACATGTGACACTAATTTTTACCTTATTTATATCACCACAGACAAACCTAAATCTGTTAGACAGTGAGTTGATTTTTTGATTATTGGTTTCATTTTACTGAAAAAAATATAATTTCGATATATTATTGCTATTGTCAAACGATGGGGCTCGTTTGACAAATATCCAGACAATATAATTATAAGGGCTAAGCCAATGAAATTAGGGGCAAAATTTTTAGCATTAGTTGCGTGCTATTTCCTTACAACCAGTAATGGTTTTTCTCAAGGTAGTTCGACTGTACACGATATTAAGCGTGTCGCATTCTCTTTAAATTTAGTCGATGCCGCACTTGAACGTCTAAAACACAGAGTTAGATACGACGGACGTTATGTGGCAATACCTTTTCCCTGGGGTGATGTGCCTAAAAATATTGGCGTGTGTACCGATGTCGTGGTTCGTGCATATAGGAAATTAGGTATCGATTTACAAGAACGCGTTTTTCACGATATGCGTCAAAGCTTCTCCCAATATCCTAACTTACCAAAATGGAATCGAGTCCAAGCCGATCCGAATATAGACCACCGCAGAGTGCTTAACTTACGTGTTTTCTTTGCGCGTAACGGCTCGGCATTACCGATTACAAATAGAGCTAACGATTACTTACCCGGCGATTTAGTCACATGGGACATCATGCCTGGCATGCCGCATATCGGTATCGTCACCAATAAAGTGAGCTACGATAAAAAAAGACCCTTAATTGTTCACAACATAGGTAAAGGTCCAAAACTCGAAGATGTGCTGTTTACTATGAAGATTACCGGTCACTATCGCTACCAGCCTGATTTATAAGTTTTTTTCCCTCTTATCAATTTAACTGAACATCTGTTCAGCTTTGGTTAATTGATTAAATGATATATAGACTCTATACCAATAAATAACTAAATTCCGGGGTCATTATGAGGATAACGTTGCGTAAGCATCCTCTTATAAAATCATTACTTTTCATTTTTATAATGGGAATGTGTAGCCTTACACCAATTTCAGCTCAGGCTGAAGTTATTAGCATTCCGATCAAAAGGACTATTCCTACTCAACCCATCACAAAGCTAGAGGTTATAGCGATGGTTAAAACTATTTTAAATGGTCGTGTGCTTTCTATTAAGAAGCAATCCAGTTACACCAACCCTGATTGTCATCATGTGAAATTTCTTGAAGATCAGGGTGAATTCCAGATGATTAAACTCGGTTGTTACGTAGAAACCATTGCACAGACAGAAAAATAAATATTAAGCCTATAAAAATAATTATGTGCTGTAATTTACTGTGTATAATGACCCTCAAAGTTATTTTTTTTCGTTGCTAATTACTTGATAATTAGACAAAAGAATAACTATCAGAAGATCATAAAATACAGAAACAAATGGGGTTATTATGAGAGTACTGGTTGTCGAAGATGATGCAGATATTCGTGAACAACTCATCGACACATTGCAAGGGGAAGGCTATGTGGTTGATGCAGCAGCGGAAGGTTCTCAAGGTTTATATTACGCACTAGAATACCCAATTGATATCGCGATCGTAGACTTGGGTCTTCCTGAAGTTAGTGGATTGGATATCATCAAACAATTACGTGATGCCGGAAAAGATTACCCAGTAATTATTCTTACCGCACGTACACGCTGGCAAAACCGCGTAGAAGGCTTAGAGGCCGGTGCCGATGATTATGTCGATAAGCCATTCCATCACGAAGAATTATTAGCACGCATGCGCGCCCTACTTCGCCGCACTGGCAGATGGTCTCAGGCTGAATTTTCTTGCGGTCCAATTCGCTTGAATACATCTGAGCAACGCGTTTTAGTTCATGACGAAGAAATTTCTCTGACTGCTTATGAATACAAAGTCATAGAGCACCTGATGATGCATGCAGGTGAAGTCATCTCAAAAACCGATTTAACAGAAAGCATGTATGACGATGAGTCAGACAGAGACAGTAATGTTATTGAAGTATTTATTCGTCGCTTAAGAATGAAACTTGACCCTGATGGATCAATCAATCCAATCGAGACATTACGTGGTCGCGGCTACCGCTTCACACTCACTCGCAACAATAACTAATACACAACAAGACAGACTTACATGAGTTCTCTTCGTAGCCGGCAATTCCTAAGTGCCCTAGCCATTATATTCCTGGGCATTCTGCTTTTAGGAAGTGTTTTATATTATGTCACACAACATAAGATGCTTAAGGACGAAGAGTCTTCATTAAGTGAAGCTGGCCTTGAATTAATGGGCTTCATGGATTTCCATGACGGTAAATTCGTTATTGATAACAGCTCTAAAAACGATTTCCTTGCTTTCTTGACTAGAAATAATTTCAGCAAATTAAGCTCGGAAAAGTTTGCCTATATACAACACACTGAGACCGGAAATATTGTCTGGCACAGCCAATACCCTTTCAATGACATCAGCGCAGGCCGTTTCGCCAAAGATAAACGAAAAGTTTTCACCACTTTCTTATTGAATATGCCCGCAGAAGTTGAAGGGGTAGATATTCTCAACCCGGAAGATACGCAAGGCAGAAACGTCTCCAAGCTTGACGGCGCAGAAAACTACATTGTTTATGCACGTGGATTCAATTACAAACCAAACGGGGCCTATCAGCTTATTTTAGCCAAATCTGCTGAAACCTTACAAAAAGGTCACGATGAAATTATTCGTAATATTTTATTGCTCTTCCTTATAACTACTATTCTGGTTTTAATCTCGCAGCTTGTCAGTAGCTATCTGGTAATCACACCAATTAGAAAGTTTGAACAAGAGATCAACAAGATTGAGTCTGGTGAACAGCAACTTATAAGCAAAGAATACCCTACTGAGTTATCAGCAGTAAAAAGTGCGGTAAACGCATTAATAAACGCAGAAAAAGGCCAGAAACAACGCTACCGCGACGCACTTGATGATCTTGCCCACAGCCTTAAAACACCACTCTCAGTTCTTCAAAGCTCCGCAGAGAAAAGTCACAATGACACTATTCGTACCCAGGTTGAACGCATGGATGACATTATTGCCTATCAACTTAGGCGTGCAGTTGTTAATGAGCACGGTGGTACCATCATCAAACAACAAGCTGTCAGACCAGTGCTCTACCGATTAAAAGAGTCTTTAATCAAGGTATACCGAGACAAACCTTTTGAATTTGTTATCAATGTAGATGATTTCTCAAAATGCCGCATGGAAGAAGACGACATGATGGAGGTTTTTGGCAACCTCGCGAATAACGCCTGCCGCTTCTGTGAAAAAATTGTTGAGATAACGGGCACACAGAACGGTGACACATTGATTATTGATATCGATGATGATGGCCTTGGCTTTCCCGACAAAAACCCTTCTGAGCTATTACAGCGCGGAATTCGAGCAGATAGCCAATCAGAAGGACAAGGCATTGGCTTAGCTGTAAGTACTGAAATAGTCGAAGCCATTGGCGGTAAGATAGAATTACTGATATCGCCCTATGTAGGCGCCAGAGTCAGATTACATTTACCCATGTAAAGCAAATGCAGTTATGTACAACACTGCATCAGATCAGTCCTAAACCCACCATTCCATCATTTTTATTATCACTCTATTCTAATCGTGACTAGAGCTTCATAAGCCCCAACTAAAAGCGAATACTAACCATATTGATTAGGCCTGTTATTGTCAGATTTTAATTCATAACCCACAATTCATAGTTCTTAATTGCTATATCTAAATTTCAGCTGTAGCCGACTTCTATATAAGTACAATGCCTTAAAATCAGAGCATATTTATATTAGAAGATGAAACACTAGAACGCAAAGACATGCGCACAACATCAAAAAATACATGAGGAAAGTAAAAAAGTGCCCGTAAGTGGGGAGGTGTGTTTTTGCTAATAGATGTAAAACATTGATAACTGACAGAATGGCAGTTAGTAAATAAAGCCTTGAATGGCGTCCCCACGGGGACTCGAACCCCGGTTACCGCCGTGAAAGGGCGGTGTCCTAGGCCACTAGACGATGGGGACCTTGGATCTATTCAATTTGTAATTCTGTAACACTCCTAAAAAGAGCCCTACAAAATAGTGTAAAAAATGGCGTCCCCACGGGGACTCGAACCCCGGTTACCGCCGTGAAAGGGCGGTGTCCTAACCACTAGACGATGGGGACACATATTTTCATGTGCTTAATCTAAAATAGACAAGAGCTAATTCAGATTAAAGACGCTACTTTTTTACATTTGGATCTAACACATCTTCGTGTAAATCCTGCAATGATCTTTTCTTATTAAGTTCAGAATCATCACGGGGCGAGAACATAACAGAAGTTGCCAGACCAGTAAATAAAAAAACGAAACCAGTTGGTACAGCCATCAAAAATCTCATTGCCCATTTATCATTCCCCTGAAACATAAAGGTAAAACCTACTATGAGTCCGACGACGGCTAATACTAAACCGATGATAAATACTACCTGGCCAATGCGTGCAAGTGTTTTCATGATCTAAGTTACTCTCATCTCAATCGACTCTTACTATACATCGAAACTATTACTCTTATGAGCGACCATTACAAATAAATATAATGGTGGAGCTAGGCGGGATCGAACCGCCGACCTCTGCAATGCCATTGCAGCGCTCTCCCAGCTGAGCTATAGCCCCACTGCCAAAAGAGCGCGAATTGTGAGGCAAATATTAAAAGCTGTCAAGCATATTATGTTGATTATTTTCGACAATTTTAGAGTTTTTATTACTATTGTTTTTTATACCTTTAGTCAGCGTGTATTAAGCCAATGCCATGTACTCTTGAGAACAATAAAAATCGTAATCTCAGATATTTGTCTCTTGGGCATGAGAACTTACTGCTAGAATGCTAATCATTATTATTCACTAAAGGGGATTTAAGTGAATAGAAAAATAATGAAGCATAGTTTGCTAATTAACATGGATTGCTAAAACAATAATAATGAATTACCTATCAAAGAAACTGAAACCTAAAAAACTTCAGAGAGCAGGAATAATCGGGCTATTATTTATTCTACAATGCACTATTTTTACGCATTATAGTTACGCTGGTCCCAATACACGTTCACCTTTAGGGGTGAATAGTAATGAGGTCATGGATGACGACGCCAGTATTCCGTTTATAGACGTCTTTAAAACGTCCATTCCCTTTGAAGAAGCACGCCCCTGGCTCACAAAAGGAAAAGTAGAATACGATGAACATGGCTGGCCAAAAAATCTAAATGGCGGAAAGGCAGGCACTCGCTTCTTATATAAACTACCTAAAGAAACCGTACCAGAAGGAAATTATACCGTCCTATATGATGGAGAAGGCATTCTTAGTTACAGTGACGATGCCAAACTCGTTAGCCGTGAACCCGGAAAAGACATTATTTCTATTCATGCGGGTAAAGACAAAGAATTCCGCGTTAAGTTAATCATCGAAAATAGTAACGCAAAAAACTATCTACGAAATATTCGTGTACTTATGCCGGGCGGCGTATGTTCGAACAATCCATTCAAACACGTGAAGGATAAACGCTACTGTAAAGGTTCTCGTTACCTTGCATTCGAAAACTATCATGAAAGCTTAATCTTTAACCCTGCATACCTTGATTATATGAAGGACTTTAAAGTTGTGCGCTTTATGAATATGTCTGGTATTACACGTAATCCAATTAGCTCATGGGATGAACGTCCTAAGTTAAAAGATGCGACCTGGGCTGGTAAACAAGGTGTGCGTGGTGCTCCTTTAGAAATCATGGTGGCACTGGCAAATCGACTCAATGCAGATCCATGGTTTACGCTGCCACACAAGGCCGATAATAATTTCGTTAGACAATACGCGAAATACGTAAAAGATAATTTAAAACCAGGCCTCAAAGCCTATGTTGAATATACCAACGAAGCCTGGAACTCTATTTTCACCCAAGCACACTACGTAAAAGATATGGGTGAACGCATGCAGCTTGATGAAGATAGAGATAAAGCGGGTTATAAATACTTCTCGTTACGCTCAGTACAAATTTTTGATATGTGGGAACAAACCTTCGGTGGAACAGATCGTATTGTTCGCGTTATGGGTAGCTGGACTGGTTGGACTCGACTTTCTGAAATGCTGTTATCTTACAGAAATGCCTATAAGAAGACGGATGCTATAGCAATAGCGCCCTATTTCTTCCCTAGTTTTAAAAGCGCTCAAAAAGCGCGATCAGTCAGTCAATTATTCAAGTTAATGTATGACCCAAAAGAAAAGTACTCCATTCCAAAAGTACTAGGATACATTCATAAAAATGCAGAGACAGCCAAGAAATTTGGCGTCGATCTAATCGCCTATGAAGGTGGTCAACATCTTGTGGACTGGAAGAGCCGTAATGTAACGTCGCACCCAACCAAATTGATGATAGAAGCCAATAAAGACTGGCGCATGGCAAAGGCATACAGTGTCTTTATGCAGGGCTGGAGAGATAACGGTGGAAAATTATTCGTCAATTTCTCTGCACCTAGAACCTATCAGTGGTTTGGCAGCTGGGGAACAAAAGAATACATTACACAACCGATTAATAAAGCACCTAAGCATCGAGCACTCATGCAATACGCCCGCAAGAACCCTTGTTGGTGGAGAGGTTGTACTAGCCAAACGGTTGCAAGGCTGGATAAACCCGCTAATAACCCGGTTGGCGATGTGTATGCATTAGTACCATCCAAGAAAAAGAAAAACGTACCGGGTAAAACACTGGCTAACCCAGCGATGGTAGCAAAAGCTAAAGCACAAGCGAAACCAGCAGCAAAACCAAAAGTGGTGGCTAAAACAACGCCGCCTAAAGTTAATACAAATGCACCAGCTATTGCCAAAGCTGCAGTAAAAACAGTTACCACTGCAGCTAAAACAGCCGCAGCTGTCAGTAACCCAGCAACAAAAACAACTGCGACCGCTGCGGTGGCTGCCAGTGTAGCAAAACCGATTTGGGAGACAGCTACAGCTGCTGCCAAACCAGCGCAAAAAATAGTTACGCCTAAAGCACAAAAGCCAACACCAAAGCTGGCAACAGCAAAACAGGATCATGATGCTGTTGTGCATCGTGTAAAAGGACGTGGGCGTTTTTGGAGCAATAAAGCCGCCCTGCACTTAAGAAACATAGTAGATGGACGTATTAATGGCGGAAGCGATCTCTCCGGCGTATGGCAGACTCATTGGGATAATCAGTATCTACATGTTCGCGTAGATGCGCTTGATGATAAATTCATGCGTGATTCACAAGCCCCCTGGGGAGATGATTCCATAGAAATATTCGTCGATGCCGATGGCAGCCGCAATAATAAATTTGATGGAAAAAATGATTTCCACTTTATCTATCGCTGGAAAGACAGAAACGTAAACCTAAGCAAGAGCTCACCCAGAAAAAGAACGCTAGGCATCAAGCAAACCATGACTAGAACAGACAAAGGTTACACGCTAGAAACGTCTATTCCCTGGACAACCTTGGGTGTACGCCCTGTAGCAGGTAGAAACATCGGTATTGATGTACAAATCAATGATGATGACAGTGGCAATGGTCGTGATGGTAAGCTCGCATGGCACGCTACAAACGATCAGGCATGGAAAAACCCACAAACATTTGGCAAGTTGGTATTAGGCATATAAAATGCCTAATACTTAAAAAGTACCAATCACTTTAACTTCCACTCAAGGCTAAATGCAGAAACTCATCAAGGGCGTATTCCTCCTTGCAATTGTTCTATTAACACTTGCAGCCGGAGCTTATCTTAATCAGCGCTACCAAAATTATAAGAACTTCAATATGCCCGCCGCAAAACCACCTTCTGCGGAGCAATTAAAATCAGTACTTAATGCAAAACGCACAGCAAACGATCTGGATAACAAAACCAAGAAACAACAAGATGTTTTTTTGGGAATCAATACAGCAGATGTCAGAGAAGATACTTCCAGCGTTCAGTTTTTAAATTTATTTAAACCCGCAATCCCTTTTGCAGAAACTGTACCTTGGGGCAGCAGCAAAGACGTAGAATATGATAAAAATGGTTACCCAACTGACCTAAAAGGCGGTAAAGCGGGTACTAAATTTTTAAATAGATTACCCGCCGATACTATTGAAGATGGCTTTTATACCGTCTTATATGATGGGGAAGGAGAAATATTTTACGGCAATGATGCACGGTTAGTCGTACACCGCCCCGGCAAAGACGTCATAGAAATCAAAGCTGGCGCAGATAAAACACTCAATGCATCGCTATTCATTAAAAAAACCACCAAAGACAACTATATTAAAAACATACGCATTCTACCCGAAGGTGGCATTTGTGATGGCTATCCACATATAAAAGTAAAAATAGAGTCTGATTGCAAAAACGGGGAATTCCTCTCTTTTGAAGAAAATCACGACAAAATATTATTTAACCCTGATTACTTAAACTTCATGAAAGACTTTCAAGTAGTCCGCTTCATGAATATGTCAGGAATGACGCGTAATCCCGTTGAAAAATGGAGTAGCAGAAACACATTAGAAAAAGCTACATGGGGTGGTCGTGCTGGCCTTTATTCTCGCGGTGCGCCCGTTGAAATCATGGTTGCTTTAGCCAATCAAATCAATGCTCATCCCTGGTTTTCAATGCCTTATAAAGCTAATGATGACTACGTTCGTAAGTTTGGAGAATATGTAAAAGCCAACTTAAATCCAAATTTAAAAGCTTATATCGAATACAGCAATGAA
Organism: Cocleimonas sp. KMM 6892; assembly: GCF_035798195.1. Taxonomy (NCBI): domain Bacteria; kingdom Pseudomonadati; phylum Pseudomonadota; class Gammaproteobacteria; order Thiotrichales; family Thiotrichaceae; genus Cocleimonas; species Cocleimonas sp. KMM 6892. The sequence continues at coordinate 269,030 of NZ_JAPFBV010000002.1, read as the reverse complement.
GTATGGAACCCAATCTTTATCCATCACGATTATGCTATTGAGAAAGGACTTGAAGAAAAACTGGATACCAACAAATCACCCGCCGGTTACAAATGGTACTCCAAGAGAAGCGTTGAAGTATTTAAAATATGGGAAGATGCTTTTGGTGGTTCACAACAATTGGTACGTGTTTTAGGAAGCTGGGCAAGTAATCAAAACATGTCGAGCCAGATTCTTGCTTATAAAGACGCCTATAAACACACTGACGCGATTGCAATCGGCCCTTATGTCTCTGCTCACCCTAAAGTATTGCGCAAAGCCAATAACGTGGATGACGTATTTAAAGCAATGATGAACAAAACCTCTAAATGGGGTATGAAAACCATTGTTTCCTATATACAGAAACAACAAAAAGTAGCTTCTTCTTTTGGCGTGGATTTGATCGCTTACGAAGGCGGACAGCACTTGGTTGATTGGGACACACGCAAAGTAGATCAGCACCCTAACCCATTACTTTATGCCGCCAATCGCGACCCACGTATGGGCATTGTTTACGATGAATTAATGAGAGAATGGAAGCAGGCAGGAGGAAAGCTATTTGTTGCCTTTAGTGCGCCTAGAATATACAGCTGGTATGGTAGCTGGGGAGTCAAAGAACACATCAGACAAGCACGTGCTGATGCCCCTAAGTATGATTCTTTATTACGTTATCTGGATAGCAACCTTCATCCAGAAGAAAACCAAAATACCACTATTCAAAATGTGATTGACGCAGAACAAACCGAACTGCCTGTTCCGTATGCAAAAAAGCCAGAGTTAATCTGGAATATGCAAAAGAGTATGACCATTCCATCAAAATTATCAGGTGTATCTGCCAGCAACCTGAGCGCTAAATGGCAATCAAACTGGGATACAAAACACTTGTATTTTAGCTTCTCAGTCACTGACAACGATATTCAAAAAGGCGACAAAATAATATTAACGCTTGATAACAGCGTTGCTAATGAAGAGGGTCAGGCTCCTTCCAAACAGTCTAAATCATACAAGAAAACTGCAGAAGGCGATAAATCTGACGCCGTTTCAAAGTCAGAATCAAACTCTGAGTCAGAGCCTGTCCCAGAGGAAGAAAAAGCAAAAACATTTACATTCACACCATTTGATTCATTAGGTTCTCAAACACACCTCATACGAACGGATACTGGCTATCAATTGAATGCGGCAATACCCTGGAGTGAAGTCTTTGGCGAATCATCAAAAAAACATGCAAGCAATGGCACCAAAATAGGCATTAATATTAAAATAGTCGATATTGACGAGGATATTAAAGGCAGCAAGTCATTACACTGGGCAGATACCAGCAAAGCATTGCCAAATTTAGTGTTAAAAAACACTCCTGTTTCTCAATAGAATATATTTAAGTTTTTTAATTGTGCATTTTTACACAGAATATTAACCACATTTTAGTATCAATATTACTCATATTAAATCTTGCAAATATAAGATAATTTGATAGGTATCTACCTTTCAAGTCGTTTCTCTATATGAAAACAATCAAAATGCTCGATATTATCCGTCACCCACATAAACAGCACTTATCAAGCTGCTAAAGTTTTACTTGTCACTATTCATGAGATGAATAGTAAAAATTTAAATAAGTTACTTGTTTAATAATGCAGTTCTAATACTCTTACCCACCACGTTGCTGCACAGCAACATATAGCGGAAAGTCATTACTTACGCCTTCCCGGGCCAATATGACTTAATTTATTTTTTTTAACTCTGTATAAACATACAGTTAAAAGGAGGAGAACACATGTCACAGTATCAAGATGATATACAGGCTGCATCAGCACTAAAAGAAACCAACGGATCTTCATGGGATGCCATAAATCCAGAATCAGTAGCGCGTATGCGTGCTCAAAACAGATTCAAGAATGGTCTAGACATCGCTCAATACACAGCAGACATCATGCGCGCTGATATGGAAGCGTACGACAAAGATTCATCTTTATACACTCAGTCATTGGGTTGTTGGCATGGATTTATTGGTCAGCAAAAAATGATTTCTATCAAGAAACATTTTGAAGGCAAAACTGACCGTCGTTACCTATACCTTTCTGGTTGGATGGTAGCTGCACTACGTTCTGAGTTTGGTCCATTACCTGACCAGTCAATGCACGAAAAAACGTCTGTTGCCGCTTTAATCAAAGAATTATATACATTCCTACGTCAAGCTGACGCTCGTGAATTAGGTGGTCTTTTTCGTGAACTAGACGCTGCACGCGATGCAGACGACATGGCAAAAGCTTCTGAAATACAAGACCAGATTGATAACCACGTAACTCACGTTGTGCCAATAATTGCAGATATCGATGCTGGTTTCGGTAACGCTGAAGCAACTTACCTAATGGCTAAGCAGATGATCGAAGCAGGTGCATGTTGTATCCAGATCGAAAATCAGGTTTCTGATGAAAAGCAATGTGGTCACCAGGACGGTAAAGTAACTGTTCCACACGAAGACTTCCTAGCGAAAATCCGTGCTGTACGTTACGCATTCCTTGAGCTTGGTATCGACAACGGTGTTATCGTTGCACGTACTGACTCACTAGGTGCTGGCCTAACTAAGCAAATCGCTGTATCTAACGAGCCAGGCGATCTAGGCGACCAATACAATGCATTCCTTGATTGTGAAGAAATATCTCCAGAAGATATGAAAAACGGCGATGTTGTAATCAACCAGGGTGGCAAGCTTGTACGTCCTAAGCGTTTACCATCTAACCTATTCCAGTTTAAAGCTGGCACAGGTGAAGCACGTTGTGTACTTGACTGTATTACTTCATTAAACAACGGCGCAGACATGATCTGGATCGAAACTGAGAAGCCACACGTTGCTCAAATCGGCGGCATGGTTAATGCAGTACGTGAAGTTATCCCGAATGCCAAGCTTGTTTACAACAACAGCCCATCATTCAACTGGACATTAAACTTCCGTCAGCAAGTATTCGATGCGATGGCTGAAGCCGGACAAGATGTATCTGCATACAACCGCGACGAACTAATGGATGTTAAATACGATGGAACTGAGTTAGCAAATACTGCTGATGAAAAGATCCGCACATTCCAGGCTGACGGCGCACGTGAAGCAGGTATCTTCCATCACCTAATCACACTACCGACTTACCACACTGCAGCATTGTCTACTGACAATCTTGCGAAAGAGTACTTCGGCGAGCAAGGTATGCTTGGATACGTACTAGGTGTTCAGCGTAAAGAAATCCGTGAAGGTATCGCATGTGTTAAGCATCAGAACATGTCTGGTTCAGATATGGGTGATGATCACAAAGAATACTTCTCTGGCGATGCAGCACTGAAAGCTGCTGGTGAAGATAACACCATGAACCAGTTCTCATAATTGAGAATTGCTAATTATCTATTTATAGATGATTAAATTGTTTAACAACACGGCACACCATTTGGTGTGCCGTGTTGTTTCCGGGATTTAACTATTGAAAGTAATAGATTGTAAACCTTACAATCGAACCATTAATTAAAAAGGAGTAATACCCATGCCATTTTTGACCGCTGATTTATGTGATGAGTTTTGTGGAGATAATTGTGATGACGTTCAAGTTGTAGGCTCTTGCTTAAACAACTATGGCGGTCGTCCACGTATCCATGGTGAAGTTGTTACTTTGAAACTGTTTGAAGATAACCAACTCGTTCGTGATCAGGTTAATTCAAGCGGAGTAGATGCAAATGGTAACGGCAAAGTATTAGTGATCGATGCAGGCGCATCGATGCGACGTGCTGTATTAGGCGACATGCTCGCAGCTAAAGCAGCTGAAAATGGTTGGAACGGTGTGATTATAAATGGTTGTGTACGTGACTCAGTTGAAATGTCGACGATGGAGTTAGGCGTTAAAGCACTGGGAACACATCCATTAAAAACCGTTAAAAACGGCGTTGGACAAACCAATGTTAAAGTGAGTTTTTTAGGGCTACACATCAATGCAGGTGATTTTATTTACGCTGATGAAGATGGCATCATTGTTTCACCAAAAGCATTAGTTTAGATACCTTTGTAAATAAGCTGGCAAGATTAATATTTTGACAATTAATTCGTAAAAAAGGGTGTCATTGAATAATTATAATGACACCCCCCTACTTTGAGGCCTTTTTCTGTGGCTTTATTTCTGTGACCTTTTTTACAGTCGCCTTTTACAAAAGCAGCGGGTATTAAGTAACAACCTTTTCAAAAGTCGCTTGCCTGGCATTACGTTTACTCAGCATCACAGTCAGAACGACAAATATCGCACCGGCAATATTCGCTGCCCAATTTAATGGCCAGAACGCACCAATAATACCAATCACCAACAAAGGCACATGCCATAATTGAAGCGGCCCTTCGGCGTAATACTGCATCAAGGCATTCAACGCATATATTCCGAACAGCGCGAAGAAACCTAATTGCAACACCTCTTGCAGATTCCCACTAATCAACGGCGTATAGGCAAACATCAACGGAACGATGTACAGACCTTTGGCAATTTTCCACGCTTGAAACCCTGTAGCCATGGGCGGTGATTTAGCTATTCCCGCTGCAGTAAATGCGGCCAAACATACGGGCGGTGTCACATTACTGTCCTGACTTAACCAAAAGATAATTAAATGGGCAATCAACAAATAAGTGGTCAATTGCTCTGTATCGATTAATGCAGGTCGAAGTGTCACAGCAATTTCGAAAGGAATCGATGACATCAAAGCCTGTGCATTTTCTAAGCTCATCCCTTCTGTTATTTTGGCGACATGAGGACTATCCACCAGCAAGAATAACGCGCTATGTACAGGATTCGTTATCCCCTCCACTAACTGCGCCACAATCAATTTGTCCGCCATAATACCCGCTAGCGCAGGCGCACATAAAATTGCCAGAATGATATAAGCGGCAGTAACAGGTAAGCCCATACCCAGAAACAGTGACGCTAAACCAATCAGTACAATCGCTAAAACCACAGAACCTTGGGACCATTGAGCAATCATCAATGAGAAACCATTACCAATCCCACTGGTAACTATCGCATTATTCATAATGCCGATAGCGACGAGCAACACGCCTGTTAAAATCGATGCACGAATACCCATCATGAATGCTTCCGCGACTCTTTTGGGATTCATCACCTGCGGCTTGAAATCATCTCGATTAAGTATTTTTGCAGCAAGAAAATTTAACCAGGAGACGATCACCAATGACGCAATTGCCCATGATGCGGCGTAACTTGGCGTAACACCACTCATCAATAACCAGATCATGACACCTAATGGAATGACAAACGTAGAACCACCTGAAATGATCTTTCCCTTATCGATACTCAAGTCCTGATCACTGCCTACATCGTATTTCATGGCTTCGATACGAACGATAAAAGCAACCGACAAAAAATACAGAATCGCAGGGACTACAGAAACAGCGACAATGGTCGAATATGGAATTGACGTATAACTTGCCATTACAAATGCACCTGCACCCATAATTGGCGGCATCAACTGCCCTCCTGTTGAAGCGGCAGCCTCAACACCACCGGCAAAGCGTCCGCGAAATCCATTTGATTTCATTAGTGGAATAGTAATAACTCCGGTAGAGGCCGTATTAGCAATTGCCGAACCACTGATCGTACCGGTAAGCGCAGAAGATAAAACTGCGACAAAAGCAGCGCCACCTTTGATTCGACCGGCGACCATTTTCGACATTTCAATAACAAAATCACTAGCGCCTGATACCACCAGAAATCCACCAAAAATCATGAATAACGTGATATTAGTTGATGAGATGCTCGCCAGTATTCCAAACATACCCTCATCGTTATAGAGCGTACGAAACATAACATCATTCAAAGGCAAACTGGCTGTTCTGAAGACACCTGGCAAATGTTCACCTAAAGCAAGAATATACGCCAGCGATGTAATAATCAGAATCGGAATGACCCAACCAGATACACGTCTGGATAAATCCACCGCGGCAAACAGCAATACACCACCGGCAAACCAGTCAACAGCATTGAATTGCCATGACTGCCCCGTAACAGCTAAGGTGTCTTCATAAATTCTGGATTCAGAACCAGCTACCCATAAAGCTGCAAATGCCACCAGCAAGCCGTAACACACATCAAGATGAATTGCCCAACGCTTTCCAGAGTGAGTACCAAATGCGCTATAAACCGTAGCTGCGAGAAACGCAAAACCAGCAAAATGAATCGCGTTTTGCCATAAGCCAGGCTCATTAAGCATCAGATTAGTCAATATATGCCAAACACCGAAAACGACTGAAAACGCCGCAATAATCCATTGCAGAGATGATTTCTTTTCAGCATTCAATAAGAGCCATGAATCACGAAGATGAGACTCACTAGTTTGTTCAGACATTGCGGTACCTCTACCAATAATGTTTACATTTAGATCAAAACCTAACGTTCTTAACAAAGACCAACTGATCTTAGTTAACATTTTCTACGGGACTGAATCGTGACGTACTTGTGCTAAGCAGAAAGCTTCATGCACAGAAATACAAATACTTACAACGAAGTAGTCATAGATAGAGAGAAAGGTTTTTATTAAGAAAAAACACCCCCAAAGTTGGGGGGTGTCTATTTTATAGCGGTGTTATAGCGGTTATTTTGCTATGAGACGATCCGGAACAGTCAAACCGATTTCTTTGTAGTACTTAACTGCACCCGGGTGAAGTGGTACAGGTAAACCAGCCATTGCCGCGTCTTTATTCATCGCTTTAGTCGCTTTATGAATCGCTTGCAAGAATGGAAGGTTTTCATACAGTGCTTTGGTTAGCAGGTAGACGTGATTCTCATCAACGCTTGCATTAACCGCCAGGAAGTTAGGCTGTGCGATCGTGGTTACATCAGCATCTTGTCCTGGGTAAGTACCTGCTTTGATTGTGAACGGAGTCCATAATTCACGTCCGCCATCCATCTTTTTCATTTCTTCAGGGGTTGTATTTAGCAGTGTGAATTTGCCCGTATTTGCTGCCATCAGCTTAGTGATTGCACCCGTTGGTGTTCCAGAAGGGATACCAACGCCAGATACTTGACCATTCGCTAATGCATCTGCTGTCGGGCCGTAACCTGAGTAAACCAGCGTGTAGTCTTTCTCGATATCAACACCAAGACCCTGCATCAATACTTTGTTAGAACCAAGTGTTCCTGAATTTTGCTTACCAAAACCCATCGACTTGCCTTTTAATGCAACCATATCAGCCATAGTGCCTGTTTTTGCATCATCTTTACTTACGATGAACTGCTCAACATTTTGCCAAAGCATGGTAACCGAACGCATATTGGTTTGTTTTGCCGTTACCGGACCTGTGCCCGTTGCTGCATAAGAACCATAAAGTCCCTGAAGGATTGCGAAATCTGCAGTGCCAGCACCTAATGCCTGTACGTTAGCACCAGAACCTGCCGAGTTAACTGCTGTAAGGCTGAAACCTTCTTTAGGTAATAATTTAACTTTAGATAATGTAGAAATAGCCGTTCCAACCGGATGGTATGTTCCACCTGTTGATGCTGTATTTAGAACGTAATCTTTAGTGTCTGCAGTTGCTGAACTCACACTTATTGTAAGCAACGAGGTAACCGCGATTGATAATAATCGTTTTTTCATGCTTTCCTCCTAAGGAATATAATATCCACCGGCGTGTTGTAAACTTTGTGTTCACCGATTTGCCATAGGCTATCAAAATACATCGATAGACCGTTAGGCGGATTTCCGCTTAACAAAACGGTTACAAAATCCGTATACTGTTTTAATGAGGAAATTCGTCTAAATGAAACAAAAGAACATTCTAATATTGATAGGATTTTTCGTTCTATCAGCATTAACTGCTTCCCTTCATTACTGGTTGAAAAACGCCTATCAAGATCAACTCATCAACAATCAACAGATTGGCGTAGACACTTATCGTAACGCGCTTGAAGCTGCACTAGCCCGCTTCGATTACTTACCACATGTACTCAGTCAAAATAACGATCTGTTTGAGCTCGCATTCAACCAACCAGAACTCGCGAATAAATCTTTGTTGGCATTTAAAGAGTCCTCCAAAGTAGATGCGATTTATATTATGCAACGTGATGGCGAAACCATTGCGTCGAGCAACTGGGATCAGAAAGATAGCTTTGTAGGAAAAAATTATGGCTACCGTCCCTATTTCAAACAGGCATTAAATCAACAAAAAGGTCAATTTTTTGGTGTTGGCGCCACAACCAATATTCCAGGCTATTTTGTATCCGCCCCTTATCGAGAAAAAGGCAATGTAAAGGCAGTTATTGTTGCCAAAGTTTTACTTTCATCGATTGTAGATAACTGGAACACCCGTACGCAAGACGGTGAAACTGTATTTGTCGCCGATGAGAACAACGTCATTATTCTCACGAGTAAAGAGGACTGGCTATATAACACCTTAAGCCCGTTAAACAGCGAGCAAAACATCGCCATAAAAGAACAGAAACAATTTGGTAATAACCCACTCCCCTTACTCGACATTAAAAGTAATCCCCAGAAACCTCATTTCATCAGGATTCGACAACAGCAATATATTCAGTCAATTGCATCACCCAATGTGATGAACTGGAAAATTCATTATTTAATACCCAGTAGCCAGATTTCTGAAAAGCTCTTTGCTTTCTGGTCTCGCGTAATAATTCTACTGCTTCTTGGTTTGGCAGCTATTTTGATCATTAGGGGGATTAACAATAGAACGGCATTGCGTAGATCACAGGGCGAATCATCTGCGTTACGCAAACTAAATCTGACACTAGAACGGGAAATCGAAGAACGTAAACAGATAGAACACAAGCTGAGAAAAGCCCAAGTAGAACTCCGAAGAACCAGTAAGCTCGCCGCTATGGGGCAATTATCGGCATCCATTACGCACGAAATAGGACAGCCATTGGCCGCCATGCGCACCTATATTGCTAATTTGACCATGGACCAACAGCAAGCCACCGAGAGTAATTTTGATCCTTCTCGATCCATATCTACCCTTAGCAAGCTCGATCAATTAGTCAATCGACTCACTACGATTACCCAACAGTTACGCTATTTCGCACGCAGTGGCGACAAAGAAACCTTGTCGGTGGATTTGCGTAAAGCAATTAATGGCGCCATCACCACCACACAACCTTCCATTGAAGAAGCCGGTATTCGCCTCGACGTGCTAAAAGGCAAAGACCCTGTAATGGTTCAGGCAGGCAGAGTGAGATTAGAGCAAGTCATCGTCAATCTTTTGAAAAACTCGATGGAAGCGATTCTGGAGACTTCAACAACTGCCAACGCTAAAAATGATCAAGAATGGATCACACTCTCACTAGAAAGTACTGAAAAAAATGCGATTATAAAAATTGAAGATTCTGGCCCGGGAGTGAGCGAAGAAATTCGCAAGGAACTGTTCGAACCGTTTTTCACAACAAAGCCTTCAGGAGTTGGCATGGGATTAGGACTGGCAATCTCTTTGAATATCATTCACGAATTGAACGGCACTTTACATGTTGAAAACAGGACGACAGGAGGCGCTTGTTTTATAATTACACTACCCATACAGAATAGTAATGATAATGAAGCAATCGAGAGCCTGAGAGACGATAGGGACAACAATGACAATGAGTAATGACACGCCATCCCCAAAGAAAGAATCGGCAAATGATTCTACTAAAGAGGTAAAAAACCAGTTATTCATTATCGAAGATGACTATGCCTTACGTGATGCCTTAGAAGATTATTATTCCCGCGTAGGTTATCAGGTATCCGTTTTCGATAATGGCGTCTCATTTCTTGAAAACTACCCAACGCCATTCTCCGGGGTCATTATCTGTGACTTACGCATGCCCAAAATGACTGGTTTGGAAGTGCTCAAATCGCTTCGAGACAATAGGCTATTACCGCCATTTATTCTGATGACCGCGTACGGTGATATTCCTTCAGCGGTTGAAGCGATGAATCTAGGCGCTTATGACTTTGTTGAAAAACCTTTCGACCCGAAGATGCTTGAACTGAAAATACTGGAGGCTTTCAACCATAAAAAAATGGTTTCAGAAACCGTCACTTTAGATGAAAAGAAACGCCTCAGAGAATACGTAGCGAACTTTGAAAAATCACTGTTGATTCAGGCCTTGCAAGAAAGTAATGGCAATATTGGTAAGGTCTGCGAGTTATTAAATGTACCTCGCAGAACCTTAAATGAAAAACTGGTTAAATATGATTTGAACCGGAATGAATTTATTCATTAAGCGTTTTAACCAAACACGCTTTGTTAATTCTGATCAGTGATTGATATTTTTAGAGAAAACATGAATCACAACAACCCCTGAAATTATCAAGCCCATACCCAGAATACTCGGTAAGTCAGGAATTTCTTTGTATTTCCACGCGCCAACAAACGTTACCAATACAATACCCACACCCGACCAGATTGCGTAAGTAATCCCTAATGGGATGAATTTTAGTACCAACGTCATAAAATAGAATGACACCAGATAAGCCACAATCATCACAATGGTCGGTACGATTTTAGTAAATTCTTCAGTGGCTTTTAAACTCGATGTTGCAATGACTTCAGCAATGACTGCCAACGCCAGAAATAAATAGGTAAATTCTTTCATGTCGTTTCTCTTTTAGTTATACATATTTTTTTAGTTATACACATTCTTTTAGTTATACACATTCTTTTAGTTATACACATTCTTTTATGAATCAGTAGATTTTACAAATAACACAAAGCCACCCCCCTACTTTGGGGCTTTTTTTATTGGGTTCAAAAGCCGTAAGTCGCAGGATTGTAAATTGATAGATTAAATTTTATTAAGCTTAATTAACCCTAAATAACTTCAGCGCATTTTCACGTTTAATTTTAATCGCCACATCATCAGGAAGTTGCGCCAACCAACTGCGATGAAATCCCCAGAACCTTCCCAATTGTTCCCAGCCGGTATCAGGCTCGCTCCAACCATCTAGTTGATCTACTGGCCAGACGGTATCTGATCCGACCAGAAAGCGATCGGCGTATTTAATCATAAGTGCCTTCCACGCGGGTAATAGTTTTCCAGTTTCATCGGTATGCTGATTGCTCACATACCGCCACGGATCACGGGCCCCCATACCGCTCCATACATTGGGACATTTACTCATAACCTCATCAACGTGTTCTGGCGTTAATACAGCACCTGCATGCGCCCAGATGATTTTACTCTTTGGGTGCTTTTCGCAAATCGCCAACATGTAATTCGGTTTCGAAAATTCCGTATGAATCATAATCGGCACATCGTACTCAACCACAAGTTTAAGCAAACCGCTTAACACATTAGATGAATCCAGTTTTCGTGCAAAACCGCCACCCAAAATATGCAGCTCTCCTACGCCATGATAATCACCAGAAGCGAGTGCTTTTCGTGCCTCAACCAATACTTTCTCATTACGTTGCCAGCGATACCAGTCTTGCGAATCTCGATAAGGGCTATAAATAGCGATGACTTTTTCAGGTGCCAGCTTTTGTAACAACAGTGCATTTTTAGCGGGTTTGCCGATAACCACAGCGTGAGAAATATTATGCTGATTTAAATACTGTACGGCCTGTTCCGGTGACGTGACTTCTTTTTGGCTCCATTTGTAATGCATGTGCATATCAAAAACAGAATCTTTATATTGGCTCTTATTCGCATCCTGCTCTGTAGCGCTAACAGCAGCTATCAACAGTAAGTTGCAAATAAAAAATACAATAAGAGACTGACTTAATTTCATGGCTAACTCGCGTGACTTTCACATTCAGCCGTAATTTTAGCACTAATCAAACCCGCATCACCCTCCATCCCTGGTATTTCAATGCGGTCGATGTTTACCGTAATATCTTCTTTATTCTGGACTTCACCACCTTTGGTGATCAAATCATGAGAGACCGCTGTGATAGCCATATCTTTGGCAATATCCAATGCCCTAGTGGCAGATTCGACATGAATCACTTCATCTGGTGCATGAATCTGAAACCCCTGCTTTTCGTGCAAAGTGACTTCTATGATGCAACTGGATTTCACATGGCCAACAGCCGCACCAATCGCATTAGCCACTGCACTGTATGTGGGGATTAATACTGGCTGACCTAGACGCTCGCCCACGTTTGGATAGAAGATTTCAGCAGGTCCACCAACAGCAACCAGGGGAATGCGAGATTCAAATGTAATGTTTAAATCTTTGATTAGCGGATTGCCAGAAGCGACCGCATTGACCAAGACATCATTCTCAGAAAATGACTGAGCAGCCAGCTGATCGATCATCAAACGCGTACTCTTTGTTACCACTGCATCATGTATTTTTTGTGCCAGTGCCTGAATTTTTTCTGCGGTATTGTTATTGCTCACATACCCCGTAGCACGACCTAATAATTCACACGCTGAAAATGCGGCTTTGGTATTCCATTGTGATTGCAGTCCCAATACGTGCGCAGCATCACTGGGAGTAAAGCCAGACATTCTTACCACCCCCCTACTTATAAGCCTTTTTAAGGTACTGCGATCTTTAGCCGAGACAATCGCTTCACGAAATAGAATCGGTTTCTCGGTACTCAATACGCTTAATAGCTCTTGTTCACGCTCGCTAAAATCAGAAGACTCAATCGATGATTGCAACAACAAGTACTGCAATGCCGAATGCATACCGCTATTCGCAGTGAGTGCGGCCGCCAATTCTTCTTCGATATGTGGGAAACGCATCGCCAACATCGATAACGGCAATGCACGATTAGGTAATAATTGAATATGTTGTAATCCATCGATTTCAACTTCACTGTCTCCACCCAGACCTAAAGTTTTCATATCGATCGCCTTTACCAATGTGCGGTAACCACCAACGTCAGCACCTGCTTCATTCAATGCTGGCCAACCATCAACAACCGTTGCTACGTCAGTTGTGGTTCCCCCCATATCAGAAATCAGGAAATCCTTTTCACCGGTTAAATATCGCGCACCAATAACACTCGCAGCAGGACCTGATAAAATCGTTTCTATCGGCGTATACATCACTGAATCTGCGCGGGCAATTGAGCCATCACCCTTCACGATCATAATCGGTGCATCAATACCCAGTGTGTGCAAAGCCTCACGAACGGCAGATTCTAGCTGTACGATTAACGATACAATCTGCGCATTAAACCCAGCCGTTAAGGCACGCTTTGGACCATTCAAAGAATCAGATAGATCACAAGATGCTGTCACTGGCGCACCGGTGATTGATTTGATTAATTCTGCAGCTTCACGTTCGTGTGCTTGATTGCGCACCGAATAATGACCTGCGACAGCGTAGGCATCTGCTTTGCCTTTATCACTGGCTAAAGCTTCGCGGATGGTATCGGTATCGAGTGCTTGTTGTTCTTTACCTGTATACACATGGCCACCATCAATGCGGATTATTTTCGCATCAGGAATCGCCTTGGCAATTTCAGTACGTTCAACCATTGCGTCGTTAAAGCCCAATAAGAAAACAACAAGCGATGAGCCTTGTCCTTCCACTAAAGCATTCGTCGCCAAGGTAGTTGAAAGTGACACTAGAGCGATTTCAGAAACATCAAATTTTCTATTTTTTTCTTTTTGAGTCCTAATATCTGCCGCGCCGAGTGCTTGTTGTAAGGCATCGATCACACCCAAAGATAAATTGCCATGTGTGGTGAGTGATTTGGCACTGGCTAAAATCTCACGTTTTGCTGTATCTACGACTACCGCATCGGTGTAGGTTCCGCCGGTATCAATTCCTATTGTAAAGTGTTCATTCATAAACTAATTATTGCCTGATATTTCTATTGTCACTGTTCTCTGCTGACCGCTATTTAATCTTATCCCGACATCTTATAAATGCTTTAGGACTATTTTTTATAGATGCTTAAAAGATGATTACAGGTACAAATTTTCATTTTTCATCATTAAAATGAAAATTTTCTGGTTTTTTTCATTTGTTGTTCTACAATCGCTTTAACGTTAGCTATTAAACCGATTTAAACTCTTTAACGAAGGACACAGCCATGCACACTTATCGACTCACATTCGATTGCCCAGATTCAATTGGTATCGTCAATCAAGTTAGTACTCTGATTACCGAACATAAAGGCTGGATATCAGATGCATCTCAACATTCTGATGATGAAACAAAATGGTTTTTCTCGCGTATCGAAATCCTCGCCGATTCAATCGATGTAGATCTGGAAGGACTTCGGGAATTACTCACGCCCCTCGCTGAATCACTAAACTTTAACTGGAAACTAGAAGATAGCACTGTTCCTAAAAAAGTCATTATGATGGCGAGTAAAGCCTCTCATTGTTTATCAGATTTGCTAGATCGTTGGCATAGCGGCGAACTTAACTGTGAGATCCCTTGTGTTATTTCAAATCATGATGATATGCGCGGTTTGGTCGAGCACTATGGTATTCCCTATCACAAAGTAGTGATCGAAAAAGACAATAAGCAACCGGGTTTTGATGAAGTAGAAAGACTCATTAAAGAGTATCAGGGCGATACAATCGTACTCGCACGCTATATGCAAATTCTACCGCCGACCTTATGTGCTTTATATCCTCACAAAGTGATCAACATTCATCACAGTTTCCTACCATCATTTATTGGTGCTAAGCCTTATCATCAGGCATCGATTCGTGGCGTGAAATTGATTGGAGCAACCTGTCATTACGTCACTGAAGATCTGGACCAAGGTCCAATTATCGAACAGGATGTATCGCGTGTTAATCACCGTAATAAAGTCGAAGATTTAGTCCGTTTAGGTAAAGACACGGAAAAATTGGTTTTAGCCCGTGGCCTGAGAGCGCATCTTGAAGATCGTATTCTGGTTCATGGAAATAAGACCATCGTATTCTAAAAAAATATACGCATAGATTAAAAAGTTAACATCACATCAACCCCTTTTGGGAGCAACACCATGAGTAAAGCATTACCTTCTTCAGCACAAGTCGTCATTGTCGGCGGCGGCGTTATCGGTTGTAGTCTTGCCTATCACCTAACAAAATTAGGTATCACCGATGTGGTGTTACTCGAACGCAAAACACTAACCTGTGGCACAACCTGGCACGCTGCAGGTCTTGTACCTACACTGCGCGCTAATTACAGCATGTCGATGCTGGCAAAATACAGCGCGGAACTTTACGGCAAGCTGGAAGAAGAAACCGGACAGGCAACAGGCTATGTACGCAATGGCTCATTAACCATTGCAACAAATAAGGAACGCCTTGCCGAGCTCAAGCGTGGTGCTTCGATGGCGAAAGTCGCAGGTTTTCCCTGTGATGTTATCGACCCCAATCAAGCTAAAGAAATCTGGCCATTATTAAATATCGAAGACGTTGTCGGTGCGATTCATTTACCCGATGATGGCATGGCGAGTCCGGTTGATCTGACCAATGCATTAGCACGTGGTGCGAAGAACGGTGGTGCTCAAATTTTTGAGAACACCAAAGTCATCGACATGATTGTTAAAAACGGTAAAGCCGCCGGTGTAGCAACCGAACACGGCGAAATTGAAGCTGAAATCGTGGTCAACTGTGCCGGCATGTGGGCGCGTGAATTCGGTAAAAAAGCCGGCGTGAACGTTCCGTTACACGCCGCAGAACATTTCTATGTCGTTACTGAAAAAATGCCTAATCTACAAGACCATTTGCCAACAATGCGCGATATGGATGGCTACTGTTACTACAAACCTGAAGGTGGTCAATTACTGGTAGGCATGTTTGAGCCTGGCGCTAAACCATGGGGCATGAACGGCATCTCGGAAGATTTTAGTTTTGACCAGATTCCGGATGACTTTGATCATTTAGAGCCTTATCTCGAAGCAGCGATGCACCGTATTCCAGAACTACAGGAAACCGGTTTACAACTCTTCTTCAATGGCCCTGAATCATTCACGCCAGATGACCGTTACCAGCTAGGTGAATCACCAGAATGTCGCAATTACTTTGTCGCTGCAGGTTTTAACTCCGTTGGTATTCAATCTGCTGGCGGTGCGGGTAAAGTATTGGCAGAGTGGATTCAGAAAGACCACCCACCCCAAGATTTATGGCCCGTGGATATCCGCCGCAACAATCCCTTTCAGGGGACTCAGCGCTACCTGTTTGAGCGCACTACCGAAACGCTTGGGTTGTTGTATGAAACACACTTCCCATTTAAACAATTCAGAACAGCGCGTGGTGTAAGACGCTCAGTCCTACATGCTCAATTAGAAAAACTAGGTGCAGTATTTGGCTGCGAAAACGGTTGGGAACGCCCTAACTGGTTTGCTGACGAAGGTCAGGAACGCAAGTACGAATACTCTTTTGGCAGACAAAACTGGTTCGATAATAATAAACGCGAACACGAAAACGTACGTAATGGCGTTGGTGTGATTGATCAAAGTTCATTCTCTAAATATCAGGTTGAAGGACCGGATGTGGTCAAGTTTATGAATCGTATCTGTTCGAATAATATCGATGTAGCCGTGGGCAAAATGGTTTACACCCAATGGTTGAATGATCGTGGTGGTATCGAAGCAGATGTGACACTTACCCGTACCCGTGAAGATGCCTATCTGATAGTTTCGGGCGTTGCGTGTCAAACACGTGATTTGGCTTGGTTACACCGTAATAAACAAGACGATGAATATGTTGTGATCAACGACATGACATCTGCTTATGCCGTAATAACCGTGATGGGGCCAAAGTCGCGCGACACACTCAGCAAACTTACAGAAGCTGATATGTCACACGAAGCTTTCCCTTTCGCAAACTCTAAAGAAATTGATATGCAATACGCGCTGGTTCGTGCCTCACGTATTACCTATGTCGGCGAATTAGGTTGGGAGCTTTACGTACCAACAGAATTCGCGCCAAGTGTGTTTGATGCAATTATGGATGCAGGTGAAGAGTTTGCTATCAAACCTTATGGTTATCACACCATGAACTCACTGCGTATGGAAAAATGCTATCGTCACTGGGGTCATGACATCACCGACGAAGACACAGCATTAGAAGCAGGCTTGAGTTTTGCTTCTGACTTCAACAAAGAAGGTGGATTTATTGGCAAAGAAGCCCTACTCGCGCAAAAAGAGAAAGGTTTACTCACCAAACGCTTTGTTGCCTTCCTGTTTGAAGACGACCAACCCATGTGTTATCACGAAGAACCTATCTACGCGAATGGTAAAATTGCCGGCCGTGTGACATCCGGTATGTTTGGTCATACAATGGGGGCGACAATCGCAATGGGTTATGTAGAATATGACGGTGGTATTGATAAAGCATGGCTAGAAGCGAGTGAGTTTGAAATTGAAGTAGAATGTGTTCGTTACAAGGTAAAACCTTCATTCTCTTCATTCTACGACCCAAAAATGGAAAAGATTAAGTGTTAATCATTAGCAAAAAGGCACCCCCCACCTTTGGTGCCTTTTTTAGCTTACTTTTTTGATAAAAGCACAATAAGCTATTTCACAGTCATTGATAGAGAGAACAACAACTGAATGTCTAAAACCTTTACAGACAGATTAAACGAGACAGAAGCTGCTAATGCTGAAGCTAACCAGGGCAATTTACGCCTTGGTCAGCAAATCCGTGACCTGCGTAAATCCAAAGGCATGACGATTAGTTATCTCGCACACCAGATCAATAAATCCGTAGGCTATCTGAGTCAGGTAGAACGCGGCGTTTCATCGTTACCGATTCCTGTATTACAGGCGATTAGCGATACACTGGAAGTTCAGATCACCTGGTTTTTCCACACCGACACACCGCAAAAAGAAGATGAAGTCGACTATATTGTGCGACGTAACACTCGCCGTCATCTTGAGTTTTCAGGTACCGGCGTTAGCGAAGAATTACTCTCGCCACGACTCAGTGGTGAAATCATGATGTTACAAACCACGCTGGAACCAGGCACTGTAAGCGACCCAGAGCCACGCCAACGCAAAGGTGGTGAAGATGCCGGCGTGGTACTTTCCGGCACCTTAGAACTCACCATAGACAGCAAGCAATTCACTCTGGAAGAAGGTGATAGCTTTTCCATCTACGATGACAAACAACATTTCTACAAAAACCCGTCAAAGACAGAAAAAACCGTCATCATCTGGGTACTCACTTCACAGAACTACTAAATCATCTAGTCATAAACACGCATAAGCTTGCTATCTAATCCGTAGATA
This sequence comes from Cocleimonas sp. KMM 6892, assembly GCF_035798195.1. Lineage (NCBI taxonomy): Bacteria > Pseudomonadati > Pseudomonadota > Gammaproteobacteria > Thiotrichales > Thiotrichaceae > Cocleimonas > Cocleimonas sp. KMM 6892. The sequence goes on along the minus strand of NZ_JAPFBV010000002.1, from coordinate 250,843 downwards.
ATTACCACTAAAGTGAGTTTGATGATTTTGTTAACTATGCTATTTTCTTTGAAGGTTCTGCATTCTGCAATTCTCTCACACTAAAGATAAATATTATGACGTCACGCAATCATTTCTCTTTACTCAAACTCTCAGTAAAAGCACTGTTAGTTCTGACTTTATCTTGTATCGCAATAAGCACTTTTGTATTTGCTGATAACACTGGCACGGCAACTAACAAAACAACGGATACAACAACTGACAATAATGCGAACCAAACCTTAGTCGGGCAGATTATCGGCGCATCTGATGTTGAATTTCCGGATTGGTTTAAAGAGAGCTTTTTAGATTTCAGGGAAGATGCTGAAGAAGCGGCAGAAGAAGGCAAACACATGCTGGTTTTCGCCGACTTAAAAGGCTGCCCTTACTGTGCAAAAATGCTGGAAGATAACTTTAAGACCGCAGAAAAAGATGGTGGCAATCTGGAATTCATTAAAGAAAACTTCGATAGCATCCACATCAATATCAAAGGCAGTCGAGAGATAGCCTTCAATGAGCAAATGGAAGTGACTGAAAGCGAACTCGCTAAAGCCCTTAAAGTCCTCTATACACCTACCTTGTTATTCATGAATGCTGATAATAAGGTCGTAGCAAGATTGAACGGCTACCGCACGCCACGCGAATTTAAAACTGTTTTGAATTACGTCAAAGATAAAGCGTATGAAACAACCGATCTTGCCAGTTACCGTAGTGAAAACCTCAACGATGCGGTGTATGAATTGCTCCCTAACAAACACTTTACTGACATCACCGACTTTCAAAAAGCCAGCGAACAAGACAAGCCCATTGCTATTCTCTTTGAAGATAACACTTGTGGCGAATGTGAAGCTTTCCATAAAGATATTCTCACTAACCCAGATATAGATAACTTAATGAAAGCCTATAATTTTGCGCGTTTAGACGCCCTATCAGATAAAGAAATTATCGATATAGACGGCAATAAAACCACCGCCAAAGACTGGATTAAGAAGCTTGGTATCAGCTATCGTCCTGCTTTGGTGTTATATGCCGAAAGTGAAGAAAAAGCCCGAGTTACAGGCTTACTAAAAACATTCCACATGACTGAATTACTCACCTATGTTGCCGACAAAGAATATGAGACCTATGCCACCTGGCTAGAATTTGGCAAAGTCTACCAGGAGAACATACTCAAATCCGGTAAAGACATCGATATCTGGAAGTAACTCTCAGCCGTTTTAAAACTATGCTATAGACAAATATGTAACAATGTATCTTCATTTTATAGATACATTCATTAACGCGTATTCAATGCGCTTTAATCAATAATAACAATCACTTCCATTACGCTTCTATAGCGTTTTTATTACTCTCTTTCTCGCACTTTTATTCTGCAAACCACTCATCCGAAAAAGTAGTATTTAATGGCCATAAAACTTAGTATGGCGTTAATGCGGCAAAATGTTTGCTAGCAAATATATATATTAATAATTATAAAAGCAGATAAACCATAAACTAACGTGATACTGACCTCTAAACCAACCAAAGAAGAAACCGCATCTTTCAATCAAAGTGTATTAGAAGAAAAAGTTAATTCGACCCGGGTTATCGTGATACTTGGGGCATTGCTGTTTATTGTTTATACAATAATGGACAAATTCGGCTTGCCCGAAGAAACGTTAGAAACGATTTATCTTGCGCGTGGAACACTTCTGGTGGTTCTTGCTTATATCTATTACCTGACTTACCAAAACATATTCCAAAAATATTACATACCCATTGTGATGGCTGGTTATTTTGCCTGTGGCATCGCCATCTCAATTGGTGTCTATGTTTCTCAAGCAGGTGAATATTCATACGATTTGTACTTTGCAGCGCTGATAATTCTGGTGGCTACCTCTTTTTCTTGGAGTTATCTACCTATAAAAGTTTCAATATTCATCAGTGCGCTTTTTATCATCACATACATCTGTATGAGAGTGTTTGCCCACAAAGACATAGAAGGTGCGCGCTTATTAACATTAATGTCTCAAGTATTTTATCTATTATCAATCGGGGTAGTCGCAGCGACCGCACAATACATTAGAGATACCTTAATCTATAAAAATATCCGATTACAAAAAAACTTAATCAAAGAAGCCGAAGAACAAACAAAAGAAGCCGAAAAACAAGAAATGCTGGCAAACCTCGATGCACTGACAGGTATACCGAATAGACGCTATATCACAGAGTGTTTAGAACTGGCGTTAAAAGATGCGCAACACACAAACACACTATTGGTTCTGATATTTTTGGACCTCAACGGATTTAAAGAAATCAATGATACCTATGGGCATGACTCGGGAGATCGAGTGCTGGAAGTCACCGCCAAACGCCTCAAACATACGATTCGAGAAGACGATTATCTGGCACGTATCGGCGGAGATGAATTTCTCATTGGATTTAAAACCGATCAATTCTCAGCCAAGTTTATCGACAGCCTCTGTGCAAAACTAAAAAAGAATATTTCAGATCCTATTGCATTTAACAAACACAAATTAAAGGTAGGCGTGAGTATAGGCTGCGCCTCATACCCGGGAGATGGGGAGACCATTGATGAATTAATAAAAATTTCAGACAAACACATGTATCTGGATAAACAGGAAGGAAGACGAAGCAAAACAATGTGAACTGATGCATCGGAAAATTTAAACATCGGAAATTTTAAACAAAGACAATTACAGAACGACTAAATAACAACGAATAAGCAAATACTCAAAATAAAAGGATAATTCTGAGAATGGCTGTTTATATGACTTTTTAATAAATATAAGAAACCACTAAAAACTAAAAAACGTGAACATAAGCTCTTTCATATCTAACTACAAATCCATATCTTTTGGAGATAATCTGGCGGATGAAAAGGTCAATTCTACTCGAGTGATCGTGATACTCGGGAGTCTCCTTTATATATTGTATTCAGTAATGGATTATTTTGGATTTTCGAAAGATGTCTTAATGCAGCTATATATCCCACGCGCAGCCAACCTTGCCTTATACGCCTTTATCTATTACCTGACCTACAAACGAGAATTCTTCCTCAAGCATTACAACAATATCCTCATGTCCGGTTATGTCGTATCCGGCATAGCGATCTGTTTTGCCATCTTCATAGCCAGAGATGGAGATTACTCACATGGTATGTATTTCGCGGCACTCATGGTACTTGTCTATAATTCCTTTACCTGGAGTTATCTACCCATGCACTATTCAGTTATTCTGGGTGCATTGCTTCTCGTCAGTTACGCAATGATAAAAATATACATCCATCAAGATGCATCGGGTACACACTTTTTGTTATTCATTGGTCAGGTTTTTTATCTGATGTCTCTCATCACCGTCGCTGCAACATCAAAAATAATCAGAGATAACCTGATCAAGAAAAACCTGTTACTTCAGAAAAAACTGACAAAAATTGCCAAGGCAAAAACTCAGGAAGCAGAAAGACACGCAAAGCTCGCAAACCTAGATGTACTCACAGGGTTACCTAATCGTCGCTCCATGAGAAGCCGTATGCGCCAGGCATTGGCAGAAGCAAAACAATCGAATACCAAGCTCACCCTGATCTTCATAGACCTGAATGGCTTTAAAATAATTAACGATAATCACGGGCATGACTCTGGGGATAGAATCCTGGAAATCACCGCAAAACGTTTATTGCAAACCACACGAAAAGAAGACTATGTTGCGCGCTTAGGTGGCGATGAGTTTTTAATCGGGCTTAAAACCAATTGCTTCAGCGATCAATTCGTCAAAACACTCTGTGAAAAAGTAAAAATCAGCGTATCAGCACCGATTGCATTCAAAGGTCAAAAACTACAAGTAGGCGCCAGCATCGGCATCGCACAATACCCTGAAGATGGCGATAGCATCGAACAACTCATTAAAGTTGCCGACCAACGCATGTACATCAATAAGCAAAACTGCAAGATAAAAAGAACAAGTGCGATAAGTGAATTACTCAGCTAAACATAAGCTGATATCACTTTCACGACTAATTAAAAGCCACCCCCTACCTTTAAGGCACTTTTTTTAAATGCTTAGCTTAAGTCGTAATCAACCAGATACCTACGCCAATCATCAAAGTACCCGCAATACGATTCATAATGCGTACATTACTGCGCTCTCGTAATAAATGCGCCAGCGATTGTCCACCGATTGCATACAAGGTCAGCGAGAAAAATTCGATAGTTAAAATGATCAATAACAACACCGACAACTGTGGCAACAACGGCAAAGACTGATCAATAAAAGGCGGCAACAACGCCACGAAAAACGCCCAGCCCTTAGGGTTAGCAATAGCCGTTACAAAGCCCTGAGTCGCCAGTGACAAACGCGAAACCTGTACGCCTTCCTCAGACACTTCCTGAATCGCCAAACGCCCACGAGAACGCCACATCTGAATCCCGATATAACCCAGATACAAACCACCCGCCCATTTAAAAACGGTAAAGAAATCCGGGTACTTCAGCATAATCGCAGCCACCCCGATCATGGATAACACCACCACCGAACCAACCCCAATCAACTCGCCCGCCATCATCCAGAATGTCTTACGCACACCAATCGTCATGCCCAATGTCATCGACAACGTCATACACATACCCGGCGTTGTTGAAACAAACAAAAACGTGGGAATAAACACTGCCAACATCGCGGCATTAATAATTAGAAAAGTCATGGAGCGGAGATTAGGATAGAAATGCAGAGGATTCAATTTATTGTTGTAAGGAAAAGTAAAATAAAGGCCCCCCCCTACTTATGGGCAGTTTTTTTAATTATTTAATAGCTGGCAGTTTATAATAATTGAGTTAGAAGGAAGCCGAAGTAACAGGTAAAATGCAGAATCTATCTAATAAACTGTTAGAGTAAAACTAGTGAAATAATGGACTACAATAAAAAATATCGAGACAGGCAAACATTTCAAGATAGTAAAACTTCTTTGAGCGATATTGCTAAAGACTCTACAAAAGTATCCTTCTACAGAGAAAAAAATTCTCACAAAGGTATTTCTGAGTTTAAAGACATTAAGGTTTTACTCGCTAAGCAAGTAAACCAGAGTTTCCTTAATGAAATATCACAACTACAAAAATTAGAATATTTAGAAATTGAAACAATTACAGCTGAAGATTTAACAGATATTGGAAATTTATCAAATCTGCGCACATTGAAAATATATGGAATAAGAAAAGCTAATAATTTTTCTTTCATCAACAAACTACCCAATCTGAATGTTCTGCTAATTGAAAATACAAAACAAATTAGTGATTTAGGTTTTCTATCTAATGCTCACAATCTATCCGTTATAGGTTTTGAAGAAAGTATGTATACAAAACAAAAACTAGACTCTTTACAGCCTTTATCCAATTTACAAAATTTAGAGGCTTTGTTTATGAGTTCAGTGCAACTCAAAGACAAAAACTTAAACTATTTATCCAGTATGCCTAACTTGAAATATTTCGCACCAGCTAGGTTTGCACCAAAAAGCAGTTTTGTATCATTACGTAAAGCATTACCATTATTAGTTTGTAATTGGTGTGACAAATATGAAATATAAAAACGCTAACAAGTGCATCAAAAAAGAGCGGCAAAAACAGATCGCCTTTTTATGCAGCCGTTATGTTCTTAACAAAATTAAAAAAAGTACCTAAAAGTACTAGGGCGTACTTTTAACCTAAATCAAAGGATAAAAATGCTAAATAAATCAGAATATTATATTTTTGTAGTAGTTACTTTGTTAATCAGTGGTTGTTCTTCTAATTCAGGTGTAGTGCCTTTGGGAAATAATAGTTTTATTATTTCTAAGCAAGCAGCTACAGGTTTCCCCGGAACTGGCTCAATTAAAGTGGAAGCTTTAAAAGAAGCATCTGCTAAGTGTTTAGGTAATAATCAAGCGGTGAAAATTGACAATATTAATGAAAGTAAACCACCTTATATTTTAGGTAACTACCCAAAAGTTGATGTAATGTTTCATTGTATTAACAAAACATGACAAGTGACATCATCGGAAAAATTACTCGCTGAGTAAGGCGTTAGACTAATTCAGAGATTTAACAATGGGATATAATTTATACATCACTAGGAAAGAGAATCATTGGGATGAATCAGGCAGCAAGATTTCAAAGAAAGAATGGTTAGAATATGTATCGAAAGATTCAGAACTTATTATCGATAGTAAATCTAAGGACTATGTAATATTAAAGAATTCAGGCGACTCAGCACCTTGGTTGTTTTGGAGTGAAACTGGTGTCATTGACAGTAAAAACCCACCGCATTTCTTTATTGAAAAAATGATTTCCATAGCAACTGATATGGATGCAAAGGTTCAGGGAGATGATCTAGAAATTTATACCTCTATTCCAAATGGTTACAAGTTAATCACAGATGCGCAGCCACCAGTTGTGATTGAATATCATAGAAAGGCTATGAACGGCAAAGTTGAATATACTGAGATACTAACTTCAAATAATAAACCTACAGCAACCCTGCAAAATAAAGAAAAAGCTTCAGTAAATACATTTTCACTACTGTTATTATTACTTGTTGTATTGGCTGTGGGTTATTTTGTTATAAGTCGATTAATAAAATGAGTCAAAAGTCTAACGAGTACATGCATTCAACCAACAAAAGCAAGGTTACTGCGTCACCCTACTATTTCATTCATCTGATGTAGGCGTCACGAATCAAACCGAGGTTAAACATTTGTTTTCATTAAATAGATCCATGATGTATTCCTTTGTTGACTCAATCTGGTTTGCTTTTATGGTTTTTAATCCGATTCTGTCTCTGGTTATACTTTTTAATACCGTAAAAATCACAACAACATTTAACAAAAGCGATGTTGTTATCTACCCAGGTGGGTTCTGGTTAATCGTTATAGCCGTATTAGTGATGTCATTATTATCTGTTTATTTTGTTTATCTGAGCAAAACTGTAACGACTAAACTTGGTATATTGTTTTTTTCAACGATTGCGCCATTATTTATGCTGTGCTTTGGCTTATATCAAATGTATGAAAATATAGGTTGGGGTTTTGTTACTTAAACTGTCTGCTGCAAAAAACATTAAATTTTTCATCTAATATAAATATGTATAACAATTTTTTGCAACGGTAAAACCACTAACTAGCATCGTATACATTATGAATATCGAGATATGGATAACATTCGTCGCCGCATCCGTTGTATTGCTAATCATACCTGGGCCTACGATTCTCACAGTAATAAGTTATTCTATTTCTCACGAGTATAAGGCCAAGATACCATTAATTTTAGCGCTAGCGCTTGGCGACTCAACAGCACTTGCTCTTTCTCTACTCGGTTTGGGGGCTCTGTTAACTGAATCTGCTTTTTGGTTTCAGACCGTAAAATGGGCTGGTGGACTGTATTTAATATATTTAGGATTTAAACTCTTTATGTCTGGAGTTAGCCCACTAACTATAAGTAAAGGCAAAAAAGAAATCACAAGCTCGCAATTGTTCGTAAATACTTATCTCGTTACGGCTTTAAACCCTAAGGGCATAATTTTCTTCGTCGCATTTTTACCCCAGTTTTTAAATACGAATACTGAGGTGACCACCCAACTTTGGATACTTGCATTTACATTTGTTGCACTGGCCACACTCAATGCCACTTTATACGCAGTATTCGCTGGTAAAGCTCAAAAGCTTTTGTCGTCGCCAAAAACACAACGTATATTTAATATCTGTGGTGGGTCTCTGCTTACTACCGCTGGTTTATGGGCATTATCAGTCAAACAATCACAATAAAGCTTAAACGTATTGATAGACTTTATCTTTTTGGAAGAGAAAAATGATTCACATTAAACGCATTCTGACGTTTCTAATAATATTAAGTTGTTATCACACTCAAGTATTTGCCGAGCAGATGATAAAAATACGAGTGTCTGAATTCCCTCCTAATTATTATAAAGACGCTAACGGAGACTGGACTGGCTTAGGCGTCGAGTTGGCCTCAGCTATCGTAAAAAAAGCGGGGTTTGAGCCTGTATTTATTAACGAGCCTTGGGCACGCGCGCTTGAATCCATGAAAGAAGGCGGCCTTCAATATATGACTAACTTGAAAAAAGCGGATGGACGATCTGCATTTATCAACTGGATTGGTCCTGTTCGAAATGGCGAAGTGAGACTTATTGTAAAGAAGTCTAATGAGCATCTTCCGATAAAGTCATTGAACGATTTCATTACTATTTCTAACAATAAAAAAAGCAAGTTCGGCTATCTGGGAAATATGGAATATACAGAAGAATTTAAAAAACGTTTTGCGAGTGATCCTGAATTTAAAGAGTCATTTGAGCCAATACAATCAGCCGAATTGAATTTTAAAAAAGTCATGGCAGGAAGAATAATCGGTTTCTTTGAGACCACCATCTCAGCCGAATATCGCATTAAGAATGATCCTGATTATAAAGAACTCGCAACACATCCGTTTGTACTGAGAAGAACGCCCGTATACCACGGGGTAAGTAATAAAGGTGTTGATAAAGAAACTCTGGATAAGCTTCGAAAAGCATTTGATACATTACAAAAAGACGGAAACATTGAGAAAATAGTACAGAAATATCAGTGATCCAATAAATAATCGTCCAGAATAAAGGTTGTTTGAGCGAAGCGACCTGCCTTCATACCCATTATTTTTCCCTTAGGTTTAGAAACTATGATGTTGTGAAGTAAACGGTATTTATTTGCTTACATTTCTTGATGCTGTATCTATATGTATGAATATGGACAAGACAGTAACTCGTAGCTTTGAATATGAAACAATAATCCAATATCACTCTCTATTTACCTCCTCTATTTACAACCGCAATTTACAGCTCTTTATCATCGCTATCCCACCCATCTCATTTCTACCTTTTATATTCATTCCCCCCTTCAGTAATAAATAGTAAAAACAGTATCAACTAAAAAGAAAACACCCCATAACGTTCAGACTTAAAAATTGACCACTTATCATTATCAATGAACCAATACAGCCCCACCTATCACGTACTTTTAAATCTTAATGCTTTATATAAATTATTCAGATTGAGTTAATACGTCAAATGTTAATATAAGAATAAAAAAAGAAGAAAAACCTAGGAGAAGAAAATGACTGATCTTGCAATGTCACCCGCAGAACAAAAGTCTCATGGTAAAAAGGTAGGAGAAATCCTGGTTCGTGATTACGGTAAAAAGAAATACTATTCATGTGCGCACATCAAGAAAGCTTCGTTAGAAGTTAAACAAGGTTTTGATTGGCATAGTTGGGCAATGAGTTTATTTGCGTCGCCTTCCGGCTTTAGTAGTTATCATGATTCGATTGGTGAAGATTTTGATTATTCTGAGATGAAATCTGAAATGACGGCTGCGATGACGAATGGTGCATCTAAAAAGTGGTTTGATGCGAGTATGTCATGGTTGGATTGGCCGAATGTTGATTTGCAGACAGTTTTTGATTTTTACGATTAATTAAAATACCGAACGCACCCCCCTACATAGGGGCGTTTTTTTATTACGCGTTTTTTTATCACTCGTTTAGGTATCGTTTATATCTTTAAGGATTTGCTGAACTAATACGGCCCTTAGCTATTTAGTTGCTAAGGACTAATCCAATTACTATTATCGCTGCTTAGCTTTATGTTTATTGTCTGCGCTGCTAGTCAAAGTAAAAGCTTAATCTATTTAATGTGCCCACTGATTGATCTTAAATTATGCCCCCAGTAATTGCTTACTAATATGAGATCGCTATAGCTGTTTTATCTAATTTTTAACTAATGTTTTTCTGAGGTCATATTTAAGACCACATTTATAGCACCAATGCCACCTTCACTATTAGCCGCATTGCTTTGTACCAACGCTGTACTTTTTGCTGGCGAAAATGCAAAACAACTAATGATAAGGGCTATATAAAATACTCCGCGAACGCCGCGACTACTGGCTAGTGTAGTGAATTGATTAACGAGCTTCATTGTCTTCTCCCAGTTTACCAGGCTCTAATATAATCGAGGCTACCTTCACGTTCTGTGAAATCCATCACGTTTCATTGAATCTCTTTGTGTTTATTGCCTTGTATGTCGGTGCGATTCAATAAACTCGCTAATATTTACTATTCGTAAAACATAAAGCCACCCCCCACCTTTGGGGCACTTTTTTCACCGCATTGTTCCGCATTGTGTTTTTCTGTAATTATTTATCACTGTAGATATCTCTCTCGCTGTCCTTAAAACGCCATCTGGCATATCTATCCAGATTGTTTTTACATATTTATTCAATTTTTTGTAGCGCCTAAGTTACAGCTAAGTTTCATTCCTTATTCTTCTACTCACGTTAAAACTAAAAATAGCGTTTTGCTAATTATTTAACGGTTTTTTAATAGTGAAACTTATTCTTAATAGTGAGAAATAGAGGGATAAACACAATGAAACATTTTAGTAAAACCATAATCTCAACGCTTATTGGTACGGGTCTTCTTGGTTCTGCAATTATTGCTCAAGCGGGCAGTAATGATAAAAAAGAAACGGAAGTCATCTCGTTTACTGAATCATCTATCACCATTGATAAAGCGCTGGAAATTGCACTCACAACCGTTCCAGGAAAAGCGAAAGCAGTCGAGTTTGATAATGAACACGGCAAATCAGTCTGGGAAGTTGAAGTGGTTGATTCGAACAAACTAATACACGAATTAGAAATAGATGCGGCTTCTGGCAAGGTGCTGAAGCAGAAACTTGATTACAAAGATTAAGTCTTAAATCTACAGTCTAATCAAAAATAAAGAACAGTCACCAGCATTTTGCTGGTGGCTATTAACAAGGAGTATACAATGCAAACTCAAACATTTTATCAACAGATGTCACAGCGGAAACCTTCGTTTGCCAAGATTGCCATGTTGTCTGTTATCGCTAGTGTGGTTCTTTTGAGCGGCTTTATGTTTAGCCTAATTTTAATGGCTGTTTCAGCTATCATCTTTCCTTTTGTGGCGTTTAAACTGTGGCGCTTACAACGACAACATCAGAAGGATATTAGCTTAGGTCAGGCGGCTGTGATTAAAAACGGTGAGATCATCGATGCCGAATACACGGTTGTGGATGAGCCTTTAAAATAACGCGATTGATAAAACCGTTTTTGTTAATATGCTGTGACTATTCATTAGCGATTTTTGTTAGAGATTTTCAATAGATATACTCATTACAGATTAGAGTTTTTATAACAATGACAGATACGGCAAATCAAATATGCGCATTCTACTGGTAGAAGATGACGAATCTATCGGCAATGCGATTAAGCAGGCACTTAATGATGCATCCTACGCGGTCAACTGGGTAAAGGATGGCATTACTGCCTTATCTAGCCTTAACACCGAAGAATATTCGCTGGTATTGCTGGATTTGGGTTTACCCGGTAAAAATGGTTTAGAGGTCTTGCATGAGTTACGCAAAACCAAAAGCCTTCCTGTTATCGTGATAACGGCGAGAGATGCCGTTGAAGACCGTATTCAGGGACTGGATTTAGGCGCAGATGATTATCTGGTCAAACCTTTCTCGATTGATGAATTACACGCCCGTATGCGTGCTGTGGTCCGACGCAATCATGGCGTTGCCACCCCTATTCTTTCTAACTCTCTGTTAGAACTTGATCCTGCCACACGCGAAGTAAGCCGAGATGGCGAGTCGTTTCCCTTATCTGCACGCGAGTATGCCTTGCTCCAAACGCTGATGCTTAGACCTGGCACTATTTTCTCACGCGATAATCTGGAAGAAAGCATTTACGGCTGGAATGAAGAAGTCGCGAGTAATGCGATCGAGTTTATTATTCACGCATTGCGTAAGAAACTGGGCAAAGATGCAATTAAAAATATCAGGGGCATGGGCTGGATGGTCAGCAAATGATGCAACAAAAATCACTGCAACGTGAGTTGTATCGCTGGATCATTCTCAGCGCGTTGGTTTTAGTAGTTTTCGGTGGAGCAATCGCTGGGGCATTGGCTTTTCAACAAGCTAGAGAATTACAAGACAATACGCTGATCGAAATTTCATTATTGGTACGTAACGGTCAATTAGATTTTTCTGATTTTAATGAAGATGAACAACACGCCAGAAGAAAAAAGAAACTCAGCGAGAAGATTCATGATCGCAATGAAGATTTCCGAGACGAACATAATATCGAAGATGAAACCACTATTATCATTCACGAACTAGGTATAAGTGATAATTTAAAAGGCATCCCGCCAGATATTAGCGATGGTTTAAAAACGATTACTTTAGGGGATGACAAATGGCGCGTCCTGGTGATGAGCCAATTTTACAGCGATAGACGCTTTATCATCGCGCAACCCACCGAGTTAAGAAACAATATTGCATGGAGCAGTAGCATCAGCACTTTTTTGCCGATTCTGTTACTGGTAAGTATTCTATTATTGATGATTCATATCATCATTCGTCGTCAGTTTAAATCACTGAATCTATTGGTGAAAAACATCGATCGGCAAGATGGTACACAGCTTAAGGAACTCTCTGAAAAGAATATTCCTCTGGAAATTATCCCCTTTGTGAGTTCTATTAATGCGTTGATTTCGAGAGTAAAACAAGTGATGCACAAGCAACACCGATTCATCGCCGATGCTGCGCATGAATTACGCACCCCAATTACAGCATTGTCATTACAGGCAGAAAACGTCACGCATGCCAACGATGATGCCGAGCGAAATGAACGACAAAAACAACTGAAACAAGGCTTTGATCGTTTGGGTAATCTGGTGGCGCAATTACTCGATCTGGCACGTTTGCAAAGCAGTGACGAGGTTGAGGCACAAACCGTTAGTTTTAATGATGTGGTGAAAAGTGCGATTGCCGATCTCTTTCCATTAGCGGAATCTGCCGAGATTGATTTGGGCATGTTACATCAGGATAAGGCGATCAACGTTAAAGACCAAAACGGTCGATTAGGCCAATTAGTGCATAATGCGATTGGCAATGCGATTCACTACACACCCGCATCAGGAAAAGTGGATATCAGCCTGTTTAAACAGGGAAATAAAGCGATATTACTGGTGGAAGATACCGGCATCGGCATCCCTGAAGATGAACTGCAGCAAGTGATGGAACCATTCTACCGAGTACTAGAAAGTGGAAAACCGGGTAACGGTCTGGGCTTGGCAATCAGCCACGAAATTGCAGAACACTTAAACGGCAAGATTCACCTATCGAACCGAAAACAAGGCGGATTATGCTTTCGTTATGAGCAAGACCTGGTTAGTGACTAAATGTATGCTTAAGTGCATTAATCAGTGCGTATTTAAGTAAACAATTAAATAAATAGTTAAGTAAATAGTTAAGTACATGATAGATAAGATCATTTCTAAAATCGTGATAACACAAAATCATAGATCGTTTCAAAACCGAAGCCACCCCCCTACTTAGGGGGCTTTTTTTTGCCTTTAAAAAACACAACGCAGGGTAATTTTTTAAAGATTATCCGAACTAATATGCCCATTAAACCTACATACCATCAAGCTATTGATGCACGTTGTAGGATCTTCAGACGCTAACCATTAACGAATAAATGTCGCCTCCTATCTAACGTACTGAGAAACAAACAAAAAACGTATCGTAACTAACGTATCTTAATGTATAGGTAAAAAATGCGAATATTTTCTAGTGTATTGTTTTCAGCGCTCGTACCGACTTTTTTGATTCTGCTATTACCGTCACTGGTAAATAGTCAGGGGATAAATCTTAGGCAGTCATTAGCACTTTTTCTACCGATTTACGTGGCTTCATTTGCTGGATTATTAATTATAGGTTTACCTATTTATTACGCTTTAAAACAATACAAATTGCTATCGACGTTTAATCTCGCGCTTTCTGGTGCATTGGCTGGAGTTATCTACTTTTTGTTTTTAACTTGGTTATTACTCACCGTGCTAACAGAAGGTCATTTTGTATTAGAACCCCTCACGATGCTTTGGGGTTGTGTATTAGGTTTAATAACCGCAGCTGCTTTCGGTAATTTTTTAGGGCTTAACAACAGGGATTATTAGTTCAAATGAGTATTTTAGAATCACAGATAGCAGCAACGCTTCTACCGGGCATGTCCATTCCACAAGAACTGTCCCAATTATTTAGCTGGATTGAAGAGAATACATTTTATATCGACAGAGATGCTGACACACCACGCATAGGCTTGCTCTGCCCGAAAGAAATGCTAAATCAATACATCAGCGACTTCGATGAAGATGGCGATGAAATTGAAGCACGAAACGGCGGAACGGACATTAGCTTTCATGCCGAAGGTAATGTGAATCTGCATCATTGGTTTGGTCATGACAAACCAGAAGTAGTAGATAGGCTTTGTGTGTTTGCCAGAACGGGTGGCGATGGTTCGATGGCTGCATTCTGGTTAGACGATGAAGGTAATCAGAAAATTGTACATTTAGGTTCAGGGTCTGGTTCGGTCTTGGTTTGTCAGCTAGCAGATAACGCGATCGATTTTATGCGCTTACTTGCAATTGGTTATGATGAGATATGCTGGAACGAGAATTTCAATTTAACACCCGAGCAATCGTTCGAGCTTAATATGACCTGGGTAAAACCCAATCGCAACTATCAAAACTGGTTAACACAAACATTTGATGTGTCTATTCCTGAGCGCGCGAATGAAATCATAAAACACCCAGCAGAAATGGGTGATACTGAAACCAAAGATCCTTTTTGCTTATGGGTTGAGAAACACTCAGCATAAAATTTAAGGCAGCGAATAACACCTCAAATCAAATCTAGATTCCAGATACAGCTTCGTTAAGCTGTATCTTAAAATGTCTACGACCTATACTCGTGTTTCATTCTTACTCGTGAAGCTCCGTCGACGCTATGATCACCCCAACACTTTTAGGTACTGCTGTTATTCCCAATAACGGCGGAGAATTGCGATTAACCCAGCGCGGCAATGATTTTTCTATTCATTTGAAAGGACTGCGTGGCGAATTGATGAATAGTCGTGTGCACTCTTCTGAATTAGCCTTGGCCGAATTAGGTTGTGCTCATCTTCAAGGCGTACAAAACACGACCGTATTAGTTGGTGGTTTAGGCATGGGATTTACGCTGGCAGCCGCCCTTAAAGCTACCACCAAGAGTTCTACAATAGAGGTTGCAGAATTGGTGCCAGAAGTTGTGGAATGGAATAAAGGCCCGTTAGGAGAATGTGCTGGCAGACCCATAGATAATAAACGCACAGTGGTGCGATTAGGCGATGTCGCAACGCTATTCAAAACCAACAAACCTAGCTATGACGCTATTTTACTCGATGTGGATAATGGACCAGAAGGTTTTACACATGCCGATAACAATAGCTTGTATTCGTTAAATAGCTTACTCGCGATCAAACAAACACTTAGCCCTAAAGGTGTGTTAGCTATATGGTCGGCATGGCATGACCCTAAATTCACCCAGCAATTGAAGAAAGCCCGTTTTAAAGTGGAAGTCAAAACGGTTAGGGCCCATAAAGGTAAAGGCAGTCGCCATACTATTTACCTCGCCCGTTAGCTCACAAGCAAATTAGTCAGCTACAACTACTACCACGAAACAGGAACACTTAGATTGTTTAAAAATAGGAAAAGATCTATTTAGAATTTATGTTCGCTTTTTGTATTCTTTTGTTTTATAGTAGAACACATAACAAACAAAAAGCATAAGGAGCTAACAATGAATCAACTCATAAACAAAGTAATATCTGTATTAACAAAGAAACCTTCAAATGCATTTCTATTATTTTTAAGTGGCTTTCTTTTCGCTCAGGTAATGATTGTAAATGTACTGTATAGCCGACACCCACAAGGTGGTTGGGCAACTGATTTAGGTATGTTTTCAACACCGTCTATTCTGATGACATTCTTAGCGGCTTTATCGTTATGTCTGTTTGTTTTATGGCGCTCAGTTTCATCTGAAGATTAATCTTACTTCCCCCGGTAAGTCCCCCAGAATCTTCTACGAATGAAACACTGAAGTAGCACCAAGCCTTGGGTGACCTGCCTTTTTATTGTTAACTAGCCCTTCAATAAAATGTCAGGTCACCCCCCTACTTTTAGGGGTTTTTCATATTTTTATTACTCATTTCCAATAGTTAAAGCAGCTATAGTTTTTCTTCTTCAATCAGCTGAACTTCAACACGCTGTGTTTCTAAAGTCACCGAAGGTCCAAACTGATTGAAAATTGCTACGTCAGCCGCATCACGGCCATAACCAATTGCAACATAGCCTCCTGTGATTTCTGACTGTGTCGCATCGAAGGTGTACCAACGACCGCCGACATAGGCTTCAAACCAGGCATGTAGATCCATCGGTTCTAATTCGTATAAATAACCCACTACCAATCGTGTCGGGATACTCAAACTCCTACACAGTGCAATACCCAGATGAGAAAGATCACGACAAACACCTGATTGTCTCTCATTAACTTCTATAGCAGATATCGCTATATCACTGGTTCCCGGTAGATAACTAATATTATTACGTAACCATGTTTCAATGGCTTTTACTTGATCGTAACCCATTGCATGACCTTCAGTGATCGAAGCAGCCATGTCGTTAAATCGATCCGACTCGCAATAGCGACTGGGTAAAAGATAGCTAAGTACAGATTCGGGGAGTTTGTCTATTTCGACAAAAGGTGCGCCGGGTGATTGATCGACCAAATCATTAATCAAAACATCAGAGGAGGTAAAGATTTCAAAGGGGCCTACAGGTGCAACCAATCGCTGACAAAGATTGCCATAGTTATCAGTAAATTCATAAACAGGGACTTGAGGACGAATTCTGTACTCCTCTCTCGCTACCCATTGATTAGCGCCACTGCGTTGTCGCAGCATTAAAATGAACGTTGTTGGTATTTCGACTTCGAAAGTCATGTCACAAATAGTGCGTAACCACATAGGGTTTATCCTTATTTAAGGTTTAGGGTATAGAACTTGAGATTTGGAACTTGGAACTTGGAACTTGGAACTTACATACTATAACACTGATGCATAGACAGTCAGATTACCTAATTGTTTCAGATAGGAGCCTAGTTATTTGATGCGCATAAATTTGGCACCCCCCTACTTACAGGGCTTTTTTTATCTGTCTTTGATCGAATACATTATTTATTAAAGTATCACTCAATAGCTTGTTTCAGACTCATGAATCCATATAAGGCAAAAACAGTTGATGCATATTCACACGTGCTTTTAACTTCGCCGCGAGTAAATAAAGCCCCGCTAGTTTACGATGCAAGAATAATGCATCCGCTGGTGGTGTGTGCCAATAATTCTGTTGTGTACTCAATGCCATGCCCGACTCACGAATACGCTTTGCCAGATTAGAAGTACCAAAGTCGTATTCACCATTAAATGTTAAGGGTTCGCAAGCCGTTTCAAATAAATCCAGAACGGCTTCGCGTTGTGGTTGTTGAATAAATTCCTGAAAGAAACCAATATCTGTGGCTGCTTGTTCCATAGCATCACGGTTTTCTTCGATCGCTCCTTGCATTAAGGAACGGTAAGCTGAAGAAATCTTGCTGGAGTATTCCCGTGTTGCACCAAAATCCAGCAGAATGAGTTTTTCACTCTCAATATCGTATTGGTAGTTAGCAAAGTTAGGATCTGTCTGAACCAGTTTAAATTCGAAAATTTCTTTAAACAACAAGGACATCAACAAACTAACAACACGATTGCGTTGTTCCTGATTAATTTTCTGCCCCAACGTTTCTACCTGATCACCGCCGACAAACGACATCGCGAGTATATTTTCTGTGCTGTAATCGGGATAATATTCGGGAAGCTCATAGTCTGATTCGTTTTCTAGCAATTTTGTATACGTCTGTATCCACTTACCCTCGAGCGCGTAATCAGCTTCCAGCTGTAACTGAATTTTTGCTTCATCTAATAACGGTTTGAAATCAACCTCTTTAGGGATCAAGCCAGAGACTCGCAATAAGGTGGCGACATTATCTACATCACTGGAAATACTTTCACGTACACCGGGATACTGAATTTTAAATGCCAGATGACGGCCATCTTTGGTATAGGCAGAATGCACCTGTCCGATTGATGCAGCTGCAATCGGTTCAAAGGAGAATTGTTTAAACGATTTATTCCAGCCTTCTCCCCAATTATCGTGCAGAATTTTGGTAAGCTGACTAAACGGCATCGGCTTCGCATCTGAACGCAATCGAGATAAAATCTGGGTGAGTTCTTCAGGTAGCAAATCACCGGTATCCATCGACAATAACTGACCCACTTTCATTGCGGCACCGCGTAATTGTGCTAATTGATCGGCAACCCGCTTTGCATTGGCAGGCGTCAATAACATATCACGCGTATTGGGGCGATTTCCCTTGGCAAGTTGTCGTGCGCCTTCGGCCAACATTCCACCAGCTACTCCCGTAGCTAAAGACCCTAGTCTGGCAAAGCGTGACAACCTATGTGTAGGAACACTTGCTGTTTTGTTTTTACCTGAATCTGCCATGAGTATATTTATTGCCCTGTTTTTATTTACTAGGAGTTACTAGAAAACTTTTGATTAGAAACTGTTAACGAAAATACGATAAGAGAAATATCGAAATCCTTGATTAAATATAATTATACAATATTTGTACAATATACCTACATAAGTTATATTTCACAAGAAAGACTTATCGAATGAGACGACCCATTATGACGAATACTTCAAAAACAATGTATCTACTCGGTTACGCTGGCGTGATCCCTTTCTTGTTATTAGCGGTGTTAGTTGCACGAGATCAACCATCTTTTTTTTATTCCACCATACCGCTGGCTGTATGGCTGGGTATTTATGCGGCGGTTATACTCAGTTTTTTAGGTGCAGTGAGTTGGGGTGTCGCGCTAGCAAATCAGGCACAATTGAACACTAAGCAAACTAATCAACTTTTGTACTATGGTGTTGTGCCATCGCTATTGGCATGGCTCTCATTACTCTTACCGATTAATCTGGCATTGGCAGTGATGGCAGGTTTAATCGTTTTAGCTTATCTGGTTGATTTATTGTTATTAGCGCCGTGTTTACCTGCAACGATTTCTTCGCAATACATACGCCTACGATTTCATTTGAGCATCACTGTCGCAACGCTGTTATTACTGTCTTCGATATTTGCCCGATAGACTCATGCTTTACCCAGCGATACCTTGACATGCCCAGACATGCCCAAACATACCCTGATAAAAACTGAGTAAAAACAGACTAAAAGCTTAGTAAGCTCTATAATCCCCCGACTTATTTTTCGAAACTCTTTATCAATCAATATGCGAACATTTTTAGCCCCAATGGAAGGTGTGGTAGACCATGAAATACGCGATGTATTAACGCGTATCGGCGGCTATGATCGTTGTGTGACAGAGTTTATTCGCATTACGCGACAAACACTCAAGGAAAGTCTTTTCCTGCGCAGTGCTCCTGAATTAAAAAATGGCGGAAAAACACCGGCCGGTACTCCCGTCTATTTGCAATTACTCGGTGGTGATCCTGATGCGATGGCGCGCAATGCTGTTCGTGCCCAGAATCTTGATCCACTCGGGATCGATATCAACTTTGGTTGCCCTTCTAAAACCGTGAATAAACGCGACGGCGGTTCAGCGCTATTACGCGAGCCAGATCGTATCTATCATATTGTGGCTGCTGTGCGTGATGCGGTTGATCCTAAAATACCGGTTACCGCTAAAATCCGTTTAGGTTTTAGTGATCATGATTCACTACATACCATTTCTGAAAATATCATCAAAGCCGGCGCTAACGAACTTTGCATTCATGCGCGTACCCGTCAGGATCGTTATGTCCCGCCCGCCTATTGGTCTGCGGTTAAAGACGTTTCTGCGATGAGTCCAATACCGGTAATCATTAATGGTGAAATATGGACCATTGATGATGCAAAAAAAGCGTGTGAAGAAAGCGGTTGCGAAGACATCATGCTGGGACGCAGTGCGCTAACTCGCCCTGACCTGGCACTGAGTATCAAAGCCGAGAATGATGGCGTACCTCATCAATTAATGACCTGGCCGGAAGTATTAGAAATGATGCTAATCTATTTACAAGCATCCACTAAAAACCAACATCCTAAATTTATCGCAAACCGCACCAAGCAATGGTTGGTGTTTTTACAAAGACAATACAGTGGTGCTGCTGAGTTATTCCATGCGGTTAAACGTTTGCAAACCGAAGATGAGATTTATGCCGCGATAGCAGCCCATCAAAAACAACTAGCATCACATTCACACATGGAAGAAAAAACAGAGCAAACAACTGCATTGGTCTAATTTACCTTACAGAGTACAATTCACGCATGTCATTATCTCTTAAAAATTTACTCATTCTGTTCGTGGTTATTACTGTTAGCGCATGCTCCCAGCAATCTACGCATTCAAGTAGATACACCGCGACTAATGCTTCCTCTCCATCACATCCCTCAGTTAGCTATCACGCCAAAGGTAAAGCCTCCTATTATGCGGACAAATATCATGGCAGGAAAACAGCCAATGGTGAGAGATTCAATCAAAGAGCAAAAACCGCTGCACATAAAAAGTTACCATTTGGAACATGGCTTAGAGTCACTAACGTAAACAATGGGAAAACAGTCATCGTTAGAGTTAACGACCGTGGTCCATTTGTGAAAGGACGGATTATCGACCTATCGAAATCGGCTTTTTCAGCAATAGCAAACCCAAGAGTGGGAGTTGTTGATGTGGTCGTGGATGTTATTGATCATTGATTAACTGAAAGATTAAGTGAGAGATAGAGAGTGAGTCAGAGATTGAGTTTTTTATCAGTCTCAATGAGTTATAACAGCCAAAAGATAACAACTATCATCGATTGAAATAACTAAAAGCCACCCCCCACCTTTGGGGCACTTTTTTAATTAGTTAAAATAAATCCAATTCAACGGTTTATTATTTCAATGAAAACGACTATAAACATTAAATAAGCAAATACCCCTTTTAAAAGTTTCCGAGGAACACTTATGACAGTCCATGTCGCGACCCATCCTTTAATCCAACATAAACTCGGCTTACTCAGAGCTGTAGATATCAGTACTAAATCTTTTCGCGAACTTTCAAGCGAAATCAGCATGTTACTCACTTACGAAGCCACTGCAAATTTGAAACTGGAACCAACCACGATTGAATGCTGGGACGGTGAAGTTGAGATTCAGCAAATCAAAGGCAAAAAAATTACCATCGTACCTATCTTGCGTGCAGGCCTTGGCATGTTAGATGGCGTCATCGAGTTGCTTCCAAATGCACGTATCAGCGTCGTGGGTTTATATCGTGATGAAGAAACTTTAGAGCCTGTGACTTACTTTGAAAAAATGGCACCTAAGATCGAAGACCGTATCTCACTGATTGTAGATCCTATGTTGGCAACCGGCGGCTCTTTTAACGCTGCGGTTGATATGGTTAAAAAATCAGGTTGCACCCATATCATGGGACTCTTCCTGGTTGCATCTCCTGAAGGAATTGAAGCGGTTAAGGAGCAACACCCGGATGTCGATATCTATGTGGCTGCGGTTGATGATCATTTAAATGAAAATGGTTACATCATTCCTGGCCTAGGCGATGCAGGCGACAAATTGTTTGGAACCAAATAGCACAGATGTAGCAATAGTTGGAAGGAAAGCCGACTGAATGAATCTTTAGGAGAAATAATATATGCAACACAGCTCAGATTTAGAAAAACAATCGATGCTACATACCGCCATCCTCGGCGCACAAATGTTATTTGTGGCGTTTGGTGCGTTAGTTTTAGTCCCCATATTAACTGGCTTAGATCCAAATGTAGCCTTGTTTACAGCAGGTATCGGTACGCTGGTTTTTCAAGTAGTAACGAAGCGTCAAGTGCCGGTTTTTCTCGCATCTTCATTTGCCTTTATCGCACCCATTATTTACGGCGTTCAAACCTGGGGAATACCTGCAACCATGTCAGGCTTATTTGCGGCAGGTATGCTGTATATGGTTTTAAGTGCAATGATCAAGTGGCGAGGTCGTGGCATTGTTGATCGTTACTTACCACCGATTGTAGTTGGCCCTGTGATTATCGTAATTGGTCTTACTTTAGCGCCTGTGGGAATTAATATGGCGCTGGGTAAAACGGGTGATGGTTCTGCCGTTTTAGTGGCGCACAATACTGCCTTGATCATTTCGATGGTGACGCTATTAGCGACAATGTTAACCACCGTTTTCGCCAAAGGCCTGTTCAAACTGATTCCTATTTTAATGGGTATCGTTGTTGGTTATATCATTTCGATGTTCTACGGTTTGGTTAATTTTGACGGCGTAGCTAATGCCGCGTGGTTTACACTACCCAAATTTACAACGCCTGAATTCAACCTTGAAGCGATTCTGTTTATCTTGCCGATTGCGATAGCCCCGGCGATTGAACATATCGGGGATATCTCTGCCATTAGTGGTGTCACAGGCAAAGACTTTATGAAAAAGCCTGGTTTACATCGCACTTTGTTAGGTGATGGTTTGGCGACATCAACCGCAGCATTATTTGGTGGTCCACCAAATACAACTTACTCAGAAGTAACAGGTGCGGTTGCGCTCACAAAATCATTTAACCCAGTAATTATGACGTGGGCAGCGGTATTCGCGATTTTCTTATCGTTCTCTGGCAAAACAGGCGCTCTTTTAGCAACCATTCCAACACCGGTAATGGGCGGCATCATGACGCTTATGTTTGGTGCTATCGCAGCAGTTGGTATGAATACTTTAGTGCGCGCACGTTTAGATTTATCTCAATCACGCAATATGATTATCATCGCGCTGGTTTTGGTATTCGGATTAGGCGGCATGCAGTTTGGTCTAGGTGAATTCACACTGAAAGGTATTGGGCTTTCTGCGGTATTAGCGATTGTGTTGAATATCATTTTACCTAAAGAAAAAGGTGAAGCGGTTTAATACTTAATTAATAAATAATTCATCGTAAAAAAGGCCGGATTATTCCGGCCTTTTTTGTGTCTGCTTTTTCATTTTATTCTAAGACAGTTATCAGAAGGTCTGGTTTCTTTGGGGACTTTAAAACATAAGCTATTATCATTTTCCAAATACACTGCTGAATTTTCATTATCATAAAATGGGTTATTTATAGCGCTTGGACTTACCGGGAGATTCTTAGTATTCGCCGTTGCATTAAACAATTGTATTTTAGCATCCAGATAGAAAAGCGAGGCGGCATACTTACTATAATCAGGAAAAGCGACATTATTTAAAATATCCCCAATATAGTTTCTGAGGAAAGACTTTTTAACGTTTACAGGCTTATCATTTTCTACAAAACCAGTGAAATTTTTTGCGCTTCCTTTAGATAACTTGATGATTTTTTTGTATCTTGGGTAAGCTACATTGATTTGCATATTAGGCTTATACAAAAATTTCCTGCTTAATATTCCACCGAGTTCACTGTTTGTCTGACTGTTATCAGTAGAGCTATTTCTTTGGAAAACTTTTGAGAATTTATAGGCCATAGCAAATTCATAATTGAGAGGTTTTTCCAAACTTTTTTCTTCTTCATTCAACACAGGAATTGTCTGATGAAAATCAAGTTTTTGTTTGTGAATGATTACTGACAATAAATCTAAACTATTACTAATAGATCGAGCCCCTATAGCTTTTAAAACGATGCTATCTGCTTGCTGTAGTAAATGACGCAACTGTTTTATCTCATGTAACAAAGCAGTTATTGCCTCTTCTTCCCTGTTTTTTTCTGCATATTCCAACGCTATTAAATGGCTTAAATTATTCCCAGCGAAAAGGTATGAGTAGGATGGGAATGGTGTCATCATATTGGGTACAGCCAGTGTATGAAAATCATCTTTAGCAAGAAATTCTCTGTAACGCTCTAACAAAATTGATTCAGTTGTTTTTATCTGTTCTGAATTATCGTTTTGCGCCAATAACCTATCCACATAACCGCAGTTGTCTTGTATTTTAAAGTCTTTGCAAGACTTCAACTTAAACTCTTTTAATCGTTTTGCTTTGGGATATTCACGAATTTTGTATGTTTGTTCTTCAAAACTTTTATCAGCAATTCTTTTTTCTTCAGCCCTGAGATATTCTAATTGCTGTTTTCCCACTGTCATCGGATCGTCATCAACACCCGCATAGATACCTAACAAATAAACATAAGCATCACTTTCAGTGTTTTCACCCACACTTTGATACATCTGAGAGGCTTCTGGGGCTATCTTGTCATCTACTGTAAAATAATAAACGACTAGTACTACAGGTATTGTGATCAAGGTAACGAGCTTAAGTACTAGTTTCATATTATTTTTAGTTAGTTTTATATAGTGTTAATTTTAAGAGTAATGAATACGAATAACAAACCGATTAGATTAGCGGGTAATCGACCAAGTATTTAAATACAAAGTCACCCCCCTACTTACAGGCACTTTTTTAATTTGATCTATGTCATAGCAACTTAAAGCCTGCATTGGTACAGATATTGTTCGATGCTAGACTCCCGCTTTTTAGCGCTTCCAATATCATCCAATGAAAAAACCTGAATTACTCGCGCCTGCTGGCACTTTAAAAAGTATGCATTATGCATTTGCGTATGGCGCTGATGCGATCTATGCGGGACAACCGCGTTACAGTCTTCGCGTTCGCAATAATGAATTCTTAAATGAAAAACTCGCTCAGGGAATCAACGAAGCGCACGCACTGGATAAGAAGTTTTATCTAACGGTAAATTCATCTCCGCATAACAGCAAAATCAAAACCTTCATCAAAGACTTAGACCCAGTAGCCAAGATGAAGCCCGATGCGTTTATTATGGCGGATCCTGGTTTGATTATGATGGCACGTGAAGCATGGCCAGATATGCCGATTCATTTATCGGTACAGGCGAATACCGTCAATTACGCCACGGTTAAATTCTGGAAAACCATGGGCGTTGAACGTGTGATTTTATCGCGTGAATTATCACTGGATGAAATCGCAGAAATCCGTCAGGAATGTCCTGATATGGAATTGGAAGTGTTTGTGCATGGCGCATTGTGTATTGCGTATTCGGGACGCTGTTTACTATCGGGCTACTTCAACCATCGCGATCCAAATCAGGGAACCTGCACCAACTCCTGTCGCTGGAAATACGATACCAAGCCCGCTGTTGAAACGGAGGAAGGTATTTTCAGTCCTGAAGATGTAAATACAGATTTGGCTAAGCCTGTAATCCTGTCAGAAGATATTCTCAATAATCCCGGTATCGGCGATCAACAACGTCACCCACTGGCTGATGAGGTTTACTTCCTCGAAGAGAAAGAACGACCCGGTGAATTGTTGCCGATTATGGAAGACGAGCACGGCACCTATATCATGAATTCCAAAGACTTACGTGCGGTAGAACACGTGCAGCGCTTGTGCGAAATTGGTGTCGATTGTTTAAAAATCGAAGGTCGTACCAAATCTCATTATTACGCCGCTCGCACTGCACAGACCTATCGTAAAGCGATTGACGATGCGGTCGCAGGACGAGAGTTTGACACTGACTTACTAGGCACTTTAGAAAATTTATCCAACCGTGGCTATACCGATGGTTTCTACCAGCGTCATCACACGCATGAGTACCAAAGCTACATGGCTAATGCTTCTCAAAGTAATCGCGCACAGTTTGTCGGTGAAGCGATTCAGGTCGATCACGAAAATGGCTTTATGGATGTGGAAGTAAAAAACCGCTTTAGCATTAATGACCGTTTAGAATTCGTGATGCCAAACGGTAAGAATATTGAAGTCACTCTGGATCACATGGAAACACTCAAAGGTGAAACGATTGATGTCGCACCAGGCAGTGGCCATACCGTAAAGATACCTATTAAAGAGCTCGGTATCGAAGGTGACCGCGTATTGATATCACGCTATTTATAAAATACTTTGTTTAGCCACCCCCCTACTTTTGGGCGTTTTTTTCAGTATTTGACGTAACGAGCAAAATGACATTTGGGTGTTCATGAGGAGTTAATTAGTGAGCATCTAAAATGCTTGTTATGATAAATAAAGAACAAACCACTCTGACAGATAGATTTGCTTTAGCTTTTGCTGGCGCTTTAATAACGTTTATCACAGGCTCAATCGTTTGGATCACGGTAAATGCATTTCTATTTAGCGCAACGGAAACCATTTTGTTCCCATTTTCACTGGTTTTGTTTTTTACTGCTTTCGGTACTGTTTTAGGTTTTTTTGCTCAACATAATTATCTGCTAAAAATATTAGCGCCGATCTGGAACCTTCTTAGCAGTACTGTTAAAAACAGGGATGATTATTAGTTAGCTTTAGGGACTATTAGTTAGCTTTGGACATTATTAGTTAGCTTTAGGAATTTTTTGTGAGCTTTAGGTATTTTTTGTTAGCTTTAAGCAATTTATTATCAATAGTCACCCCCCTACTTTAACGCTATTTTCCTTACTCAGTATTATTGAGAGATATCAGCTTTCTATACCTCAATTCATGCTATTTTCATTTCATGAAATTTAGACATGCTATAAGCTTATTTTTGTTAATTTTATTAACACTCCAATCTGGTTGTTCGCTGATTAAAATAGATCAGGAAATCAAGGAAATTGACAGCGCTGTCACCATTACAGGGAAAATCCTAAACGCGAAAAACCCTGACACACCAATCGTTATAGGTTTATTTAAAAAAGAGAAAGAAAAAGAGAGAGTAAAAGAGCAAGGCAAGAAAAATAAATATACGCTTTTACAATCTACAGTTGTTTATGGAAATTCTGCTTTTGAATTTTTGACTGAAGAAGATAGTTATTATGTCGCTGCTTTTGCAGATATAAATCAGGACTTCATTTTACAGAAAAATGAATCGGCGGGCTGGTATGGTAAACCATCTGCCTTGAAAGTGATTAGCGGCAAACAGATACCTCCGATACAAATCACATTAAAACCACCCACAGAAGTTAACATCGATATGCCTTCTATTTATGATGCTAACTATCAACAGCTAATAACGCTAAAGAATAATAAGACACTAGGTAGAATCCTTAAAATAACTGACCCATCACTTTCTCATTCCGTTGGTCAATTAGGTTTATGGCATCCACTGGAATTTGTGAAACAACAAAAAAACGGGATATTTTTCCTACAGGAATACGACCCTAAAAAAATCCCAATCATATTCTTTCATGGCATTGGTGGTTCGGGTGCTGATCTTAAATCACTAATAGCCAGTGTCGATACAAACAAGTTTCAACCGTGGGTGCTGCAATACCCTTCTGGGTTACGTCTGGATTTGATCGCTTCTCACTCTTCAGGAGAAATCAACAAGCTGCGTTCAAAATACCATTTTGATCAATACGTGGTTATTGCACACAGTATGGGTGGCTTGCTGGCTCGTAGTATTATCGAACGCCAATTATCCCAAAAAAGAGAGGTTGATATCTCTCTGTTTATTTCTATCTCTACACCCTGGAATGGTCATAAAGCAGCCACATGGGGCATTGAAGGCGCGCCTGTAGTGATCCCGGTATGGTTTGATATTGCGCCCGGAAGTCCTTACTTAAAACGCTTGCATCAACAGATAGCAAAAACACCCGTCAGACATCATTTACTCTTTAGTTATAAAGGTAACTTGAGCTTAATCAACAGTGAAAATAACGATGGTACGGTGACACTCAGCAGTGAGTTATTGCCCGTTGTGCAATCTCACGCCGAAGAAGTGTATGGGTTTGATGTTGACCATGTTGGCATTCTTGAGCATCAAGAAATGCTTGATAAAGTGAATCAACGACTATCTGAAATCGTCTTTTAACAGATACATTAAAGGCTCCAGTATTTCGACAACTAATACTGAGATACTGAAGCCAATTTATAACAGTAAACTTTGAAAGTTGTTTTGAAAGCAGTGTTTCTCGTTATTAATCACCCACGCAAATACCTTTTTTACGGATCGCATTCAGCGTTGCCGCGATTATTATTCCAACGACAATAGTCACTAATACGAGTAACCCACTCGCTATCCAAAGATAGATGTCTTTTTGGGTATTCTCATAAACCACAAAACTGCTGATGGTGATGGCGGCAAGTGGAAAAGAGTAAGCCCACCATGAAAGAAAAAACGGTATACGGATAAATCGATTAGTTTGCGACAATAGCAGTAACGTTAAAAACAACGCCGCAAAATAAAGAAAATGAGCGAAATTATCCATGCCGCCATTGAGTCGCATATACGCCAAAAAACCCACCGCTGGTGGAGCAATCAATATAAAAAGTGTGGGGAGTAAATGCTTATCCATTGGGTCATGGAACAAAATGCGATTGAAGAAAATAGTCATCAACATGATCCAGAACATCATTCCAATACTAAAGAAAAACCATGACACATCGGTATAGCCAAGCGTCACACCAGCTATTGGCACTAACACATTACCTACCGCCGGAATAAACCACGCCGGATTTATATGATTCACTTTGAAGTGTTCGTGATGCATCCAGGCGCTGACGATATAAAGGGTAAACCCTAGGTGCAATATGGCTCCGATAATCCACAAGGGACGTGAAATCGCTTCATTGATGTTCAAATACGTTATTGAAAGCAGGATAAAACTGATCGAAATACTGGGAAAAAAACTTAATTTAACAGGATGCTTGAGTTCCTTTTTAACGCTGGAAGTGTATTTGACTATTTTCGTTACATATAGAACAAACAACAAGACAAATACTGCTGTAGCAATACCCACTAAAACAGGCGTGATAGCCATTTGAAGATTGTATGCGTGCTGTGCTTTCTCCCATGCAATGGTTAAGCCACAAAGACCCATTACGACGGAGAAAAAAGAAACCGGAAAGTTTTCTAAACGGTTTTTTTCTGCGCTGTTGTTTTCTACACTGCTGTTTTCTGCGTTGTTGTTTTCTGCATAGTTGTGCTGTGATTTTTCCATAATCCATATCCTATATAGATTGTTTACATATTAGTTAGGATATTGGGACAGTAAGATGAAGTCGTCATTGATAAAACACAAAACTGACTTCGCCTTAGAATGAATTATGGTAAATATTTACACCAATACTTTTGATATTGCATGTGCAATTTCGAGATGGTTTTTTGATTATGATTGAAATTAACTACAGTTAATCAAAATACTTACCTTCAATAAGTACTTTGATGAACGGCAAAGCGCAGGATTTATTATTAACTGCCTACGTGTTCTACTTTGAATTTACCGTCGATATGTTCGTTGAAAAACTTATTGATCGTATCTGACGCGGCAAAAGATTTAAAAATATTTTCAGGAACGTTCACGTAGGGTGTATCAATCTCACTGCCCTGAAAATCTATAAACATCGTATTTACTTCTCTGCTGTAACCTATTCTATTTATTCTAGAGGTTTTAACAGTAACCCATTCAACCATATTTTTTCCTTTATTTCCCTAGCGACACTGAACAAATTGTTATTTATAACAATATATTAGCGCAACATTAAAATACATTATAGTTTTTTATTAAATTGTTTTTTAATGGACTCGTAAAATTAAGTCTTATGGTAAGTAAGCACTACCTTAAGAAAGGTTCATGTTAATTTTACAGAAAATTGGCCTCGCTTCTCCGCAACTTGAAAGCCGTTTACCAAGCTACCATCTTTAACCTTTATAAAATGGTAATTTGTCACATTTTTGAAAAATTATTTGTTTATCGCTTTTACTTAAATAAAATTAGTTACACCATAAAAACACGTATTCATCTATTCGCCTTTTCAATGGTAAGTAGTTTTACAATTAGAATTAATGAAATAACCGGAGGTTGGATTTTCCCAATTTCCCTCTTTTAAAAAATGTTAGATAAAACTTTACTTACAGATCGGATAATATGAGCCATCACTCGATTATATTCTAGTAATAGATAGACAAAACATGAGGAATGTCATGCCGAGAACAGCCTATAAACAATCAATCCTGATTCATAATGCCCGAGCAACCACTTTATTTGTTTTAATCATGACTTGCGCGTTCCTCATGCATGGTTGTTCATCCAGCGCGCATCAAAAGAATTATCACAACAATGGAAAGCTCATCCAGAACGTCAGTGCTGATTTTCGTGTGGGAGGTTTTTTCGGAACAACGTATGTCGTAAAAATAAAAGACAATGTACTTTCATACCGAACTTATAAACAAGGGGTTACCAGCGAATGGCAAAAACAAACGTTAAGCGCAGAGGATATCGAAAAGCTGGAAAGTAAATTTATTGAGTTAGACGTAGTCAACTGGGACAAACAATACATTAACCCTAATATAATGGATGGGACAAACTGGTTTATTCAATATAGCTCTAAAAGAATAAAAATAAAATCGAGAGGCAAGAATAAATACCCGGATAGTTACAAAAGCATCATGACTTACCTATCGAAGGAGTTACTAAAAGGAAAGCCTTTTGCTTAAGTGCCCAATCATTAATCGTCAACGATGGTGATTACAGGATATTGGCCCCCCCCTACTTTAAGGCCTTTAAAAAAGTCCCTGTAAGTAGGGGGGGTGCCATGAATAGATTTAGTAATGAATAGTGATGGTTAAAAAGGCACAGGGAATTGCTTAATCACATCATCAATTCCTGCCAATACCTCTTCAGAAAGCGTCAGGTTATAAGCGTCGATATCTTCCTTGAGCTGCTCCATCGAGGTCGCGCCAATAATAGAAGATGTCACTCCATTAAACTGATACACCCATGCTAGAGACATTTGCGTTAATGACAGGTTATGACTGCTCGCTACTTTATACAACGCTTCAATTGCCGCGTGTGACTGGCTGGTATCACGGAAAATACCGTTACGCTGTTCGATCGTCCAGCGACAATTAGGCGGTAAGGCACCATTTCGATATTTACCCGACAATG
The DNA here is from genome assembly GCF_035798195.1 of Cocleimonas sp. KMM 6892. Taxonomy (NCBI): domain Bacteria; kingdom Pseudomonadati; phylum Pseudomonadota; class Gammaproteobacteria; order Thiotrichales; family Thiotrichaceae; genus Cocleimonas; species Cocleimonas sp. KMM 6892. The sequence goes on along the minus strand of NZ_JAPFBV010000002.1, from coordinate 219,937 downwards.
CGCCACCTGCCAACGGTGACCACGGAAGATAAGCCACATCATTCAATACACAGGTTTCAATTAAGTGTGGTGAATCCATCAAATGAAGAATGTTGAATTCATTTTGAATCGATACCATTTTAGGGAGATCGTGCTTTTCAGCCAGACGTAAATATTCATTCACTCCCCAAGGCGTATCATCAGATAAACCACAATGACGAATTTTTCCTGCTTTTACGCAGTCACCCAAAGCCGTTAAAATTTCGAGATGCTCTTCGCGCTCCTGGGCTACATCTATCTCTGCATAGTTGACATCTTGTGGCCAGTGGCGATTAAAATGAGGGAATGGGCGATTTGGCCAATGCAACTGATACAGATCGATATAATCAGTTTGTAGACGTTTCAGCGAGCCATCCAATGCTTCTTTTAGCCCTTTGCCTGTGATCTTGCCACCATCACGAATCCACGAGATTCCCGGGCCACAGACTTTAGAAGCCAGTACAATATCTTCACGTTTATCTTTATTTGCGGCCAACCAGTTACCGATGTAAGTCTCGGTCAAACCCTGCGTCTCAGCCTTTGGTGGAACAGCATAAACCTCTGCAGTGTCGATAAAGTTAATCCCTTGATCCAGAGCATAATCAATCTGCTCAAAAGCTTCTGCTTCCGTGTTCTGACTTCCCCAGGTCATCGACCCGAGACAAACCTCGGAAACCTGTAAATCACTGCTGCCTAATTTTACTTTTTTCATATTATTTCTTTTGCACTCTCGCTTTAGGTGGTTATTTATTACTAAATATTTGGATGTGTGTTTTGTCTACATTGTTTATTAAGCGTTTTATGTTGACGCTTTTTTCCTAGCTTTGTTCCTAGCTTTGTTCCTAGCTTTGTTCCTAATTAAGTTACTGACAAAGCACAGTAGATAGTAGGTTCAGTTGTGATTTCAAACCTATATCTGGCATTTTTATATCTTTAATTCTTAGTAACATCAATATCATCAATGTAACATCTATCTAATAGTAGAATAGAATTCTACCCACAACCAAGTAACACATACAAATTGTGTTTTTATGTCTTATGCAGATTTATTTTGTTTCCACCCCCCTACTTATAGGCACTTTTTTTTACTAAATTTTTAAAAGATGACTTAAGTCAAAATACGGGATGTTGCTTTCGCTATTATATGCCTACCAAACATGTCTCTTTTGGTGATTGTGTTGGCTGGCAGCTAGATATTATTTCCTCCTCCTTAAGACCATCTAGTGCGCCAGCCATTTTTTTACACTTTCATTTCAAATTCTCCACCTTTCTTTGCTAAATCACGGCTGTTCTTCAAAAAAACACTGATTTCTTCCGAATAGTTTCGAATAAATCCAGCAGAACTGATCTAGTTTCGTGTTAGAATCGCTTTTTTTAAAATACCCCCTCTGCACTCATTATGCCTGATTCTAAAACGCCCTTAACTTATCGTGATTCTGGTGTCGACATTGATACCGGTAATGCCTTAATTGATCGTATAAAACCACACACAAAACGCACAACACGCCCTGAAGTAATGGGTGGTCTTGGTGGTTTCGGTGGTTTAATGTCATTACCTACAGGCTATAAAGAACCGATTTTAGTATCGGGAACAGACGGTGTAGGCACAAAATTGAAACTTGCTATCGAAGCGGGTATCTACGACACCATCGGTATTGATCTAGTTGCGATGTGTGTGAATGACATTATCGTCACAGGCGCTGAGCCCCTATTCTTCCTCGATTATTATGCAACGGCAAAGTTAGACAATGACATCGCAGAAGATGTTATTAAAGGTATTGCAGAAGGCTGTGTTCAATCTGGCGCTGCGTTAATCGGCGGCGAAACCGCGGAAATGCCTGGCATGTATGCCAAAGGTGATTTCGACCTTGCCGGATTTAGTGTCGGAGTCGTTGAAAAATCAGAAATTCTAGACCCTGCAAATATCGAAAATGGCAATGTACTGATTGGTCTTGCATCTACAGGACCACATTCAAATGGCTACTCACTGATTCGTAAAGCGCTAGAAGTCAGCGGTGCGTCTCTATCTGATGCGTTTGATGGCGGAACCTTGGGCGAAGCATTAATTGCGCCAACCAAGATCTACGTTAAACCATTATTAGAAGCACTGAAAAAACACAAAATCAATGCTCTCGCGCATATCACAGGAGGTGGTCTTACTGAGAACCTACCGCGTGTTATGGCAGAAAACAGCAAAGGCGTGATTGATTTGAATAGCTGGGTAAAACCAGCCGTTTTTGACTGGCTACAACAGCAGGGCAATATCGAAGAGCAGGAAATGCTACGCACCTTTAACTGCGGTATTGGCATGGTTGCAGTGGTTGATAAAGACGATGCTGCAAGTATCCAGCAACACTTTACCGATGCTGGCATCAATAACTGGGTAATCGGTTCTATTGAAAGCTCTACTGAGACTGAGCCACATATCGAATATGTTTAAGCCTGATTCCAACGATTTTAAAATCGTTGTTTTAATTTCCGGAAGTGGCAGTAATCTTCAAGCGATTCTCGATAATATCGAATCTGGAAATATCGATGCAAAAATAACAGCGGTTATCAGTAATCGCGCAAATGCGTATGGTCTGGAACGTGCTGAAAAATGCGGCATTGATGCCAAAGTGCTCGATCATACACACTATGATTCAAGAGAAGCATTCGACCTAGAGCTGCAAAAACTGATTGATTCGTATTCGCCAGACTTAATAGTGCTGGCTGGATTCATGCGTATTCTCAGCGATGGTTTTGTTGAGCACTACAACGGCAAACTAATCAACATCCACCCTTCTCTATTACCTTTATACAAAGGTCTTGATACGCATCAACGTGCATTGACAGACAAACAATCTGAACACGGTGCGAGTGTGCATTTTGTCATTCCAGAACTGGATGCTGGCAAAGTAATTATTCAAGGTATCGTCGATATTAAAGAAGATGACGATGCAGAATCTCTGGCTCAACGCGTACATCAAATCGAACATAAGATTTATCCGCATGCCGTGAAAATTTTGGCTGAAGGTCGTTTAGCCTATAACAATGGCGATGTTTTATATGACGGGAAACCGATGCTAGATTCCCTGAAGAAAAGACTGACAGACAGCTAGAGCTGGGTAAATAAACCACTAGGACTTAGATATACCTAAGATTTATCGTCTGTATCCTTGCCTATTTTTTGCTCATTGTTTTTGACGATATCTTTGACGTTATCGTTATCACCTTTATCATCTTTATCAATGACAGTATCATTACTCCGCTTTGATTCTTTTTGTTCTTCTTTTAATTGCTTGAGGAGCTTTAAACCTTTTTTGCGATGCGCGTGAATCAAGGCTAGTTCGTTTGATATTTTTTCTTTGTTACCGCGCCCTTCTGCGAATTTTAATTCGAGCTTTTTCTCACGTTTACGTAATTTATCCAGCACGTGCTTTAAGCACTTAATTTTGGATTTACGTTTTCGATTTTCGACGCCAAGGTATTCATCAGCCTTATCAATTAATTCACTAATCTTCATGCTTACCCTCCTTTGCTCCCTGTTCTGTTGCTTTACGTGCGGCAATTGCCTCGGCGGTCTCCTTTTCATCAAGCATCAGACTCTTTTCAATCTCATGCAATGTTGTGTTCTGACTCTTAAACAGAATTGTGCCGATCTCTATCAGCTTGTTGGCAATGTTATTAGTATAGCTATGATCGTTCATGAGTGAGGTCGCCATCACTCCAGTGATATGTTTTTCGCGAATTAGTTGATTCATATCAGTAAAAAACTGCTTATCGGCTTCTAATACACCCACTTTCATTGCCTCAAGTGTGGCTAAAGCGGTTCTATGTTCATCAGGATCGTTCTGCAAATCAGACAATCCCCTTAAAATAGAACCCAGCCGAAAACGTATTTGGTTATATTCTGCACGAATATATGGGTTGGGATTGTTAATATAATGTGACAGATTTTTATGCAGATGCTGGATACTTTTGATGCTTTCCAGCATGGCTCTTCCCGCAGAACGTAATTCAAATACTTCATTACTTTGTTCTTGCGTCATATTCTCATTCGCCTTGCCAATAAAGTTAACGATCTCTGCATAGAGACCTTTTATTTTATTGGTATATTCTTCTTTGATATTGACCGGAATCGGTTTTCTGTGTGACTGAATAATCTCTTCTACCGGTATGTATGACTTAATATCCCTCTCTCTAAAACTCAAACCGTGACAGACAATGCCAAAATAGTATTTATAGAGGTTAAAAGTTTCTTTACGAACGGCTTCTAAGGCCATCTCAGGCAACTCCAAAGCCGCATCATTCAAATACAGAGGTTCAGCTATTTCATGTTCTTTTTCTGGTAATAATTTGGTAATGAACAAACCCAGCTTATTGATAAATGGCAACATCAAGGCGATACCGAGTAAATTAAACAAGGTATGAAATACCGCTAACTTCAAGGTGTAGTTATCACTGGCGATGCCCAATTTAATCGATAACCAATCTACTGCTGTAATCAGTTGAGCGATTAAGGTAATGGCAACTAACCCGGTGACGACATTAAAAACCAGATGCGCTATCGCCAAACGTTTACCATTGATATTCGCACTGATCGAACCGATGATGGCTGTTACAGTCGTCCCGACATTGCTTCCAATGGCAAGCGCCAAGGCGTTTTCATAGGTAATTTGCTGACTTGCCAGCGCAGTGATAATCAACACCAAAGTCGCATGGCTTGATTGCATGATTACGGTGGCGATGATTCCGATTAGGGTATAGATTAATAAGCCTTTTAATCCTGATAAGGCATAAGCGGTCAAATCAATATGCTCACGAAAGGTTTCAAACCCTTCCTTCATATAATGAATACCGAGAAATAAAAAGCCTAAACCAGCCAGGATATAGCCAATACCTTTTAACTCTTTTGGTTTTTGTAAAACCAGAATAATGCCAAATACCAACATTGGCATCGCATAGGCGGAGATATTAACTTTTAAGCCCAAACCAGCAACCAACCAGGCGCCTGTTGTGGTACCCAGATTGGCACCAAAAATAATGCCAATACCAGACGCTAGCGTGATCAAACCCGCAGACAAGAAAGAAATGGTGATGACCGAAACCAATGAGCTAGATTGCATGAGCGTGGTCGTCACCACACCAAAACTCATGCTCTTCCATAAACCATTGGTGGTTTTATTCAGGATTTTTTCTAATAACCCTCCGGTGAAAGCTTTGAAGCCCTCTTCCAGAGACAGCATGCCAAACAAAAATATGGCCACGCCCGCAGTAATCTCTTTCAGGTTAGGACTTACCCAAAACCCGTATGACAATATAGCGAAAATACTTAGAAGCAGTATATTCCTAAACATAGAAGTGATTATTCATTACGTTTTCTATTATTTTTCTTACCCTTCTTATTCTTTAATCAAACAACTCTTACTACAATCACATAACCCTGCATCAAGCCTTTCAAAGGCTTTTTCAGCTTACTAGACTCAGATTTCAAGACTAGGGAAGCATCGCGCCTCTAATAGTGTAAAAAATCAATGCAGACAGTAATGCTGATGCGGGTACGGTAATCACCCATGCAGCCGCAATTTTCAACAACGCAGATCTTTTCACCAACTCTTGGCGATAGACCTTCTTCAAGCTTTTGGTTTCGCGTTTCGTAAACTGAGCATCAGTTTTGTTATTTTTCAGCTCTTTCAACATAATACGTTTACCCGCAACATTGGCTTTCTGGAAGTCTTCAAGAAACACTTCAACCACATGCTGCTCTGAACCTTCATGATGATCAATGATTTCATCGACCATACGCTCGTATGACTTTTTCAGGTACTCACGTAAAAAACCAACACCAAAAATACCGCCGACTGCAATATGCGTAGAACTTACGGGCAATCCTAATTGTGAGGCAATGATAACGGTTATCGAAGCTGCCATGGCAACACTGAATGCACGTAATTTATTCAATTCGGTGATTTCACTACCTACAGTACGAATTAGTTTTGGCCCAAACAATGCCAAGCCCAGGACGATACCTAATGCACCTACCATCATTACCCAGAATGGAATTGATGCTTTACTATGAATGCCACCCTGTGTGATTGAATCATTGATCGCAGCTAATGGACCCACTGCGTTGGCAACGTCATTGGCTCCGTGTGCGAAACTCAGCATGGCTGCGGCAAAAATAAGCGGTATGGTAAACAGGCTATTGATAGAGTCTTTCTCGTTTTCGAGCTTATCAGCCGCCTTAATAATTAGAGGCTTTATAATAAAATAGATCGCTAGTGCGATGAAAAAACCCATGACAAAAGCCATCAGGAAATCTACTTTCCAGAGTTTTTTCAGACCTTTCATAATTAAATAGGTAGAAAAACTCCACGCCATTAATGACAACAACAGCGGAACGATCTTTTTCGCCGCTAAAATTTTGTCGTCTTTATAGGTAATGGTATGTTTTATAAAGTACAAAAATCCTGCGGCTATCAAACCTCCCAGCACCGGAGATATAACCCAACTAGAAGCGATAGCAGCCATCTTGTCCCAGTTAACAATTCCCCAACCACCGGCAGCTATACCAGCCCCCATTACCCCACCAACAATTGAGTGAGTTGTCGATACCGGGGCGCCCACCGAGGTCGCAAAGTTTAGCCACACTGCACCCGCCAGTAATGCCGCCATCATCAGCCAGATAAAGACATTGCTGTCCTGAATAATATCGGGGTTTATAATACCTTTTTTGATGGTACTGACCACATCGCCACCGGCTATCAATGCCCCTGCAGCTTCAAATACACCTGCAATCAAAATGGCCCCAACCAGTGTCAAAGCTTTCGAACCAACCGCTGGGCCTACATTATTAGCAACATCATTCGCACCAATATTTAAAGCCATATAACCACCGATCATCGCTGCCACGATTAACATGATTCGATGCGGCACATCAGGAATATTAAAATGGGTATAGAGCATAATACCAATCATAAATACCAACACGATAGCCATGCGCAGTGATTCACTTTTACTGAAGCCCGTGTTTTCTTCAATTTTATTTATGCTCGACAAATCCATACAGTTATTCCTGTCATTGATGCTTTTGGCATCAACTTCTGATTACCATTAAGGGGAAATAAATCACGCTTTTAGAAAAGCGAAATTCTCATAGACTTAGTAATACACACCCATTCTTCTTCCTTAAACTAAATATGTCGAATGAATGTCTACTGATTACATTTATAGATCATGTTAAGGCTTATGTAAAAGCAATTCTCATCATTTATGACCTATATCAACAGTGATAGTATTTGACATCTAAATAACTATTTTAATAGCAAAATTTGTCTACTTATTTACCGACATATTTTATGTATTTTGTCGGCATAAAATAGATAGAAAGTTATGAGGTATGGATTTCATAAAGAGACTTTAAATAAGAGACGAGAACGAGTAGATAAAAACCTTTTACAAAAAAAAGGAGCCACTAAATGTGTCTCCTTTTTATATATAGTAATTAAATGAGGAAATGCGTTATTCAGGAACACCCTGCCATAACATCTCATAACCTAATTCATGAGTGTCATCACAGAAGGTTGCTAACTCATCAAACTTCTCTTTGAACAGTTTGTCAGCATGTGATTTTTCATGTTGCTCAAACGATTTCCAGTAAGTAATGATAGCAACTTCACCTGTCTTCACTTTCTCTGCTTTTTCTTTTTCGGCTGATGACTCAGCACCTACCGAACCTTCTTCTGAGATAAACCCAGCGTATTTAAAAACCTGACCACCGATAAAACCGCCTTTATCATCGCCATAGTTATTTTTAACTACATTGCACATTTCGCCGAGGGTTAACTCAACATCCTCAATACTAACGCCCTCTTTCAGGTCTACGACATTAAATAGCATGACGCAGCCAAAAGGTATTTCAATCGGGTGAAACATAGTTTTCTCCTGTTAATCTAATGAGTTATTGTTACTTATAAGATGGGGTAAAAATGATTAATTTCAATCTACTGCTTAGGGAATTTGTAGAAACTATCGTTCAGGTATTCGGTGATCTCTTCCATGTCTTCATCAAACAGAGACGTACCTAAATTGGCATCACACATTCTCACCATTGACCCCAGACCTTTAAAATCCTTGATGCGGCGATCTTTGCGCGTGTAGAATTTTTCGTCGTGATTACCTCGATGACAATTAAGGCAATTCTCATCGTGTAAGGCTTTACCCGACATTTCCTCATCAGCAAATGCAGATACACTGAAAGCTGATGACAATAAGAGGCTACTTAAAGCTAATGATAAAAACTTCATAAATACTCCTTAAGGCAATAAATGGGTCTAATTAGTAGTAATGCTATTTACAGACCATACCAACTATTTATTATTTTTGTATATCCCAAAATAGTCATACTTTATAAGGTAAATGTATGAACTTATTCAGATTGCCTTAGATACGAGTTTTTACGATAAGTGCGACATATTTTTGCGTCCGTGCTCTACCAGTAAATCCACACAATCGTGCAGATAGCTTTTCATAAACTTACTTTTTACATACGCCACTGTGGTCGTGGAATACGGAAAAAACTCGGATAAATCTCGCATAATAAGATCACTATCATTCTGCTCCGAATACGCCATGCGTGAGATAATTCCCGCACCAAAGCCTAACCGCACATAACTTTTGATCACGTCAGTATCTGTAGCCGCGAATGTCACATCCATCTCCAGCCCTTTTTCTTTAAAAGTCTCATGAATTTTAGTGCGACCTGTAAATCCAAACACATAGGTCAGCAGAGGAAATTCTGCAATACGCTCAAGCGTGAGCTTACCTTTTTCAAGCGGATGACCTGGCGGTACAATCAATGCATGGTTCCAGTCATAACATTTCTTTTTCACCAGATCCGCGTGTTCTGCTAATTCTTCGGTACAGACAGCGATATCGGCTTCACGCTTATGCAGCATATCGACCAATTGTGTTGGCTTTCCCTGAAGAAAGTGAATTTTAACTTTCGGGTATTTTTCACGGAATTGATTCAGCACTTCAGGCAAAAAGTATTTCGCCTGCATGTGGGTTGTTGCCAGACGTAACTCACCGACACGGGCATCACGATGGTCGTCTGCTACCGCTCTTATATTATCCATCGCCAATTCGAGTTGATCGACTTCTTTACAGATATCGAGACACAACGGGGTGGGTTCTACCAACCGTTTTCCTTTACGGATAAACAATGGCATGCCTAATTCATCTTCCAGCAAACTCAGCTGTCGACTAACCGCAGATTGCACCACATAAGTCTGCTTAGCCGCTTCGCTAATATTTAAACCGTTATTTAATAAAATTTTGAGTAATTGTAATTGTGTAATTTTCATATATCTAATTATGACATAAGGATAACGAATTATATCACTTTTATTGTTGTTTATTTTAAGAGATATTAGCTTCCACAAAATGCTGTGCAGTTAACACAGCAATTAAATCATTTATGAAAAAGCGAATTAAAGCGAGTAAATAATCATGACATTACTAAACCAACAACAAATACAGAAAGTGTCTTCAGCAGTCGAAGGCCTTAATGCGAATCAGCTTGCATGGGTGAGTGGTTATTTCTCTGGCTTATCTGCAAATGCCGATACGGGTTTACAGCATCAGATCACCGATTTATCTACTTCACAAACCAGCGCACAAACTAGCCCACAACTGCATACCGCAGAAAAAGTGACGGTATTATACGGCAGCCAAACAGGTAACAGCAAAAAAATTGCAGAGTCAGTAAGTGCCGAACTTAAAACCAAAGGCGCTGATGTTACTTTAAAGAATCTACTGGACTACAGACCGCAACAATTAAAGAAAGAACAGAAGGTTGTTCTTGTGATCAGTACTCATGGTAATGGCGAAGCACCTGATGAAGCTTTGGCTTTTTACAACTTCATCTACAGTGACCGCGCACCTAAATTAGACAATCTGGAATTTGCAGTGCTTGGTTTGGGTGATTCTAGCTATGACGACTTCTGCCAGACAGGTGTTGATGTTGATGCTAAATTTGAAGAACTTGGCGCAAAACGCTTTCATGACCGTGTCGATCTAGACCTTGATTTCGAAGTAGGCGCAAAAAGCTGGCAGCAGGAAATCGTTTCTAAATTAGATGCGCTTAACGATCAAAAAACAGAATCGAATGACGCTCAGCATGTCGTTATCGACATCAATAGCAAACAAGCGATTAATACTGCTGAGACACAAAGCTGGAGCGAAGCAAATCCGTATCACGCTGAGATTTTAGCGATTACAAACCTGACCACAGATGATTCTGAGCAAGATGCTTACCACATCGAAATCTCAACAGAAGCTGAAGGTCTACGCTACGAACCAGGCGATATCATTGCGATTCTGCCAGAAAACAATACTGAACTGGTTGATGCAATCATCAAACAATTAGATGCAAGTGAAACCGAGTTGGTGACTGTTTCAGGCGATACAAGCTCATTACGCAATGCCCTAACGCATAAATTAGAAATCGCGAATCTTACGGCTAAAGTTGTAAAATCTTATGCTGAGTTAGTAAGCAACGAACCACTAAATGCGCTTACTGCAGATAAAGAACAATTGAAGCAATACCTTCACGGTTCTGACCTGCTCGACTTATTACAAGATTACCCGGGAGAGGTTGCGACGGCAGACTTGTTAAATATTTTACGTCCGCTGTTCTCTCGTCAGTATTCAATTGCCAGCAGTGAGCAAGTGCATACCGAAGAAGCACATATTTTAATCAAGCCTGTCTATTATGATCACAACGATAGAAAGCACCTTGGTGTCTCGTCTAACTGGTTAATCGACAAACAAGCTGGCGATACAATCCCGGTTCACATCAAGCCTAATAGCGGATTTTCATTACCTGAAAGCAATGAAGACAAGATCATCATGATTGGTGCAGGCACCGGTGTTGCGCCTTATAGAAGCTTTTTGTACGAACGTGAAGCACGTGAAGCGAAAGGCAATAGCTGGTTATTCTTTGGTGAGCAACGCTTCCAGAGTGACTTCCTCTACCAAACAGATTGGCAGCACTTCTTGAAGAATGGCACATTAGAAAAAATGAATGTTGCTTTCTCTCGAGATCAACAAGAGAAAATCTATATTCAGGACAAGCTACTAGAAGAATCAGCACAAGTGTTTGAATGGATTGAGCAAGGCGCGACGCTATATGTCTGTGGTGATATCGACAGACTGGCACAAGGTGTTCACGACACGCTTCACAAAATCATTAGTAAACACTCAGGTTTAGATGACGACGGTGTAAACAACTATATCGATCAGTTAAAGATCAATAAAAAGTACCAGCGCGACGTTTACTAACAGATAAAAAATGTATTAGGCACCCCCCTACTTACAGGGGGTTTTTTATTAAAAGCTAAAAACAACGAATAAACAGGAACAGGATTAATCATATTGAAAAAACATCAGCACTATTAACCACTCACTCATTGATTGAGTGATCAGCAGATACAAGCTGACACGTTAATACTGATATCGCTGAAATACTCCGTATGATTTAACACAAAACAATGAAAAATGTATTAGACCCAAGCAAAGAAATCATCAAACACCAGGGCGTGTTAATCAATGACAGCACCCCAGTGGAAGTTGCGAAAGATAAAGGTAACTACCTTCGTGGAACCTTAGTCGATACCTTTGCCGATCAAATAACAGGATCGATTCCCGCAGAAGACACTTACCTACTCAAGTTTCACGGCACCTATCAACAAGACGATAGAGACCAGCGAATCGGGCGTCAGGAAAAGAAATTAGAACCTGCTTATTCATTCATGATTCGCGTCAGAATTCCTGGTGGCGATTTAACTTCGGATGCATGGCTTGCACTCGATGCGATCAGTGACGAGTACGGCAATAAAGATTTCAAATTGACTACGCGTCAAGCGGTGCAGTTTCATGGAATCATCAAGTTTGATTTAAAGCAGACAATCAAAGCGATGGATAAAGCATTACTCGACAGCATTGCTGGCTGTGGTGATGTCAATCGAAACGTCATGTGTGATCCTGATCCTACGCAATCCAAAATTCATGCGCAGGTCTTCCCATGGGCGAAAAAAATCAGCGAACACCTATTACCTAAATCTCGCGCTTATCATGAAATCTGGTTAGATGAAGGTAATGGTGAAGGCAAAAAACAGGTTAATGCACCCGAGCCTGAAGAAACCGTTGAACCGCTTTACGGAAAACTCTATCTACCGAAAAAATTCAAAATTGGTATAGCGATTCCACCAAATAACGACAGTGATATCTACACCAATGATGTGGGCATCGTCGCTATCGTCAAAGATGAAGTGCTGCAAGGTTTCAATATTGCCGTCGGTGGTGGCCTGGCGATGACGTTTGGTCGCACAGAAACTTACCCACGACTGGCAACCGATATTGCCTATGTAAAACCAGAGCAATTACTTGAAGTCGTTACCACAATCGTAGAAATTCAACGCGATTATGGTGATCGCACAGATCGCAGTCAGGCGCGTTTAAAATACACCATCGACCGCATGGGTTTAGACACATTCCAAACCATGTTGATCGAACGTCTTGGTTACGAGCTTGATGCACCTAAGCCGGTTGAATTCAAAACGTCAGCAGATAACTTTGGCTGGCATAAAGCGACCAATGATAAATGGCACTTACTATGTTTTGTTGAACATGGTCGCGTACAAAACGTCGAAGGCTCTCAACAAAAACAAGCCTTAAAAGAAATCGCTGAACTCGGTGTGTGTAAATTCAGACTCACGGGTAATCAGCACGTATTGCTCGTCGATATCGAAGAAAACGACAAAGACAAAATTGAAGCGATCTTCACCAAATATGGTTTATCCGCTGATGCCAGTCACCTAAGTGGACTGCGCCGCAATGCGATTGCCTGTGTTGCACTAAACACCTGTCCGTTAGCAATGGCAGAAGCAGAAAGATACTTACCTAGTTTAATCACTAAAATAGAACCCATTCTAGAAAAGAATGGTTTGATTGATGATGAGATTAAATTCCGTATGACAGGCTGCCCGAATGGCTGTGGTCGTTCGGTAATGGGTGAGATCGGATTTATCGGTAAATCATTGGGTCGATACAATGTGTATCTCGGCTCAAGCCATCAGGGTGATCGACTCAGTAAACTCTATAAAGAAAATCTGGATGAGAAACAAATCCTCGAAGAGATGGATCTATTACTCACCGATTATGCTAACAATAGAAATAAGGGCGAACACTTTGGTGATTATGTCATCAGAGCAGAATACGTCAAAGCAACAACACAAGGTCTAGATTTCCACGATTAATTCTTCTTCTCCTTGAGGATGATACTTAGTTAAATCTAAGATTGCGCTTATCCGTTATTACACATTATGTAATAACGGATAAGCCTTTATTATTATATTAAAGACCACCCCCCTACTTTTAGGGTGTTTTTTAGTAACAACTCCATCTCTTTTATTTCTAATACCTTGAGAAGACTCTAAAGACATAAGCCATTATCATACTTACCCACTTTTCTAATCATCTCGGCTTTACTCGGTTCTACACGACGACCCGATAACTCCGATGAAATCGTTCTGACCACCAGTTGATCCAATCGTGTCACCACATAACATGCCACATTCGGTTCTTGGTGTTTGTTACCCACACCCGAATCATCCGTTAAAAATTGATAGCGACCGTTACTGATTAAGGCAATATGTCGCATCAGATATTCTGCTTCATCCTTAACGCCACTGGCACCCAGTGGATAAATTCGTATCCCTTTTTGATGAGCAATTTTAGCGGCACTAAAGGCTTTGTTTACACCGTTAATATGCGCGGGCGCATCTGCAATCAAGAACATCAATCTCGCGCGATTTCCTTTACCCCAATCTGCATTTACACCTTTTTCAACGGCCGCATCTAAAGCTTCCGGGTAGTCACCACCGCCATTTGCATTTTGCTTCTTAAGTAGTGTTTCCATTACAGATAATGAGTTCTGGAATTTATAATGACGTACCACATATTGATCACCCACATCTCGATAAACAATTAAACCATAGCGAATGCTAGTTTCTGGATGTAACCGTTTAACACGATTAATAATGCTTTTAAGCTCAGATTTAATATAGCTCAACTCATCCTGCATACTGCCTGTGGTATCAATAACAAACATCAGATCAAGTCCTTTAGGTAGTGTATTTTGCTGTCCTGTTAGAGTGATTTTTTGTACACCTGTTTTTCTAGTATTGATGACGGTTGTTTTAAGCGCTCGACTACGTTGTGAATCATTTGATAACAAGGTTACTGTTAATTTTGAAGAATCGAGTTGAGGGATTTCATAACCAGGGTATAAATAGAAGTGGCCATCGCTACGCGTATAGTAAGTTTGTCCCGCAATTTTTAAATGCACATTACTCAATCCTCTACCTGTGGTATCCACCACCTGTAAATGAATCACACCCTTATCAATAACCGAAGGGTATTGAGCAAGATTACCATTGCCATTTTGTTTATCTTTAACTCGCTTTGCGTAGCGTATGAAGTCTTTAAAATTTAAATTATCATCAATTTCACCCGCCGTAAGAAGACCTGACTGAGGTATATGCGAAGGACGACTGGGCTTCTTTGTTAAGCCAGACGAACTCGAAGAAGAAGATGATGATTTTGCAGCTACCCTGACCGATGGAGCAGATAAAGTTTTTGCAGAAGAAGGGGAAGACGCTACAGGAGCGGGAGCCGGCCTAGGTGCTGGTGCAGGCTCCAAAACAGGTTTAGAAACGTCACTCCCTTTATTTTTTGTCGCGGAAGATGTAGAAGTTGTAGAAACACTTGTACATGCAGAAAGTAAAACAGAGAAAAACACGAGTAGAAAAAAACGTAACAGCATTACAGCTCCCCTTAATTTGTATAGTTATTCATGAGTATAAAAAAGTTATATTCTGAATATCATTAAAAAACAACCATTCATTGAGTTGTCTATGATGACTGTCAATATCAAGAAACGGCATCAGCTTTTCTCTTCCCGTAATAAAATAAATAATTAGAAATGAATCGATCCAAAGTCACCCCCCTACTTACAGGCCTTTTTTTATTTTGTTCGTTCCTTTTTTATTCATTTTTTCCTCCCCAGCACTATTATCAAGGCTTATACCCTTATCTAAAAGTTAGATACATAAATCTAATTATATCGTTTTAACTGATGATAAATTTAAATGATAATAGCATTCATGCACTGAATACCGTTATTAATAAGCACTTTTCAGTACAAACATAATCATTAATTTTTAGGAGACATCATGTCAATCAACATTGAACAATTAAATGCCGAAGTGACAGGCAAATCACCACAGGAAATTATCAAAGCGGTATTAGCTGCTGATTCAAACGCGTTTGTGACTACAAATTTCAGCCCGTATGAAACCGTCATTTTACACATGCTCACACAAGTTAAACCCGATATTCCTGTGGTATGGATTGACTCTGGTTTAAACAAGCCAGAAACCTACGAATTTGCAGAAACCGCAATCGAAGAATTAAACCTAAATGTATCTGTATATACACCAACAGTAACGGCTGTACGTTTAGAATCTGTATTCGGCGGCATCCCAACAATTGATGATGAGCGTCACGCAGAATTCACCAAGCAATTCAAGTTAGAGCCCTTCCAGCGCGCGATGAATTCACAAACAGATAAAGTCTGGTTTACCGCAGTACGCCGTGAACAAACAGCAGTCCGCGCAGACATGGAATACGTTGATAATGGCCCATTTGGTTTAACCAAGATAGCGCCTTTACTCGATTGGACATTAGAACAGATGGACGCCTATATCGAGAAGTACAACCTACCTAACGAAACAAACTACTTCGATCCGACCAAAGCAGAAGGCGATCGCGAATGTGGTTTACACACTTTAAAGGTAGAAGACCAGCCAATAGAAAACGCGGCGTAGTCAAAAAACATACACCACAGTAAAAACAAATCACCCCTTGGCAATCACTATTTGCCAAGGGGTATCAGCAAAATCCGGAAGGGCAATATGCAAGAAATCATCTTTGTAAAAAAGAAACTGGCAACCGGCGAATGGTGCGCTAAATGTATCGATGTATCTAATCGTTTAGAAAAAGATGGCACATTACGATATATAGATCGCATCGTGGTTGCGGACGTGAACGATGCGCAATCAGAAGGCATTCAATTAGCCTTAAAACATAATATGGATCGTGCGCCATTTTTTATCGTGACAGATTCAAATACCACCCAGATATTCGATGTGTATTTCAAATTCAAACGTCACATGCAACGATTTGCCACAGCGGCTTAATTAATCTTAAGCGTTGCTTTGGTTGTTAAATAAAACAACCTACAAGCAAGATCAGGATATCTGGTTATTTGCATCGGAATGCTGTCTACTAACTGTTACTTTCTGTTTTGTAATCCAAAGGTGTAACAACAATGGCGACCCATCATGCGAAATCCGGCGAACTCGTAGACCTTAAAACCTGGGCGAATGATTTAAAAAAAGAACAATCCAAAGCCATTACAAAAACCAAAGGTTTGGAGATTGCTCGCATTGTGATTGAAGCAGGCGCAGATATGCATCACTCAGATTATTGCAGCGTAGCCGGTGCAACCGTATTTCAATGTATTGAAGGGCACGTGATATTGAAATTGCCTGATGAAGAAATCTCCATCCAACAAGGTCAATTAGTGTATCTGGATGCGGGTGTAAAACACGCCTTGAGTGGCGTACAGAAATCAGTTGTTTTACTCACTATCGTTTTATAAAGAACAGGCTTACTGCTATTCTCAATACGCTTATCAAGATAGATGAGTATTATACTAACTGGACCGCCGTTGTTGCTGAGGGCATTACTTAAAATTACTACTTAGTTACTTGTTACTATTTTCAGCTGTTTACTTGTCTTAGAACAAACAGTCTAAGACTGCTTAAACAATATTAAGCAGCTTTAGGTGTTCTAGGCATCTGTGGCGCTTCTGTAACAGCTTCTTTAGCTTTTAGTGTAGTTACATTATCAGGGATAAGCTTAGAAACTTCTTCTGCTTTCCAAGGGTATGCGTTTACGCCAATTTCCAATAACGCTCTTGAAATACCTAAATCAGCTAATTGCTTATCAGATAACAAACGTAATTCCTGTGCTGTACGTGCATAACCAGAAAGTCTCATGCCTTCATTGATGCCACCGACTAAACTACTTAATCCGTTTACTATTTTTCCTACTATCATTGTGTTTACCTCTTAAATTGTTTTCAAATTATTTTAATATTCGAATGCGCAAACCATTTTGCGTTTCGATGTGTCAATTTTAGAGTTTTAAGAGAACTTCACAAGCGAGTTAATATTGCCTGATTGTATAGTTTTGCTAACCAATAGTAATTATTAGGATGCTGTAATTATTTGTTTTTATTATTTTATTCCAATACGCTTTTTTGAAGTGGCGTATTTTCGAAGTGCGCGTACTTTAGTAAATTTTCGCCTTCACCGCCAGTAAAATTTCACAAAAAAATCGCAGCATGTAACATCAATTTTCGACATTACACCCTGCGATTATTTCCTCCGTTTTTAACAACAATTAACTACAATTAACTGTAATCAACGTTAATTAACTGTAATTGACCGTAAGAACAGAACATCAGTTAATCAACCGACTTCTTAAATCGTGCGAGCACCTCCTCGGCTCTCTTCTTGTTAATCTCTTGTGAACTTGGCTCACCGCGAATATGTGATTCGATATTCTGCATCGCCAGCATTTTGTCATCGAAATTTTCATGCTTCAGCTTAATCCGATCCAGTGACTCCTGCATTCGCGAAAACGTATGGCTGTGTTTATTCGCATGTACCGAAATCTTACCGACACTCTTTTGCGTCTCCTCAACCGCTCTCGCCATGTTCAACTCATTCCGGTATTTCGACAACGTAAACGCCGTGCGCTTTAACGCCTGTAGCAGATTCGTCTCATAATCCTGTAGCTGATCATGTTGCTGTTGCTGCGTTTTCACCCAGGTTTCAAGCTGCGCCAACTCCTCTGCCAGTAACAATGCCGAAGCCTCATCACCCTGCTCTAGCGACTCGCGAATTTCCTGTTCTTTATTTGCGACTCGCTGTTTCTGCGCATCGAGTTTGCGTTTAATGCTGAGCTTTTCCGCCACCACATTCGACAAATGTAATTTAGACTCCTTAAGGCTCGCCTCGCATTCGTAAATCTCCTGCGACAAAATTCGAAGTGATTGCGCATCAACCGCATTTTCCAACACTTCCCGAGTACCACCGCGAGCGGCAGTCGATAATTTCTGTATAAATTCAAACATAATCAACCCTCCTATTCCGCGTATTCTTTAAGAATTTTATTGGTCTTCGCTTCACTGATTTTACGATTAATACTCTGCGCCTCGTGCTCATCACGCATAGTTTTAGACATAATGATGGTCGAACTAATCAAAAATAGTGAGTTCAATGCGAGGTAGCCGCGCATTAACAAACTGCCTTCCATAAAGAAGATGAAACCCAGCATCGCTGCGATAGATATGCCGAAGGTCAATCTTACGAAAAGTAACCAGCCTGTAGAATTAGATTGAAGTGATTGTAATGTAGCAGTACTCATGATCTTTCCTCTTTTGCTTTAAAAAGTATTTCGTTTTGTTTGTTAATAACTGTTTTATTAACTTTGTTTTTTAACGTTGTTTTGAACTTAGTTTTAACGTTGTTATTAATGCAAAGTTACAAGTCCGAATGTGTATGTCCCTGTAACTGGAAACGAAGATTAGAGAAAGGTATTACAATCGACAATAATTCTAATAAAAAGAGTGATAAGCGCACCTATGAGTATTAATTAGTGATACTTAAAGTCGATTTGGGGAAATATGAGTGTGAGAATAACTAGATCTGACTAAGTCTATAAAGATAAAGTCACCCCCCTACTTTAGGGCACTTTTTTCTAATTTATAAAAATTCAGGCTTAGGTTATAAGTCGAAATATTTCAGTAAATGAATGCTTAAATGAATGAGAATAATTTCTCACAATAGTCTTGAAAGGTACCTGCTTATTCTTAATAGCTATTCTTTACGACCAAAACAAGTTATTCCGTATAGTAAGATAATTTAACGCCTGACTATTATAAACATCCAGCTATAGCGTCATTAGCACTCATAAATTGAGCTAATCCGTATAGTAAGATATTATTTGGGTCTGTATAATAAGCTGTTATGTGATATGAGGTAAAAATGGCAGAAATTGAAAATCCAAATTTTCTAAAAGGACATAATTTAAACCTCAAACAAATACGTCTAGATATCTATCGATTAGCTTGTTATTTCGAAGCAAATAAATCATTTGCTAATCAAAATGTTGAATCAAATCAAGATCTCTGCATAAATAGGCTACCTCGAGAATTCCTAGAGGATGAAGTAAGTCGCATTTTACTACAAAGCGCAATAATTATTAGGATATTGGATGATGAGTCGGAAGCAGATAAAGAAGAAAAAAATCCGTTTTATTGTGGTGAGTTATTGTTTAAAAACTCGACACAACAGCTTTCACTAAGAGAAGCATGCAATAAGATTGTTCATGGCCAACAGATCAACTTTGACATTGAAGAGCTAAACGGACACTCTTACCTTAAACCCATAGTATATTTGTATGGCTATCAGGGGAAAAATGACTGGAAAGCAACACTCCAAATACAGCAATTTGTTGATCATGGAGCAAGGCTACTTACTGCTAGAACACTTAATGAGTTCTTAGAATGGGAAGGCAAATACGGCAGCACATAACAAATTGCTGCATCGGAAAAACTACTCGCTGACGCTCGCATTTTTCCGCTGAGCAAGCCGTTAGCCTGACCTTATTCACCAACATCACTGGAACTAAATATACAATGACAAGTAACAACTTTTATCTAGATCATACTTTTAATGCCGAGTTACTAGAAATTGGAACTGAGCTACTTGATGGACAGAAAGGAGTTCTTAAAAGGAATAAAGAGGAATATATTGAACATGCCAAAAAGTGGTTTGAAGAAAAAAAGAAGGAAATAATTGGTATTCTTTGTAGTAAACAAGAATTTATTGAAGAGCAAAGTGACTTAAACATTGCTGTTGCAGACCTAATTTCTTCAATTGTAATTGGAGTTGCTCCAATAACTGTTGCAAAACTTATAACAAAGGTTGGACTAGACAAATTATGTAATAGCGAAAAGTAAATCAATATGTCTAAATCTATAGATTATATTAATGAACAGCAAAAGTTATATTCGTTAGAAGAAGATAAACTACTAAACCTATATGACACAGATAAAGAAGCTTTCAAAGACGTATTAACCGATATAAATACAAATATTATATCGGAAGCTTTTAAATATAAAACAAAATCTAAAAATGAAAATATTGAAATTGCGAAGTCCGTAAGTAATAACATGATTGATTTTTTAAACTTGCATAGAAAAAATATTCCGGATAGGCAAGACCTAGGTGAGTACAAGATACTTCATGATTTGATTAAAACTATCAAAAAGAAAAACCAAATAACAACCCAGTTCCCGAATTTCTTCTCACTACCCATCGGGTCACCGAATGCATTTTCTATACCTGTACCTAAGTCTGAGGAATATGTAATAGCATTTCAGTCAGGATTGTTTAATTTCTTAAGAGAAATTAGCCAAATTGTAGCTAATAGTATTCCATATGAAAAAATCACAAAACAACACATTAATTATATAAAAAACAATAATTTAGATATTTCCCAGATTAGTTATTCAAAAATTTATAGTATTTCTAAAGATAATCAAGAAGCCTTTAATTATCTTATTAGTAGTTATCTCTGTAAGGGGGAAGTCTCTCATAATAAATTGTCCTATAATTCTCTACCAGCAAAAATTGATTCAGGGGCAATACTAATAACAGCTGAATATTTTATACTTTGCCATGAATATGCTCATATATTATTGGGGCACTTAAAAGATTCCCCCAAGGAAAATGTTAAAGAATTAAACTTTGATCATATTTCTAGGAGCCATCAACAAGAAATCGAGGCCGATGTACTTGCATTACAAATGTCATTAAAATGTAACGATGGTGAGTTATTTATCCCAGACTTCTTCATGGGTGTTGAAGTTTTTTTAACCAGTATAGACATACTCTATAAAATCTTGGGCTTTCAATTTAAGGGAAGTTTATTTACAACACTAAAGTCACCATCTCATCCATATCCTATGACTAGAATTGGAGTTTTAAGACATATGATAAAGAACAATACTAAAAATGGTAAAAATGGAGATGCTGAAACAATATTTGAGATACTTTGGTGGGGCAGTGTAGCTCACAACACTACAAATAGCCTTTTATTTAATGAGCAAACACTTAACTTGTTAAAAGATATTCGTAAACATAAATCGCTACATAAAACATGGAGCTCATATAATAAAAAAGATTTTATTTTTGAATTTCAAATCCCATTTTATTCTTTTATCAAAAGTGTAAAAAGTAAGTTCGGCTTTGATTTTAACGGCTAACAAGTGACTGTGGTTCCAAGTCATTTCATCGAAAAAAATATTTACTCACCCTCACCATTTCCTCTGAGCAAGACGTTATAGAATCTCAGGAAAATCACCTAATGCATAAACTAATAACAGATCACTTAATATACATACCCTGCTATGACTGTAGATAAACATTTACTGACCTCTTTCTTATTATCATCAGACAAGAAAGATTATTTTGAGCCTAAAATATCAATTCTTGAGTTTAAAAAGCTGGTAGATGACATTGCACTTTGTGAATCAAATACTGAGTCTGAGCTTGTAGAGATAGGTGACAACTTATTAAAAATTCAATTTAAGGCTAAAGACGCTTTATCAGGTCAAGATATTCCAAACTCATTTACAATTTCATATTTCAAGCATGAAGAAAAGTACCATGCATTCTTGCAGACACATGATCGTGGCCCAGTGCACATATTTGATGAGCAACGATTTATCCCATCATCTCAAATAGTGGATATAGTTAAATACTTAGCTAATCAATGCGGTAAACAACGGTAAAAACGTACAACCATTTCACCTTGCACTAAACAGTACTTCGCCCATTTAAATAAACGCTTTATTTCCAATAATTAATTTCTGTTAGTAGCATCCAGTTACTATACTCTTATGTTTTTGAATGTGCGTATTTAGCAACCGTTAACACGCGTTTCATAGAGTAAGCACATAAGCTTCAGTTAAACCTTGCGCCAAGCGCAGTATCGGAATTCCATCATGAGCCCCAAAAAACGTCGCGTTCTGCAAGCTATCTTGTATGAAGTCTTTGCTATTGCCTTTGTTGGCCCGATTCTGAGTCTCGTTTTCGATAAATCCTCGGCTTCAACCTTTGGTCTCGCCTTTGTTTTATCCAGCGTTGCACTCGCCTGGAACTATGTGTTCAATGCATTGTTTGAGCGCTGGGAGTCTCGTCAAACGGTTAAAGGGCGATCATTTATGAGACGTTTGATTCATGGTACTGGCTTCGAAGGTGGCCTCGTTATTATGCTGGTTCCGGTTATGGCTTATTGGTTGGATATTTCAGCGCTCAGTGCGTTTGTGGCGAACCTTGGTTTATTCGTGTTCTTCTTTATCTATGCCATTGTTTTCACATGGGCCTTCGATCGCGTTTTTGGACTGCCTGCATCTGCAGAAAAGCAAGGTGACACTAAGCTTTAAATCTATAATTGGGTTTTATTGTTATATTGGCACCCCCCTACTTTGAGGCGTTTTTTGTTAGACTCATCTAAACCCTGAATTAGAAACCAAAGGAGCACAACAATGAGTCATACCACGGTCAACGGCATTACGCCTTTTCTGCCTGCTAAAGACTTTGATTTATCGTTGCGTTTTTATAAGGATCTGGGGTTTGTTGAAGTCGCTAAAATTGATAATGCAGTTAGGCTAGACATGAACGGTAACAGCTTCTGGCTTCAGGATTATTATATTGAAGAATGGGCGAACAACACTATGCTGTGCCTTTATCTGGATGATTTAGCTGCTTGGTGGGAAAACGTAAAACCGCTAAATATTACGGAAAACTACGAGGGCAAAGCCAAGGTATTTGCAGAACCGCATGAACAGGAAGGTGGTCAAATGATGCAGATTGGCGACCCTGCTGGGGTGTTGTGGCATATCAGGGAAGGTAGTTAGATTTTTTTAATCAGGTTTTTACAACGCATTTTCAAACCAAGCCATAGGACATAAAGTCACAGCAAAAACACTTTATGCTGGACTCATAAACGCTCAGCTTTTAGCATTAGCTTCTATCTCACACATTCAATATAAATGAGTTTTCAAATTTAGAAATATTATAAGGACATCGATATGGTTACCTCTATCATTCTATTAAAAGTAAAAAGAAAAAAAGTAAACGAAGTGGCTGAGCAGTTGGCAGATATTCCGGGCGTTTCTGAAGTGTATTCTGTAACCGGTAAGTATGATCTTGTGGTGATGATTCGCGTAAAAACCAATGACGATCTTGCGGAGCTTGTAACAGGCAATCTTGTGAACGTGGATGGGGTTAAAAAGACCGATACCATGCTGTCGTTTAAAGCCTTCTCAAAGCATGATCTGGATTCTATGTTCTCTATGTAAACCAACCCGACCTAGTGAACATAGTGAAGAACTTATTGAAGGACTTATTTAAGAGCATGGCGAAACACATAGCAGTACTCATAGCCTTCTTGTTGTTTAGCCCTGGCCTGTTTGCGACACCCACATCCGCGAAAGAAACAGCAGCAGACTTGCTCACCATTGGCTTTAAACATGCTGGAGGCATTGATTATTCTACAAAGTGTCTTCTGGAAAATGTATCAAAAGCATTCCCTGGTTTTATCGTAGAACCCGCTGTTTTTGATGATACCTACAGAGAGGATGCGAAAGGTTTTCATGTGCGCCTAGGGTCGAATCCTGACCCTGTATTTTCACTTAGTTGTGTTGATGTGGATGAGGGCAAGGAATCCGGTTCTACTTACGCTGGGGCAGAGAATAAATCCGGCGAATATGTTTTTTTAGTGCGCACGCGTAATAGTTTGGTTAAAGGGCCTGCTAACGCCATCGTGGGTAAAACAACCTTTGCTGAAATGAGAGATGTCCCCTGGGGTACAGGGGTTGATAGAGGCTGTTCCTTTGGTCAAAATGGAATGAAGAACACCATGGTTTGTTTAGGTGGAAATTTCAGAGCGTTATTCGTGTCACCCGTTGATTATAAGAAACCACTAAGACGCGCTCGACCAAAAATCATCGATAAAGCCGTTTTGTCTGAGCTGACGTATTGGCCAGGTTTTAAGGATAACTGAAGTCACTATTTATTAACTAACTAACTAACGAGCGTTGCCAACACGAAAGGATCTAGAGTTCTATGGATTACATTAAAGGAATAGCGCTTGCGATCGTCTTTATCGTATATACAGTAACCCCAACTTTATTGTTTATCATCCTATCGGTTCAATTCAAAAAATACCTACCCACACGTAGTTTTGTGTTGTTAGTCATATCGACGTTGCTGATTGCTTTTTTATCTGCGCTTAAAGTTGGCAGTTTAGTCTTCCCGATGATGAACAGAAATAATATGGAATTGATTGCAGAATATGTACAGATTTCATCAATTGCCGGGACGGTCAGTAGCTTTTTACTGTTGATTATCATCGCTATTTTATTGTTCCAACTGAAAGGACTGATTGCCAGTAATCAAAAATCAGGTGACTGAAATGAGCAATAATTTTGATCCATGTGTCATTGAAAAATCTCCCATTAATGGAAATTTCACACTCTGGCTTCCCGAACAAGAAGGCATTGTCGAGTGGCTAGAACAAAAGCACCAACACTCTCAAGGTCATATTTGGCACGGTGTAATATGTGCGTTTTATGAAACTCGACAATTAAGCCTAAGCGATTATTACATCGAACCAGAAGGTGATGTCTTTGTCGCTTATACAAAGACAGAATCAATAGCAAATAGCATGGCTACAGTGATTTTAGAATTACTTGAGAAGAAATCACTAATGCTTGAAATGGCGGATTATGCTGAGAAACACGGTTATTATTGATTAAGTTTTCTATGCCTGAATCAATTATTTCTTGTATTAAAAAATAAAAAACCACCCCCCACCTTTAGGGCACTTTTTTATCGCCATTATTTCAATGAGATACGTCTTATTCTTACGTATATGTCCTATGTGCTTACGTATAACTCCTACTTCATCACTTTGTTATTCTTTGATAGTTTGTTTGATATTGAAACGCTTGTAATGAAAAACCTTTTGAAAACAAGCCTGCAATAAACAGTTCAATCATCTGATCTCAAGCCTCAAGATAATGGAGCGATTAAGTTTATGCTAAAACTCAAATCCAGAAACGTTAGCTATAGAAACATCAGGCTCAACAGTATCCTCATCCCGATTCTGCTGACATTCACTCAAGCCAGCATGGCAAGTGATTTAGGGGAAACGCTCTCAAAGCAAGGTAATACCAAAGGCGCTACCGCATGTGTTGCTTGCCATGGCGTAAATGGCGGTGGATTAGCCTCGGCTGGATTTCCCCGATTATCAGGATTGGAACCTGCTTATATCGAAAAACAGTTACAGGACTTCGCCAGCGAGAAACGGGTAAACGCAGTGATGAAGCCAATTGCCCAAGGCTTGTCGGACGATGAAATAAAAGCGGTCGCCACTTATTATTCGCAATTAGAAATACCTGCTTCAACACAAAAACCTGACACAGATGACGCCACTATTGCCTCTTTTAAAGAAGGCAAACAACTGGCAATAAACGGCAACTGGTCTAAAAATATTCCTGCCTGTTATGCCTGTCATGGTGAGAGTGCTGGCGGTATCGGCGAAAACTTCCCCGCGCTTGCCGGACAAGGTGCCTTGTATATCGAACAACAGTTAAATGCATGGCGCAATGGACAACGCAAGAATGACCCCAACGATCTTATGAAAGGCGTCGCACTGCGCTTAAGTGATGCAGAAATAAAATCCGTGAGTGCGTATTTAGCGAGCCTTTCTAGTGCTTGGCACTAGAATTATTTCAGGAGTTTATTATGTCCAACAAAAACAAAGTCATTGAAGTGCTAGTGGGATTCAGCCTGGTTGCATTGACTGCCTCATCGATGAGCGTTTCGGCTGAAGAAAAAAGCACAACTAGAAATACAGATAAAGATTACCAGCTTGAATTAGAGACTGCCCCGAAAGGCGTTGCAACGTTTACTCCCCCCAAAGAAGCGGATATCCCAGATACGCCTTTTGGTGAGGCTGTCCGCTATGGTAAATCCTTGTTTATGGATACCCAGCAATTACGCGGTAAATACGTCAATAATGAATTGAATTGCGGAAACTGTCATCTGGATCGCGGCAGAATGGCTAACTCAGCGCCATTGTGGGGAGCCTTTCCCATGTACCCTGCCTATCGCAGCAAAAACGACCATGTGAACACCATCGATGAACGTATCCGCGGTTGTTTTACTTATAGTATGAATGGTACTCCACCGCCTTTTGCAAGTAAGGAACTCACGGCTATGGTTGCCTATAGTTACTGGATGTCGACTGGCGCACCCACGGGACAAGCGTTGCCGGGTCGGGGTTATCCAAAACTCGACAAAGCAAAATTAGAACCCGATGTGGGTCGCGGTAAAATGGTTTATAACGATAATTGTGCAATCTGCCATGGCGCTAATGGTGGAGGTACCAAAGCCAATGGTAAATACGCCTTTCCTCCGTTGTGGGGAAAAGACTCCTTCAACTGGGGCGCTGGAATGCACCGCGTGAACACAGCCGCAGGTTTCATCAAAGCCAATATGCCGCTTGGTAAACCGAATAGCCTGAGTGATCAGGAAGCTTGGGATGTGGCGGCATTTATGAACAGCCATGAACGGCCACAAGATCCACGATTTAAGGGTAATATCGATGAAACCGCTAACACCTTCCACAAACACCAATGTTTTTATGACAAAAAAGTGGACGATAAGCTCATTGGTACGGGTACAAAATAATTGGCTTCAATTGAATTTTTAAGGTCACCCCCCTACTTAGGGGCACTTTTTTATAGTGTGCTTATTAGATTAAAACTGATTCATCAGAATAAAATCATTAATCAGAATTAAGTCTAAGACTCCTCACTTTCTGCCTTGGCGTTTTGGTTTTCAATCTTCTGGTCCAGAATAATTTTGATGCTGACCAGAATCGGCACTGCCATAAATATACCCAACACTCCCCAGATCCACCCCCAAAACAGGATGAACAAGAACACAATCACCGGATTGACGGTTAACATTTTGCCGACAAAAAAGGGTTGAATAAACTGGCCTTCCAGCAAATTCAAACCCAATAAAGCCAAGGGTGGCATCAGAATATTAAAGGGCGTATTGAAGGTCGACAAAGACACAACTGCAACGATGCTGATGTTAATTAGCGGGCCAACGTAAGGAATGTAATTGAGTAACGCAGCACTCGCGCCCCACACCAATGGATTCGGCATTCCCAGCCACCACATCACGCCTGCAACGATTAAACCGAGGACAATATTGATCGCGGTAATCAGGAATAAATAGCGACTGATGGTTTGTTGCGTATCGCTGATGGCTTTGATGATATTGGTTTCGTACTCTAGCCGCTTCCAGTAACGCCCCAGTTGCCTGACCAGGGAATGACCGAACGCCAGTATAAAAAACAGTAACACGATAAAAATCAAGAAACCCCCAATAAACGACTGGGTGCTATCCAGCATTTTGGCGACTATACCTGGTTTTGTTTGTACCGTTTGCCCTGAACTTGAATCACCCGTTGCCATTTCAGTTAAGTCATCTATTTTTTTCGTGGCTTCTTTGACGTTATCAACAGAGCTTTTAAACACCTTTAAACGTCTATCTATATTGCGTATTTCTTTGGGTAATTTTTCCAGCCATTCACCTGCAGGCGTAGACAGACTATTAAACGAAAGTACGATCAGCGAGGATGAAATCAACAACACCAGAAAACTCGCCATAGCGCGCGGAATGCGAAGTTTCATTAAAAACAACACAACGGGTGTCAGCATAAAGGAGATTAAAATCGCCAGAAACACGGGGATTAACAGGCTTTGACCGACGTGCAAGACAAACAAAACACCGATAATAAAAAGCCCCCAGAGAGGGATTTTTATCGATTCTGATAGTGCTTTGAAGTCTTTCGTTTGCATGCGTATTACAACCCGTTATTTTTAATGGCTTACAATTGGATTAAAGACTTAGCGACCAGAGATGTAACTTTAGAGGTTGCCAGTGCAGATGTTTTTTCAGCGCCTGCAAGCAAGCCTGCAAAAAATGAAATACCAACGCTTTGTATTGGATTCTCTTTTACTGGTGCTAAATAATCGATAGTAGCTGCATTATGGCGTAGTTGTTGTTTCGCTTCAGCAACTGAAAGCGGTGTTTTGGTGCTTAATGTTTTTTGTGACGATTCGCCATCTGTTGACGTGTTTGGAGAAGATTTGTAGTGAATTGATGCATTTTGAGTGGCCACATCAATCGTTGAAGAAAGATCAGACTTTGAAATATCTAACTTTGTACTATCTATGCCTGTTGATTTAGACGATACGCTAGCCATACTAATCCTCCTATAAACAATAAACAAACCAGACTGGTAACCAGGTACGCTACAGCAGGAACCGAGACCATCAATGATGCGTGATATACAGACGCAAGCAACAGGCATATAGCGATGAGTGACATAATCGCCACAACCAGTATCATAAAAGCGATACTGGTTGTTTTGATGATTTTTTGTCGAAGCAAACGTCCTTCCGCTTCAGCCAGTTCAAATAGACTTATGGTGGTTTCGGTTAGTGCTTTCATGGAGTTAACCTGCTAGTTACGTTAGTTGCTTGTAATAAAATATTAAGTAAAGATTATTTATTTGAAGACACTTTCGACAATACATAACCCACACCAAATGCAACCAGAATGCTCGCAACCGGATTTTGCTTAATGCGGCCACTTACGGCTTCAACGCCTTCTGTGCCTTTCTCATACACTTCTTTCAAACCTTCTTCAGTCGTGTTTTGCAGGCCTTCGAGCTTGCTTGCCATTTCGCTTTTAATATCGTCCTTTTTTTCTGAACCCTTCGCTTTTAACAATTCAACAAGATCGTTGTATTTATCCTGAAGTTCTTTTAACTCTTCGTTGATCTCTTTATTGCTAATTGCTTTTTTAGTCGCAGCCATGACTTACTCCTGTTATTAATGATTGAATGAAATTTTGATTAGGCTGACTGTTTAACTAGTCAACAGATTCTAATTTATAGATAACAGGAGCGGAATGAACTCGGACAAATCCACAAATGATGTAAGGCTTGTCTTACATTGAGTGATTCTTAGGTGATTTCGTTATAACATTTAGAATAGGTCACCCCCCCTACTTTCAGGCACTTTTTATCTACATGTTAGCTTTGAAGTATTGCTGATTAAACAATTGGACTATTTATGATCTTAAGAATTTTAATTGCACTGATAATCAGCATTGTCGCTTATGTGACTTATTACAATAACGCGATCAGTACCGATTACAACGAAGACATCGCTTGCTTTGATCTCAATGACAGCCACATCAACGCATTAAGAAAAAGCGCCGTGACTTTTGATACTACGGAAGGTGGTGCGCCGATGCTGTCGTTTGAACTAACGGATCTGCTATTTCCGGGAAAGATCAGCGCGAATGAGTCTCTTGATACCACTAATAGAGCCATCATCAAGGGCATTGCTTTTCAAATATTCCTTAATGCTGCGACCTTAAAGTCAGGAAACTATTCTTTCACCAATCCTTTATTTGATGATGATAATCACAATAGCAGGATTTCATCGATTCCCGAGCTATTAGAGCTGTATCACAACAAAACAATAGGATTTTATTTTAACGAGAATCACGCCACGCTTTTAAAGTCGAGTCAGGCGAACTTCTCCTACGGTGTTATCGGAATAAACGCGAAAAGACCGTTCGGTGATTCGACCGCGTTTGAATACGATATCGCTGATATTGTCGGTGAAAAATACCCTGTGAATAACGACAACACAGGAAATATGTCAGCAGAGATGCTGGATAGAATGATGCGTCTGTATTACGAACTGGTCCCTGCGTTACAGGTATTACTGATCAATGGTGAGATTGAAACGGGGAAATATTGTAGAGAGAACTCTTACTCTGAATGGATAAAATCCTGATCAAAACAGGAGGTATCATCTTTATGAATAAAAATGACACCCCCCTACTTTGGGGCGCTTTTTTCTGATCAACGTTAAACTAATTCTCTCTATTAGTAGCCAAGCAGCTTCTACCAATAGCCAAGCAGTTTCCACCAAAGTCCGCCAACGACTCCCCATATAATCAAGTTAACAACACTCATAATCAGCCCCATGAGCCACCAATTTTCCATTGAGACATAACCTGAGCCGAATATGATGGGTGAAGTACCTGTCGCGTAATGCGTCAAAGACATCATTAATGAAGATGCGCCTGCAAGCAATAAGCCCAGGTACAATGGTGGCGCGCCTAACGCTAAGCCAGCCACATAAAAGGCAGCGAACATCGCAGTGATGTGCGCAGTGGTACTGGCGAAGAAGTAATGAGCATAGAAATAAATCACAACCAGGATAATGGTAGAGGCTATCCAGTCAAAACCGAGTTCTTTGATATTGCTTTCAACCACGGTAGAAAACCATGCAACCAAGCCTAATTTATTGAGGAATGTTGCCATCATCACTAAGGCAGAGAACCAGATTACCGTATCCCACGCTTGTTTTTCTTTCAGCACATCTTCCCAGCTTAAAACACCGGTAATCAATAAAACAGATAATCCCAGAAAGGCCACTGCGGTGGTATTCACTTTATAATCTGGGCCTAATATCATCGCGGGAACACCCGCCCAGAGAATCAGTAAAAGGGCAAACACGCTGATCATGATTTTCTCACCGTAAGACATGACACCCATTTCCGTTAATTTAGACTGTGCGTAGGTTCTGGCGTCTGGGGTGCTTTTGATTTCTGGCGGATACACCGCATAAACAATCAGCGGGACTAAGGCAATACAGACTAAACCTGGCAACAATGCAGCCAGTGCCCATGTTCCCCAGGTGATGCTGATATCGGCACCTGTTGCATCTGCAATCAGTTTCACAATTAACGGATTTGGCGCTGTTGCGGTGATAAACATCGCTGATGTAATCGGGTTTATATGGTAATTCACTAACGCCAGATAGTGACCAATTTTTCGTGAGGTTCCCTCTTCTGGCGAAGACCCGAAACTGGTCGCAATGGATTTCATAATGGGGTGAATAATTCCACCACCACGCGCGGTATTACTGGGCGTAACGGGTGCGATAATTAATTCGGACAATGCCAAGGCATAACCGATACCAATCGTCTTGCGGCCAAATAAGGAGATGAAGTAATAGCCGATGCGATTGCCCAGACCTGTTTTAGCCAAACCACGAGAGATGATAATCGCAATACCGATCAACCAGATCAATGAGTTAGAAAAGCCACTTAATGCATCTTTGATCGCGCCAGATGGATTGTCATTGGTGACGCCGGTTATCGCAACCAGAGTAATGGCTAAAATGGCAATTGCGCCAATCGGCATAACCTTGCCAATAATCGCCACGATGGTGCCGACGAACAATGCCAGTAAATGCCAGGCATTGTCAGAAACATTTTCTGGAGCAGGAACAACAAACCAAAGCAGTAGAATTATTGCGAGAGAAATCAATCCTGGAATAATTCGAAGATCAGTACTTTTCATGTGAGTACCCTTTTAATAGGAGTTTTTGTTCTTCGAAAACCGAAGAATTTCTAAGCGAATCTTACCCCACTTAAATAGGTGATCTCAGTGTCATTAGTTGATGAATATCATGTATTTGCGATTAAAAAGAGATTGGCTGATGAAGCGCGGGTTTCAGTGATAATTACGGTTTTAAATTAAGGATTAATTCACTCAATACGCTTAAGCCACCCCCCTACTTATAAGCACTTTTTTAAGTCGACTTTTTTTAGGGCGGCTGTATTTAGAGCTACTTTATTTAGAATTTAGAAAGCTACGATTAGATAATGCTGTGCTTTATGAATAATTCTCTTCTACTCGGTAAGAATTGTTCACTACAGATACACAGCAAAAATATTGTACATTCACCCTATCAATCGATGCCTTGTGAAAGTTTACATAGAGAGGCTAGTTCTTTCTTGATAGCTTCTTTCTTGATAGCTTCTTTCTTGATAGGTTTTTTCTTGATAGGCTCAGGCATCATAAAAACATTCGGAGAAGTACATGTCGGCTATTGAAATTCGTGACGCAAGCATTGAGGATTCTGCATTGATACTGAGGTTTGTCACTGAACTCGCTATCTATGAAAAAGCAGAGCATGAAGTGATTGCCACACAGGATGATATTGAGGAATCTTTATTCGGCCCTGAAACGAAAACCAAAGCGCTTATCTGCCAGTTAAATGGCGAAGCTGTAGGTTTTGCCGTCTACTTTTTTAATTATTCAACCTGGCTGGGTAAACACGGTTTGTATCTGGAAGATTTATACGTCTCTCCTGAAGCCAGAGGCTCAGGTGCGGGCAAGGCATTACTGAAGCACCTTGCAAAAATTGCGGTTTCTAAAAACTGCGAACGCGTTGAGTGGAGCGTACTCGACTGGAATGAGCCTGCCATTCAATTCTATCAATCGATTGGCGCACAACCAAAAGATGAATGGATTGGTTATCGATTGTCTGGCAAAACGCTGGAAGATTTTGCTAACGGTTAAGTATGGCGCGTTAAGCGTTTGGTGATAGCGGATAGAGTTTCAAACTAACAATAAGGAATCAATCATGACTAAAAAAATAGCTTTCTTCGATACCAAACCCTATGACAAGAAATCGTTCGACGAAGCAAATAAAGACTTCGGATTTGATATTACCTATTTCGATGCGCATCTGAATGCCCACACAGCCCCGTTGAGTGCTGAACATGATTCGGTGTGTGCTTTTGTCAATGACGTTATTGATAGTGATGTCATCGAAACTATCGCCAATAATAAAATACAGATACTGGGAATGCGTTGTGCAGGCTATAACAACGTCGATTTTAAAGCCGCCTACGAAAAACTGCATGTAGTTCGCGTACCTGCCTATTCTCCCTATGCGGTGGCTGAACACACTACAGCGCTAATTTTGTCGCTAAACCGCAAAACCTATAAAGCGTACCACCGCACTCGCGATGGTAATTTTTCCATCAACGGCCTGCTTGGTTTTGATATGCACGGCAAAACAGCGGGAATTATCGGTTTGGGTCAAATCGGAAAATGTCTGGTATCTA
Organism: Cocleimonas sp. KMM 6892; assembly: GCF_035798195.1. Classification (NCBI taxonomy): domain Bacteria; kingdom Pseudomonadati; phylum Pseudomonadota; class Gammaproteobacteria; order Thiotrichales; family Thiotrichaceae; genus Cocleimonas; species Cocleimonas sp. KMM 6892. The sequence continues at coordinate 186,581 of NZ_JAPFBV010000002.1, read as the reverse complement.
TATTAAAAGGCTTCGGCATGCAGGTGCTAGCGTATGATCTGTATCCCGATGAAGCTTATGCAAAAGAAGTGGGCATTGAATATGCCTCTTTAGAAGAAATCTATAAACGCTCCGATATTATCTCGCTGCATTGCCCCTTATCTAAAGAAACGGAACACATGATAGACGCGGATGCGATCGACATCATGAAAGACAATGTGATGATCATCAACACCAGTCGTGGCAAGCTCATCGATACTGAGGCTTTGGTCAGAGGTCTTAAAGCAGGGAAAATTGGTGCCGCGGGTCTTGATGTTTATGAAGAAGAAAACGAATACTTCTTTGAAGACAAATCACTGGATTTGATTAAAGACGACACCCTTGCCCGATTGCTGACCTTCCCTAATGTATTGATCACTTCTCATCAGGCGTTTTTCACCAAAGAAGCGCTGCATAATATTGCCCAAATAACCTTGAACAACTTTAAACAATTCTTTGAAAATGGCGCTTTAAACAATGAGGTTTGTTACGACCACGAAACGATCAAAGAAAAATAACAAGAATCGAATGAATAGCCGACAAATTCTAATAAGCCAAACATCTGGCAATAATCTACATTTAAAATAAAGTAAAATTCTTGATTCTGTTATTCGTAAATTTCAGTATTATCTGCGCCAGTACAGCACATTTTAAACAACACTTTGGGTTGGAATTAAACAATTCGATACCCAATAATTATTAGATCACTGTTAGGAAAGCACCATGCAAACGATAAATATACTCGAAGAAGTTAAACAGGCATGGGGCTGGGTCGGCATTGATCCCATTGAGCTCGTCACCGAAAATGAATTTGGTAATTTAATCATCAAGGACGCGAAAGATCAGTTCTGGAGATTATGCCCTGAAGATGTGTACTGCGAAATCGTGGCAAATTCAATCGCAGCGTATAATGAGCTCATTCAAGACGAAGAGTTTCTGGATGACTGGTTCATGACCACAATGGTCGAAGAAGCCAAAAAATCACTTGGGGAATTAAAACCTGATCGTAAATATCATCTGGTGATTCCTGGAGTACTGGGTGGTGAATACACGGGTAAAAATATCAAAACAGTACCCTTCATTGAATTAATCCGCTTTTCTGGTGAGCTGGGAAAGCAAATAAAAGACTTACCCGATGGTGCTGAAATCGAATTGAAAACCACGCCGTAAGTAATTAGAACAAACGTAGCTTTAGATTGTTTAATATGACAATCGACTCAACATAATCAAATATAAAAGCGGACAAATAATGATATGACTAAAAAAGTAGTAAAATTTGAATACGAAAAAGAAACCAAAAACAGCATTCGTTACAAAGAAGTTCCTGAAGAAGGAACGCCTCCTATTGTGGGTTCTTTATATGTTCAGAAGTGGTTTGCTGGTGGTAGTAAAAATATTGAAATCACCATCGATAAAAAAGACTAAGTCTGGCAATTTGCCTTGAAAGCAATGCTTGAACTCAACCCGCAAGAAACAAACCAGATATTTCTTGGTGAAAGAGTAACCATTACGTTAAAAGAACATGGTTCTGTGGGCATTAAATCTAAAGCGATAACTAATGACGAATCTATCATTAGTTATGTAACGTCTAACTTTGAATATTCTAATGCTACTATTCCCATGCAGCCGGGCGGTGACGGCGGGCATAGAACCTATGTTTTTAAAGCAAATAAAACAGGGAGCACTTCGATCACTACACAGCGAATTTTTCGCGCTAAACTAGAACATGAGCGCAATATAGACATTATTGTGACTACCTAAACTGGTGTATCTAGCTATTTATTGAGCTAATAAAATTTTCTCAACCGCTTTTAAATCGTCTTCGGTGTCTACTCCATGTCCCGGGACTTGTTCAGCCACTTCGACATGAATACGAGCGCCATGCCACATGGCACGTAACTGTTCTAATTTTTCCAGATTTTCAATCTGACAAAGTTCCATAGAGGCAAAGCTTTTGAGGTAGCTTGCGCGATAGGCATAGATGCCGATATGACGTTGCGCAAACTGGCTGATTTCTATGCCAGCATCACGCTGCATCGGAATGGGTGAACGACTGAAATATAAAGCCAGACCTTGCTTATCTGTGACGACTTTAACCACATTTGGGTCGTTGTATTCAGCTTCTGTTTGAATCGGCGTAGACAGCGTTGCAATGGCTGATTCAGTGTTGCTTGAGAGATTCATCGCAACCTGCTTGAGACTGGTAATCGGCGTGAGTGGCTCGTCGCCTTGCAGATTTACCACGATGGTATCATCAGCCCATTGTTTCAGCGCAACCACTTCCGCCAAACGATCACTGCCTGTTTCGTGATCTTTTGATGTCATGCACACTTCTGCACCAAAACTTTCGCAGGCGTCTTTGATGCGCTCGTCATCTGTTGCGACGATGATCGCTTCAAATCCTACTTCGGCAGCTGCTTCTTGCGCACGTTCGTAAACGTGTTGAATCATTGGCTTACCAGCTAAATCTCGAAGTGGCTTGCCAGGAAGACGAGTAGACGCATAACGTGCTGGAATTACTAAAACTTTAGCTGTCATTGGCTTTTGCTTCCTTATTTCCTTTCGACTTCTTCAGCGGTTAGCGCACGTGCTTCTTCTTCCAGCATCACGGGAATCCCATCTTTAATCGGATAGGCTAGTCGCGCTGATCGTGAGATTAACTCGTTATTTTTCTTATCGTAAATCAGCGGACCTTTAGTCACTGGGCAAACGAGTATATCGAGTAATTTTTTATCCATTAGATTGTTCCATTTGTTTATCTTAAATCAAAAGTCACCCCCCTACTTTGGAGGATTTTTTTGAGTATCTTATATTTTGTAAAGCATTTGATCGAGAATAAATCCCTTAGCTGTTAATGAAGCCCTTAGCTACCAAATAAGCCTTTAGCTACCAAAGAAGCCTTTAGCTAACAAGAAAGCCTTTAGCTAACAAGAAAGCCTTTAGCTAACCAGAAAACCTTTAGCTAACCAGAAAACCTTTAGCTCTCAAAAGCCCAAGTAACTTATCATCAAAATCTTGAGGCAATACCGCACTAATCGGCAGGTACCAATAATGCGTTTGATCACCAATAAGCTTTTTACATTTTACCGCATCTTTCTCGGTCATTATAACCTTGGAATCATCAGCAAATAATAGATCATTTTTGGTAAATGCATGATGATCCGGAAAGCTATGCTGATTTATCGCTAAACCTGCATTTTCGAGTGTTGAGTAAAAACGCTGTGGATTTCCAATGCCAGTCAAGGCTTCTACTTTTAGCTGCGAAAACTCAGTTAAAGACCGCTGTTCTGCAGTGGCTAGATTAACCAGTGAATTACCTGATAATGTCATCATATAGGCTTGATTTAAATGAGTATTCTGCGTTTTATTTTCGCCATTTAACACCAGTAAATCACAGCTATCTAAACGACTGAGCTTCTCCCTTAAAGGACCTGCCGGAATGCAATGTTCGTTTCCAAAACCACGTTCACCATCAACCACAGCGATTTGGATATCGCGCGGCATTTTGTAATGTTGCATACCGTCATCAGATACAATGACATCACAATCCGTGTCTGCCTGTATACGCTGAATAGATTCCAGTCGATTGGCACCAGCATAAACAGGAACTGATGTACGCGTTGCCATTAACACCGCCTCATCACCAACTAGTTCTGCATCGCTATCAGCTGTTACCTTTTGTGGCCAGCTCTGTGCTTTGCCGCCATAACCGCGGGTAATGATCGCGGGTTTGTAACCAGCATTTTTTAATAGCTGGACGATATGCACTGTGACAGGGGTTTTGCCAGTGCCGCCAACGGTGATATTGCCGACGACAATAATCGGCAGTTTGATATCTGATGGATTTTGCTCAAGCGTTTTGAGCTGTTTTTTTCTTTGATAGGCATTGGCGGCGCAATACAAAGCGCTTAATGGCATCAACAAAAACCGACCTTTGCCATTTCTGTACCAAACACGTTCTAACCATTGTTGTAATTTAGTGGTTTGGTTTTGGCTTGTGTCTGGGCTTTGCTGTGACATTGCTATACGTTTGTAAAATTCGTAATGCGTTTATTTCAAAAACTGCAGCTGATGCAAATTCGCGTAAGCACCCTTTTTCGCCAGTAATTCATCATGCGTGCCCGTTTCGATGATTCTGCCTGATTCCATCATCATAATTTTATCGGCTTTTTCGATGGTCGATAAACGATGTGCAATCATAAAGGTAGTGCGATTTTCTAACAGCGTTTCTAATGCCGCCTGAATATGACGCTCTGATTTAGTGTCTAAGGCTGAAGTTGCTTCATCGAGAATCAGTATCGGCGCATCGGATAAAATCGCTCTGGCAATCGCTACACGCTGTTTTTGACCGCCTGATAGCAAGGTGCCGTTTTCGCCTACTTCGGTATCAAACCCAAGTGGTAGTTTTTCAATAAACTCTAGCGCAAAAGCCGCTTCTGCAGCCGCCCTGATCTGCTCATCACTGGCCGTTCTCATGTGGCCATAGGCAATGTTATTGCGAATGGTATCGTTGAACATAGTGACGTCCTGTCCCACATACGCAAATTGGCTACGAAGATTTCTTAACTTGAAATCACTGAGCGCATGACCGTCTAAAGTGATCTTGCCTTGTTCTTCTTCAGGGAGGTCATAGAATCGTGGCAGTAAATTAACCAAGGTTGTTTTGCCGCTACCAGATTGGCCCACCAGAGCAATTTTATCACCAGGGTTTACTGAGAATGTAATGTCCTTTAGGACCTGTTCAGAACCTTCGTTATATGAAAAATTTACGTGGCTGAATTCAAAATTACCTTCTGTTTTCTCTACATCCAAAGTACCTGAATCTTTCTCTGTGGTTTCATCAAGTAACGAGAAAATACTTTCGCCCGCTGCAATACCACCCTGTAATATCGCATTTACTTGCGTCAGTCTTTTAACAGGATCAAACAGTGCGATCATTGCTGACAGGAATGCCATAAAGCGTCCCGGCGTAAATGATTCCAATAGATCCCCGTGGGTTGCCGTATAGAGCACAACTGCAAGCGCGATCGCCATAATAAATTGCACGATAGGCATGCTGGTTTTTTCAGTGACGATACGCTTCATGTATGAGCGATGATTACGCTCATTGACGGTTTCAAAACGTTTTGATTCGTATTCCTGCCCATCGTAAATGCGTATTTCACGATTCGCATTAATCACTTCATGACCGATTTGCGTGACTTCACTCACCTGCTCCTGAATTTGACCACTCAATCGTCTAAAACGCTTAGAGATATAAGCGATCAAAGCAGCAATGATTGGGCCAACAAAAAAGATGATTAAGGTTAGCTTCCAACTGTAATAGAGCATTACACCGATGGAGCCAATCACCACGACAGTATCCTGAACCAGTGTTGTTAAACCTTTGGTTGCAGCAATAGAGACTTGCTCAACATGATAGATAAGTCGTGTAACTAATTGACCTGAATTGTTTTTATCGTAAAAAGAAACGGGTAAACGCAGCAATCTTGAAAATAATTCGGATCGGATTTCTTTAACCACCGAACGTCCTATCCACTCCATCGAGTAGCTGGACATGAAACCAGAAATACCACGCAGTAGAAATATCAGGAGCAATGCAAACGGTGCCCATTCGATAATTTCAGGATCTTTATCCATGAAGGTTCCATCTAACAGCGGTTGCATATACACCGCAAATAATGGAATGGTTAAACCACCGATGATCAATCCTACGATGGCTACAATCAAATATTTCCAGTGTTTTACCGCATAAATAGCAAGGCGCTTATAGATGGCATAACCGCTTTCTTCTGGGCTTAGTGGAGTTAATATGGATGTTTTAGACAAAGTACACCTAGAGGCTTAATAACAGCGTGGACTTTAACGCAGAATAGCTACTTGAACAATCTATAGCTGTTGTTAGTTATTGTTAAATGTTGATTGATTTCAACTAGCCACAAACAATTACACCCCCCTACTTATAAGCACTTTTTTCGGGAAAGTGCCTGTAAGTAGGGGGGTGTATTTGTTTCTATTGAATAATCAGTAAACGGTAAATTATTTTTTTCGAGTTGATTTTGATGTTGCCATCGAGAAGTTAGTCATCCCCAGACGACCTGCAATATCCATTGCAGTCACTACAGCCTGATAATTAGTACTGGCGTCAGCGCTGATAACCAATGGCGGTGTTTGTTCGCCACGTTCATTAAGTGCTTGTGTCATTGCTCTGAAAAGCGTTTCTGGTTTATTGTTTAGCACTTCTCTACCATCAACAAAAAACTTGCCATTGCCATCAATAATGACTTCCATGGGTTGTTTTTTAGGCGACGGCACTGCATTGGTTGTAGTCGGCAGATTGATATTGATTTTTGCATCTTTATCAAAGGTTGTCGTCACCATAAAGAAGATCAGCAACAGGAACACCACATCGATTAATGGCGTTAAGTTTACCTCAACCTCATCACTCATGTTTTTGCGGAAGTTCATGCTACCCTACCTGCACTAACAGCTTGTGCTGCTGGTCTTTGTCTTTTCGCCGCTGGTTTAGCAGACATATCCGTTGCACGTCTGTTAGGTATGCTGACAACTTCAAGTAGTTTAATTGCCTGTTGTTCCATTTCGATTGCGTAATCGTTTATCTTTCCGCGGAAATAACGATGAAAAATCAATGCAGGAACCGCAATAGTGATACCAAATGCTGTTGTAACCAACGCTTGTGAGATACCACCCGCCAGGTCCGCAGGATTTCCTACACCACCTTGACGAAGCATTTCATTAAACACAACAATCATACCGACAACGGTACCAAGTAATCCCAGTAAAGGAGCGATTGCAGCAATAGTGCCCAGTGTTGTCATGTACTTATCCATTTTATGAATAGCGTGACGACCCGCTTCTTCTATATTCTCTTTCATCACATGTCTTGGCTGACCAAGGCTTTGTAAACCGGTTGCCAACACTCTTCCCAGTAATGAACCATGTTCGATTTGATCGATATGACCTTGTGTCATCTTGCCTGATTTAGCAAGTTTCTGTGCTTTCTCAGCAAGACCGTCCGGAATCACTTTGTCCTTTTTAAGTGTCATGAATAGAGCGAGTATGACGGCGATAGCCACTAATGAACTCAGAACAAGAGGAATCATTAACCACCCCCCTGCTTGTACAAATGTATCCATGTTAAATATTCCCCTTAACGATTAAATTTTGTTTTTGTTAGTTTTTCTGATTTAAACACACAGGGACAATAACTGACATAACCTAAACTGAAGCTTAACAAAATGCGAATTCATGACTTAGGTCATTACTTTAAATAGATAAAATTAATAATATAGTGTCATTCAAAACACACACACATTGAGGAGTGCTTGAAATGAAAGAATTATTATTTAGCCCAATGGGATTTTGGACGGTTTTCACACTTGCGTTTATTATTATTTTAATGAGCTACTTTGTTTATAAAGTGATGCGTTTATCTGAGAAGAAATAGCAGACATTTAAACTGCCGAGATGAATCGACTCAGTGATTACAACACTGAGTCTGAAAATTCATAAAAGCTGATTAAGAAAGATGATCAGAGCTACACGTTACATGCGCGATCTTTTCTAATTCAGCGAGATTCTTGATGGTTATCATACGGCGATTGGTTTCTAAAATACCGCTTTCGGACATGCGCGTAATAATTCTGCTAAGCGTTTCTACTGCCATACCAAGGTAGTTAGATAAATCCTGTCGTGGCATCGGCAAGGTAAATTCTTTGCTTGAGAAGCCTCGTGACTGATAGTGAGCTGCTACTTTTAATAGGAAAACGGCGAAACGTTCATCCGTTTGTTGTTGCCCTAGTGACAATAGCAGGTTCTGGTTGTGAGTAATTTCTTTACCCACTTGATGAAACATCACCTTGCGCATGCCAGGAAGGCGATCACACAAGCCATCAAACTCTTCCAGACTGATTCTGCACAGCAATGTATCTTCTAATGCTGTTGCATTACATTTATGTTCGCCAGTATCAAAAGCATCGAAACCAAGCAAATCGCCGGGTAAGTGAAATTCGACAACTTGTTCTAATCCGTCTTTATTCGCAATTGAGGTTTTAACCGCACCCGATTTGACTGCGTAAATGCCATTTGCTTTGTCATTGGATCTAAAAACCAAACTTTTCTTTTTGATTTTTACTGACTTATCAATCGAAGTTTCTAATTCTTCAATTTCCGAGTCGCTTAATCCATTCGGTATACATATTTGACTTAAGCTACACGCTTCGCACTTAATCGTCTTTTCGGCGATAATATTTATAGGTGGTTTCATAGCAGAAAGATTATGAGTTTTTTGACTTTTTAGCAAGATTTACCTGCTAAAAAGTCTTAAGCATTCTCATTAAAAACGCCTAATTAGCGGCTTCTAACAAGAACTATGGGTAAAAACCGTTAGATAACTTTAGAAAAACGTTGCTGCTTAATTTGTTCTTTCAAGTAAACATCAAACACCATGCAAATATTACGGATCAAAAGTCGTCCACGTGGTGTCACATCAACTCTACGGGCATCCATAGTGATTAAATCATCGGCTTCAAACTTGATTAACTCTTCTAATTCTGCGGCAAAGTAATCATTAAAGACAATATCAAATTGTTCTTCTATTTGTTTGAAATCTAATGAAAAATGACAACTTAACTGTTGGATGACACGGTGTCTGATAATGTCGTCGTCATTCATACTCAAGCCACGAATAATAGGTAACTCATTTTTATCGATACGTTGGTAATATTTTTCCAGCGCTTTTTCATTCTGGCTATAACTGTAGTAAACACTACTGATTGCACTTACGCCCATTGCAACTAAATCACATTCAGAATGGGTGGTATAACCCTGAAAGTTTCTGTGTAACTGCCCTTGTTCCTGGGCAATTGATAACTCATCTTCAGGTTTTGCAAAGTGATCCATACCGATATAGTTATAACCATCGTTAACCAATGTTTCGATGCTGTGTTGTAGTATTTCCAGTTTATCTTCGGCTTTTGGCAGTTGTGCTTCATTTATACGACGCTGCGGTTTAAACAAATGTGGCATGTGCGCATAGTTAAATAATGAAATCCTGTCCGGAGAAACCTCGATAATATGTTTTAAGGTGTTGGCAAATCCTTCAACCGTTTGTAATGGCAAACCGTAAATCAAATCAATACTGATAGATTTGGCGTTATTTGCCCTACATGCATCGATGATTCCTTTGGTCTGATGAAATGGCTGGATTCTATTAACCGCCTTTTGCACTTCATCATCAATATCTTGAACACCTAAACTAAAACGATTGAAACCAACTTCACGTAATACTTTAATAGTTTCTGCACTGACACTGCGAGGATCTATCTCAATAGAATAATCACCCGAATCGTCATCCAGTAAATTGAAAGACTTACGGGTATAAGCCATTAAGTCCTTTATTTGTTGATGATTCAAAAATGTAGGCGTACCACCGCCCCAGTGAAGTTGCTCTACAACGCGATCGGTATCATATAGCTTTGCTTGCATATCGATTTCTCGATACAAATACTCAAGATAGGTATCTGCTTTAGAGTAATCTTTCGTGGCTATCTTGTTGCAGGCACAATAAAAGCAAATCGTGTCACAGAAAGGGATATGAAAATACAACGACAGCGGTGCATTATCCTGTTTGGTGTTGCTCAGATCAGCATGCATTCTAAAATCATCTTCAGTAAATGAAGGTGTAAAGGCTACCGCAGTTGGATATGACGTATAACGTGGACCTGCCGTGTCATAATTTTTGATTTTCTCAATATCAAATTCGATTTTCATAAAGGTTACTCTAAGTGGTCTTTTACAATATGCGCAAAATAATAACGTGAATCATTCTTATTCGAATTGATTTGCATCATGTTTAAGTAAACAACGCATTAGCCGTTAAATTGTCGATAAAGCGGCAAAAATGAAACCTAACAGATTCACAATGATTAACTTACTTTTAGCTTTTTATGAGCCTGCTTTAAGGTCACAAGACTCATGTAGTTTTTAGCGGTTAATACGATACAAACACCCACGACAAATAATCCCCCGATCACTAAACTAGCGGATTCATCATTTTGCAATTTAGTAAACAATACTGACCCCAAACCAACCGTTATCAGCATTAAGCCTACTGACATTAAACCTTTTACGATAAATTCTATATCGCACTCTGTGTCGCCTTTTTTTACATCGTGTTTTTCGTTGTGTTTGTCGCTATCTTTGCTGATATTTTTGTTGCTATTTATCTTGCTATCAATGTTGCTATAAATGTTGTTATAAATGTTGCGTTGTTTCATTTTAATAGTTTGCTCAAAACCTATTCATCATTAAAGAATGATACTAAGGCTTTGCTATATATCTCTTGATCTAGCTCATGCCACGCAAAATATTAATCTGTAAATAAGCACTAATCTGACAATAGGATTAAAAAAATTAACCTAACGTCACAGTTTTCGATACTTTTATTGCAGAAGTTATTACACTGGTATTAACAACACTTTGTCATGCTAAACTCGTTTGCATAATTATAAATATCACAATAAAAATCTAAAACAGGAAAACAGTATGTCCCTAGGAACTAAAGCATGAAAAATGCCCTGAAAGTTACCGGATTATTTACCTTTTTAGCGGTTGCCTTTTTAAATGCCTTTGTCGATTTAGGGCACAAAATAATTATTCAAAATACCATTTTCAAAAACTATGATGGTTCTGAATTAATTGTTTTAACATCTATTGTTAATGCGCTGATTTTATTGCCATTTATCCTGTTATTTACTCCCACAGGTTACATCTCAGACAAGTACGCGAAAAACAGTGTAATGCGTGTTAGCGCCTGGGTTGCGCTAGGAATAACATTGCTTATTACCTTTAGTTATTATCAAGGCTGGTTTTGGGTGGCATTTGCCATGACATTTTTGCTCGCCATGCAAAGTGCGTTTTACTCGCCATCTAAATACGGCTATGTAAAAGGATTAGTCGGCGACCGACGTCTGGCGCAAGCGAATGGACTGCTTCAGGCTGTCACAACCACAGGGATTTTATTGGGAACATTTTTCTTCTCCATTTTATTCGAAAAAATTATCGTCGGTTTCGAAATAACGGATAAAGATTCGCTAATTGCCATGATGGCACCACTGGGCTGGGTATTAGTGGGATTAACTACCATTGAATTAGTCTTAGCTTATCGCTTGCCGCAAACCAATAAAACCAATCATAAAATGAAGTTTCGCTGGGATGATTATATCCGCGGTAGAACTCAGGTAAGGAATATTCGCCTTGTTAGACGTCAACCTTATATCTGGTTATCGATTCTTGGGCTTTCAATTTTCTGGGCAATTTCACAAGTTGTTTTAGCCACTTACCCGGCATACGCGAAAGAATTTTTAGGTATTACCAATACCGCCATGGTGCAGGGACTCATGGCATTTGCTGGTATTGGCGTGATGATTGGTTCATTGATCGCTGGCAGAGTCTCACGTGATCATATCGAAACCGGTTTAGTGCCTGTCGGCGCGATTGGTATCACGATTTCTCTGATACTGATTAGAGCCTTTGACTCCAGCTTGCTGCAAGCCCTGAATTTTATGTTCCTTGGGGTAATGGGTGGTTTTATCGTTGTACCACTAAACGCACTACTTCAATATCACGCGCAAAATAATCAGTTAGGCAGAGTTTTAGCGACGAATAACCTTATCCAGTTTAGTGTGATGCTGTTATTCCTTGCGATAACAACCGTGCTTAGTTATTACAAGTTTGGCAGCACCGGCATACTTTGGGGATTAGCGCTGATTGCATTTATTGGTACGTTATATGCTGTCTTTAAAATACCTGAATCTCTACTGCGCTTTATTGTTGCCAGAATATTTGCTGCCCGTTACCGTATGAAAGTCTTGGGCTTTGAAAATCTGCCTCACTCTGGTGGTATGTTGCTACTCGGTAATCACATTAGTTTTGTCGATTGGGCATTGGTGCAAATCGCCAGCCCGCGCCAACTGAAATTTGTCATTGAACGCGGATATTATGAACGCTGGTATTTAAATGGCGTGCTTAAGATGTTCGGTGCAATCCCGATTAACAGTGGCGATAGCGCAGAATCGCTGGATATGATCAATAAATTACTTAAAGACGGGAAATCAGTTTGTCTATTCCCTGAAGGAACCATAAGTCGTACTGGACAACTTTCCGAATTCAAACGTGGCTATCAACGCGCTATAGAAGGAACTAACGCAAAAATTGTACCGTTCTATCTGCATGGATTATGGGGCAGCCGCTTTTCACGCTCTAGTGGATTTTTAAAAGACTCACGCCAGTCAGGCTTTAAACGTGATGTGATCGTCGCATTTGGCAAACCATTGCCGGCAGAAACAACACCTGACCAGTTAAAACGTCGTGTTTTCGATTTATCATTCGCATCGTGGCAGAAATATTCAAAAACACTCGACCCTATTCCGGTGTCATGGTTGAAAACAGCCAAGCGCATGAGCTTTCAAATGGCTGCAACAGACATCACTGGAGAACCCGTCAGCCATCATAAATTTATTACTGGTGTGTTTGCCTTCTCTAGTCTTATCAAAAAGAACAGCCCAGAGAAAAACATAGGTATTCTAGTGCCAGCTAGTGTCGGTGGAGCCATTACCAATATGGCGGTTATGGCAGCAGGAAAAACAGCGGTTAACCTCAACTTCACTTCGAGCCCTGAAGCAATTCAAGGGTCGATAAAAAGTGCGGATATAAAAACCGTTTACACATCAAAGAAATTCATTCTAAAACTAGAACAACGTGGCATAAAAATCAAAGAGATACTGCCAGAAACGAAACTGATCTATTTAGAAGAATTCAAAGAAAAGCTATCAAAAGCGCGAATGTTATTTACTTTGCTTTCGGTGATGTTATTACCTACTCGAATACTGCAATGGGTATTCATCAAACCAATCAAGCTTGAAGACACTGCGGCGATCTTGTTTTCTAGCGGCAGTGAAGGCAACCCTAAAGGCGTTGAGCTTAGCCACTTGAATCTAGCCGCTAACTCACGTCAAATCGCCGATACGCTGAATACACGTGAAGACGATGTCGTTATGTCAACGCTGCCCACATTCCACGCCTTTGGCTTGTTAGCCACGACCTTTATGCCCTTATCCGAAGGCATACCGATTATATGTCACCCTGATCCCACGGATGTTGTCACGATTGCGAAAGGTGTCGCCAGACATCAGGCAACCGTGTTGTTTGGTACGTCGACATTTTTACGCTTGTACACGATGAATAAAAAAGTGCATCCGCTGATGCTTAGATCATTACGCTTAGTGATTGCTGGCGCTGAACGTTTGAACCCAGACACCCGCGATGCCTTTACCCTTAAATTCAATAAGCAATTATTGGAAGGTTACGGCACCACCGAAACATCGCCCGTTGCTGCGGTTAATATCCCTGATGAACTGGATACCAATTACTGGAAGCCTCAACTGGGCAACAAACTAGGTACGGTTGGAATGCCATTACCAGGAACAAGTTTGCGCATCGTTGACCCGCATACGCTGGAAGAACTGGCTACCGGCGAGGATGGATTAATCCTGATTGGTGGTCCGCAAGTAATGAAAGGCTATCTCAATCAACCCGACAAAACCGCTGAAGTTATCGTCGAAATGGACAAGTATCGCTGGTACAAAAGTGGAGATAAGGGCCATTTGGATTCTGATGGTTTCTTAACCATTGTCGATCGTTATTCCAGGTTTGCAAAACTAGGTGGAGAGATGGTTAGCCTTTCTGCCGTAGAAGAAAAAATCAGAGGTGCTCTGGGCGATCCAGAACTTGAATTAGTCGCGGTGAATTTACCTGATGATAAAAAAGGGGAAAAAGTAACGCTATTAATCGTCAATGAAATGTCTGCCAGAGAGATCAAGAAAGCGCTGATTGATGCCGAGATGAATCCGCTGATGATTCCTTCAGCATTTATTAATGTGAATGCAGTACCGACTCTGGGTAGCGGCAAAACTGATTTCGCTACCTCCAAAAAAGTGGCTTTGGGAGAGTTATAACAACAAGAAGTGCAATCAAACATCCAAATAGCATGATTCAATATGGTATTGCTGATTGATTGTCACCCCCCTACTTACAGGCACTTTTTTAGAAAGTGCCTAAATTTTAACCATTTTTAATAACACACAAGAATATGGCGTAAAAGATTGCTAGGCTTAAAGTGAATTTTTCAACAACAAGGATGATGTATGGAAAAAATCAGCACGATGCTAGCAAACATGCGCAACTTAAAATCAGCAACGATGTCCGCTCACGAATCACGGGACATTTACTTTAAAACATTATTTGCTGATCCTTACGGCTTAAAAAATAAAAAATATGATTGGGGCGGTGAAAACACTTTTGTTTACTTTTCCTTATTGGTTTACGGAATTGGTATTGCCACACTTCTGGCACTGGAAGCCAATGGAGTTCTCCCCGAAATAAACCCTAATATTTATTTCGCGTTTATATTTGCAGTATTCATCGAATTATTGGGGAAAGTGGTTTTTTCATGGAGCATCCATCGCTTCAAAATAAAAATTAACTACATTAGAAAGCTGGCGATAAGGCCCTGGCGTAAATTAAAGATATATGTCATTACCCTGTTCTTTGTGATTGAAGGCAAAGACGCTGTCCATATTATTTGTATGTTGTTTTTTATGGACCAACTGAAAACCATCTTCACAGAATGGAATGTCATCAGACGAAGAGTTCCCATATTAGCGTATGCATTTGTAGCGTGGGACCGTATTGAAGACAGACCCTATACACTTCGCTATGACATGCTTGAAGATATTCTGAGATTCATTGTTTACTTACCCTTCATCATTATCTTTGGTAAGGCATCAATCATCATTATGATTCCGAACTTGATTAACGAGTTTGGTGATGGATTGGCAGAACCTGTGGGGATTCGCTTTGGTCGTCATAAATACCGCACGCGATCATTGTGGTACAACGGTAAATTCTGGAATGGCGATTTCCAACGCAGCCTTGAAGGCAGTGCCATGGTGTACATAATTTCAGTGGTGGTATTGCTGATGTATAGCGATCTATTCACCAGCACGCAGTTGATTATTTCGTTGATATTCTTACCGATTATTATGACGGTAGCAGAAGCCTTTAGTCCGCATACCAATGATGGACCAATGCTGGCATTAACCGGATGCTCCTTCCTCTGGGTGACGATGAATTTCACCTAGGTCATATAAAAGTATTGTTTAAGTTTTGCTTAAGCCACCCCCCTACTTTGAGGCATATTTTTTAAATTAGAGGGGGGGCTTACTTAGCTATATAGAAAAAATAGTTAAATAGAAAAATAGCTAATTAAAAAAATTAACCCCTATCGGCTCCAAAAACCTCGGTTAGTGAGTCGATAGGAATTTGTCTTGATCTCACCCTCATTCGCAGGGAAGCTAATCAGCATAGCGCCATGATCGACTGTATTCATTAAAGCCACCCCCCTACTTTGGTAGCGTTTTTCTATCTCAGCTTTCGGATGTCCAAAACGACTTCGATACCCCGCCGTAATCAAAGCAATATCAGGTGATACCGCTTCAATAAAGGCAATCGAAGATGATGTTTTACTACCATGATGCGGCACTGTCATAACATCTGCATGCAGTTTTTGCGGAACAGTTTCGAGTAAATTATTTTCAGCTAACTGTTGGATATCACCCGTTATCAGCAATGTATGATAAGCATTCGACACTCTTAATACACAGGACCGGTTATTATCATTCTCTGGGTACACAGCCGGTGGCGAGAGTATCTCAAAGTCGACATTATCCCATCTCCATTTCTTGCCCATTTCACAGGCATCTATCTTTACCTTATCCAAAACCGTGGGATCACTACTCACGACAGAGCTAACGGGTATATTGTCATAGATGTATTTAGCACCACCTCGGTGATCGATATCCTCATGAGATATCAATAAGGTATCAACCTTTGTAATACCTTTAGCCCGTAAATAAGGAATAACCACCAGCTTGCCTATATCAAAGTTGTTACTCGCACGAGCACCCGTATCGTAAACCAGCGTATGTGATTTTGTTTGAATGACTGAAGCCATGCCTTGCCCCACATCGAGCATTGTATAACTGAACTCACCATCGCTTGTTTTTGCCGGGGAGAATAAAACAGCAGGAATGATTAATACCGCACCCAACCAACGCGCGGGGAAACCTTTGGGTAGAAAGATAAAGAGAAGCCCCATGAATGATAAAGTCAAATAAACAGTGGGAATTTCAGAAGGATGGAAATTTGAGAGGATTGTGCCATCGACTAGCTCCAATCCCTTAAACAGGTAATCGATCGCTACGGCAGCTATTTTGAATAGAGTACCGGACAAGACCCCAGATATTGGCATTAATATCAGAGCAACCAGACTTAAAGGCACAACCACCAAAGACACCCACGGAATAGCAAATAAATTCGCAACCGGAGAGGTTAAAGAAGCGGTACCGAAAAACAAAATGGTTAACGGCAGCATGGCTAACGAAATCAACAACTGTAATTTCACCATCATCCAGCGAGGCTTTTGCTGCTGGCGTTTGATGAAAAACAGAATAATTGCCACCGCCATAAAAGATAGCCAGAAACTAATCGTCATCGCCGCCAGTGGATCCAGCAATAACACCAAAATCAATGCAACCGCTAATACAGTCGAGGAATCGTAATTCTTCCGACTATTTAAACCCCACACACCTATCACGACCATCAATAAGGCACGCTGAGTAGGCAATGTAAAACCAGCTAACATCGCATATATCAACGCAAACACCACACCAACAATTGAGCCAGCTATGCGCACAGGGACCCACTCATTCAAACGTGGAAATAATCTCCACAGCAACATAATCGGTAAAAAGGCAAAGCTCGCGAGTAAAGCGATATGCAAACCTGAGATGGCAATCAAATGACTGGTGCCAGATTGTTGCAATAATTCCCACTGTCTATCATCCAGCTTGGTTCTGACTGCAACTGTGAGAGCACTCAGCACAGCCGCAGAGGTTTTGTTTTCGACATTGCTTTGAATCGTTTCATGGATATTTTGGCGCAAGCGATTAATCGAATACCAGGCAGATGGAGCGATTCGTTTATTGAGTGTTAGTGATTTACGTACATAACCTGTGGCTCTGATCCGTTCGGTGAATAACCACTTCTCATAATCAAAACCACCGGGATTGAGAAAGCCGTTTGGCTGTTTTAAGCGAACAACAAATTGCCACTTTTCACCCGCATTTAGTAATTGATGATGCCTAAACCAGCCTAGTCTGACATTTCCTTTAAAATCTAACGGTGTATTGATATTTTTTTGAACGATAGTCTGCGATGTTGCTTCTGAATCATTGAGTTTTGCTGTGTTATTGATCAGTTCTGCGTTTTCTACCTTGAAAATAAATCGAACACCTTCATCCGTAGAATTCGGAATATCGTGAATTTTACCCTGAAGTAAAATCTCCTGACCTTGCAGTTGGCTGGGTAAACGATTATTGATTTGAGTGTGCGCTGCATAAGCAGCGATGCTGAAACCAAACAGGAAAACGATGACCGATTTCAGGGCAGTTATCAAAGAATGTGTATATTTATTCTGATTAAATGATTTATAACCCTTGAAGTACGGTAATAAAAGTACAATGATTAGAGCTAAGCTCATAGGTAACAATACATATAAAAATGTAGATATAGAAACAAGACTATTTGGTATGGTCTGAAAGAACTGGAGCGTTACCGTGCCCAGTAAAAATAGAATTGAATAAATCCGCATGAAAGTCTTATTTGTATTATTCGTCTGATTATTATGATTTAGATTTCGTATTTAGATAAAATATTAACATATGCCACGTAAGTTCCTGAAACGCTATTCTCCTAGCCCGAAAACAATTCGGGATAATAAGGCATTATCTTATTTAGGTGAGGATATTCATCGCCCTAGTTTGTGGCATATGAACCGAAACTCGGTATCGAAAGCATTTGCCATCGGTTTATTCTGTACCTGGATACCCTTTCCCTTACAAACCATTATCGCTGCATTGCTTGCCATTTTCTATCGTGCGCATTTACCGATATCCGTGGCATTAGTCTTTATAACCAATCCAATAACGATTCCACCAATGTTCTACTTCGCCTATAAATTAGGCAGCGTCATGCTGGGCGTAGAACTAGAATCAGTCCCCATGGACTTGAGTTGGGAATGGTTTTCATCGACATTACATCAAATCTGGCAACCTTTATTATTTGGCTGTTTGATCTTGGCCATCGTTTCATCGGCAGTGGGATATTTTACAATCAACACTATTTGGCGCAAAAATATTAAGCACCGCTGGAAATGTCGTGTAGACGAACGCGAAGCAGCGCGCGCCAAACAATCAATGCTGAGCGAGATCAAAAAAGCGATGAAAGATAGCTAGTGGCTATTAACGCTAGCGAACTATTATCTCAGTAATATCCGCAAGCCTTTTCGGTCATTTATGACTCTCAACATCCCCGCAAAAGGCATATCAATCAACTGCTGACTGGCTAATGGCATGCCTAGAATAATACCCAAAATGGCACGGGTTACGCCCAAATGCGTCACCAATAAAACATGTTCGCCTTCATAGGCTGTCAGGATTTTACCGAATGCGTCGTTTACCCGAGGTGTAAAAAACTCCAATAACTCTGCATTTTCTGGGCGGTTATTGACCGGATCGTCGAAGAAATTCCAATAATCCTCTTCTGATTCATGGAATATTTCAGTCGCGGTTCGTCCTTCCCATTTTCCGTAACCTGCTTCTCTAAAATTCTCTACTACTTCTACAGGGATTTTTTTGCTGGCACCTAATTGTTGTGCAAATTCATAACAACGTAACATGGGGGAGCTTATTATCGCAGACCAGTCTGCAGGATTAGCCTCGACACTGTGTTGCATCTGTTGCCAACCTGTTTTACTTAAATGATGGTCTGTGCCACCACCGCGATACATAGTCCCGCCTTCAGGTTCACCATGGCGGAGGATGTCAATTATGGTTGTGGTTTGATTAGTCATTGTACGTTTATCTCTATTTATCTCTGTCCATCGTTATCTATTTCAGTACCTGTCTCTAGTTTTGCATTAGCGGGGAGCTGCACATCAAGCGCGTGACTTAAGGAATCCCATCTAAAATATGGCCCTGGATCGGTTTTACGACCCGGTGCAATATGTTCGTGACCAGTGATATTTTCTTTGGATAATGACGGATAGCGTTTCAGCAAAGCAGTTAGCGTTTGTTCCAGTGTCTGATATTGAACCTCGGTAAATGGTTCAAAATCCGTACCTTCCATCTCAATACCAATCGAGAAATCATTACACACACTTCGACCTAAATAGCTGGATTCTCCCGCATGCCAGGCACGTTTTTCAAAAGGTACGTATTGAACAACTTCGCCGTCACGTCTAATCAATAGATGACTAGAAACCCGTAAATGGTCGATTTCTTTATAGAAGGGATGCTCATCCCTATCGAGTGTATTGGTGAATAGCTGATCGATTCCGTCACCACCAAATTCATTGGGAGGAAGGCTGATATTGTGAATAACGATTAAAGAAATATCATCAATGTCTGGACGCTCATCGTGATTTGGCGACGGGCATACCCTCGCACTTTCTAAAAAACCTTTATTAATCGTGCTGTTTGGTTCTGGGCGTTTTGTTTCAATTTTTGGCATATTGGTATTATGCCAGAACAAAGCGGATACGGTAAAAGGTCACCCCCCTACTTTAAGGCACTTTTTCTTTATATTTAGGTTAATTGATTCGTACGAAATTAAATCTAAACCTTTTTAACCATAGTTCTATCAATAGACCATTTCAGAACAATCGGTGAGATCAGTGTCGTTATTATCACCATAATGACAACAGCACTAAAAACATCATCACCAATAACACCCAGCCCTTTTCCGATACTGGCAAATATCAAACCTACTTCGCCACGTGGAATCATACCGACACCAATCACAAATCGATTCACACCTTTACCAGCAGCTAGACCAGATAGGAGCTTTCCAATGATTGCTACGACTGTAAACATAACGGCCAGCCAGATTGTTTGCGTTTCGAGAAAGGTTTTTAGATTAACCTGCATTCCCATCAAAACAAAAAACACAGGAGCAAACAGACTTTCAATCGGATTAATCAGTTCCTGAGTGGTCGGCGAATAATCAAAATTTCCATTTTCATCACAATGTTGACTTCTTTTTTTACTATCACCAAAGTGTTCATCATTTACAATTAAGCCAGCTGCAAACGCACCTACAATTGATGCCAGACCAATAAAGCTAGTAAACGCTGCCATTAGAAAAGCAAGGGCTAGTGGGAATAACAATTTTACCTGAAATTTACTGAATACCTGATAAAACTTACTCACCAACCACCCAACAGTTTTTTCACCAAAGAGTAATACCAAGGCGATGAAACCAATCGATAATAAGAGAATTTGTGAGACATCGGCTATTTGTACACTACCGGTAGAGACAATTCCGATGACTATTGCGAGGATAATCAGCCCTAAAATATCATCGATTACCGCGGCACCTAAAATGACACGCGCTTCTTTACTTTTAAATCTGTCTAAATCTTTTAAAACACGCGCGGTAATACCGACACTGGTTGCGCTTAATGTAGCCCCGATAAATAAATGGGTGGGTGTTGATACTTCTGGCAGAAACCAGCTACTGGCAATATAGCCGAGTGAAAATGGTGCGACCACACCAATAATGGAAACAAACAAAGAGCGTTTGCCGACCTTGATCATATCGGTGACTGAGTTCTCTAAGCCAATCATAAACAGCAGCATAATCACACCAAGGTTGGAGAACAGCCAAAGTGTCATGGTCATCAGCAATGTATCCATTGCGTGAGGACCTACAATAAAGGAAATTAATTCTTGAGAGATTCCGCCTTCGGCTAATTCGTTGGCGTTAAAGACATGCATTGCAGCATCATTGATACTGGAACCCGTGCGCCACACTTCTTCTAGCAATCTCTGCGCATCATCCAGATGCATAATCACAGTCGCTAATGGGTTACCTAACCAATAGGCAATATTACCCAGCAACACCCCGATCAATAATTCACCGAGCACTGAAGCCTGATTGAAACGCAATGCAAGACCACGACCAATAGAAGCCATGCCGATAATAACGGCGAGCTCTAGCAATATAAATGAGAAGGGTTCCATACTCTCATTATCAACTAATACAGATTATTTATAGTTGATATTAATCAGACTCGATATTGATAGTTACATTCAATTTAGCCCTGCTTTTACTCTATTTTAATATTAGCTTTTATATTTAACACCATAAAACAAAGCGTATAACACAGGTACTAAAATCAAAGTTAGCACAGTCGCAAAACTCAAACCAAACATTATAGTAACCGCCATAGGCTGGAAGAACACATCAGAAAGCAACGGTATCATGCCCAATACGGTGGTAATCATCGCCATCGTTACAGGTCGTAAACGACTCACAGATGCATTGGATATCGCATGCAGCATTTCATCACCCTCTTCTTCATTGAGGCGTTTGATTTCTTCTACCAACACTATCCCGTTTTTAATCAACATCCCGGTCAAACTCAAAATTGCCAGTAACGCCATAAAGCTGAATGGTGCGCCAGTCACCAGTAAACCCCAGGTCACCCCAATCATCGCTAACGGCACAGTAATCCACACCGCCAATGTTTGCTTAATCGAGTTAAACATAAAGATCGTGATAACCAGCATCACTAAAGCACCCAAGGGAACAAATGCAAATACCGCTTTGTTGGCTTTTTGCTGGGCTTCAAACTCACCCCCCCACTTTAAGCTGTATCCTACCGGCAATTCTATTTCTTCAACCAGAGGGCGTAGTTTTGCCAATAACGGCACAGGCATACTGCCCGTAGCGGGGTTAGGATCTGCCAATACGGTTAAGGTACGTTTTCTATCACGACGTTTAATTAAGGGGTCTTCCCATACTACATCGATACCGTTGATAGTTTGTTCGATATTCACATAAGCCTGCTTTGCAGGACTGAATATCTCTATATTTTTTAACTCATCAAAACTACTGCGCTCTGATTCTGGGGGACGTAACTTAATCGGTAATATTTCAGACCCATCCCTAAAAACACCAATCGTAGTGCCAGACACATTCAGCGCAATAGCATCATCAAGGTCTTTTTTACTAATGCCTAAACGCCTTGCTGCATTATCATTAAATATCGGGCGAACCAGCTTAGTGCGTTCTCTCCAGTCCTGCTTTACATTGATCGCATCTTCCTCCGCGAGAAATATTTTCTCAGCTTCAGCCCCCAGTTTTCTTAAGATTTTTGGATCTGGACCAATAAAGCGTGCTTCAATTTTTGCTTTGGTACTAGGCCCAATAGCCATACGATCGTATTTAGTGAACGCTTGCGGATAGTTAGCATCGGTGTAGGTTTTAATTTCACTCATTAATGTTCCAACACGCTCGAAACTGTCCGCACGCACTAATAATTGAGCATAACTTGGGTAATTAAATTCTGGGCTGTATGTCAGCATAAAACGATCTGCACCGCGCCCGATAGTCGCTGTTACTTGCTCAACACCCTGTTGTTTCTTGATATAGTTTTCTAAACCACGGATGTCTTTTTCAGTCGCGCGAATATCACTCCCTTCCGGCAACCAGTAATCCAGTATGAAGACAGGCAAAGAGCTCGCAGGGAAAAATGCCTGCTTCACGTTGCCGAAATTCATCATCGAAAAGACAAACAAGCCGATAATTCCAAACAAAGTTAACCAGCGAAAACGCAAGAAAACATGCAATAACCAGCGATAGGTTCCGTAGAAAACACCTTTATAAGGGTCTGCCGCCATATTATGTTGTTCAACAATCTCTTCTTTGAACATCAAATAACACAGGAAAGGGGTAATCGTGATAGCCATTATCCAACTCAAAAACAGCGAGATAAACAGTACCCAGAATAAACTGCCAGTAAACTCACCACTGGCATCCGGTGACAACCCGATCGGCGCGAAAGCAGCAATCGCTATGATTGTTGCGCCCAATAACGGCCAGACTGTATTTTTAACAATACGATTAGCCGCTTCTATTCTCGTTAAGCCTCGTTTTAAACCGATCATGATTCCTTCGGTAATGACGATGGCATTATCTACCAACATTCCCAGTGCAATGATCAAAGCTCCTAAAGAAATACGATGCAGCTCTATGCCTTGAATTTTCATGATGATAAAGGTGCCGAGAATCGTCAGTAACAACACAATACTCATCAAAATACCCGGGCGTAGTCCCATTGCCACAAGCAGTACCGCTATTACAATGCCTATTGCTTGTGCCAGACTCACCACAAAATTTTGTACCGAAGCATCAACCTGACCCGGCTGATCGTAAATAACGCCAATCTCTATACCTATCGGCCGTGCAAATTCTAATTCTTTTAGTCGTTCTTTTATCGCCTTGCCCACTTCGACCACGTTAACGCCTGATGCGAATGAAACCGCCAGCGTTAAGGCATTTTCTCCATTGAAGTGATAAATATGACTGGCAGGATCGATAAACTGTTTACTGATAGAGGCGATATCAGACAGATATACCAATTGATCACCATTGCGCCCTACGGTTAGGTTTTTCAATGCCTCTATGGATGAGACCGTACCGGTCGAGCTGATGCGCACATACTCTGTGCCGATTTTTATTTTTCCGGCATTACTCACAAGATTCTGCGTTTGCAACAAACCTTGTAAGGAGCTGACATTCAGCCCTAATGCAGTCATGCGCGAACGATTAATCTCGATAACCAGTTCTTCACTTCTGGTACCGCCGACTTGCACTTTACCGACACCATCGACAACCACTAATTCACGTTTCAGATAATCAACATAGTCTTTTAAATCGCTGTAGTCATAGTCTTTACCGGTGATAGCCATGAAATAGCCAAACACATCACCGAATTCGGTATTCACTATAGGCGTTGCAGAACCCACGGGTAAACCTGCCTGCATATCTGAAATTTTACTGCGCATTTCATCCCAGATCTGAGCGAGGTCATCCTTACGGTAGGTACTTTTCATTTCCACCATAATCTGCGACATGCCATTGCTCGATGTCGATGTCACATTATCCAGATAAGACAAGGTTTGCAGTGTCGTTTCCAGTGGTAAGGTGATTTCTTCTTCAACTTCTGTGGCTGAAGCACCCGGATAATAGGTGACTATCATCGCCTGTTTGATGGTGAAGTTAGGGTCTTCCAGACGACCTAAACCCTGAAATGAGATAATGCCGCCGGCAACCAGCAACACGATAATCATCCAGCTGACTGTTTTTTGGCGTATAGAACGTTCCGCGATATTCATAACTTTGTATCCTGATAGTCCGTTCTATAAACCGCGTTCTTTAGTTAAAGGTCGAATTTTCTGACCTTCTGCAAGATAACTCACACCGGCAGCAACCACTTTATCCCCAGCGCTTAACCCATCTATGATACGGATATTATCTTTGACGATACCCTTCACTGTCACATTGGTTTTAGTAACTCGCATATCTTCCGTGACTTTCCATACCCACTGCTTGTCATTTTCATCGAATACCGCTTCAACAGGAATTAATAGACCTTTGTTATCTGTGGCTAACTCTAGTTCGGCGAAATCCAATTCGATATCAACACTCATTCCGGGAAGTACATTGTAGTTTTCAGGATTTTTTAGACTGAATAAAACGGGATAAGAACGCGTCGCCTGATCTGGGACAGAATCATGTTCTTTGTAGCACGCTTTAATCTCATTATTATTATCAGAGGCTAGTTTTACCTTGCCGCACATAGACTTGTATTTATCAGATTTTCTTAAGCTTTTTATCAAAGTCTCCGGAATATCAAACTGTACATCCAGTTGAGTGGTGTTTTGCAGTTGAACAATCGTTTGCTGTGGCTGAATAAACTGAAAGTTTTCAATATCGACATGAGATATTGCACCAGTAAACGGGGCGCGTAACTTGGTATAGGTTAAATCCGTCTTGGCTTGTTTAACCGCGACTTCTGCGGCTTTTAGTTCTGCGGTAACGGCATCCACTTCTGCCTGAGACGCATAACGCTTCTTGAATAATGTGGTGGTCTGTTTGTACTTGGTTTTCGCCAGATTCAATTTGGCAATACGGTCATCATAAGCATTCTGATAATCAGTGCTGTCTATTTGCGCTAGAAGTTGGCCTTTTTTGACTTGAGAGCCAGACTTTACCATTACTTTCTCTAGTTGACCGGGCACTCTAAATGCCAGATCAGATTTTTTATTTGCTTCTATTAACGCCGGGAACGAACGCAGACTTGTGCCCTGCAAACCCATTACTTCGCTGATTATGGCTGGTCGGACAATTTCCTCTTTAGCCATTTTCTCTGAGTTTTCGGTGCTTTCAGTGCCTCCTGAAGCTTCATCAGCCATTGCATTTCCTGCACCTTTGCAGGCAGTTAATGTACTCAATAACAGCAAGATAAAGAGAAGCGCAGAAGACTTCCCTGAATTAGCAGTGATGTTCATTACATAGTTCTCGGATATAGATAGTGGGGACGTATTATATACATACATTCTTGTATGTATAGTTTATTTCTGATAAACTGCGCAAAATTTTTAGGGCTCTGTGATTAATAATCTGTGAATAATAAATAATGGCTAGAAAAACCAAAGAAGACGCGCAAAAAACCTTTCAGGCTTTGCTTGAAGCAGCACAGCGCCTTTTTATAAAACAAGGTATCGCCAACACCACATTGAATCAGATAGCCAAAGAAGCAGGTATGACTCGTGGCGCTTTGTATTGGCATTTTGAAAATAAAGATGCGTTGATAATGGCTTTGTGGGAAGAAGGCGCAGGTAGCTTTAACCATGAAACCACCCATGCTTTAGAAAACCTCAGTGAAAATGAAAACCCTGCCGATACATTCAGGCTATTAATGCATGGCGTAATCGGTGCTGTGCTGACTGATCCAAAGCTCAGTCAATCGCTAAAAATTATCATGAACTGTGTTGAAATAACCGATGAAGAAACGCCATTACGCGCCTACTTACAAGAAAAATATACATCGTATTTCACCAGCATGGCGATAGCGATTGAACACCTTAAAAGTCAATCCATGCTAAAAGTAGAACTGTCTGCGAATACCATTGCCGCAGGCTTACTCTCGTATTTATATGGGATGGTCAATTCTCACTTGCAACCTTCCAGACTGATCAATCTTGAAAACGATGGTATTGCCTTGATTGACCTCTATTTAAATAGTTTTATCAAAGACTAGCGCTTCAGGATTTCTAATTAATTATTCTTTTGATAATCAGACAATGTTCTAACAACGATGCTCTAACAACGTCGTTCTAACAACGGCGCTTTAACAACGATGCATTAACAACAATGCTTTAAATAAGAATCAATAACACGATAACAACAAACCCACCCCCCTACTTATGAGCACTTTTTCTATTTAGATAAATTTTTTATTCAATCAAAAAAAATTAACCTCATAGCTATTCAACAAGGTTTATACTTACTCTTTACGTATACGTAAAAGGGACACTCTAAACGGTGACTTATACATTTTATCTGAGTTGATCTTTACCCATCTCTCATATCATTAACAAACCCAAACTAATACTGTGATGAACTTATCTAAATTCGGCAAAAAATTTACCCAACCTACTGGCATTACCCAGTTAATGGAAGACCTTGGCAACGCCAACAATAGCGGCAATCCGGATATTGTTATGCTGGGTGGTGGCAACCCTGCATTAATACCAGAATCCAATGAGCTGTTTGTGAAAGAACTGCAGGCACTCATCTCCAGCTCGAAAGTCGATTCAATGCTGGGTTTATACGATGGCCCACTGGGTTTTGATGAATTTAGAGAAGCCTTGGCAGATATGCTTAATGACCATTATGGCTGGGGTCTCGATGCGAACAATATTGCCTTGAGCAATGGCAGTCAGAGTAACTTTTTCAGCCTGTTTAATTTACTTGCTGGTGAAATGACTGACGGCAGTAACAATAAGATTCTGTTTCCGTTAGCCCCCGAATATGTTGGCTATGCCGATCAGGGTCTAAGCGATGATATGTTCGTTTCGATAAAGCCTAAAATCAATATTCTTGAAAATGATTCAGCAAGTAATACCAGCCACAGCAAGCAAAAACAGTTTAAATACGAAATCGATTTTGATGTTCTGGAAGAAACGCTAGCTGAAACGCATCGAAATATTGGTGCTATCTGTGTGTCCCGTCCGACAAATCCCACTGGTAATGTAATTACCAATGAGGAATTATCCAGACTCGACGCACTGGCACAGCAATATCAAATTCCATTAATCATTGATAATGCTTACGGGCATCCATTCCCCGGGGCGATATACATCGATGCAAAACTCACCTGGAACCCGAATACGATTCTGTGTATGTCATTATCTAAACTTGGATTACCGGGTTTAAGAACAGGCATAGTGATTGCCAATCATGACATTATAAGCGCACTTAGCCGCATCAACGGCGTTATGATTCTTGCGCCAAACAGCGTTGGTCCAACGTTAATGACCCGCATGATTAAAGACAAAGAATTGTTAAACCTTTGTCGCAATGTGATCAAGCCTTTTTATCAAGACAAAGCCGCAACAGCGGTTCGTGTATTCGATGAAGTGTTTGCGGATCAGCCTGTATATCTGCATAAACTCGAAGGTGCATTTTTCATGTGGCTTTGGTTTAAAGATATGGATATCACCGGACAGGAACTCTACACACGCTTGAAACGCGAAGACGTTTACATCATTCCCGGGCATAACTTCTTCATCGGTATTGAAGATGACTGGGCGCATAAACATCAATGTATTCGAATCAATTACGCTAAAGATGAAGCAACCTTAAGAAAAGGTCTGGAAGCAATCCATCGCATCATCACCTCGTAATAGCCGGAGGTGATCCTATAAAGAAGGTCTTGGATCACCTCTAAAGTCACCCCCCCACTTATAAGGCATTTTTTGAACAGTATTCATAATGGTGTAATATTGTCCACTTACACTGCTTCGTCTAAATTTGTATCTAGGACGTTTTAAATAACAAAAAAATCAAGGGCACAATAGAATCACCAATCCACTCTAGTTGTAACCTTAGAATAAATCTATTGGAATCATACATACATGTCAGAACAGTTAGTTAGCGCGCGAATTACACCAACACAACACCTTAATATATTATCTCAGCTGGAAGTTTCCCGATTACTGGATGCATCGAATACCGGTATTTACCGCTTGTTTCGCCAATGTGCATTGGCGGTATTAACGCATGGAAATTACACCGACGATGCAAAAGAACTGCTGGAACGCCACAAAGCCTTCGAGATTCGCATCATTCAGCAAGACCGTGGCATCAAGCTTGAAGTAAAGGGTGCGCCCGCCGAAGCTTTTGTCGATGGCAGAATGATTCAGGGCATCAATGAACACCTGTTCGCGGTGATGCGCGATATTCTCTACACGCATGACGAAATACTCGATAATCCGAAATTTGATCTGGAAGACAGTGATGGCATTACCAATGCGGTATTCCATATTATGCGCAACTCAGGCAACCTTCGCCCACGTTCCAGACCGCAACTTGTGGTGTGCTGGGGTGGACATTCGATCTCTCGGATGGAATATGATTACACCAAGGAAATCGGTTACCAGTTAGGTTTACGTGGCATGGACATTTGTACTGGTTGTGGACCCGGTGCAATGAAAGGTCCCATGAAAGGGGCGGCTTACGGTCATGCCAAACAACGTATCAAAGACGGCCAATACCTCGGCATTACTGAGCCCGGTATTATCGCTGCTGAATCACCTAACCCGATTGTTAATGATTTGGTTATTCTGCCTGATATCGAAAAGCGCCTTGAAGCGTTTGTACGCACTGGGCATGCGATTGTGGTATTCCCTGGCGGCGCAGGAACTACCGAAGAAATTCTCTATATTCTTGGTATTTTATTGCATCCCGATAATGAAACCATGCCTTTCCCATTAATCTTCTCAGCGCCCGAAGGCTCTCGTGATTACTTCCAGAAAATAGATGATTTTATTGGTGCCACGCTGGGTAAAAAAGCTCAGGAACAATATGAAATTATTATTGATAACCCTGAAAAAGTCGCAAAGAAAATCAAGAAAGGGACAAAAAGAGTTCGAGATTTCCGTCGTCAACATAGCGATGCGTATTACTATAACTGGCGTTTAAAAATAGACACCGAATTCCAGCAGACGTTTATTCCAACGCATGAAAACATGGCAAATCTTGAATTAAGCAAAGATCTGGAAACTCATGTACTCGCGGCTAATTTACGCCGAGCTTTTTCCGGGATCGTAGCAGGTAATGTAAAAGATGAAGGCATACGTGCCATTGAAAAACACGGTTTATTCCAGTTGAGTGGAGATCCTGACATCATGCAAAAAATGGATGATTTACTGAAATCATTTATCAAAAATGATCGAATGAAATTACCGAGTGATGTGGCTTATACTCCGTGTTATGAGATTGTAAAGTAAGACAAGATTAATTGATTATAAAGTAGGAGGGTGTAAGCCACCCCCCTACTTTAGTCGACTTTTTTGTCGTGTTTTTCGTTTAATGTCTTCAGCGACTTTCTATATCAATGAACGTCTACTGGTTCACCATCACCAATCACATCACCAACATTAATAAATGAGTACGCAGAAATAGTTGCGTAACCGCCCCAACTTTCAGTGCCACTGTTACTTGGAGACGTAAATGCACCTACATCGTATGAACTATTATTAGCACCATTTACCACTTTTAAAACTAAACGAGCAGTGATACGTCCAGTCTCAGGATCATAAGTCATCTTGGTTCTACCCGTTGCAACTTTCCCTTCAATCACTTCAGTTTGGTCAGCGTTAATTGTTGCCGTACCACCAAAAAGTAAACCTTCATATTGATAGACACTAAAATCTACACTAAAACTCCCATCAGTCAGAATATCAGTATCTTCAAATTGTGCTACAGCAATCACTCTAGCTTGGTCATCGGGGAGTCCTATGGTTCTAACTTTTGCAGTAAAGTTGCCTTCCAATGCTGAAGCCGTAAAGCATAACGATAAGGCGATAACAGAACTCATGAGCATGATAAATTTTTTCATTAATTTTCCTTTGATGGTTTGTTTATAAAAATTATAATAATGGCTTACAAAATAAGAGCTTAGTAACTGCTTTTATTAAAACCATCCACAACCTATCACATTAATTAATAAAACACATTACCATTTTTTAGGCTTTCCCTGGTTTTAGCGACATAATGAACAAAACTGACGAAAGACGGCGAGTGCCCGTAAATGAATATGGGTGATGATGAATGAAGACGATGAATGAATATGTGCGACGACGATTGATGACGAGCACAGTATTTTACGTATGAATCTTCATTTAACCGCTAGCTTCATGGTTAAGAGCGGTTTAATTGCTTATAATCATCGCTTGTAGAGTAGCTCACACTTTTGCAATGATAAATCTATGGAAAGGATTATGCGGTTAGCAGTTGTTATATCACTTATATTATTAGCAACGCTATTTACTACGCTACCCCGTTCTGTTCTATCTGCCCCCGAAGCCACCGTAACAAAGCATTCTCATAACGGTCGCGTCCATAGCCATATACTGCCTAAAACCGGGCTAAAACATTTTCACCGCCATTCGCATAATGGACGCAGTCATATTCACCCTTATTCTGCTGAAATTGGTTTTAAACATACGCACAACAGTCCACAAATAAAAACTGACCCTAACAGTGTAAAACATCAACACGGGAATAGATGGCACAGCCACCCCTTACCAAGTTCTGGGTTAAACCATCCACATCGACACAAACATGGAGGTAGAACGCATTCTCATCCTCTACCTGCCACCGGGATTGATCATTATCATCGCGTAAGTCCTTCTACTTCTATTCATGCTTCGTCATCTACTATATTTGCGCCTGTGACAACACCTTTTGAACAAGGCGATGATGATTCAGATAGTTCGGCTTTTAAACCCACACAGAAACCTGAGATCAATATAAAGGAGATGGTTGAACAGCTATCTTTAAGCAAAAAAAACAATTCAGTTAAAAGCACTAAAGCAAAAGCTAAAACCAGCCCTAAAAAACATGTAAAGAAAAAAACCAAGAGAAAAGCCAAGAAGCAGGCCAAAACCAAGCAACGCATCAAACAATCGACTAAACAGAAAAAGAGCCCCTCTAAAGCTGTATCCAGCTATAAAGCTAAACAAGTAGACGAAGAAGACAAAGAAGAAGTCAAAGAAGAAGTCAAAGAAGAAGTCAAAGAAGAAGTCAAAGAAGAAGCACAGCAGATGATTGAAATACCTGCAATAGCTGCTGCAATAGAAGAAGAAAAAATGATTGAAACGCCCACCGAAGATCAACAATTGAGTGCAACAAGACAGTTTGAAATTGGCTTACGCTATGAGCATGGAACAGGCATAGAAAAAAACCTGAAACAGGCGGTAAAATGGTATCGCAGAGCCGCTGAACAAGGGCATGCCAAGGCGCAATTTAATTTAGCATCAATGTATGAAAGTGGCGAGGGTGTAGAAAAAGATTTAAAGCTCGCTCTCAAATGGTATAAGAAGGCTGCTGAACAAGGCAAAAATAAGTAACATAAGAAAATCACGATTACGCTTCAATACAAGACTACTTATCACTACTTTTTAAACGATAAAAACTATCTAACAGGATTCACCATGAAATCATTTTTACTTGCTGTTTGTTTGAGCTGTTCTTCATTACTGCTATTTAGCTCAACGGCTATAGCAAGCACAGAAGATACTGCCAATACTGAAATCACTAAATTGTTAGAGCAAGCCATACATGAAAATGTTAAGCAGATGAAAGCTGAAAACATCGAAGGCACAATGGCAACTATTCACACAAAATCCAATCTGTATGCGAGTAGTAAAAGTCTGATTTCTCGCCTATTCGATATCTATGAACTCGATTATGAAATCATTGATATCAAATTCATTGCCCATCAGGATGAACTGGCTTATGTACGAGTAAAACAACTTACCAAAAAAGTAACAGGGCCTGCATTCAAGAATAATGAACTCGACATGGTGCAAATATTCAAACAGGAAGACGGTAAATGGAAAATCTGGTCTCAAGCAAATATGAGCGTCGTGTTTCTAGACCAATAAGTGACCAATAACTGGCTAATAATGAATTATTAAAAGATAAACTAACGTCACCCCCCTACTTTGAGGCGTTTTTTTCGCGCTCAAAGTAGGAAGTTAGATCACACTATCCTTTGGCTTTTTCCAAATACAAAGGGTGCGTCGCGATGAAATGCTTTAACACTTCTTTAAGTTTAGCCGCTTGCTCATCATGGCCTTTACGTTTTGCTTCTTCGATATCATCTTTAATAATTCTTCGAAGCTTAGGAATGCCGTCTTTCCCATGAATAATATAATCAGCAAGCTCAGAGGCGACCGCGTCTGGCACATGTTCGTGCATGGCAACCGCTGCAATTTCTTCCTCAGTACAATCACACATACCGATAATATCTTGTAGATTTAGCATCTTTAACTCTCCCTGGTTATTTCGTTTGCTTATGTATTTACTGAATCATTTATTCATAATAATTAAACGAATCACCTAAATTACGTTCGCTAACATTTCTTCTCCTCATTAAACAATACTCCTTTCTACGGAGTGTTATGTGAGAATTGAAAACAAACAACGAAAAATCAAAGTAACTATTGATACAGATCAATCAAATTTCCGAACACTAAACAATAAAGATGAACCTATACTCAGAATAGTAAAAATAAACCATGGCAATCCAATCAATGAAAACCACTCAATGAAAACGACAAAATCCGCTGATCAAATTATCTATTTCTTGAAACAATGCGCTGATGCCATAAAAATTCGGACGAATAACCCAATCGTACTTGAAGGCGTTGAAGTCTTTAGTCAGCGAATACAATCTCCCACAGAAAAGCAGTTTAGCCCTCATTTATTGCCCGTTATAGCCCAGATCAAACACCTATCATCGACACCTTTTACCTTTAACTTTCAGCAAATTGCCACAGACATGGTCTGGAGGCCCTCTCCCCGTACCGATGAAAAAGGGGAACAAATGGCACTGGGTATTTTCAATGAAGTGTTAGATTTAGGCGATATCGTTGTTGGTTTATTACTGGTGGATAAACATCAGAGTTATCCTCTGCACCAACATCGACCGCAGGAACTGTATCTGGTGTTATCAGGAACTGGCGATTGGCGATACGGTGGTTCAGAGGAATTCAACACCTTAGTACCGGGTGATGTGATACATAACCACCCCAATGATCTGCATGGGGTAAACGCTTTAGATGAACCCATTTTGGCTTTATATGTGTTATGGAAATAGCCACACGGTTTTAGCATTCAAACCTTGAAGATAAAGCACGTCGTTTCTTGCATTGTTTCTTGCATTGTTTCTTGCATTGCTTGTTGTCATACGTCTTATTTGGACTTCATGCATTTAACATATGAACAGTGTGTTAGTTTGTGTTTGAGCTGTATTTCTCTTAGGGTCTTATTTGAAAATAAACATAAAAACCTCACCATGCTTAATCAACACTAAATCAACATTTATACAATACAGGGAGTATTAAATAATGAGCGCTAAGCAGCCAAAAGCTGACCTTGCCAAACCCATAGAAAAACAATTTGAAAAACTCACAGAACCGTTTAACCGGTTTGTAAATAACCAGATTTCTGGGGCGCTCTTACTTATTTTAGCGACACTCTCCGCACTGATAGTGGTCAATAGCCCATGGCATGATTACTACTTCGCGCTGGAAAACATTGAATTTGGGGTCGTGTTCAACGACTACGAAATTCGAAAATCATTACACCACTGGGTCAATGACGGTTTGATGGTGTTATTTTTCTTCTTGCTGGGTTTGGAAATCAAACGAGAATTTCTGGCCGGTGAGCTTCAGTCTTTTACTCAATCAAGCACTGTTATTATGGCGGCATTGGGTGGCATGATTTTTCCCGCGTTAATTTTTGCGGCTTTTAATTATGACACTGAAAGTGCCGCGGGCTGGGGAATCCCGATGGCGACAGATGCGGCCTTTGCACTGGGTGCTTTGGTGTTGCTAGGGTCACGCATTCCGAGTGGCTTGAAGGTGTTTTTAGTCGCTCTAGCGATTGTTGATGATATAGGAGCAATCATTGTGATTGCGGTGTTCTATACCGATCAGCTTAATTTACAGATGCTAATGATCGCTGCGGGTTTGTTTGCTCTATTGCTGGTGATGAACCGCTTAGGGATACGCAAACCTTTGCCTTATTTGCTGATCAGTATTCTACTGTGGTATGTAACCTTGCTATCTGGAGTACATGCAACTGTTGCTGGGGTACTCGCGGCATTTGCCATACCTGCACGTCCACGACGTCATCCGCGTAACTTAGCGAAGAAACTACGAACCGCGGCTAAGCAAATGGATCAGATTGAAGAAAATCCTGAAACAGAGATGCTTGCCGAAGCCAGTAATCACAAAATTGTTGAGGACGTTGAAGAACGAGCCAAAGAAACGAAAACACCCCTAAGAAGCTGGGAAACAACCCTAGAAAGACCGGTAAGCTTGTTCGTGATTCCGATATTCGCATTTCTAAATGCGGGCATCGTTATTTCCTTAGACACCATCAATGCCATTATCCCTGCGACTATCAGCTGGGGCATTATTGCTGGCCTGGTACTCGGTAAACCCATTGGCATCGTTTTAATGAGTTGGATTGTGTTAAAACTGAAATGGGGAGAATTACCCAAAAATGTCACACTTAAACACATTATTGGTGTCGGATTACTTGCCGGCATGGGCTTCACGATGTCGATTTTTATCGCGTCTCTGAGTTTCCCTGGTCACCCTGAAATGCTCACCCAAGCTAAACTGAGCATAATGCTAGCGACGGCTTTAGCTGGCTTACTGGGGGTAATCTGGCTATGGGTTTTATCATCCGGAGAAAAGTAGCTGCTGATTATAAACTTTTTAGCTAGCTTTTATAGATCGAATAAAAAACCGGCATTGATTGAAATTTAGATAATCCAATCAATGCCGGCTGTTATTTTTTAACCATTTTCTATCATCTAACTATCTTCATTAACACTTTTTCTTTGACAAAGTCATAGTCTGTTAATCAGGATTCATTAGAAAATAGTGGTTGCCACCCCCCTACTTTGGGGCAGTTTTTTTTAGTTTATCAATTTCAGTGCAATCAACGCACAGTCGTTAACCTTGATCACCCGCACGTACCGCTCGTATTAACTCTTGCGGCAAATCAACAACGTCACAAGGGCCACGGAATTCTTCAGGTACATCACCCGGGCATTCACCACAGGCTTCATTACCCGGTACGGCAAAATCAATTTTGCGCGGATATGGTAAATCAAGATTATTCATAATAGCGACAAATTCATCCTGAGTTTTATTATTACCTAAACGTGGATTACGATTCTTTTCCTGGCCGATGGTGGTTATCTGTCGTCCTTCATAATCATGCGCAGGATAAACAAGGGTCTCGTCTGGCAAAGTAAAAAACTTCTGCGTAATGCTTTCATATAATTTAACGGGGTCACCCGATTGGAAATCCGTTCTACCACAGGCTTCAATTAACAGAGCATCACCGGTAAACACCACTTTCTGCATGCCATTATCTAATAAATAGGCGTGATGCTTTCCCGTGTGACCGGGTGTAAATAAGGGCTCTAATTTAATATTACCCACCATAAATGGTGTGCCTTCAGATACGCCTAAATCGGCACAGGGTAATTGTTCCATAGCGGGAACTACAATCTGACTACCAGCAAATTCCTTTAATTTTTTCGCGCCTGTAAGATGGTCAGCATGAACATGGGTTTCCAAAGTATAGGTTAGACCTAAACCCAGTTCTTTTAGGACTAATAGATCACGTTCCACAGTATCAATCACCGGATCTATTAATACCGATTGCCCCGTTTCTTCACAGGCGATTAGGTAGGTATAAGTACTAGAGTCTTTTTCATAAAGCTGTTTAAAAATCATGGTTCACCTCTCACTGTTTGTTTCATTTGATCAGCATAGCTTTTTATCAGCAAAATTAATTCCACTGCAATCTGATCTAATCACATTTCAGATAAAAATTAGATGACTTATATCTTCTCATTCAAAATTAAATCCAGCTCTTTTTTCCAGTGTTTAATATCTTCAATATCATAGTCAGAAAGCCCCATTGCTTTTTGCTCTGAAACGATGGCTTTAGCCTGTTTATCGATAGCCTTGGCCTGTTCGGATGTTTTAGCGATTAGGGCTAATTTATGCAGTGTTTGTAATAAATGAATGGTTACTGCCAGGTCCCTCTTACCGTGATGACGTATCTGGTTAAACGAAGCTTCAACAATGCCATTAAAGGTAAATGGTTTTAATTGCATGAGTAGATGCCCACTGTCATCAACATATTGCTCATTAGGAAATTGTCTTCCCATTAACAAGCCAATATTACTGCCCAATCTATCGATGCAGCTGATAGCAGTAAAGGGGTCATTAATACCCGGCGACAATGCCCTTAGTGCAACTTCAACCAATTGCCTAATAGCAAATTCAGGGTCTTGTTCGGGCGTTGCTTTATCCCCAATAATCAGTTGTGCATTAATCTGTTTCGTTATGTCATCCTCATCAGGCTTTTCCTCTTTATGAAGAAAATAAGCAATCAACGAGGCTTCTATAATGAATTCACCCGGCTTTATCAAAAAATGCACAGCCACGTTATTATCGCGACAGCATTCCAGTAACGCATTGACATCAAATGCCTGAAGATAACCCGATTTTTGTGCATACACTGGATTACCTTGCTGTTCAAAGTGTTGCTGAATATTTGAGGGTTTTTCTAATTTAAGCGGTTGTTGATCTGGCTCTGTTTCATCAGGAAACAGCGTTTTTAGTTGTGCCACCAGTTCTTTATCAACATCGCCAATGACACTATCCGCCTGAATGGATACCGCTATGTGGTGAATAAAGAAAACCAGTAAAAGCAGATTAATGAATATCAGCACCAGCAACACGATCATCGAAATAAATGGGGTGGTTTTTTCCAGATCCATCGAACTAGTAAATTGCAATTGTAAAATACAATATAAAAAAGTTCCGATGAAACAGCCCAACACCAACTGGTTGAACCTATCCAACATAAAGTTACGGAGTAAACGGGGACCGAATTGCTGTGAAGCGAGCGTTAGGGACGCTATGGTAATGGAGAAAGAAACACCTGCGACACCTAGAATAGAGGTTGCAGAGACACTCAAAAGTGAGCGTATATTCTGTGAGTTGTTGAAGAACAGAAAGAGATCAGGGTATTCGATATGACGCGCTAACAGGGTTTTATCGAGATAAAAATTAAGAAAGGCCAAACCTGCACCTAACAACAGCGAACACAGTGGAATCATCCAAAAATTAGCGCTGATGATTCCCAGAAAATGCAGTATTCGTGTTTTCATAGATTCAGTAATTGTATAACAACCTCAGAATGATTTTTCTAACTTAATACTACGTTAAATAAATGATATGAGCCTGATTAAAACAGGCCCATATCACAGTACAATTTACATCTTGTTCAATGATTGTCTCATCATCTTTTCGCTAGTCTTTTCGCTAATTTTTTAGCTAACAAGATGTAGATTTACCACTTATTTTAGACGGTATCTAACACCCATTGTCAGGCTCTTATCTAGATCATCATTGCCGTTATCTGCAATTCTGTCGTCCGTATCGGTCAATTTTGCTTCAACACTAAAGTCTAACTTATTGGTCAAACTATATAGGAAAGTAGAACCGATTGTATTGGTTGTCAGTTCTGGTCCTGTATCAGACTCATTGTGATCCAGAGTCCACTTGTTTTCCCAATCGATTTTGTCAGTTAGCTCATGTGTGAGTGACATCGCGTTATTAAAGTTAAAGCTATCATCGCCATCTTTAAGTGTTGCTGTTGCAATAGCTTCGTTTGAAAACTGAGTGCGATTGCTTAGCGGTTTGTGGTACTCAGCACCTATTTCAAGCGCAGGCTTGCCATCTTCTCCGTCATAATCAGATAAAACAGCACCAACACCTGCTCGAACTAACCAACCACTCTTACGGGTTGAAATACGCTCGTTCACAAGTACATCATAAGATTTTAAGATAGCTCTGGCGTTTAAACCTGTAGTGCCATTTGTCATCCCACTTGCTTTAAGAGCTGTTTCTATATCCTGTACCCAGTATTGCTCGTAATCTTCAAAACCGTATTTAGAACGATATTCCGCTTCACGTTCGATTATTTGTGCTACTTGTTGATAGGTTGCATTGGTTGGATCGGCTTTAATAAAGCCATTTTCTTTTAATTCCTGAATGATACGAATTGATCGTGCCATTGGCGTTACATTGATAACGCGTCCGTAACCCACACCAGCTGTCGCTTTAGTAAACGGGTCTTCCTGACCTTTCTTTAAGCCAACCTCACCTTTACCGTACCAGAATGCTTCACTTTTATCGGGGTTGAAGTAATTATCAACGGTTACTGACCCAAGCGCCTGATAGGTGCTTTCTCTATCATCACCATCGCTTGATCCGCGAGAAACTGTACCTGTTCCTAAAAAGTCTAGTTTGGTATTTCTGTTTTTTGAACTGAAAACTTTTTCGTAATCGATCGATAAATCCAGATCGTAACTGGTTTGATCCTGGTTACCGCTATCCAGATTTAAATTACCTGAGAAATAAGCATCTTCATACGCTGAGGTTGCTTTTTCGTAATCTGTAATAAGAGGTTCAGCCCACAAAGGTGTCGAACCTATTGATACGATTGCCGTTGAGATAGCGACTTTTAATAGTGATTGCTTTGTCATGTTATTTTCCTTTTATTGATAATGAAAGATGGTTAATTAAAACTTACTAATTTGTTGATTCAGTTATGATGAATTTGTCTCTAAGGAAACTTTACCCAGAGGAACAACGCTCAAACTTCATCTTGGAATCTATCTTCTAAAAATTATCAATCGCTGACTGTCAGCAGAATCACATTTGCATGTAGTCTTTGACTGACAGAAAAGTAAAAAGCAGCATTTGTAGGATACGTCCTACAGCAAATGTTCAATTGTCCTATTGTGTATAATCACGAAACGGAATATCTTATGATTAGGGAATACACCCCCCTACTTTGGGTCGTTTTTTTAGAACGTTTATATAGCGTATCTATATTTAATTACTGAATTAAATCAACGAACTACAATATCATTACTTTTGATTAACCCTGAGGTGTAGGTATACAACGTGGTAAAAATTGCAATCGTAGATGATCATGAAATCGTAAGACGTGGCTTCAATGAAATGTTACAAGATGAAGTAGACTTTAATGTGGTATACGAAGCGTCTTCTGGCGAAGAGATTATCAATTATCTAAAAGATAATGACTGCGATGTTGTGTTACTGGATATCTCGCTTCCGAATAAAAGTGGTGTAGATGTATTAAGACACCTGCGTCAACGCTACGAGAAGTTAGGAGTGCTGATTCTAAGCGGACACCCTGAAGAGCAATACGCCCTACCCATGATCAAAAATGGCGCAAATGGTTATTTATGTAAGGACTGCGAACAGGAAGATTTAATCAAAGCAATAAGAACCGTTTCCCTGGGACGTCGTTATCTCTCTTCCAAAACAGCAGAATTACTTGCTGGAGAAGTCTTTAATGAAAACGACTCTGAACCACATAAAAACTTGTCAGAACGTGAACTACAGGTATTTATGCGGATCAGTGAAGGTGCGAGTGTCTCTGACATTGCTAATATTCTCGATCTGAGTGTTAAAACCGTCAGCACCTATCGTTCGCGTTTATTAGAAAAAATGGGCGTTAACAGTAATGCAGAATTAGCAATATATGCAGTTAACCACGGCTTAATTGAAAAAGAACTAGACCTATAATAATTACAAAAACTCATGAATAAATTGGCAACACTATGGCTTTAAACACAGAAAAATTATCCATTGTCCTTGTCGAGGACAATCCATTACTCAGAGATATTGTCTTGGAAAACCTGGACAGTATTGAACAGGTAAATGTAGTCGCAACAGCTGACCGGCAAATTCAGGCACTTAATGAGATTGAAGAACATAAACCCAATCTGGTTATTGCTGATCTTGAATTAAACGAAGGTAACGGACTTGGTGTATTAAATGAAATCAATCGTCACCCGGAACTTTATGGCACACCAGAAAAACTGGTTCTCACAAACCATACTTCCAAGCATTTAAAGAAAAAGTGTTTAGAACAGGATATTCAAGGTTTCTACGATAAATCCTATCAGTTATTTGAAATGATGGACTGGATAGAGGAAGCGGCTAAAAAGTAATTTAACAAACCGTTAATTTACTTTTAACGACTGTGCCGTCACCTGGCGCTGACTCAATATGCATGGTTCCTTTAAACATCGCCGCACGTGCCCTTATACCAGCTAATCCATGAGTTCCTTTCTTGGTTTCAGCTTGATCAAAACCTTCGCCATTATCCTTGATGGTTAAATGGTAAAAATCCCCTTCGACACTAAGTTCTATGAATACCTCGGTCGCTTTCGCGTATTTCCAGATATTATTTAATGATTCCTGACATATCCGATACAGAGCGAGCTCTCTTTCTTTATCGATCTCTGTCAGTGTGTCATCTATATCGACATGGTATTCCGCTGGCGGATGATTAGGATCATTTTCTGTCATCGCTATAATAGCTTCTGTTAAGCCCATTTCCCGAAGCAAAGGAGGCACTAAACTGGTGGTGATATGACGTTTGAGCGCAATACTTTTATCAATCGAATCAATCAATCTTTTAAATCGTGTATCAAATTTTTCTTTTTGATCTTCATTGATAGAACGACTGATCCAGGTACTGTCCATTCTAGCAGCAGTCAACAAAGCACCTAATTCATCATGGAGTTCTCGGGCAAGACGTTGCTTTTCATTTTCACTGGTTGTGGTCACATGTGATGCAAGATCAACCAGATCTATAGTCCTCTGGTTAACTGTTTTTTCTAATTCTTTATTGCGCAGTGCGATGTCATCAGCATGACTTTTCAACATTTTCTGTTGCCGTTCGGTTAACGCAAAAGATAAAAACAACAAACCAAATGAAATTAAAATAAGCAGTATTAGTAGCCACTTTATTAGATTCAAGGAGTTCAAATTGTCTTCAGTATTCTTGGCATTACTCTCTTTTATTGTTTGTCTAATTTCAGAAATTCGGTCGCGTAAACTATCCATGAGTTTTTTAGTAACATCGAATTCGGAAAGTCTGGTTTTCTGATCAAGTGCTTTTTGATTGACTAAATCAGATATCTGGATGATGGTTTGTTTAACTTCAGATTCTAAGGCGTCTATCTCTTGCGGACTCAGATAATCTGGCCAATGCTTTTCTACCGAATCAAAAGTATTGGACAGATTCTTGATACCTTCGTTATAAGGCTCAAGAAATTCGAGGTCATCAGATAACAAATAGCCTCTAGCACCCGTTTGAATATTCAACATGTTAATCAAAAGCCTGTCACTGTAATCCAGATGCAGTGCATTGAGCCGTGTCGAGTTTATTGAGGCTTTTGAGTCATATACAAACTTCAGAAAGAAAACGAATAGAATAATGATAATGGCACTAAAAATACTGAATAAAATATGCAGGCGATTACGACTAAGTTCTTGTAAAAAATTCTTTTTCATCTTATTCATTTATAAAATTATTCTAGGAAATATATCTGTTTGCGGGATAAAGACTACAAACCCTTCTGATATAGCTGACATATTTTATCATTCGCACCCCTCATACTTTATCTCAAGCGTATCAGGAAATACGACTTAGTTTACACGTTGTTCGATTGTCAGTCTTTACGATGCTATTGAACTTATCAGTTAACAAGATAAAGGAGTTAGTTATGATTAATCTAGCCGTTATATTTTTAATAGTAGCAATTATCGCAGGTCTACTTGGACTTAGTGGAATCGCAGGAACTGCGACAAACATTGCATGGATTCTTTTTGTAGTTGGTTTAATTGTGTCATTGATTATGTTTGTTACCGGTCGAAAACCACATTAATCAACTCAATTAGAATAACCCCGAAAAAGAAAAAGCGACTTTTATAGTCGCTTTTTCTTTTGTTGATTTTTATTTTTTTATTAAAACATTTCAAAATAAACGTTTATTTATCGGAATCATTTTTATCTGAGAAATAATGCTCCATGGCTAAACCGATAACTGCGATTATGGTAAAAATAATTCCCAGAGTTTTAAATATCGATTGCATGCTGCCACCTTCCAGAAAGAAGAATCCAAGCAACCCGAAAGCCACAGCAAGTACGGCGTATGTTATTGAATAATATTTCATAGTATTTGTAATTTGATTATCGTTAAATTCCCAGTCTGTCCTAGCATAGCTAAGTCATTGTTAATAAGGTGTTAAAAGCACTTACATTTTCTATTTAAATGTTTGGATTCATTAACAAACATCTATATTTCCTGATGTAGTTCCTAATGTAATTCCTAATGAAAGTCCTAATGAAAGTCCTAATGTATCTTCATAATAAAACTTCAATACATCTTCAGTTATCAGCGCATGCGGTAAGAGATGTAAGTCTTGTCTTACACAATATGCCTAAGTGATAGACACACTGCTTGATGTCAGACATCACTTACAAATCCCCCATTAAAAACCCTACAGGGTTAACAGAGTTCACTGAATTCCTTAGTGCGTCTTCGGATGTAATATTTCACTCAACGTTGATTTTGTTATCGATTCACTTATTGATTCAGATGCAAGTACAGAACACTTATCAATGTTTTTAAAACATAAAGGACCTACTGAGTAAAGCCAATACATCTACCTCAGTTTTTCTAAATTTGAAATTATTAAACTAAAAGGAGTTTTGATATGGACACCAAACATGCATACATCAAAAAAATGAAAGCTCAACTGGATGAGCTTGAAGCGGATATTGGCAGATACCAAGCCAAGGCAGATCAGGCGTCAGCAGATGCGGAAATCGAATATAAAGCCAAGGTTGAAGAGTTAAAAGAGCAACGTACTGAAGCTAAAGAATGGCTTGATAAAGTCGCTGATGCTTCTGACGATGCATGGGACTCACTCAAAGATGGTTTTACTGATGCTTATGATCGTATGAAGAAAGTATTCTCTTAAACATAACATCAAAAGCATAAAAGTAGTCATCTATACCCTGGCATTCATTCATGTCTGCCAAGGTATATCTAAATAAATAGTAGTGCATATATAACTAGAAGGTAAATACCATGTTAGTAAATTTCAGTTACATCAATGGACAAAAAATATCCATGTTTGAAAAGGACGCTAAAGGCATGCTCGAAGTGATGGAAATGAGCGGGAAAATTCCAGGCGCAATGAACCCTGAAGATATTCCTACAGCTATCAAACTAATTGAAGAAGCTAGTAGCATTTCGCAGCAACAGCCTGAAACGGCCAATGATGCAAAAGCCAAGGATAATTCGGTCTCTTTCAAAAACAGAGCTTTTCCACTGCTTGAACTACTCAATATGGCCGTGGAGAAGAATCAATCAATTATCTGGGAATATGAATAGTTTACGTCCCTAACGTTAATTACCTTTTACTTTTTTTTATAACTTATACGTACCTTTTTAAACGTACTAACAAACTTCTTTTAAGGAGCAATTAAAAATGAATATTTTTGAAGCGTTAAGAAAAGACCATGACGTACAACGAAAAATAGCTGATGCAATCATTGAAACGCACGGCGACACATCAAAAAGAGATGAGATTTTTTCCGATTTGAAGACAGAACTTAAAGCTCATGCTGTCGCTGAAGAAAGGCACTTTTATATCCCGCTCATGGAACATGATTTAACACAAGAAAAGTCACGCCACAGCGTCGCAGAGCATCATGAGATTGATGAGATGATTGAGAAACTGGAAGAAACTGATTACAGCTCGTCTGCGTGGCTAGTAGAAGCCAAAAAGCTACAACATAGAATTCATCATCATTTAGATGAAGAAGAACAAGAAGTCTTTCAGATGGGTGGGAAAGTACTCTCCGACAAAGAGAAAACGGATTTAGCTTCTGAATATGATAAAGAAATGACGAGCCAAAAGAAAAAAGAATGGTAACCA
Source organism: Cocleimonas sp. KMM 6892 (assembly GCF_035798195.1). Taxonomy (NCBI): domain Bacteria; kingdom Pseudomonadati; phylum Pseudomonadota; class Gammaproteobacteria; order Thiotrichales; family Thiotrichaceae; genus Cocleimonas; species Cocleimonas sp. KMM 6892. The sequence goes on along the minus strand of NZ_JAPFBV010000002.1, from coordinate 142,347 downwards.
CTTCTTTCTTCTAAAAAATTTAACGTATTTTAAGGTCAAATCACTCATTTAATTAAATGATAAGGAGTAGAAAATGGGAATCGAAGTAGGAGGAATATTTGGTTTAATCGTATTGATTTTAGATATTCTGGCAATAATAAAAGTGATGAATAGCGGAACCAGTACCGGTGGTAAATTACTATGGACGCTAATCATCGTATTTTTACCAGTGTTAGGACTGATTATCTGGTTCTTTGCAGGACCAAAATCATAGAAAACGGTAATACGATTAATTTAGGCGAAAAAAAAGATCAATTAATAATAATTGATCTTTTTTTATAATTGGTGGGCCCGGGAGGACTCGAACCTCCGACCAATAGATTATGAGTCTACTGCTCTAACCAACTGAGCTACAGGCCCCAGTGGATTCAGAATTTTACTGATAACTTCTATAAAAATCTATATAAAAAATCAGTTTAAATGAATCCAATGAATAACAGGCTTTCACCTGCAAGATATAGCTTAAGATGCACCTATATCTTTATCCATTTCCAGGAAGCTGCGTAGCATATCTGATCGGCTAGGATGACGCAATTTTCTTAGTGCCTTAGCTTCAATTTGTCTAATACGTTCACGTGTCACATCGAACTGCTTGCCCACTTCTTCTAAGGTGTGGTCAGTATTCATATCGATACCGAAACGCATACGAAGTACTTTAGCTTCACGCGGTGTCAAACTACTGAGTACATCACGTGTACTTTCACCTAAACCAGTCGATGTTGCAGACTCTATTGGAGATTGAACATTGCCATCTTCAATAAAATCACCTAATGATGAATCTTCATCATCACCGATAGGAGTTTCCATTGAAATAGGTTCTTTAGCTATTTTCATAACTTTACGAACTTTATCTTCTGGCATTTCCATCTCAACCGCTAATTCTTCAGGTGTACCTTCGCGGCCTTTTTCCTGTAGAAGTTTACGAGAGATACGGTTTAGTTTGTTGATAGTTTCTATCATGTGCACTGGTATACGGATCGTTCTAGCCTGATCCGCAATCGAACGCGTAATAGCCTGACGTATCCACCATGTTGCATAAGTCGAGAATTTGTAACCGCGACGATATTCAAACTTGTCTACAGCTTTCATCAAACCGATATTTCCTTCCTGAATCAAATCGAGGAATTGTAAACCACGGTTGGTGTATTTTTTTGCGATAGAAATAACCAAACGCAAGTTAGCTTCGACCATTTCTTTCTTTGCACGGCGAGCTTTCGCTTCACCTACTGACACAATGCGATTGATGTCTTTTATTTGTGTCACACTTAAGCGAGTTTCTTTCTCAATCTTTTGTAATTGTATTTGATTGAAAATAATATCTTCTTTAAATGGCTCTAGACTTTCCTGAAACTTAGGTTTGCTTTCAATATATTTATCAAGCCAATCAGTATCAGTTTCATTTTTAGGGAAGCTACTAATAAAGTCTTTCTTCGGCATTGCTGCTTTTTGAACACAAAGCTTCATTATCTGACGTTCATATCCACGAATACGCTCGATAATCGCATGCAGTTGACTGCCAATTTCATCAATGACTGGCTGAGTTAATTTAAACTCAAGCATCTTACGCGCTTGTTCCTGACGAACTCTTTCGTACTCTTCGTAGTCATCGTTCTCACTTGCCTGACAAGCTTGTACATAAAGCTCATTTAGCTCAGCGAATTTCACTTGAGCAATTTCAGGATCAGGACCTGTATCTTCTAATTCTACTTCTTCTTCATCCTCATCATCGACATCACCATCTTCTGCTGCCTCTGCAGCTTCAGCTGCTTTTTTCTCTGCAGCTTCTTTTGATTCTGGAGTGACAATAGGTGCTGGCTCTGGAATAACGTGACGTTCTGCATCAGGGTCAACAAAATCTGAAATCAAATCAGTAAGACGCTTCTCTTCTGTTTCTACTTTGTTGTAGAAATTTAATAAGTATTCAGTTGAAGCCGGGAATTCAGATAAAGCCGTAAGTACTTCGTACAGACCTTCTTCTATACGAATCGCGATTTCAATTTCGCCTTCACGCGTTAATAGTTCTACGGTTCCCATCTCACGCATATACATACGTACAGGGTCAGTCGTTCTACCAAAGTCATTATCAACGTTTGTTAGTGCTGCAGCGGCTTCTTCAGCGGCATCATCATCAGCTTCAGTCGCTTCTTCGGTTAGAACAAGACTGTCTTCATCAGGAGCTTTTTCATAGACTTTGATACCCATGTCGCCGATTGTCGTTACAATCTCTTCGATTTGCTCTGGGTCTACTATCGAATCTGGAAGGTGATCATTTACTTCTGCATAAGTTAAGTAGCCCTGCTCTTTACCTTTAAGGATAAGCAGTTTCAAACCTGACTGACTTTGCACTGCTACCGACTGGCTTGTACTTGCCTCGTCAGTCTTTGTGCTACTATCAGCCGTCTGTTGTTCTTTATTAAGTTCTTCTTTACTCATATATTTTTTATCGCGCCTTTAACGCTCTTCCTAATGTAACAATAAAAACATCTATGATGTTTATAATGCAGATACTGAACACTTTACATATAAAAAAATCAGTCAAACAGTATACCACAGTCTTACCACTCTACAATGTATCCATATTGAGAGAGTATTGATATTTATGACAACTACTTGATATTCATCCACCAACTGATAATCATCTTAAATGAAATATTGTGACGAAAATCGAAAACTAAAGAGAGGCTTAGCTATTTTTCAGATAAACAAGCAATGATTGCTTCTCTGACTCACTCAAACCCTCTGTGCGTTCTTTATGGAGCAAACTTTCAATTTTTCTCTCTTTGGCCCTTTTCCGAATTTGTAGCAAACAATCCTTAAATTCATCACTGAGTATAGCCATATCATCAGATTCAGGCTGCCATTTCATTAATTGAATTAGCGGGGCTTCAAATTCGGTATTTTTCCATCTATCCAGGAGTGCCACAGGCTTAATATCGGGACTCTCTTGAATTGCTTCAATGAGTGTAGTCAATAAATCTGATCCTGGCAGTTTTGATAATGCAATTTCTTCAATATTTTCAATTAACTTGACTAATGTCGGCTCTGAAAGTAATAAACTAATCGCATATCTTATTGGCGTCTGACTAACGCTTCGGTTATTAAGACGAGAGCGGCCAGACTTTGGTTCACCCATAGACTGATCTTTCGGTGAATTATTTGACGAGATTTCTCGCTGAAACAACACTTTTTTATCAACGTTTGTCATATCGGATAAACGTTGCACTAATTGATCTTTAATTAATGTATCCGGCATTTTCGTTAAGAGTTTAGCCGCTTCTTTTAAAAAACGTGTTTTGCCTTCATCCGAGGTAATATTAAAACGTGAATGCAAATTCTCAACGAAATAAGCGGTAAGTGAATCCGCTTGTTGATAATTTTCTTCAAATGCATCCTTACCAATTTTTCTGATTTGCGTATCAGGGTCTTCACCATCAGGTAAGAACAAAAATTTAATCTCTTTGCCATCTTGCATAACGGGCATCGCGTTTTCTAAGGCTCGCCAGGCTGCTTCTTTACCTGCGCGATCACCATCAAAGCAGAATATGATTTCTGGAACAGCTCTAAACAACTGTTTGATATGTTCTTCCGTAGTTGCTGTCCCTAATGTAGCAACGGCATAAGAAACACCAAATTGTGCTAAGGCAATAACATCCATATAGCCTTCAACAACAATGATCCGATCCAGTTTTTGTGTATTAATTCTGGCTTCGTACAAGCCATATAACTCTCTACCTTTATGGAAAACGGTGGTTTCTGGTGAGTTTATATATTTAGGTAAATCATCACCTAACACTCGTCCACCGAACCCGATCACCTGACCTTTACGATTTCTGATAGGAAACATAATACGATCACGGTATCTATCGTAAGTTTTTCCGTCATCTTTTTTGATGACTAGACCAGAGTCTACAAGCTGTTGTTCTGCATACGATCCTTTAAAGTGATTAAGCAGATGATCCCAACCATTTAAAGAGTAACCAATATTAAAACGCTTACTGATTTCACCGCTTAGCTCTCTGCCTTTTAGATATTCAATAGCAGCGGGTGAGCCTTTAAGTTGTAACTGGTAATACTGATTAGCATCATCCAGAAGTGTGTACAGGTCTTTACTTCTCTGACGTTGGGCTTCACTTGGTGCTCCCTTCCCTCCTTTTTCTCGGGGTACTGTAACCCCCATAGAATCTGCTAACGACTCTATTGCTTCAACGAAATCTAAATGCTCATATTCCATCAAGAATGAAATCGCAGAGCCATGCACCCCACAACCAAAACAGTGATAAAACTGCTTATTAGGGCTTACGGTAAAAGAAGGTGTTTTTTCATTATGAAAAGGACAACACGCAGTGAATTCGCGCCCCTTTTTTTTGAGTGGCACTCTCGCATTGATCACATCAACAATATCTGCGCGCGTCAGAAGATCGTCAATAAATTCACGAGGAATACGTCCAGATGCCATAATCAGGTTTCTTGATAACCTCCCACAATAAATCCGGGAAGTTGAATATTTAAGTCACCCCCCTACTTATAGGGGGTTTTTTTAGGATACAGAATGAGTTTAGCGAAATTTCTTATAAAAAAGCTAAAAATAAACAGTTAACAGGCAAAGGTCTTATCTAGATAAACTGGTATAGCCCATCAAGTACTCATCGATAGAGACCGCACACTGACGCCCTTCACGAATTGCCCAAACTACCAAAGACTGACCACGACGCATATCACCAGCAGCAAACACTTTTTCTAGTGACGTATAATAAGCGTTCTCGCCTTCAGTTGTTCCTTTGACATTACCACGTGGGTCAAGCTCGAGCTCGAGCTCTTGCAACATTCCTTCATGCACAGGGTGAACAAAACCCATCGCTAAAGTAGCAACATCAGCTTTCAATTCAAACTCAGAACCAGCTACTTCTGACATTAGCCAAGCACCGTTCTCGTCTTTATCCCAAGATACTTTGACACATTTTATTGCTTTAAGATTTCCATCTTCATCACCAACAAATTCTTTTGTGGCAACCGAGAATAATCTTTCACAACCTTCTTCTTGCGAAGATGATGTGCGCATTTTATTTGGCCAATCTGGCCATACCAGACCCTTGTCTTCTTTTTCTGGCGGCTTCGGCATAATTTCTAATTGAGTTACAGATGCCGCATGATGGCGAATTGATGTTCCAATACAATCTGATCCTGTATCACCACCGCCAATAACAACAACATGTTTGCCTTTTGAAGAGATTACCTGATCTTCTCCGTGAACGCCCTGCACCCACTTAGTGTTTGCTTTAAGATAGTCCATTGCGAAATGTACACCTTTTAAATCACGCCCGGGAATTGGAAGATCACGAGGCTTTTCTGAACCACCAGTGAGTGCTATCGCATCAAACTCAGCCAGTAATTTCTTTGCTGGAATATCTACACCGATATTCGTATCGGTTTTGAATTCAACACCTTCGGCAGCCATCTGCTTCATGCGTCGATCAATGATTTTTTTATCAAGTTTGAAATCAGGTATACCAAAACGCATCAAACCACCAATGCGTGATTCCTTTTCAAACAAAACTACATCATGGCCAGCACGTGCTAATTGTTGCGCCGCAGCCATTCCAGCAGGACCAGAACCGACGACAGCAACTTTCAGTCCTGTTTTATTTTTGGCAATTTCTGGTACAACCCAACCGTTTTCAAAGCCTTTATCGATAATGGCAGCTTCAATCGTTTTTATCGTAACAGAGTTATCATTGATGTTTAACGTACAGGATTCCTGACAAGGTGCCGGACAGATTTTACCGGTGATTTCCGGGAAGTTATTGGTAGAGTGCAATGTTTCAAGTGCATCTTTCCATTCACCGTGATAGACCTGATCATTCCAGTCTGGAATCAGATTATTAACCGGACAACCACCCTCTGGACCGTCGTGACAAAATGGTATGCCACAATCCATACAACGTGCACCCTGAGTTTGTAGCTCTTCATCATCTAGCGGAATAACAAACTCGTGAAAGTTAACAATGCGTTCTTCTACGGGTTGATATGCTCTATCTTGACGATCAAACTCTTTAAATCCTGTGACTTTTCCCATTTTTTCAACTACCTATCTAACGTTATTTCTACTATTTATCGAAATGAATTTTAAACAATAAGCAAAAATTCATTTCTCAATACCCACTCACAATAAGATTTTTACCTTCTTAAGCTGCTACCTTCTTTGATCTTTGACCTTCAAGGGCTTTGCGATAATCAACGGGCATTACTTTGATAAATTTGGGTAAGTTTTCTTCCCAATTATCCAAAATACTTTGAGCCAGTTTAGAGCCTGTGTATTTTTGATGGTTTTCAACCATTTGCTTCAAGCGTGTTTCGTCTGCTTGTAATAAGTCTGCGATATCAACATTGCCGCTATCTGGGCTTAAGTTTTCTAGTTCCACCATTTCGGTGTTACATCTTCTAGAGAATTCATTCTTCTCATCAAAAACATAGGCAATACCACCAGACATACCCGCAGCGAAGTTACGCCCTGTTTTGCCTAAACAAACCACAACGCCACCAGTCATGTATTCACAACCATGATCCCCGATACCTTCTACAACGGCCTGGGCACCTGAATTACGTACACAAAAACGTTCTCCACCAGAACCATTAAAATAAGCCTCACCAGAAATAGCACCATAAAGTACGGTGTTACCAACAATGATATTGTCTTGATGATTATCTATTTTGCAATCTGCCGGAGGGTAAATAATGATCTTTCCACCTGATAATCCCTTGCCAACATAATCATTACCTTCACCAGATAACTTAATGGTAACGCCTTTGGTTACCCAAGCGCCGAATGACTGCCCTGCTGTGCCCGACACATTAATGCTAATTGTGTCTTCAGGTAATCCCTCGTGACCATAATTTTCTGCGACACGACCTGACAACATTGTTCCGAATGTACGGTTATGGTTATGGATATCAATATCGATAACAACTTTTTCGCCATTTTCTAAAGCAGGTTTAGCTTGAGCAATAAGCTCGTTATCCAGTGCTTTTTCGATACCATGATCTTGTCCCATCGTATGATGTTCATCCGCATGTGAGTCTGCAACTGGCTTAGTGAGGATTTTGCTGTAATCGAGACCTTTAGCTTTCCAGTGATCAATGGCAGATTTCATGCGTAACTTGTCAGATTGGCCAACCATTTCTGAAATAGTTCTAAAGCCTAGTTTCGCCATAAGCTGACGCATCTCTTCAGCAACAAAGAAGAAGTAGTTAATAACGTGCTCAGGCTTACCCGTAAACTTCTTACGTAATTCAGGATCTTGTGTTGCAACACCTACTGGACAAGTATTTAGATGACATTTGCGCATCATGATACAACCTTCAGCAATCAATGGAGCCGTGGCAAAACCAAATTCATCAGCACCTAGAAGTGCAGCGATAACAACATCTCGTCCTGTACGTAAACCACCGTCAGCCTGCACACAAACTCGACTACGTAATTTATTAAGTACCAAGGTTTGATGCGTTTCAGCTAAACCAATTTCCCAAGGTGATCCTGCATGACGCAGTGAAGTCAAAGGCGAGGCCCCTGTACCACCATCATATCCAGAAATTGTTACATGATCGGCATGAGACTTGGTAACACCTGCTGCAACTGTACCGACACCTACTTCAGATACTAGCTTTACAGAAATACGTGCTTTGGGATTCACATTTTTCAAATCGTGGATTAACTGAGCCAAATCTTCGATTGAGTAAATATCGTGATGTGGTGGTGGAGAAATCAAACCAACACCGGGTGTAGAGTGACGTACTCGACCTATTTGCTCATTTACTTTATGACCAGGCAGCTGCCCACCTTCACCAGGCTTTGCCCCCTGCGCCATTTTGATTTGCAAATCATCTGCGTTTACCAGATATTCAGTAGTTACACCAAAACGCCCAGATGCGATTTGCTTGATAGCCGAACGCTGAGGGTTCATCGATCCATCTTCTAGTGGATTGAATCTCGATGCTTCTTCACCGCCTTCGCCCGTATTTGATTTACCACCAATCTGATTCATGGCAACCGCTAAGGTTGAATGTGCCTCGTGAGAGATACTTCCAAAAGACATAGCACCTGTAGCAAAGCGTTTGACAATCTCTTTAGCTGGCTCTACTTCATCTATTGATATTGGATTTTCTTCAAAGTTGAAATCCATTAATCCGCGAAGCGTTAATAAGCCTTCAGATTGCTCATCAATCGTTTTTGAAAATTCCGCGAAACTCTTCGCATCGTTACCACGTACTGCATGTTGTAACTTAGAGATAGTAACTGGCGTCCAGATATGTTTTTCACCACGTACTCGATAGGCGTAGTCACCACCGACATCCAGATGTTTTTCATATAGTTTCTTGTCACCATAACCACGCGAATGACAACGTCTGGCTTCTCTTGAAATTTCTTTTAAACCAACACCTTCAACAGTGGTAGATGTACCCGTAAAGTATTCTTCAATAAACTCTGTTGATAATCCAACAGCATCGAATATTTGAGCACCACAATAAGATTGATAAGTACAAATACCCATCTTCGACATAACTTTCTTTAACCCTTTACCAACGGCTTTTATGTAGTTTTGTTGTGCAGTTACTTTATCAATGTTTGGATCAAACTTTCTGTAATTATCATCAACAGTTTGTAATGCAAGCCATGGATTAATCGCTTCTGCACCATAACCTGCTAGCGTTGCAAAGTGATGTATCTCTAATGCCGCACCGGTTTCAATAACAAGCCCCGTATTTGTACGTAAACCATTCTTAATTAAATGATGATGCACGGCTGAGGTAGCTAGCAATGAAGGTATAGCCATTCTTTCAGCAGACATACTTCTGTCAGAAAGGATCAAAATATTGTAATGACCACCTTCAACAGCTTCTTTCGCTTGATCACATAACGACTTAAGTGCTTCTCTCATACCACCGCCTCTTAGCGCGGAGTCATAAGTCATATCCAGTGTTTTGGTGCGGAAATCATCACCAGCATGATCATTGATTTTACGTACAGTCGATAACTGTTCATTAGTCATGATTGGCTGATTAATTTCAAGGCGCATACTGGAGCCACGGTTATTGTGACCCAGTAAGTTTGGACGAGGACCAATCAGGCTCACCAAAGACATCACGATCTCTTCACGAATCGGATCAATCGGTGGATTGGTTACTTGAGCAAAATTCTGTTTGAAGTAATTCGACAAGTGACGAGCGCGATGAGACAACACAGCAACAGGACTATCAACACCCATTGAACCCGTTGCTTCCATGCCGTCTTTAACCATTGGTTCCAAAAGGAATTTAATATATTCCTGCGTATAACCAAAAGCCTGTTGCTGTTTCAGCAACTCCCCAGGATCCAAGTCTTCAGGGATATCGTTATCGCCAAAAATCTCACAGACTTTAATCTGGTTTTCATCCAACCATTGGCTGTAAGGATGAGAAGTTGCAAGATCTGTCTTTAACTCATCATCAGAGATAACTCTGCCCTGCTCCATATCAATCAGGAACATTTTGCCAGGCTCTAAACGCCACTTCTTAATGATTTTATTTTCAGGAATATCCAACACACCCATTTCAGATGCCATCACAACCAGATCATCATCTGTGATTAAATAACGAGCAGGACGTAATCCGTTACGATCAAGCATGGCGCCAATTTGACGACCATCACTAAATGCAACCGCAGCTGGGCCATCCCATGGTTCCATCAATGCAGCGTTGTATTCATAATAGGCAACGCGATCCTTATTCATGTGATCATTGCCATTCCAAGCCTCAGGAATAAGCATAGTCATGGCTTCGGTTAATGAATACCCACCGGCAACCATCAGCTCTAACGCATTATCAAGACAGGCTGTATCTGATTGACCTTCTGGAATAACTGGCCAGATTTTTTCTAAATCATCACCCAATAATGTTGATTTCATTGAAGACTGACGTGCTGCCATCCAGTTTACATTACCGCGATTAGTATTGATTTCACCATTATGTGCAATCATTCTAAACGGATGAGCCAGGTTCCAGGTCGGGAATGTATTCGTTGAGAAACGTTGATGTACAAGGGCCATCGCAGATTTTACACTAGGCTCAACAAGGTCCTTATAATACTCGCCCACTTGTTCTGCGAGTAACATACCTTTATATACGATGGTTCTTGATGACATGGAACAGATATAGAAGAATCGACTTCCATCGACTTCGTCTGAATCCACTCTGGCAGTTAAAATTTTGTGGATGACAAACAGCTTACGCTCGAATTCATCCTGATCTTTAATATCATCACCCCAGGCAACAAACACCTGAAATACTGCTGGCTCAGTTGGCTTTACTGATTCGCCAAGACCACTAGAGTCAACCGGCACCTGACGCCAACCAATAAAACGTTGACCAATTTCTTCTATAACACTTTGTACAAGACCTTTAAGCTCTGCACGTTGACGCCCGTCTTTAGGCATAAACAGCATACCTACGCCGTACTTTCCAGACTCGGGTAAATTAAATTCTGTGGCATCGCCCTGAAAAAACTCATCAGGAATTTGCATTAATAAACCAGCACCATCACCTGCTTTTGAATCAGCACCAACCGCACCACGATGTGTAACTCTTTCAAGAATGGTAAGACCTTGCTCGACGATACTATGGCTTTTTTCACCTTTAATATGTGCAACAAAACCTACACCACAAGCATCATGCTCATTGTTTGGGTCATACAAACCTTGTTTTCCGGGAAGGGTATTCATGCTTTCTTTTATTATTGGATTAGATAAAGCATCAGCCTTAAGGTCTGAGTTCGATTTCTTAGCTTTTGAAGCTGGTGTAGCAATAGTGCGCATAAATTTCCTCGGCAGATCCATCTAGAAAAGTCTATTAATTCTGATAGCGTTTAATTAATGACTCACCCAAATAAGCCCTTGAAATTAGGGATTTGGGTTAAAAAGGGGCAAGCAGTATACCAGCTTTTTGTAAGCTTCATATACCTTCAAAGGCATAATATCCTATTAGACATTTAATAGAGATTATTACGTTGCGGTTTGATTGTACTATTATGAAAGCAAATAATAAAAGTAATTTATTATATATAACCTCAATAACCATAGGGTAATTGCATGTTTCCTTCTAAACAGATTCAATCACTTTATGGTTCTTTCTTTTTAGTTTTTTGACCAAATCACGACCGACAATCGTTAAAAACTTATTATAGATTTTTATATTTTTTTGCTCGAGTTTATACAAATCTTCATGGGTCCAATAGGCCACTATCACAGCATCTTTGGCAAACACATCTGCAGACGCTGTTTGCTTACTCATAAAACTCATTTCACCGATGAAGTCACCACTCGCAATAGAAGCAATCTCTTTATTAGAAGAAATCACAGAGGTATTGCCGCTTAGTAACAAGAATAGCTCATTGGTATCCTGACCTTCAGACATTATTTTATCCCCTGCTTTATAGGCATGATAGGGATTGGTCATAATGATTTTTTTAAATTCGCGCGTAGTTAAGGTAGTAAACGCTTCTTTGTAAATGCCTTTAATCTCATCTGGTAACATCACAGTACTTTTATTGAATAAGATCATTCCGGCATGATATGAATTAATTAGAAAATAAGCCGCATTCCAGCCAGCCATAGAAGTTAGACCCAAGCTTACTCCCGCCAGGATATATAGAAGAGCTGCGATGATTAAAAACACCCTTAACCATAAAATATTACTAAACACATAGGCAGCAAAGCTAAACACAGCTGCAATACTGTATAGATACTCACCTGAATCAGGCGCAAAAAACAAATCCATATTTATAAGCCCATCTAATACTTCAAAATGTTATCTATTAATAGTAGAAAACCAATTAATAATCTTAATTATCTATAGCCACCCCCCACCTTTGAGGGCTTTTTTTGTTTGTGTGACCGAGAAATTACTATGTTAAAGTTAGCCCCAATGAATAGACCTCAAACACATTTAGGTAGCTACCAACAAGCCATTAGGCTTTTTTGGAAAGAGCTATACACAACTGGCGGCAAGACATTATATAGCCAACAACACTTTGGACCAACTAAACCAGACTGGATAAACATAGAACATGTTTTTCCCATGGCATGGGTCGTAAAAGCGTTGAAATGCAAAGACCGCAGAGACTGCCGTAGCAATTCTACCAAGTTTAATTACATTGAATCGGACATGCACAACCTGTTCCCCAGTCGACGGGATTTGAATATGCTCCGGGCAAGCCATCGCTTTGGCTCGATCAGTCACACAAAACCAGCAAAAGCAGACAATATTGATCGCGCAATTAAAGGCGAAATCAGGCTAATCGGCTCCTATGACATCAAGATAGACAATAAGAAAAGAATGGTAGAGCCAGCACCCGCAAGCCAGGGGGAAATTGCCCGTGCGATGTTTCACATGTCAGCAACATACAAACTGAAATTATTTTCCAAACAAGCTCAAACACTCGCTTACTGGAACAAGGTTGACCAACCCAGCAAGGAAGAAAAACGCCGCAATGATATTATTGAAAGCTTGCAGGGTACTCGAAACCATTTCATTGATTACCCAGGCGAAATTGAAGACCTGATATAAAGATGCTTATCCGCGTAATATTGCATTCACCCCCCCCTACTTTCAGGCACTTTTTTACTATTTAAAAACACATATCAATTTTTCATCTGACTTATTCGTAGTTTTATCTTCAAAGTTAGAAAAAACTGCAAGAGTTCGGTATTATGCGCAACAAATTTACTGGACCAATCAAGGTCAAATTAGGACCCAAGCAAGGTCGAACCAAGGTTACATTATGAGAAAAGGAATCATCCTAGCCGGAGGCAGCGGCACACGTCTTCACCCACTCACTCAAGTTGTCAGTAAACAGCTCATGCCTGTTTATGACAAGCCTATGATTTATTACCCGCTGACGGTTTTAATGTTATCAGGTATCCGTGATATTTTGATAATCACAACGCCACACGACAGCGAACAATTCCAAAAACAATTGAGTGATGGCTCACAATGGGGTTTGAATATCCAGTATGCCGTTCAACCTGAGCCAGAAGGACTGGCACAAGCATTTATCATTGGTAAAGAGTTTGTTGGCAATGACCCTGTCACCTTAATCCTTGGTGATAATATTTATTACGGCGAAGGATTATCAGAAAGATTACTGACACTGGCGAAAAAAGATCAGGGAGCCACCGTTTTCGGTTATTACGTCCGTGACCCTGAACGCTATGGCGTAGTTGATTTTGATAAAGATGGACTGGCACTCAGCATTGAAGAAAAACCAGAAAAGCCAAAATCAAATTATGCGGTAACCGGTTTATATTTTTATGATAATGATGTCCTGGACATAGCGGCAAATATTAAGCCGTCTCCACGCGGAGAACTTGAGATAACAGACGTTAATCGCGTCTATCTTGAACAAGGTAGATTAACTGTAGAAATGCTTAAACGCGGCACAGCTTGGTTAGATACAGGCACTCATGCTTCTTTGTTAGATGCGGCAAATTACATTCGAGTGATTGAAGAACGTCAGGGGCTAAAAATTGCCTGCCCTGAAGAAGTTTCATGGTTTATGAACTATATCACCACAGAAGAGCTACTCAGCCTCGCCAAACCATTACAGAAAAGTGGATACGGCCAATATTTAATTGATATCGTGAATGCAGGTTTGCACCAGCAGTGATACAGGCAGTGGAAAACAACGAGAAAAGTATGAAAGACAGCAATCTATTGCAGTGCAGAATTTGTGATAATGATGATCACAACACTATCTATAAAGTTCGGGAAATGATGCTCGGTCTTCGAGACACTCACAATTACTTCGAATGCGCTGATTGCGGTTGTCTGCAGATAGTAGAAGTTCCTGAAAACATTCAAGACTACTACCCCAACGAAGACTATTACTCATACGACGAAGTAAAAGCCACCAGCGGCTTTAAAGGTAAACTTATTCGCAGTAGAGATCGCTTTGCAGCAACCGGCAAAGGTATCCTAGGCAACATCATGCAGCAGTACCAGCCGCATGACAAACTACCTTCATTAAGACACGCGAATGTCACACTTGATTCAAAGATACTTGATGTAGGCTGTGGTGCTGGACACCTGCTACATTCAATGAAAGAAGCTGGTTTTAAAAACCTACTCGGCATCGACCCATTTAACAAAGAAGACATCCAATACGATAATGGCTTAACCATCGCCAAAAATTCTATTCACGATCTTCCTGCCAGCAACGAAAGTGATAAAAAGTACGGCACTGAAAACGGCTGGGACTTAATCATGTTCAACCATTCCTACGAACATGTTTATGATCAGTTTGAAGTACTAGAAAAAACGTATGACTTACTCAAGCCAGGTGGAATATGCATGCTACGTATTCCTACCGTTACTTCATGGGCATGGCGCCATTACGCGGAAGACTGGGTTCAACTGGACGCACCAAGACACTTATTCCTTCATTCACTTAGAAGCATTCATATCCTTGCAGAGAAAACTGGCTTTGAACTGGATGAAGTCATTTACGACTCATTTGCTTTCCAGAGCTGGGGTAGTGAGCAATATAAAAAAGACATCGCATTGCACGATGAAAATTCCTATGCGATTAATCCCGAAAAATCCATTTTTAGCAAAGAAGATATAAAGGGATTCGAAGAACACAGCAAGGTTCTAAATCAATCAAAAGCGGGCGATCAGGCTGCTTTTTATCTGAAAAAGATATAATTCGTGAGTAAAAACAAAAAGCCAAAAGTACTGGCGATCGCATCCCCCGGTGGGCACTGGATTCAGCTGAATAAAATCTGCAATCCGTTGGAGGATCGATTTGATTTAACCTATGTCACGCCCGGATCTGAATACGCTTCTGCAGTAAAAAACTCACGCAAAGTATTAAACGTGACCGATGCCAGCGCGGACAGTAAAATTAAATTAATCCCGCTTGCCTTCCAATTACTCTGGATATTCATCAAGGAACGCCCTACTGCGATTATCTCTACAGGTGCAGCGCCCGGCGCGATTGCATTTTTACTCGCTAAATTTTTACCTATCAAAACCATTTGGGTCGATAGTATCGCCAATGTTAGTCAAATTTCGCGTTCTGGTCGTATGGTCATGAAACATGCTGACAAAGTGATTACCCAGTGGGAACCATTGAGTGATGGTGAAAAAGTCGTCTATAAAGGCTCAATACTATGATTTTTGTAGCAGTAGGCACTCAATTCTCATTCAATCGACTCATCGAATACATGGACGATTGGGCCGCAGAGCATGATGAAAGCGTCATCGCACAAATCAGTGACGGAAGCTACACACCCAAAAATATGGAGTGGGAACGCTTTCTCAATGGCGAACAATATAATAAGAACATCAAAGAAGCCTCGGTGTTTGTTTCACACGCCGGAATGGGCAACATTATCAGTGCACGTGAACAACAAACACCCATTATTGTGATGAATCGACAATTTAAATTGGGCGAACATCGAAATGATCATCAGGCCGATGGGCTAAAGTGGATGGGTAAATTAGATGGTGTTTATACCGCGAGCACTCAAGAAGAATTAAACCAACATTTAAGTCACATAGAGAAGCTTCAACTTAAAAATACCAATAGCACAGTAGGCAATCAAAATCTGACCGATTATATCGCTGATTTTATCAACGACGATTTAACAAAGTAGCATTACAGTCATGAGTGCTCTTAAAAAGCTATTCAGCAAAGTATTAAATAACCCGCTGCTCAAACAGAGCTTATGGTCATTGATTGCAAGGTTTGTTGGCGTTGCTTTAAATTTTCTAGTCGTAATGATTATCACTAATCAACTACCAAAATCATCTGCTGGTGATATTTTACTGTTAATGACATTTATTACAGGTATTGCGTTAATCAGCCGGCTTGGCATCGATCAATTATTAATGAAAGAAGTTGCCAGCGCTCACCAGGAAGATCTTGATTTTCATGAAGGGTTCTTTAAAGCCAGTTTGAAAGCAGTTTTGTTTTTATCATTTATTTTCATGGCTTTATGGGCGCTATCTAGTCATTACATTCAGGCTAACTTCTTTTTTGATCATATTGCTAATAGCAACATTAACGAGAAGCTACCAAACGTTAGTATCACTGAATTAGTCGTAGCCAGCCTAGGCATCTTGTTTTTTAATCTGGTCATTTTAAACAGCACTTATTTGAAAGCGATTAAAAAAACGGTGATGGGTGTACTCGGCCAAAATGCACTCACAGCGATCACTTTTTTAGTATTGATTGGATTATTCTGGAATTACTTTTCAAAAGATCAGTATGTGTTTTATATCTATACCGCGTCCCTAATGTTGGCGGGAGTTATTGCAATTATCTATACGTATCGATCATTTGCCAATAAAACCGCAATAACTACATCAACCACAGAAACACCTGACAAGCTGCTGGAAACAGTCTCTAAAACAACTACACCCCCCCACTTATACGCACTTATTTCAAAGTCGCTACCGTTAGCACCCGTATCGATTATTTCTTTTCTGATGATATTTACTGATACCATCATGGTTGGCTGGTTTTTAGCCAACGAACAAGTCGCTGAATACAGTGTTGCTTCGAAAATTTCTTATATTGTTTTATTTTTCTTACAGGCGATGGAAGCAACCATTTACCCCAGATTATTAAATATATTTAGCCATAACAAAGATAAATTACATTCATTTTTCTGGCAATCAACCGCTTTGGTCATTACTGTCGTTCTGTCTGTCACTGTTTTCATGTATTTATTATCAGATTGGATTTTAATAGCCTTCGGTAAAGAATATGATGTGGCGAAATCCGCATTAGGACTTTTATTAATCGCACAGCTTTTCAGAGCAGCAACCATCACCTTTTCGTTTATGTTTATTATCCGTGAAAAAGTAAGATATCTAAATTACATACTTGTCACTGCTTTTGTAGTGAATGTTGTGTGTAATATTATTTTTATCCAGAGCCATGGTATTGAAGGCGCTGCTTTTGCAACACTGGTAGCGAATGCCACATTACTGATTTTGATAATCGCACTATTCGCAGCACATAAACTATTAACACTTCCTAAAGAAGCCACTCAGCCATGATCATTAGACTTCTTGCCATTTTGTTCGTAATTTCCATATTCATTCCTGTAGAATTCCATATTTTAGCTGGCAGCCTGCGATTAGAAGCTTATCGCCTAGTCCTAGCAGTGGTGTTAATTTATGGTTTTATCAATATCAACCAGATATTGAAACAGGCCAATTTGGTCGATATTTTACTGTTTTTCTTTGTGATATTGGCAACCGCCAGCCTTATCTACAACCACGGATTGAAAGATGGCATCGAATCGGCAGGTATTCTCATTATAGAAATACTCGGGTCTTTTTATCTAGCCCGGCTGTTTATCACTACCCCAAAAAGTTATTACGAAATCAATATGTGGTTTGCTACTATTTTGGCGATATTACTCGTATTCTCCTTGTATGAGGCCTTTGCCAAACATCGTATTTTGCACGAGTGGGCCAAGGTAATAACCGGCAATGATTCTTTAGATTACCGTTTGTATACTCATTACTATATCCGAATGGGCATTATGCGAACCACCAACCTGTTCGCTCACCCTATTTTGTATGGCACAATCGGAGCGATATTCTTCCCCTTTATCGTGCTTTTAGTTGCTTATAAATTCAAACTCGGCAATGCCATTAAAGCGGTTGCCATATTTATCGGGATGGTAACCACACTCTCTTCAGCACCTCTTCTTTCAGTGGCATTCCAAGCAATGACTGCAGTACTTACGCGTTTCTGGCATGGCGGCAAACGCTTTTGGTTTGGCTTTGGTTTTCTTGCTATCTCTGGGATGATATTGATCAACGCACTGTCTAATCGTGGTTTCTTTGCGATCCTTATTTCATACCTGACCTTTAACCCGGTTACAGGCTACTATCGCTTACTCCAGTGGCAGTACACGATGGATGATATTAAAGAACATCCATTATTTGGTATTGGCCTGCATGACTGGACTCGTCCAGAATGGATGAATAACAGTATCGATAGCTTCTGGTTATTAATGACACTTCAGCATGGCATTATTGCCAGCTTCATTTTACTGTTCTTGTGTCTATACGCCGTGTTCCACATGCTCAACAGATTACATAAATTCCATCCTGCTACTCGCTGGATGATTCGCTCATGGATATTGGCATTCATGTCACTTATTCTTATCGGTTTTACCGTCGATTATTTTGGTAAGATACAACCATTATTCTTCTTTATTCTAGGCTCAATTGGCTGGGCAAGTAATCATCAGCAAATGAACCAGATCATTAAAAGAATGACACAAAGATTAAGAGCAAAAAAACGAAGCACACAGGGACACTCATGAGAGCCAGATTTATCAACCAGAATATGTTTATGGTACTTGTGAGAATCCGTAACTCACTACTTTATGCAAGAACCTGGTATTACCGAACTGTCTACGGAATGGATATTGCTAAAGATGTGCGACTATCATTCAAGTCACGAATAGATAAAACCAATCCGAAAGGTTTAACCATCGGCGAAAAAACCATGGTTACCTTTGATGCGATTGTGCTTTCTCACGACTATGCCTCGAGAAGACATGCGGCAAGAACAGTAATCGGGACGCATTGTTTTATAGGCTGCGGATCTATTATCCTACCCAACGTCACTGTTGGTAATCACGTCATTGTGGCGGCTGGCAGCGTTGTAACGACCGATGTTCCGGATAATTGTATTGTTGCAGGAAACCCAGCCAAAGTTATAAAAACAGGTATAGATACAATTGCTTACGGAATGTTATCTGAAGAATATTTAGCAACACAAGATGCCATAGCAGAGAAAACAAATGAGCAAGATTGATATAATTTTAGTCTCGTACAATACTGCTGAATACACAAAACGCGCTATAGCATCAGTCTACGAAGAAACCAAAAAGACTTCTTTTCGAATTATCATGGTCGATAACGACTCGAAAGATAATTCGGTAGAATTAATCGCTTCAGAATTTCCTGAAGTTGAAATCATCCAGACCGGCGCCAATCTTGGTTTTGCTGGTGGCGTCAATGTTGGTACAAAAGCGAGTAATAGTGAATATATCCTGTTACTCAATCCCGATACCGTGATTCTGGAAGGCGCAATCGACAAGCTTTTTGAATATGCCCTGAGTACACCAAAAGCTGGCGTTTGGGGTGGCATTACACTGAATAACGATTTAAGCCTTAACCCTAATAACGCACGTGCTAGATTATCTTTTAAAACACTGTTATTCAGCGCCTTGGGATTAAGCAAAGCCTTTAACAAAAGCTGCTTTTTCAACCATGACAATTACGGTTGCTGGGACAGAAAAAGTGAACGCGAAGTCGATGTAGTGACAGGCTGTTTCTTTTTGACACCCCGCCACTTATGGGAAGATTTACAAGGCCTCGATGAAACCTTTTTTATGTACGCAGAAGAAGCAGATTACTGCATAAGAGCAATCAAAAAAGGCTATCAACCACGTGTTACCCCTGATGCTAAAATCATTCATCATGGTGGTGTCAGCGAAACGAATTTATCGGGCAAAATGCTGAAACTGTTAAAAGGCAAAGCTGAACTGATCAACAAGCACGCTAAATCCTGGGAAAAGCCGATTCATAAAGGTTTATTGCAGTTACATGTTCTAAACAAACTACTCTCATTGAAACTTTTATCTCTATTCAAAAAAGATAAATTAGAAACTCTTAAAGAGTGGCAAACCGTTTACAAACAGCGCAATGAATGGCTTAAAGGGTATCGTTAATGGCCACAGTAATTGTACCTGCACACAATGAAGCCAGTGTCATTGAAGACTGTCTGAACAGCATTATCAACCAATCAGGTATCGATAATATAATCGTCGCTTGCAATGGTTGCACAGACAATACGGTTGAGATTGTTACAACTAAATTCCCCAGCGTCACTTGCCTCGACATTGAAAAACCTTCAAAAACCAATGCGCTAAATGTCGCTGAAGAAAAAGCCAAGGCATTAGGCATAAGTTATCCTATTTTTTATATCGATGCCGATACTCAACTCAGTGAAAACGCCATCCAGCATATTTCACAAGTGATGGATACAGGTGACGTTTTGCTCTCGGCACCTACGCCTATCATTAAAACTGACAAGTCATCATTTTTAGTGAAGACCTACTATAAAGTCTGGACCAATCTTCCCTATATCAAAGAAGGTGTAATCGCCACCTGCAGCTTTATCGTAAGCGAGGAAGGCAGGCAACGATTTGACAAGTTTGCTGATGTCATTGGTGATGATGGTTATATACGTTGTCACTTCAAAAACAAGGAAATAGCAAATATCAAAGGTGCTGAAATTTATATTACTGCCCCTAAAGATATTTTCTCTTTAATTAAGATAAAAACAAGAGCCCGATTAGGCAATATGGAATTGATCGCTAAAGACAAATGCCCGGTTCGCGAAGAAAAACATTATGGCAATGTCATGAAAGAAAGATTATTTAGTAAGAACTTTTTCTCCACTTCCATCTACATAGCAATAGCTCTGATTATTCGAGTACGTGCAAATGCTCAATTTAAAAAGCTCAGCACGTATACATGGGAAAAAGACACGTCTTCACGATAAAACACATTTATTCGTTTTTTATCTAGTTAAACAGCTTAGTTTCTATGATAAAGAGCAGAAATAAGTAAATAATATCTATATAATTACTAGCTGAACATTTACCAGCTGACTCAATAGCTTGCAACGGAAAGGAAACCTAATCTGTGGATGATAAACATATTAGTTCAGAACTTATCTATCGTACCGTAGATATTCTGATTATTCTTTTCACACTATTTCTCGGTTCACCCTATACAAATTTTTATAATTTAGAAGGCTATATCATCGCAGGATTAAGTGCGATTGTTATATTTGGCCTTGTCGGTCGATTTACCGATATCTACACCTCTTGGAGTGGCAGACCTCTTAAAGACGAAGCCCTGCGAATTACCATGGCGTGGCTGATTACCTTCCTTTCATTGGTCTTTATTGCCTTTGTTACTAAAACGACTGAACAGTTTTCACGTGTTGTACTGGTTGCCTGGTTAATCGCGACCCCGGTTTTATTAATTCTGGCGCGATTCTTACTGCGTCAGATTTTTGCTCACTTACGCAGAATGGGAGTCAATAACCGCAGAGTTGTTATTGTAGGCATGACTCAAAATGGTTTGCACTTCGCCCGTGATCTCGAGAACAGACCAGAATTTGGTTATCACGTCGCTGGTTTTTATGACGATAGAAAAGATCGCGTCCATAAAGAAGTACTCAACCATTATGCACACCTTGGTAGCTTCGATGATCTAATCATTGCCGCTAGAAACGGCGAATGGGATCAAATTTATATTGCCCTGCCGGTTGAAGCTCGTAAACGTATGTTGAAATTGCTCAATGACCTTTCGGACAGCGCAACACCCATTAGACTTCTTCCGGATTATTTCACGACTAATCTGTTACACAGTAAATTTATCGAAATCGCAGACAACCCGGTTCTCTGTATTTATGATTCACCTTTCTCTGCTGATCACGCATTTATCAAACGAATCGAAGATATCCTATTAGGCAGTATCATCCTAACCATGATATCTCCCATTCTATTGGGTATCGCATTAGCGGTGAAATTAACATCAAAAGGCCCTGTGCTGTTTAAACAATCGCGCTACGGTCAAAATGGCGACAAAATACGAGTATGGAAGTTTAGAACAATGACCGTTTGTGAAGATGGTGATGAGGTCAAGCAAGCAACTCGCGGTGATTCGAGATACACCAAGATTGGTGAATTCTTGCGTAAAACCTCTTTAGACGAGCTTCCGCAGTTTTTTAACGTACTCCAGGGAACAATGTCTATTGTCGGCCCACGCCCTCATGCTGTTGCCCATAATGAGCAATACAGATCAATTATCCCAGGTTATATGCTTCGTCATATGATCAAACCAGGAATTACCGGCTGGGCTCAAATAAATGGCTGGCGTGGAGAAACCAATACGGTTTATAAAATGCGCAAACGTGTAGAGTTTGATCTTGAATATATGCGCGAATGGAGCCTATGGCTCGATCTTAAGATTATATTCTTAACCATATTCCGCGCTTTCACAGATAAAAACGCGTACTAATCCAACCTCGTTTAAGACTACATTTTGCAATTAGATCAAATCACTTTTACGCGTTTTGTCGCGGCCCTTACCGTTGTTTTCTTCCATTACGGTCAGACTGTATTCCCGGCTAACGTACCTTTCCTGTTTGAGAATGTAACGGCTGGCCCAATCGCTGTAGGTTATTTTTACGTTCTCTCTGGCTTCATTATGTCTATTGCTTATTATCAAGTAGACGTATCTAATCGGGCTGAATTTAAAAAGTTAAAATACTGGGTAGCCCGATTTGCACGTATATACCCTGTCTATTTAATCGCGCTGCTGATCATTGTTGCCGCTAAATATAAAACACTGGGTGAAGACTGGGACGTTTTTCTCGCACATATTTTTCTCGTTCAATCTTGGATTCCTGGATATCCGATTACCCTCAACACACCTGGTTGGTCTTTATCTGTTGAAGCATTCTTTTACCTTTGTTTTCCTTTTTTGATTTTGTGGGTTTATAAAAAAGGGATTAAACAACTGGCTGTATTTAGCATTGTTTTATGGGGTGTGACTCAATTAATACTAACCCATCAACTGAATTCTAACGCCTATATACCAAAGAATCAGCTTCACGACTTTATATACTACAACCCGGCAATGCACTTAAGCTCTTTCTTACTCGGCATGTTGTGCGGTATATACCTAAAGCACACTAAGGATAAACAGACGAGCAACAATGGTTTACTCCTTTTCGCTTCATTCATGCTTATCTTTATTTTAATTTGGGCAAGACCTCATCTTGAAAACCTATTCGGTTTAAAACTAGCCTTTACCAATGGACTACTTGCACCTGTTTTTCTACTCTTTATTATTACTCTAGCCAGACACAAGGGAGGAATATCGAGAGTCTTCAGCAATCCAAAACTTGTTTTATTAGGTGAAGCGAGTTATTCCTTATACATATTACAAAAACCAGCGCATGGGATTTATGATAAAGTCATTGTTCCCCGTGTCCCATTGAATGAAACCATTCACTTTTATATCTTTTTGGTTTTACTCATTATTTTATCCATCTTGTCTTATAAGTATTTTGAAACACCGATGAGACAATTAATACGCAGAAAACTGCAATAAGCCTTTTTCAACCGGTAAACGATTATTTATTGTTCCTAAAATGGCTACTTGCTAGAATGTGCGCCGCCTCGTATCTACTTCATCCAGATTTATATTAACTTCATCTGTGCTTCTTTGAACCAAATGGAAGCATTTAAGATACTAAGCCAAGTACTAACTCCCTACTTAAAAAAAGTAACTGAACACTATGACTTCAAACAACGGCCAGCAACTTCCAATGAATCCACGTTCATCAAGAAGTAATGCATCTGATAGCGACCTAATTCCTTATCCTCGTGACTTCTATCCAGAGGAATTACTGGAAGATTCAGGCGGGCTTGATTTAAAAGAATTCATTAATGTACTTAAGAACCACAAGAAATTAATTCTCTCGATCGCATTTGTAACCATGTTAATTGCTCTTTTACTAACATTGTTAATGCAGCCAGTTTATCGTGCTTATTCAACGATCAAAGTTGAAAGATATGCAGCGAACCCAAATGTGCAAATTCTAAATGCAGAAGCATCCAGAAGTGATAGAGACTTCTTTGAAACACAGATTCAATTAATTCAAACAAAAACACTCGCAAGCAGAGTTATTTCTGAACTTGGTTTAGATAAAAAGCCTGAATCAACTGGCTTAGTATCAAGTATTAAAAATCTGTTTTCCGGCGACAAAGCAGCAGATGCTAAAGATACGACAGCTATGGAAGAAATCTTTTTGAAGAACCTGACTGTTACACCCGTTAGTAATTCTCAACTTCTTTCTATTAGTTATGATTCTTCTAACCCACAATTGGCAGCTGATATTAATAATGCAATTGCCAAAACTTTTGTAAGACAAAATCTGGAACGTAGATTTGAAACCGCATCATCCTACAAAACTTATGTTGCGAATAATATTGAAGTTACAAAGAAGAGTCTGGAAGAAGCAGAACAGCGCTTGAATGATTACGCTAGAGAAAACGATATTGTTCAAAACGTCGATGGGGAATCAACCAGTAGTCTCACCCTTAAAAAACAAATTGATGAATTAGTGAATGCCGAGAAAGAGCGTATTGATGCGGAAGCTGCTTATGAGTTATACAAGAGTAATCCAGATTCAGCTCCTTCATTTGCGATCAATGATCCTTACATCCTTTCACTCAAGAAAGCCGCAGCTCGTTTAGAAACGCAATACCAAGGCTTAACAAGAAAGAAAACAAGAAGCGCTAACAGACTTAGAAAACAGATTGATGATTTAAAAGAACAGATTGCCTCTGAAAATAAATCTATACAATCGTCTTTCGAATCTCGTTATATGGAAGCGCAGCAAAAAGAGAAAATGGTTAGAAACCAACTTGATAAATTAAAAGCGGGCGCACTTAATCTTCAATCAAAAAGCACTAAATACAATAGATTACTCCGTGAAGTTGAAATCAATCAGCTCGCTTACAATAAACAACTTGAACAGTTAATGGCTGTTAATGTCGCAAGCAATGTAGGCACTAACAATATTTCGATCATCGACAGTGCCTCTGTACCCACCAAGAAATTCAAACCGAGCCTAAAAACCAACCTTGGTTTTGGTCTACTTTTAGGTTTATTACTGGGAATGGGCTTTGCATTCTTACGTGAATTTGTAGATGACAGTGTTAAAAACAGTGAGTTACTAGAGCAAGCAACCGGCCTACCAGTTTTATCTCAGCTACCAGAAACCAAAAACCTGGGCCCTAAGAAATTGGCATTACAAACGGCATTGGAACCGCGTTCTGCGCTAGCTGAGGCAATTCGATCATTACGCACCAGCCTTCGCTTTTCAACCAGACACGGCGCACCTCAAAGTACGTTTATTACTAGCTCAAGTGCAGGCGAAGGAAAAAGCACCGTTGCTTTAAACCTTGCTACAGCCTATGCGCAAGCGGGTAGTAGCGTGTTATTAATTGATGCAGATTTAAGAAACCCGAGCATTCATCAGTTGCTTGAATTAAATAATGTAGAAGGCTTAACCAATTATCTAGCAACCACAGAAACTAAAAGTGGTGATGTGACTCAGGCATGTATGATCAAGAATCTTAACGTGATTACCTCTGGCCCTATTCCTCCTGATCCAGTCGAGCTTTTATCTGGCAGTAAAATGGCGGAGCTGATAGAAAACGCAAGCGACATCTACGACCATATTATTATTGATGGACCACCTGTTTTAGGATTAGCAGATTCTCAGGTATTGGGCAATTTAGCTGAAGCAACTATAGTTACCGTAGAAGCTAGCAAGACCCGTAAAACCGCATTGCTAGATAGTTTGAAGCGTTTGGATCGTGCTAATGCAAATATGATTGGCACCGTATTAAACAGAAACAGTCGTTCTGCGAACCCTGACTACAATCAGGAATACTATTCGTATACTAGACAGGCACCACAGACAAAGAAAGCATAAAATAGTTAAAGCAGGTAGTGTGCAACTTTTGAAAGCCACCCCCCTACTTTGAGCGATATTTTCAGGTATTTAAGCCAGTTAACTGGCTTAAATACCTGATAGCAAATAAGCACTCTTTAAAATCAAATTCCCATTTCATTTTTTACTTCGGTAAAAGCAGCTATCGCCTTATCAATATCCGCTCGACTATGACCGGCTGATATTTGCGTTCTAATTCTAGCCTTACCCTCTGGAACCACCGGAAATGAAAAGGCAATGACATAAACACCCTTATCTAACATCTTTTTAGCGAAGCTAGAAGCTACTTTAGCGTCATACAACATGATAGGTACGATCGGGTGATCACCCTCTAAAATATCAAAACCCTGCTCCGTTAAAGCATCTCTGTAGTAACGCGTATTCTCCCTCAGAGACTTACGTAACTCATTAGAATTCTCAGCTATATCGATCGCTTTTAAAGCTCCCGCAACTACGGAAGGCGCGACGGTATTTGAAAACAAATAAGGACGAGAGCGCTGTCTCAAGAGTTCAACTATTTCAGTGCGTCCACTGGTGTATCCTCCACTAGCACCGCCTAAAGCTTTGCCGAGGGTTCCTGTCAATAAATCGATTCGACCCAAGACTCCGCAATATTCGTGACTGCCTTTTCCGCCTTCTCCAACAAACCCAGTCGCGTGACAATCATCCACATGAACCAAAGCACCATATTTATCGGCAAGATCACAAATCGCTTTTAAATTAGCAACATAACCGTCCATTGAAAATACACCGTCTGTGGTGATTAACTTGATTCTTGCCCCATCTGCATCTGCTTGCTGTAAACACTTTTCCAAATCTTGCATATCATTATTGCTGTAACGATAACGCTTCGCTTTACATAAACGCACGCCATCAATGATGCTGGCATGATTTAAAGCATCAGAAATAACGGCATCCTGATCATCCAAAATCGTTTCGAATAAGCCACCGTTTGCATCAAAACAGGACGGGTAAAGAATCGTATCTTCTGTTTCTAGAAAAGCAGATAACTGATTTTCTAATTGCTTGTGAATGGTTTGAGTACCACAAATAAAGCGCACAGATGCCATACCATAACCATACTCTTCCAAACCCACCTTAGCTGCTGCATTTACCTCAGGGTGTTGTGCCAGACCTAGATAGTTGTTAGCGCATAAGTTTAAGACTTCTCTACCATCACTGAGTGAAATTGTGGCGCTTTGCGCGCTGGCGATAATACGCTCTTCTTTATAAAGACCAGCATCTTTGATCGCATCTAACTTTTGCGTAAAATGTTGTTTTATATCTGTATTCATTAGTGATTTTCCCAATCTAAAATTACTTTACCCGACTCTCCCGAGAGCATCGCATCAAAACCTTGTTGAAAATCTGTATAAGGCAAACGGTGAGTGATAATAGGATTTAAGTCCAAACCTGTTTCTATCATCATCGACATCTTGTACCAGGTGTCATACATCTCACGACCGTATATACCTTTAATGGTCAACATATTGAAGACAACTTTATTCCAGTCGATTTGAGTTTGCTCGGCAGGAATACCTAACATGGATATTTTTCCGCCATGATTCATATTAGCAATCATGTCATTCAAGGCTTGAGGATTTCCAGACATCTCCAAACCAACATCAAACCCTTCTTTCATGTTGAGTTCTTTTTGCACAACCGACAGGTTTTCTTTAGCAGCATTAACGACACGGGTAGCACCCAATTTGCTGGCCAAGTCCAAACGATATGGATTAACGTCGGTGATCACAATATTGCGCGCGCCGGCATGTTTACAAATAGCTGCCGCCATCGAACCGATTGGCCCCGCGCCTGTGATTAACACGTCTTCTCCAAGCAAATCCCACTGCAAAGCTGTGTGAGTGGCATTACCGAAAGGATCAAATATAGCGGCAATATCTTTATCAATACTGTCATTGTGTACCCATACGTTCGACATTGGCAATGCAATGTATTCAGCAAAAGCACCGGTTCTATTCACGCCAATGCCTGAGGTGTGATTACAATAGTGTCGGTTGCCTGCCATACAGTTTCTACAACGACCACAAACGATATGTCCTTCTCCGGATACGATCTGACCTTTGTGGAAATCAATCACATTAGAGCCGATATCGACAATTTCACCAACGAATTCATGACCCACTACCAGAGGAACAGGAATCGTTTTCTGCGCCCAGTCATCCCAGTTATATATATGGATATCCGTACCACAAATAGCGGTTCGCTGAACTTTTACCAACACATCGTTTATACCAATTTCAGGCATTGGAACATCTTCCATCCAGATCCCTATCTCTGGTTTTGATTTTACTAACGCTTTCACAACAATATTCCTTATAGTGTATTTATATCCACTATAGTAAACTTAAGAGAATAGAGAAATCTACATATTTATTTCATATAGTGGATATTTTTCTACTATATAATTACTAGAGATATCCGAAAATATACTCTTTCTCTTATAAAACATTAGTTTATGGACATTTAAATTGAGCA
Organism: Cocleimonas sp. KMM 6892; assembly: GCF_035798195.1. NCBI lineage: Bacteria > Pseudomonadati > Pseudomonadota > Gammaproteobacteria > Thiotrichales > Thiotrichaceae > Cocleimonas > Cocleimonas sp. KMM 6892. The sequence goes on along the minus strand of NZ_JAPFBV010000002.1, from coordinate 114,140 downwards.
ACGAAACACTGTCATCACTATCTACACGAATCAAACAGCAGAGAAAGAAACAGCTCTGGACTTTAGAGCACTTAGCAAATCTCTCAGGCGTTAGTCGATCCATGCTTAGTCAGATCGAACGCGGTAAAGCGAACCCTACTCTTGCGGTCACCTGCAAGATTGCAGAAGCATTCAATATATCTATTGCCGAATTGATAGAAGAGCCATGGACACAGCCGCTAATAGAAGTCGTAAAAGGGGATAATAAAAATTCTATTTTAAGGGATGATCAGTCAGCGTTTATCCAGGTATTGACCCCCATCCATTCGGCCGAGAATATCGAGTTTTATTTGGTGAAGCTTCCTGTAAATGGCGAATTAAACAGCCATCCCCATATGCGAGGGACTCGGGAAATGATCACCGTCCAGAGTGGAGATATTACGGTTATTTCAGGTTCTGATTCAAAGCATTTAACCACAGGAGATAATGCGTATTATCAGGCTGACCAGGATCATAGAATTATTAACAATTGGGATCAGGAAGCGGTCATTTATATGATAACCAGTTTTGACAATGCATCAAATACAAACTAGTCCCAACAGCTATAAAGCCTTATGGGAATAGATTTTGAGAAAACGAACAAACCGTTGACATTATTTTTTAGAGGCTTTTAGATAGCGTGTAATCTCTTCCTTAGCGTCACTCATCACGGAATCTCGATCGAGACTATCGAGTATATTTTGAACAATCAGTTTAGGCCCGGAATCACCCCAGGATTTACCTTTGGCTAGATAATCTTCAGCAACTCTACCGACGACCAGAGTGCTATACCAGGCGACTGCACCTTGCGCCAAACCAGTAACTACGGTTGAAAAACCTACAGTGCCTATCTTCAATGCAGACGAGGCAAAATGAATTGCCCAGAAAGTCGCATATAAAACCAGCATTTGAGCGGCGATGGTTTTAATCAGCTCGCCTGCTTCTGATTTACTCATCGGCAAACCGTATATTCTGGAAAGATGAATCACCATACTCACATCAATCGCAGCCGCCGCTAATAGATCGGCAATAGGTATAGGGTTTAATGCAACCGCAACACCTTTACCCACGCAATACATGCGAATGGTTTCTTCACCCAACTCTTTTCGGGTTGCGAGAATCTTCTCCCCCAGTTGTTCACTGAGGTTTCCGGCAAACAAGGAAGCGTTTAGCGCAGATAAGGTCTTACCTTCCGCTTCTAAAATCTCCCATAAGCGCGATTTCAGATTCAGGATATCAACAGGTCGTTGTCTAACCGTTTCTTTTTCATTACCTTCATCATCGACGTAGATGACTGTTTGTCTACTCGGCGATGCGGCAGTGAAAACGATATTCGCAGGCGCGATAATACCCTTAACACGTTTGCGAATAATGGTGCGTAATTCGAAGATTTCTTCTTCGTTGTACTGATCTGCTTTGTTCACGACCAGAATAATCGGGCGATTAGTATCAGCAACGGTCTTTAATGCCGCTAATTCAACTTCGGTTAAATCGCTATCGACCACAAACAATAATAAATCAGAACGATTCGCTACTTCATGAGCTAATTGCTCTCTTTCTTCGCCGTCTATTTCATTAATGCCAGGCGTATCAATCAGGTAGATACCGCCAGCATCCACTTCCTGCCATTCTTCACTACTTTCTGTTTTAGTTTCGCCGTGTAAAACACTGACACTAAATGCCTGTTTACCTAAAAGAGCGTTCAATACAGACGATTTACCCACACTCACCCGACCGAAAACAGCTATGTGCAAATGCCCTTTTTCGAGCTTTTCCAGCATTTTACTCAGCTGCTGATACTCATCACTCAGCACATCACGTACAGAGTCAGGCACACGCGTATCTTCAAGTAACTGGCTTAAACTTTCCTTCGCCATATCGACATTGGAGTCACCCGAATCAGAGCCTTTGCCAGGTAATTCTGAAAGTGCGGTTTCTGAGTCGCTATTTTGACTGTTTTTGCTTGTCGAAAACCAGCTTGGCAAATAACTTCGCGCGCGATTCCAGATCTTCACTCAACATCTCCTTAAAGGTAATGGCTGCAGGAGCGGGTTTTAATTGACCTCGCTGTTGCAAAGTTTTATTTACAGCACGCCCTAAGGCATCAAATATCAACCCATAAGCCACTGCATGAGTCAGCCCGCCGGTTACGGTGCCTATTCCGGGGAAGGCCTTCATACCGTTGCCGGCTACAGCCAGTATTAACGGAACGCTTTTTTTCATTTGACCTGTACTAAAGTCCAGCAAATTATCGATATCCAATTGTTTAACAGGTACATCGTATAAAGCACACAAACCTTTAACGAGCTGTGTTCCAAGTACACCCTGTATCACTAAATCCGATCCTGGGCTGACAGAGGCCAATGCTCCCAGTACGGCTTTGCGGGTAGAGCTTTTAATGATTTCTTCTGCTTTTTTCTGGCGGAAATCATCCTTCGCCACATCTAATTTTTGTTTAACCAGTACAAACACACTGGCATCACGTAAGGTTTCTAGTGCGCCACTCTGTTTGTCGATTTCATCCTGTAGTGCTTGTGCCAATGCAGAGACATCAGCCCTGCGCGCTCTGACGACTTTCTCCTCACGACCATCCGGGTATATTTTGACAACTTCTTCTTCACCACCAGATTGCACAAACACGTGTTGAATTGAAGCATCCGTGCCTGCATTTAAATTGGTATTGAAACGTTCGCTGATCAATTGCTTTTCTTTATCGGTGAAACGATCACTTTTATTCAAGGCAACAATCATTGGCTTACCGAAACTCTTGAGTTGCTGAATATCGTCAAATTGACTGCGGGACAAATCAGAATCCGTCACATACACCACAATCTGTGCTCTGATTGCCTCATCTCTAACGGCTGCATCTAATTCGCCGCTGGCTTCATTGCGACCGGGAAGATCGGTTAATACCAACTCATCACCCGATGTGCTTTTCCAGGTGTATTGTTTGATGTCCTGAGTTGATCCACCACGCACATTGATATCAATATTCAATGACGCAGAAGTAGCCTCGGGCAATAGCGCTTTGACAATGGATGATTTACCTGTGCTGACATCACCAAACAGGGCGACATAGATTCTGCCAGTCTCTTTACGCGCCTGTAATTGCTCAATCTCACGACGCATTTCAGCAGTTTCCATGCCTACCGTATCGGCGTGATCTAATTCTTTTAAGATATTTTCTTCGGTGACTTCTTCAATTTTATAATCAGGGTTTTGCTGACTCGGTTTTAATAATTTATAAATCAACCATAAACTGAATAAAATCACCGCAGCAATAAGTGCTACATACGTGTAAAACAGTGGTTCAGGCAAGCCTTGCAAACGCTCCCAAACATCAAGCGCACTGCGAGTCGCAGAAAATAGAAACAACAATAAAAGCAGTGTCACTAAAACAACTGCAACAGCGAGTATTCGCTTGAATTTAAATCCAGATTTTTTCATTGATTATGGCTGTGATTATCCTGATGTTTTAGAAGTCTTTATTAGCTTAATGCAAGGGTGTAACCGTTCAATTTATTACTTAAAGGATTATCACTCAAAAAGTGTGATTCGTCATTGGTATAAAATTGATATAAACAGGATTAACGGTGATTAAACCATTAAATATAAATACCTTGAGCCACCCCCCTACTTTGGGGGCTTTTTTAACTGGTTTCAAGCATGCAAACCACATTGCTAAAATCACATTTAGCCAAATCACTCTTGTGTATTAAAAAGGAAATTTCACCCGCATCCCAAAAGCAGAAGCCACAATTATTGTCAGAATAGACCTTTAATAAAATCACCCAGTCTTCCAGTTTGCCTTTTTTTATTAATGCCGCATGCTCTTGAGGTGACTCATGCTGGGTAAACACATAAGTATTAATTGCATGATGACTATCGGCATAATAGCAGTCATTCCAGCTTTGATAGATCCCTTTTACCCCGAGCTTTTTCGATAACTCTTCCTTTATCTTATGATATTCGTCGACTTCTTTACTGGCATAAAAGTTCTCTAATGTGGTTTCTTTGAACAAAGGATCGTTTCGATAAAAATGCGGTAACGAAATCATAGTCGTTGCGGTAGCTTTGAATGGCGCATAAATGCCGCCATCATCACCAATATAATCATCATCAATGTCTAAGTCCTTGGCTGACTGTAGTTTTGTCGTATCCGAATAAATCACCTTACAAACAAAACTTTCCTGATCTTCCAGAAAGAAATAGAGCATTCCAGTTCGTGGCAAATACGCCTGGTAATCGACTAAATCTGCGCAGTTAAGCTGTGCGATAAATTGCCAACCACACATTCTTTCATAATAATTCGATTCAAATTCTGGATATGCCATGCCTTCAGGCAGGTCAGGTTTTCCACCAAAACGTGTATTGCCAAGAATACTGTAATCATCCGCTTCAGTGGTTTGCAGGCAGACCGCTTTTAAAGCCACATCTTGCAGTGCCTGTTGATGTTTCTCGAACACCGTATTGGTTATTGCGGACTGTAGTTGTTGCAATAACTGCTTATCATTACTGGCTAAATATAGCGAATCGTTGATATCAACCGTGCCTTTTCCATCTGCACCTTTATAATCGTAATCGAGCAGTCGTTGCTTTTCAGGTAATTCTAAAACGATGTTTTCAATGCTGTTTAAGTCTTCTGGTAGATGCGTAAAGCAGTTGTATTCAATTTCAATTTTATTAAGTTGTGGTTGAAGCGCTAAGGCTTTGGGTAACGTGGTTAATCGATTTCTGGAAAACGAAATCTGTTTCAAACTAGGTAAACTTATCTCATCAGGTAAATGTGTTAGGTGGTTATGGTTGAGATAAAGACATTCTAAAGCCGGTAGCTGCATCAATGATTCTGGAATACTTTCGAGTAAATTATTAGTCAATTGCAACCTGTTTAAGTTTGAAAGCTCACCGATACTATCTGGCAATTTCTTTATACAAGTATTTGAAATACTTAAAGACGCTAATTGTTTAAAATTAGCGATAGACTTTGGAATCTCATTTAAAGGACTGTATGAACTTTCTTGATCAGCATAATTATAATTACCCAAAATGGTGAGTGTTTTTAGTTGAGTAAACGCCAGAACCTCTTTGGGTAGTTCCACAAAATCTGGTTTTTCAATATACAAATAGCGCACGTCATCAGGGTTGGCTTGTAAAGATTCAGCATAGGAAAAAGTATAATTAGTCCAGTCCAGTTGTTCAGCATCGATTTTACAATAGACCCTCACCTGAAAAAGGGGCGTATTCGCATACGGTGGTTTTAAGTAACCATTTAAACCCAACCACCCTTCTTTTAACTCTAGTCTTCCAAAAAAATCCAGACTGTATTCAAACCCTCTACAATAAAGATGCAGAAAGAGTGGCGCGTTAGATTTACCCTCCTCAAACTCAAAAACTCCGGTCGGGATATTATTTTCAAACACTTGTTTCAATTCAATATCAAACCCAAAGTAATCGATATGTTCATTAAGCAATTGGCTTTCTACAGCACGTTGAAAGTGTTTGTCATTTTTGACGGGCAGATGAATTTTGACACCGAAGGTATGTGAGAAATCACTGATTTGAAAAACGCTAATCCCGCTATCGAGTTTGAAAGCAAACTCCCCAACCTCAAACACTTCATTTCCATCGTCAGGAATGCAAAATTCGGGTATATCCATAACATCCAGTACACTCATATTGTTGATATTATCAATATTTAGCGCAGTGATTTTTTCTTCATAATCAGCAATCTGTTGCTCTAGTTCTGCGCAGTGATCCGAATAATGACCTTTGTAGTGGATATCCTTGAGTATATTTAAAAATAACGGCTCGTAGGTGTCTCTTACCGATAACTCACAATCAGCGGTTAAATCCAGAATGTATTGATCATCAATGCATACAGTGGCAAAAAGATGGAAAAAACGTAATTCTTCTTCCTGATGTTGAATGCTTGAAATAGCTTTTTGCAGATAACAGGTCTTACCTTCTACTTCGATTTTTTCGATAGTCGACTCAACAATGTTATAGCGTTTTAGTTTGTAATAAGCCTGAATCAGCGCTTCGACATTATTTGCATCTGTATCTGTATCTTTATCTTTATCTTTATCTTTATCTAATGAAGCATCAGTGCTTTTAAACGCTTCTAAACCCTTTATTTCTGACAACTTCGAAAACTTATCCAGCGAAATAATCATTTGTGGTATCTGTAATTCAAACGACTCATCCGGGTTAGTCAAAATCACATCGCCAAATGATATTTTATTTTCTGAAAAGAGTTCGTCATAAGACACATCAAATGACAGCGTTTCAATTCTTTTCATGGGATCTCAGCACCTACTATCTAATAACAAAAATATGGAAAAAATATGACAACAAAAGCGATCGCGTAGATTGCTTGAATTAATTGCTTTATGCTTGTTTTACTAGCCTACACTAATCGTATTCGATTGAAAATTAATGGTATTGAGGTCACCCCCCCACTTTTAGGCACTTTTTTAAGCGAATCATAGTAGGCGTTTCAACAAAACTTTTCTATACTATTGATTCCACTTGATTCGACTTGATTCGACTTGATTACATTGCAGTTACCTCTCTGCTCCGTTTAACTTAAAAGGAAATCGTATGACACTTTTTGCAAAGCAAGCTACCAATCTCTTCAAAACAAATCTCTCCATCAAAACAATTGCCATGACCAGTCTGGCTCTCATTTTTACTTCAGCGACAACTATGGCTCAAGCGGATACCACAAAAATCGGTATGATTACGACGCTTTCTGGTGGTGGATCAAGTCTTGGTAAAGATGTCAGAGATGGTTTTCAGTTAGCGCTAAAAATGTCAAACAACAAAGATGTTGAGCTTCTCATCGAAGATGATGGCCGTAAACCAGCGAAAGCGGTACAAATTGCAGACAAGTTTATTCAAAAGGATAAGGTCGATATTCTTACCGGTATTATATTCTCTAATCTGGCAATGGCTGTTATCCCTTCAGCGGTTAAGAAAGGCGTTTTTTATGTTAGCCCAAATGCAGGACCTTCGGCATTAGCTGGAAAAGGCTGTCACGAAAATTCATTCAATGTGGCATGGCAGAATGATAATTTACACGAAGCCATGGGTAATTACGCTAACAGCGCAGACCTTAAAAAGACCTTTATTCTGGCGCCAAACTACCCAGCGGGTAAAGACGCATTAACAGGTTATAAACGCTTCTATAAAGGCGAAGTTGCGGGTGAAATCTACACAAAGCTCGGTCAAAAAGACTATGCGGTTGAGATTTCTAAAATTAAAGCATCGGGCGCTGATTCTGTATTCTTCTTCCTTCCGGGTGGCATGGGTATCGCATTCATGAAACAGTATTCACAATCTGGTTCAAAAATCCCGGTTATGGGTCCTGCGTTCTCATTCGACCAGGGTATTCTAGGTGCAGTTGGCGATGCGGCACTTGGCGTTAAAAACTCATCACAATGGAATAAGGATATCGATAACGAAGCGAATAAAACCTTTGTTGCAGCGTATCAGAAAGAATACAACAAGCTTCCATCTCTTTACTCAAGTCAGGGTTACGATGCGGCTAACTTGATTTTATCAGCATTAAAAAAATCTCCAGTAAGTGATAAAGATGCATTCCGTAAAGCGCTTAAAGCAGCTGACTTCGCATCGCCGCGTGGTGATTTCAAATTTGGTAATAACAACTTCCCAATTCAGGACATTTACGTTCGTGAAGTGGTTAAAGAAGGTGATGTTTTGACCAATAAAATTATCAGCAAAGGCCTTGAAAATCATCAGGATGCTTACGCTAAAGATTGTGCGATGTAATTCATTTGATCATTGATTGTTAATCATTGCTCATTAATTGTTCATTAAAATAGTTACATCATATAAGTCACCCCCCTACTTTGGGGCACTTTTTTCTCATTAACGAAATTCGTTACTGAAAAAAGTGCCCCAAAGTAGGGGGGTGACTTTTTGTTTCCTTTACTATCCCTAAACGCCCGAATAAATTGATATGACAGCTGCCCTCTTTCTTGAGCAACTCCTTAACGGCTTGCAACTCGGTATGACATTGTTCCTGATGTCAGCTGGTTTGACGCTGGTATTTGGCGTGATGGGTTTAATTAACCTCGCCCACGGCTCACTGTATATGATTGGCGCTTTCTGTTGCGCCACTATCACAAATATGACGGGCTCTTTCTTGCTTGGCTTGCTGGCAGGATTTGTTGGTGCAGCGATTGCAGGTTTGATTATCGAGGTTGTTGTGATTCGTAAACTCTACGATCGCGATCATCTCGATCAAGTGCTTGCCACCTTCGCGTTAATTTTGATCATATCTGAAGGCACTAGCTGGATATTTGGCTCATCACCGTTGTATCTCAGCATTCCAAGCTGGTTATCGGGTTCTATACCGCTTTCTTTCGAGGAGGATAGCAATAGTTCCTACCCTATTTACCGCCTGGTTATCATTGCGATTGGCTTGATTATTGCGTACTCACTTTATTTATTAATTACCAAAACACGGCTCGGTATGCGTATTCGTGCTGGCGAATCCGATCGTGAGATGATCGCCGCATTAGGCGTAAACATTCGTGTGATTTACTCGCTTATTTTTGCATTAGGTGCAGCACTTGCGGGATTGGCTGGCTCACTGGTCAGCACACTCTATTCAGTAGAAGTTGGGATGGGCGAACCTGTGTTAATACTTGCCTTGGTGGTGATTGTTATTGGCGGTATCGGTTCGGTCAAAGGTGCTTTGGTCGCTTCTATTCTAGTTGGTTTGGTCGATACATTAGGTCGCGTTTTCTTACCTAATATTCTGGCATTGTTTATCGACAACAGTCAGGTTGCAACGCTGAGTGCATCACTTGCCTCGGTACTGGTTTATATTTTAATGGCTGTGATTCTGGCTATTCGTCCACAAGGATTATTCCCAGCCAATGCTTAATTCTACTCATCAAAAAGGCTTTAAAGAGAAAGCCCTCAACCTGATTATCCTTGGCTTAATTTTTGTTACGGCCTTAGTCACCTATTGGCTAGATCAAGGCTATTACGTCAATTTAGTCTCTCGCGTGGTTATTTTTGCCATTGCCGGTGTTGGTCTTAATCTCGCATTGGGATATGGCGGCATGGTTAGTCTCGGCCATGCCGCATTTTTCGGTATTGGCGGATATATAGCCGGTATTTCAGCCATGCATTTTAGTGAAAGCACCTCATTTATTGCAGGCTTAGACAGCACCAATCAGATGCTTACGATCTGGCTATTTGTCATTATTATTTGTGCCCTTCTCGCCTTATTTATTGGTTTGATTTCGCTGCGTACTAGCGGCGTCTATTTCATTATGATCACCCTCGCCTTTGCACAAATGGTGTATTACTTTGCGATTTCGTGGCCCGATTATGGCGGAGAAGATGGTTTATTAATTTCTAGCCGAAATCAGTTTCTGGGCAAAGATACCGATAATGAATTGGTGTTCTTCCTGATCTGTTTTACTGTATTGCTGTTAACTGTATTTCTGAGTTCGCGCATCATCCGTTCACGTTTTGGTACCGCACTGCAAGTCGCCAGAATGAATGATGTACGTTTAGCGACGGTTGGCATCAGGCCTTATCCAATCAAACTGACAGCTTTTGTGATTTCAGCCGTGATCACTGGCATCGCTGGCGCGTTATTTGCCGATTTAAACCGCTTTGTCAGCCCTGACATGCTCAGTTGGCAGATGTCAGGCGAGATCATTATCTTTATATTACTGGGTGGCGTAGGTCGCTTATCTGGCCCCATTTTAGGTGCTACATTGTTTGTATTGCTCGAAACCTTTATCGGCGGTTATACCGAACACTGGAAGTTATTCCTTGGTCTGGTATTACTCATTGTGGTGCTCTATGCCAATGGCGGTTTGATGAAAATGGTTGTGGGAGAAAAGCAAAATGACTAATTCCACCGTTGATACATCAAATAGTACTAAATTGGGCAGTACTGTTCTTAAAATAGAAAACCTCACCAAGCGTTATGGGGCTTTAACCGTTAGTGATTCCATTAATTGCGATCTTAAACAAGGCGAAATACATACTTTAATCGGTCCCAATGGTGCGGGCAAATCTACCCTGGTTGGACAAATCGCAGGATGGATAAAACCAGATTCTGGTTCTATCACGCTTAACGGCACTAATATCACCAATATGAACGTTGCTAAACGCAGCCGCTTAGGTTTAGGCCGCAGTTTTCAGGTATCCTGCCTCGCCATGGAACTAAGCGCGCAACGCAATGTGATGCTCGCGGTTCAGGCTCGTCAGGGTTCTAGCTATCGTTTCTGGAAACCGGCAGCCAGTGACCAAAGCCTGATAGACGAAGCCGATAAGATTCTGGATCGATTACACATCAGCGAGTTTAAAGACACGCTGGCTTCACAACTATCCCACGGTAAACGCCGCGAATTAGAAGTTGCCTGCGCCCTCGCCTTACAACCCAAAGTGTTATTACTGGATGAACCAATGGCGGGTTTGGACCCTGCCAGTACACAAGGTTTGATCAACTTTCTGCAAAACCTCAAAGCAGAAATACCTATTTTACTTATCGAACACGATATGGATGCAGTATTCCAGCTTTCTGATCGCATCTCTGTATTGGTTTATGGCAAACTGATTTTCTCTGGTTCACCCGATCAAATCAAAGCTTCACCAGAAGTAAGAAAAGCCTATCTGGGGGATGACTAATGTCTTTGCTCAAAGTCGAACACATAGCCGTCTTCTATGGCAAATCGCAGGCATTGTTTGATGTCAGTCTTGAGATCAATCCCGGCGAAGTTGTAGCTCTAATGGGGCGTAACGGCGTGGGTAAATCAACCACAATACGCGCTATTTGTAACCTCACCCCCCCACTTACAGGCACTATTTCATTAAACGGTGAAAATCTGGCGAAGTTGCCAACGCATGTCGTTGCACGAAAAGGAATCGGGCTCGTCCCGGAAGGACGCCGTTGTTTTGCGAATTTAACGGTCGAAGAAAACCTGTTAGCGACAGAAAGAAAGGGCCAATGGGATATGCAGAAAATTCATCAGCTGTTCCCGCGATTAGAAGAACGCAGTAAACAATCTGCCGCGACTTTATCGGGCGGCGAACAACAAATGCTAGCGATTGGCCGCGCTTTATTAACCAATCCAAAGTTATTGATTTTAGATGAAGCCACTGAAGGACTTGCCCCTGTAGTCAGGCAAGAAATCTGGGCTGCTATTCATAGACTGAGAGAAAACGGGCAATCGATATTACTCGTCGATAAAACTCTTAAGGAATTACTCCCGGTATGCGATCAATGCTTCATATTGGAAAAAGGCCAATCTGTCTGGAATGGTGCACCACAAGCGTTGACTGATGATATTAGTAGTCGGTATTTGGGAGTTAGTACTTAAGAGTTATTAGTACGTATAAAGAATCACTTGGAAATTTGAATTTAGAATAATAAAAAGGGTGAATAGATAGCCTCAATTCACCCTTTTATAAACGTCAAAAGCTTGGTCCTATTTAAAAACCTTCAAGTACCACTTTCCCAACCGCTTGATTAGTCTCGATATGAGCATGCGCGCGCTTCAAATTTTCTGCATTTATTGTGCCGTAGTTCTCCCCTAAGGTTGTTTTGATCACACCGTCATCAATCAATTGAGAAATCTGATTCAACAAATCATGCTGTTTTTGCATATCCCATGTGTTGAACATTGAACGGGTGTACATCAATTCCCAGTGCAAAGATAAAGATTTAACTTTAAGCAACGTTATATCAAGCCCATTTTCTGGATCATCGATAAGTGCTAATTTGCCTTGTGGTGCTAACGCTTCTACCAACTGTGGAAAATGCTGTTCTGTATGATTAAGGCTGATAACATGCGTCACATTAACAATACCAAGATCATTTAATTGGGCAACTAAAGGCTGGTGATGATTGATTACATGATCAGCTCCCAGATCACGAACCCATTGCTCGCTTTCTGGACGTGATGCCGTACCGATCACTATTGCATTGGTTAGCTTTTTTGCAAGTTGCGTTAAAATAGAACCCACGCCGCCTGCAGCGCCCATAATAAGGATAGTTGGTTTAGGTGAACCTGCCTCAGCATCTGCATCTGTTTGACCCGGCGTAAAATCTAAACGGGCAAATAACAATTCATACGCCGTAATAGCGGTTAAAGGCATTGCCGCTGCTTCTTCATTCGACAATGATGATGGCTTTGTACCGACGATGCGCTCATCAACCAATTGAAATTCAGAATTTGAACCCTGGCGTGTAATATCGCCCGCATACCAAACTTGATCACCAACTTTAAATAACTCTGTATCTTCACCGACAGCGACGACTTCTCCTACTGCATCCCAACCGAGAATCTTATGTTGATCACCTTCTGCTTCTGCTCGCATTCTTACTTTAGTATCAACAGGGTTTACTGAAACCGCTGCTACTTTTACTAAGATATCTCGACCGGTTGCTACAGGAGTTTCTATCTCGATATCCATTAATGAGTCTGCTTGATCAATAGGTAACGATTTTAAATATCCGACTGCTTTCATTTTTTATTCCTTTGCTATGCTGTTGCGTTTGCTTTGCTTTGCTTTGTTAGTTTAGGTTTGCTCTTGTCATTTACTTGTTTTAACAAACACAGGAAAATGACAACTCTGTAATTTATTTGAGAAGTATAGTATTGATATTTTATTGTTTTTCATAAAGAGTGTTAACAGAGAAACATAATCAACATATTTTTGATAATCTATGTTTGATATATGTTTTGTATATGTTTTCTAGGCAGATCATTCATATACTTCTTGCTGTAAGAAATTTTATTGTAATAGATTGTTGCTGTATTAGATTGTGATGATAAAACGGACCAAAGCCATGCAAAAAAAAGATCCAACTGTTAACCCTATTCTGAACCCGGAAAGCAAGAAACACTCAGAAACAGACTTCAATCATTTTGAAGTGCTATTAGCAAATCGTAACTCAGGTATCGCGTTAGAAACCTTACGCCATGATGTTACCCCTATCGGTATGCATTATTTACTCAGTCATTTTGATATCCCTTATGTTCAGGATGAAAAACAATGGTCTTTAGAAATTGGCGGATTGGTCAATAATCCGATGACGCTGGATATGGATTACCTCAAGTCACTCCCACAAATCACTCAGCAAGTAACACTGGAATGCGCAGGTAATGGTCGAGCCTTATTAAAGCCACATTGGCCAAGCATGCCATGGACGTATGAAGCTGTTGGTACAGCAGAATGGAAAGGCACACGCCTGATTGATGTTTTAAAAACCGCAGATGTTAAAACCGAAGCAATACAATGGGTATTTAGTGGCGCCGATGAAGGCGTTGACTCTGGCGTACAGCATGATTTTTCGCGTGCACTGAGTATCGAAATGGCAAATAACCCAGACATTATGCTGGCATGGGAAATTAACGGCCAACCGTTGCCGCCACAACACGGTTTTCCATTACGATTAGTAGTGCCAGGCTGGTATGGCATGGCAAGCGTGAAATGGTTAAACCGCATCGAAGCCATAGACTATGAATTCCAAGGTTATCAGCAAGTTGGAACCTATGTTTATCGTAAAGATAAGGATGATAAAGGCACGCCAGTATCAGCAATACGCGTGAAATCATTGATGGTGCCGCCGGGCAAGCCAGACTGGTATACCCGTAAACGTTTATTAGAAGCTGGTGAAACAATACTGCAAGGACGAGCCTGGTCTGGCTTTGGCACACCAATCACTAAAGTCGAAATTGGAATAAATGATGATTGGTTTGAAGCAGAAGTCTTCCCTGCCAATGAAAAGTACGCATGGAGCCGCTGGCAATTTAACTGGCAAGCAGAAGCGGGATACCACCAACTTAAGTGCCGAGCCACAGATGCCAATGGCGACACCCAACCGCTTGAGCCTCCCTGGGATAATTCAGGGTTTGGTAATAATTGTGTTCAGATCACTGAAGTCTGGGTTGAAGATGATTTAAGCAATGTTTAAATCTATTGTTGCTGGGGATTAAAGAACGTCGTTTATTCTGGAATCTACGATGGACTTTTCTGGCTCTTGGTGAGGGTTTGATAATAACTTTTGAGTCTTAAAGACAGTAGTTGTTGATCTACCATTGTACATCGACGATTCCTTACGGAATCTACGATGGACTTTTCTGGCTCTTGGTGAAGTTTTGATAGTAGCTTTTGAGTCTTAAGGACAGTAGTTGTTGATCGACCATTGTACATCGACGATTCCTTACGGAATCTACGATGGACTTTCTTGGCTCTTGGTGAGCCTAAGAAAGCCACCTCCCCACTTACGGGCACTTTTTTGCTTGTTTACAAAGTAAACTAACGATTAACCAGAAGTAATTCATAAACTTACATATATTCGTGCAAGCCACTCAAGGAAAGGTTAAAATCGCCTGAACTATTCAAAAGGGGTCTGTCAAAGAAGTAGCAAGCGTGTCACGCTTGAGCGCTTTTACAGTTCGAATATAAGGCAAAAAAACTCTAGGCAGTTTTGATTTATTTGCCAGAAAATCATAGGAATAAAGAATAAATATGAAGTTATCTATCAAGCTGCTTAGCAGTACACTTTTGGCATCGCTCGTTCTGTCATTATCAACCGCCACACAAGCTGCTCCTGGTAACCGCCTTGGTTATAACACCAGTGGATTACATCATTTAGCTTCATCAAACCCTTTTACCGATATTTTCAAAATATCACGCGGCTGGATAACATCGTGTGAATTTAACTGGCAACAAAATCGCCCTATTGACCCTGGTTGTACAAAAAAGACATCTTTTAATACCAAAGAGTCTGACCAGGTTCCTGTTGACAGAAATGGTTGGCCAACGCGTTTGCCTGCGCGTGCCGAACGCCCAATTTACACATCGATCAATGCAATCTGGGATATGCCAGACAACTTCCCTGTCGGCAAACATTTCGTGACCTACGAAGGTGATGCAGACATTAAAGTACATGGCGATGTAGAAGTAACACGTCAGATTCCAGGCCGCATCGACTTTAATTTACGTTCAGCTAAACGTAATCTACGTTTACATATTACCCGTATCAATCCGCGCAATTACATTCGCAACATCAAAGTAATTCCGCAGAAGTATGCGAGCATTTATACCCGTCAGACTTTCAACCCGGAATACTTAAAGACTTCACGTAACTTTAATTCTATTCGCTTCATGCCTTGGCAGAATACTAAATTAACCAAGCTGGCAGAATGGCATCAACGCGCTACTCCACAGTCTGCATTTTACAATCACAATGCTGGTATGCCTGTTGAAACGATGGTCGATCTAGCAAACCAAAGCCAGGCTGACCCATGGTTTTCAATGCCACATTTAGCGTCGGATGATTTCTATCGCAAGTTCGCACAAACCGTTAAAGCACGCTTAAACGGTAGACATAAAGTGTATGTTGAGAACTCTAATGAAATCTGGAATTCAATGTACCCTGCTACTCACGATGCAACTCGCAAAGCGCTTAAATTGTGGCCACGCGGCAAGCTAGACATCAAAAACGTTGGTACTCGCCGTTTGTTCTTAGCGCTTAACTACAACGCTAAACGTAGCCGTGAAATGTGCCGTATCTTCAAGCAGGTATTAGGCAATCGCGCTGTTTGTGTTGTATCTGCTTATGGATCTGCACCAAAAATGGCCGAAGAATTAATGACCTGCCCATTAGCGGGTGGAGATTGTTACAAATCTTTTGATGCTTATGCAGTAGCACCCTATTTTGGTGATTACATTGCACGTATCGAGAACCGTCCTTTAGTGAAACGTTGGGCAGCATCTGGCAGCAATGGCGTTAACCAACTGTTTAGAGAGATCATGAATGGCGGACTTGCAAAAGATAATTACCCAGGCGGCGCAATTGAAAATGCTATTCAGGACCGTGTGGTTAAAAATGTGGCAATTACCAAAAAGTACGGCGTAAAACTGCTCGCTTATGAAGGCGGACAGCATTTACTTCGTGTCGATGGCCAGCATCGCATTAAAGACCCTCGCGTCTTTAGCCTATTCGCTAATGCGAATAAGAACCCACAAATGGGTAACGCCTATACCAAGTACTTAAGAGCCTGGAATCGCGCGGGTGGCGGCATGTTAATGCACTTTAATGGCATTGCTGCGATTGATGATCGTAATTACTTCCCAATGCTAGAAAAAGCGGGAACAACGTCGCCTAAATATAACGCCATGATCAATTATATTCGTGGACGTTAAGATCGCCTAACAACGCACAGTATTTCAAAAATGTCATTTAGCATGGGTGATTCGGGTGATCTTTGCCCAATCGGTGTTTTTGATTCAGGACTTGGTGGACTTTCCGTACTTCGGGAAATCCACCAACTTCTTCCCCATGAAAATCTCATCTATGTTGGTGATTCAGCGCACGCTCCCTATGGCGACAACAGTGCTGAATACGTCCGCAACCGATCACTCATCGTTTCTGAATTCCTCTTGGACCAAGGTGTAAAAGCCATTGTCGTAGCCTGCAATACAGCAACTGCCGAGGCGATTGATCTTTTAAGAGTGACACTAGATGTTCCTGTGATTGGTCTGGAACCAGCCATTAAACCCGCTAGCAAATTGAGTAAGAATGGTATTATTGGTGTTCTTGCAACTCAACGGACGATAAACAGTGAGCGGCTTCTGGGTTTAACAGAACAATATGCGGCAGATAAACGCGTATTAGCTCAGGCATGTCCCGGATTGGTAGAGCAAGTAGAAGCATGTGAACTTGAATCTGAAAAGACAAAAGACTTATTGAAGCACTACATCACCCCCCTACTTACAGAGGGTGTTGATGCATTAATTCTTGGCTGCACACATTACCCTTTCTTGATCGACGCCATTCGAGATATTACTAACGGCATCGGTGCAGGCATAAATAAAGACAAAAAAATTGAAATCTTAGAAACAGGCAAGCCAGTTGCCGTGCAATTACAGCGCGTGTTGGAACAGCATGATCTACAAAGAATCGTGCATGGAAACACTGATTCCGCGGGCGAAAAACAAAACCATTTGGGTAACATCAGCTTTTATAACAGCAGTAAAGACCCAGTCACCCTTAATAGTATGAAACAGCTATGGCAACGAAGTTTGCAGAAATCAATCAATCCCATAGCCATAAAAGCCCTTCCTGCGCTAGAATACGGCCATGACTGATAATTCACACCAACTTGACGATATAAACCCTCACACGGGCGAGCCTTACAAAATTCGCCCGAATAAGACCCAACTAAAACGCGAGATGAAGGTCTTGCATGACCTTGGGCGCGAACTTGTAGAGCTTGCACAAAATAAACTGGAAGAAGTAACCCTGTCTGAGCGTATGTATGATGCAGTGGTTTCTGCCAAAAAGATGAAAAAAGCGGCTTTACAACGGCAATTTCGATTCATCTCAAGCATTATGGACGAAGAAGACGTTGATACGATTCAACTAGAGCTAAAGCAATTAGCACTTCCGCAACAAAAAGAGGTTGAGGCATTACATCAGCTTGAAAACTGGCGAGACCAATTAATTGCGGGTGACAATGATCTGATTGAACAGCTAGTGACTGAAATTGAAGCAGATAGACAACACATCCGACAATTAGTCAGAAATGCTAATAAAGAAGCACAACAGAATAAACCACCGAAATCTTCACGGTTACTATTCCAATACTTAAAAGAACTTCAAGAGAATGCAGAATAGTTTTAGTTTTGTATTAAGGAAAATCATCCTGACATTAAAGTAAATCCGAAGTATCAATAAGCTCTTATCCAGCGTATACACTGTACATCGACGATTCTTTACGGAATCTGCGATGGAGTTTGGCGAACTTAGCGTTTCGTTTGTTGAAACGGATAATTCGATTATTTGGCTTTCCATTTCTGGCTCTTGGTGATCCTTAAAAAGCCCCCCCCTACTTATAAGCCTTTTTTTATTTCTTATCTAAACGCTTAATCGTTAAATAACCCAAATGCCTATTTTCAGGAATCTTCTTCTGCTTATCTGCAAGTGTTAGTAAATTGCATGAAAAGCGTTAAAATGGTTCACTAATATATATTGACCACATTACAATGAAAAATAAGCATTAGGCAATGTATGACTAAACAACTTTAAGTCTCTAATTATCCTAAATAAATCCATTTTTACCATTCAGATTTTTACTAATAATAGTTATGAAAGAAAAACACACCTTAACGCAGTTTCACAATTTTCATTTTCAAACGCTTGTTTGAATCTATTTCTATAGAACATTAATAGACAGATATTGAATAGTTGAGGCCTTCATTGAATTTTAGAGAAGACATAAATGGATTAAGAGCTATCGCCGTTATGGCAGTAATGCTATTCCATTTCGAACCCGCATGGGCTCCTGGTGGATTTGCTGGTGTCGATATTTTCTTTGTTATTTCAGGCTTTTTAATGACTGGAATAATTTTTAAAGGCATTGAAAACGATAGTTTTTCAATCTTAAGGTTTTATGCTGCCAGAGCCAATAGAATCATACCTCCGTTATTTGCGCTCTGTGCCACACTGTTAATCATAGGCTGGTTTGTATTAACCCCTGCGGATTACAGAAACCTGGGGATTAACTCAGCCGCAAGTTCGGTGTTTATTTCAAATATCATCTATTGGCTTGAATCGAGTTACTTTGCTCCTGGTGTTGAAAATAATCTGTTACTACACACATGGTCTTTATCCGTGGAATGGCAGTTCTATCTCATATATCCGGTTATTCTGCTCTTTTTAAGTAAATTTCTATCGATTAATAACATCAAAAAATTACTGATAGTGATCACACTACTGGGCTTTAGCTATAATTTATACGTCAGTGTATACAGCCCGAGCGCTGCTTACTACTTATTGGGATCACGATTTTGGGAGATGACCATTGGTGGTCTGGCTTTCTTATACCCCATTACTTTTACAAGAAAAAAGAGCATCGAAGCAATCGGTTTATTGCTCATTTTGGCGTCGTTCATCTTTGTTACCAAAAATGATTTATGGCCGGGCTATATGTCGTTACTGCCTGTTGTTGGTGCTTACTTAATTATCATCAGTCATACCGAAAGTTCACCTTTTACGACAAATCGACTCTCACTTTTTATCGGTAAAATTTCTTATTCTATTTATCTGTGGCACTGGATTGTGCATGTATTCTTATTCAAAAATGAATACGACAATCTTTACAGTAAAGTTTTTGGCATTTTAGTGTCTATTGTACTTGGTTATATTTCGTATTCCTTGTTTGAAAAGAAAAGGTATAAATTAGAAAATATTACTTTCAAAAACTTAATAACCTTCAAGCCTCTGATTTTATCATTCGCTATTTTTGGGCTTTCTGCGGGTATTTACCTTTTCAATGGCATGTTGAATTACACCTACTTAAGTCATCCGGAAGCATCCGATTACATTTCCAAATACGAAAACTATATGGAGCGTAAAGACGTTCAAGAAAACTACGGCGTATTGAATATCGATAACAGATATGAGTCTTCGACATCGACATCTACTTCATCAAATATAGATTCCAACCTTAAACAAAATGATGGTGTGTTTCTGTGGGGAGATTCTCATGCAGATGCCCTCGCCTATGGTCTAGAGAAAATATTTAAAGCGAATAACATTAAATTTCAGGCAACTACAGCTCAGTCTTGCGGTGCGGGTTTAGGCATTGGTGCAAACATAAAGAAAAAGGGCACGGATGACTATAAGCAATGCGTTGAAAGCAATACCTTTGCAGTCGACTTTATAAAAACACATAAACCTTCTGTAGTGATTTTTGCCCAACATAAAGACCATGATCTGAACAACTTTAATCAAATAGTCGATGAAATAGCAGATAAAAATATTAGCTACATCATCGTCGGGCCAGTACCACAATGGAGAGGCACTTTACCCTCCAGAATTGCATACACTTCGTTAGATCCCAAAGATAAGTATCTGGGCAGTATTCGACCCTGGATTCTTCCTCTGGATCAAAAAATGCAAGAGAAATACCAACAGAATAAGAATATTCGTTACCTATCTCTGATAGATAGGCTTTGTACGAAAGACGATAAATGTCTGGCTAAAGTAGATGATAAGAATAGCCCACTGGTGTGGGACTATGGACATCTCAGTCTGGAAGGCTCTTATTATGTGGGGCAAAACATTATTTACCCCGAAATAAGTAATCTTATCAATCAGTCTGCAATGACAAGCCAGATCGAGCAATAACTATAACGTTTAAATAACGCCTGCTGCCTGCTCATCAGCAAAATAAGATGATCGCACCATTGGACCACTGGCAACATGCGAGAATCCCATCTCGTAACCTACCACTTCAAGTTCTTTAAATTCATCTGGGGTTACGAATCTTTCCACCGGCAAATGATCAAGGCTAGGTTGTAGGTATTGACCAAGGGTTAGCATTTCACAATCGTGATCGCGTAAATCCTGCATCACGACTTTGACTTCGTCAATCTCTTCACCAAGTCCTAGCATTAAACCGGATTTAGTCGGAACTCCCGGGTGCATTGCTTTGAATTTCTTAATTAAATCCAGTGACCATTGATAGTCAGAACCAGGACGTGATTGCTTATACAAGCGAGGCACTGTTTCTAAATTATGATTGAATACGTTAGGTGGTGATTTAGTCATGATTTCAAGAGCAATATCCATACGGCCTCTAAAATCAGGTGTTAGGATTTCTATTTGAATGTCTGGGTTACTCTCACGAACTGCATTTATGCAATCGACGAAATGTTGTGCTCCACCATCACGTAAGTCATCACGATCTACTGAGGTAATAACAACATATCGCAGTGCCATTGCCTTGATGGTTTCTGCAAGGCTTGCTGGCTCATCTACATTTAACGGTTCTGGACGACCATGACCAACATCACAAAACGGACAACGTCGCGTACAGATATCACCCATAATCATGAAAGTAGCAGTACCTTTTGTGAAACACTCACCTAAATTTGGGCATGCAGCTTCTTCACACACAGTCACTAATTTCTGTTCACGCAATACTTCTTTTAATCGCCTGACTTCAGGCGTAGTTGGCGCTTTGGCACGTATCCATGAAGGTTTACGTTTGATTTCTGTACTTGGTATGACTTTTATCGGGATTCGCGCTACTTTTTCTGCACCACGTAGTTTCACACCCTGTTCTGCTTTCTTCACACTCATATTCGTCCTAAACTCTTCTTAGCCTTTAGCTGCTTATATCGCCACAAGCTCATTTTAGTCTTACACTTATTACAAATCGTAACTGTGCTATTCATTAAGTAATAGAGGATTATATCGCCATGTCTAAACAATACCAAGACTCCAATCAAGAAACGCTGAATACCCCGACTCAATCCATCAGCAATTTATTTCAAATCAGCTTCTATGTTCCAGTCAAAGATTGCGAAGCGGTCAAACAAGCCATGTTTGATGCTGGTGCGGGTATTGTTGGAAATTATCAGGAATGCGCGTGGCAAACGTTAGGGAAAGGTCAATTTAAACCATTGCCAGGGAGTAAACCCCATATCGGTGAGGTTAATACGCTTGAAAGCCTAGAAGAATTCAAGGTCGAAATGGTTTGTGCCGATGAATACCTGGAACCGGTCGTTCAGGCATTAAAAAGCAGCCACCCCTACGAGGTGCCTGCTTTTTCTGTGATAAAGCTTGAAGCGTTTTAACGAATTCTTCGAACGACTCTAACTGCACTGCTATTTGATGCATTCAAACCATCAACACGAATACAATCCGCATGATTTTTATGATTTGGGTTATGCGCTTTTCTATGAACCTTAGCTGCGCGCTTTTCTTTAGTCGTATTCAATACAGCTTGAGCTTGACGGTAAAAGTTAGCGTCGACTGATTGTAAGCGATTTGCTTGTAAACCGCGAGTCGCTTTTTTGATAAAAATAGCACTATTATTCATGGCATCAACGCGAATACAATCTGCATGGTTCTTGTGATTAGGATTGTGAGCGTGGTGTTTCTTATGCATTCTATGTTTTTTGTGCATGCGCTTTTTGTACATACGCTTTTTGTGCATTTTTGGCTTAACGCGCATCTTTGCACCAGGCGTCCAATTCTGACCTTTGTAGTTCTTAGTCGCCTTCGACTCAGGGCAATTAGTACGGTAGTAATACCCTTTTCCACGTTGCGCTATATAATTGTCATGAGCTGCCCAACCTCGAAATTGACCACCGTAAGCACGTACATTTTTAGCAGCGGCTCCGCACATATTCATTTCGTCAGTATCTGGCCATGCGTAAGCTGGCAGTGTCAAAACACTTCCAAAACTGAGGATTAGTAATAAAACCAATCGTTTGATTGATACAATTTTCATTGAGATAGTCTCCATACTATTTTATAACTTGCTTTAAACTTCCAAAAACATCCATTTTAGGAAGTGTTTAAACCTTGATAGCGTTTAGTGGCGAAGTTGCCATTAAATAGTTCATAAACACGCTTCAGTGATTAAAATATCAAGGTACGCCTGTAATATTATTGATATCATAGCTCACAAATTTATTAACTTATTTACTAAAACACTGTTTTGATTAATATTTAAACAGCCTATATCTATTTATAAATTATAGAAATAAGCACCGTTTTAAGTAATAACCAGGTATCCAATAATGTCTAAACAAGATGTTCAAGAGACTACGCATTTCGGTTACGAACAAGTACCAGTAACCGATAAAGCGAGCAAAGTAGCAGACGTATTCCATTCTGTTGCAGATAAGTACGACATAATGAATGATTTAATGTCGGCTGGCGTACACCGTTTATGGAAGCGATATACGATAGAAACATCAGGCGCTAAAAAAGGCGACACTATTCTTGATTTAGCAGGTGGCACTGGGGATTTAGCGGCAAAATTTACCCGTATAGTCGGCCCTAATGGTCTAGTCACACTCTCGGATATTAACGGCTCGATGCTTGAAAATGGCCGTCAGCGATTAACCAATATGGGTATTGCAGGCAATATCGAATACGTACAGGCGAATGCCGAATGCTTACCATTTGCAGACAATAAATACGACCTGATTACCATCGCTTTTGGCTTACGAAATGTAACGGATAAAGATGCGGCCTTAAAATCTATGTATCGCGTTTTGAAACCGGGTGGAAAGTTAATGATTCTCGAGTTTTCAAAACCTGTCGTACCTGGTTTGAGTACTATTTACGATCAGTATTCTTTTAAATTATTACCACTCATTGGTAAAGTCGTAGCGAATGATGAAGACAGTTATCGCTACCTTGCAGAATCCATCCGTATGCATCCCGATCAGGAAACATTGAAAGGCATGATGGACGAAGCAGGCTTTGAACGTACCTCGTATCACAATATGACAGGCGGAGTTGTTGCGTTACATACAGGATATAAATTTTAAGTTATCTGTAGTCACCGCTATTACAATTATCTCTTATTAAAGAATACGCTCAATGAAACTTCCTATACCCTTTCTATCAGCCATCGAGACAGCCATAAATACCTGGATGAAACTTGATGGCGAGTCTTTGGAAAAACTGAAGCCCTTAGAAGGAAAAATCATTCGTTTTCACATAACGGGGCTCGAGCTGAATTTATACTTTCTTCCTGCTGTTGCAGGCATAAGCGTTCTTGGTAATTATCCCGAAGAAAAGGAAGGCGGAATGGTCGATGCCACGATTCATGGATCACCAATGGCATTGATTCGTTTGAGTACTGCCGAGAACTCTGGGGAAACATTACTCAAGAGCGATGTTGAGATAGACGGAGATATGCGTATTGCAGAAAAATTTAGCGCTGTTCTCAGAGAGATAGATATCGATTGGGAAGAACACTTATCCAGATTAGTCGGAGATATTGTTGCCCATCAGGCAGGACAGTTTATTCGCGGGGCAAGTCGCTGGTTGAATGAAACCAATGATGCAATGAAAATGAATACCGCAGAATATATTAATGAAGAAGCTAAACTCTCTCCTGCTGATGCAGAAGTAAAATATTATATGGATCAGGTAGATGATTTAAGAATGGGCGTTGATAGACTCGATGCGAGAATTTCAAACCTCACTTCAAATCTTAAAAAATCTGACAACGCTTCAATAAGCAATAACAAAAAAGCATAAAACACCCATGAATCTTTTCTCTCAGCTTTATCGGCTCTTCGTCATTAATCGCGTCCTGATTCGTCACAACCTCGATGAATTGATTTACGCCATTCCTGCCTTCCGTCCTTTGCGATTTATTTATCATATATCTCCGTGGAACTGGAAAAAAGAAGAACGTGCTCCCCGTGGTGAACGCATCAGAAAAGCATTGGAAGATCTTGGACCCGTATTCGTAAAATTTGGACAAGTGCTCTCGACGAGACGAGATATGTTACCCGACGATTTAGCAGATGAACTCGCCAAGTTGCAGGATAACGTTCCGCCTTTCTCAGGCAAACTAGCCCGTGAAATTATTGAAAAGTCTTTAGGCAAGCCAGTAAACGAACTCTTTCAAGACTTCGATGAAACACCCCTCGCGTCGGCATCTATCGCACAGGTGCATACCGCTACCTTACAGGATGGTAAAGAAGCAATCGTCAAAGTCGTTCGACCTGGCATAGAAAAAACCATTCGTCACGATATCGACTTAATGCTTTTCATCGCAAAAATGGTGAATCGTTTTAGCGCTGTCGGTAAACGTTTACGACCTGTAGAAGTGGTACAGGATTATGAAAAAGTAATATTTGATGAGCTAGATTTAGGCCGAGAAGCCGCCAATGCCAGTCAATTAAGACGTAATCATTCTGGCACAAAAGATCTGTATGTACCTGATGTATACTGGGATTACTGCGCTGAAAATGTAATGGTCATGGAGCGCATCTATGGCGTTCCGGCGGGCGACATCAAACAACTACATGCTAACGGTGTAGACATGAAGGTTCTCGGCGAACGTGCTGTTGATATCTTTTTTACCCAGGCATTAACACATAACTTCTTTCACGCTGATATGCACCCCGGGAATATTTTTATCGATATCAGTAACCCTAAAGACCCCACTTTTATCGGTGTGGATTTTGGCATCATGGGTTCTTTAGAGGCTCAAGATCAGCGCTACCTCGCGGAAAATTTACATGCCTTTTTTAACCGCGATTATAAACGTGTTGCCGAAGTCCATATAGAATCTGGATGGGTACCGTCTCATACCAAAGCCAGTGAGTTTGAGGCTGCGATACGTACCGTCTGCGAGCCTATCTTTCAGTTACCTATCAAAGATATTTCATACGGCAAACTATTGCTGAGATTATTCCAGACTGCGCGACGCTTTAATATGGAAGTGCAACCACAACTGGTGTTACTGCAAAAAACACTGTTAAATATCGAAGGCATGGGTCGTGAACTCTACCCAGATCTGGATTTATGGGTAACCGCCAAACCTTTCATACAGCGCTGGATGGATGAACAATCCGGCATCAGATCATTATTCAATGGCGCTAAGGAAAACTTACCCAAATTCGTCGAACAGTTGCCACACATGCCGGTGATGATTAATGAAGTGATCCGCCAAATTCATGAAAAAAATAGCAATTCAGAATCTGAATCACGACAGATTCAAGCACTGCGTGAAGAGATTAAACAAGCCAATCAAAGAACCACTTATACCGTCACTGGTGGTGTGTTAATTATTAGTGCCGTCCTTTCTAGCTCTCCATTGCTTCTGGTGTCTTCTTATACTTCTCCCATATCCTTAGGCCTTGGTTCATTGGGAATTGCGTTGTTAGCATTTGGGTTAATGAAAAAATAAAAGTCCCCTTTTTTCTTAGGCACCCCCCTACTTATAGGGTTTTTTTTTAATTGCTAATGTCGTCTATGTCTAATGGCTTTCTAAACGACTAAGGATTTTATTTGGCTAATAGTTTCATCATTAGCTATTAGCTTATCTTCACTTAATCATCTTTATCAATAAGCCCAGATTAAACCTGTAATTCATTTTATTTATTAAAAATAAATTACTATTAAAAAATAATTAACACAATTTAGCGCTATATAAAGTAAAGTTACTCAAGGTTTACTTAATCAATATTGAAGTTGTATAGAAATAAAAATAACAAAAAACATACAAGTAATAAGAGGGAAGTCAATGAGTAGCAGTCTTAATGATTCTAACTTATTATTAACTAATCGCGCTAAGCAGTTAGAAAATATAGAGTTTTTCAAAGGAATGAACATGTCAGAGCTTACAGAGCTAGCTGGCATGATGAAAGAAATTAAGT
Source organism: Cocleimonas sp. KMM 6892 (assembly GCF_035798195.1). Classification (NCBI taxonomy): domain Bacteria; kingdom Pseudomonadati; phylum Pseudomonadota; class Gammaproteobacteria; order Thiotrichales; family Thiotrichaceae; genus Cocleimonas; species Cocleimonas sp. KMM 6892. Next base: position 87,911 of record NZ_JAPFBV010000002.1, on the reverse strand, counting down.
ATAAGAAAAATACCATCGTCATTAATCAAGGAGACTTGAGTCGTAGTTTATTCGTCATTGTTTATGGGCGTTTAAAAGTATTTGCGACCGATGAAGAAGGCAATCAAACTATATTTACCTTTTTAAATAACGGTGATTTCTTTGGCGAACTGAGCCTGCTGGATGACGCTCCGCGCTCGGCTACGGTATATACCCTTGAAGACAGCACAGTACTTAATTTAGACCATGTTAGGTTTAAAGACTTTATTGATACGCACCCTACCGCTTGCTGGCCGCTATTTAAATCACTAACAAGCCGCATACGAACAATGGATCAAACCATCTGTTCGCTCACCTCCAGAGATATTTACGGTCGGTTGATTGAAACCTTATACAAACAAGCCGAAGAAAACGCAGACGGGGTGCTTATTACGCAAAAGCTGACCCATCAGGATTTTGCTGAAATGATAGGCTCATCTCGTGAAATGATCAGTAGAATTTTTAAAGACCTCAAAAAAGGCGGCTATATTTCCGTAGAAAGAAAACAAGTGAGTATTCTTAAGCGTTTACCGTCGCAGTGGTGAAAAATACGGCTTACAATTAAATCAAAACAGACTTTTACAGCCTTATAAACCGCTCACGACACAACGTAACACGCCATAATTCCATTCGCCATCAAGCTCTTCAAACAAGGGCTTTAATGCGCCCTCTTCCTTAGTATTCAAGAATTCTGCCGTACGTTCTATGGTCGCGATATCCTCATCATCGAGTTCCAAAACATCCCAGGACTTTAGCATTCCCGCTTCAATCACATCCGCCAAGTGCGAATAAATAGTGGATGAGCTCAAATCACGTTTTTCAGATATTTCTTGAACACTCATGCCATCGTTATGAAGCGTGAGCGTTTCATTGATGGTATCTGAAAAATTATTTCTGAACATTTTTGGCAACGGGTTATCTTTGATCACCTGCATGAACTGCTTGCCGTAACGTTCTAATTTCATTTCGCCCACACCACTAATAAACTTAAACGCATTAGCGTCTTGTGGACGTTGACGAGCCATCTCAATAAGACTGGCATCACTGAAAATCACATAAGGTGGAACCCCTTGCTCGTCTGCCAGAGAACTTCTAAGTACTCGCATTGCTTCGAACAAAGGTTCGTCCATGCTACGTAAGTCGGCTTTTGCTTTGCCTTTTTTAGTGGTGACTTTCTCAGCCTTCTTAACTTTACGTGCGAATAACTCTATTTCCCCGCGTAATAATGGTCGTGCGGCCTCGGTGAGTTCGAGCGCACCAAACTTCTCCATATTAATCGTGAGATAACCTTGCGCAATTAATTGACGATATAAGCTGCGCCATTCAATTTGCTTTAGATGCGCACCAATTCCCCAGGTGGTTACTTTATCGTGTTGATTTTGTGCAATACGATCATCAGTTTTTCCCATGAGAATATCCGTGACATAGGAAACACCAAAACGTTGTCCCGTTCGGTAAACCGTTGACAGTGCTTTTTGTGCATCTTCCGTCGCATCCCATGTTTCAGGTGGGTTTAAACAGTTATCGCAATTCCCACAGGGCTCAGGTAATTCTTCATCAAAGTATCCGAGAATGGTTTGCCGACGACAACTTGCTAGCTCACACAGTCCTAACATGGAATCGAGTTTTTGCTGGGTTATTCGCTTATAGTCATCGTTTCCAACGCTATCTTGCATCATTTGGCGCAAGGTAATCACATCTTGCAAACCATAACTCATCCAGGCATTCGCTGGAGCGCCATCACGTCCTGCACGACCGGTTTCCTGATAATACGCTTCGATATTTTTAGGCAGGCTTAGGTGGGCGACAAACCGCACATTAGGTTTATCAATTCCCATACCAAAGGCAATCGTTGCTACGATAATAATGCCTTCTTCCCGTAAAAACCGTTGTTGATTATGCGCGCGAATATTTGCACCTAAGCCGGCATGATAAGGTAAAGCGGTAACGCCTTGTTTAGTTAGCCATTCAGCGGTTGATTCTACTTTTTTACGAGATAAACAATAGACGATTCCAGCATCATTCGGATGATTTTCCTTGATGAACTTCCATAATTTATCGCGCCCGTTTTGCGCTTCTGAAATGGTGTAATTAATATTCGGTCGATCAAAGCTATTGGTATAGACCCCTGCTTCACTTAAATTCAGTTGTTGTATGATTTCGTGGCGGGTACGTTTGTCGGCGGTAGCCGTTAATGCAATTCGCGGCACATTGGGAAAGCGTTCTGGCAACACCGAAAGGCGTTGGTATTCAGGGCGAAAATCATGCCCCCATTGCGATACACAGTGCGCTTCATCAATCGCAAATAAAGAAATTTTACACCGCTCTAGCATTTGCAAGGTATGTTCACCCAACAATCGCTCAGGTGCTACATAGAGCATATCTAATTCATCATTAAACAACGCTTGCTGTACATCTCGGGCTTCTTCTGAACTCAGGGTAGAATTCAAATAAGCCGCGCGAATACCTAACTGATTCAGGGTATCAACTTGATCCTGCATCAATGCTATTAAAGGCGAAACGATTACACCGACGCCTTCGCGTGTTAACGATGGAATTTGATAACATAAGGACTTACCGCCACCGGTTGGCATCAAAACAAACGCATCGCCACCATCAATCAACTGCTGCACAATCTGTTGCTGATTGTGTCGGAATTCACTGTAACCGAATGTTTTTTGAAGGATAGATTGTGCGTTTTCTAGGGTATTTGTCATTATCAATTGAAGCTTAGTATTTGATTAACATTAAAACACACCCCCCCACTTTGGGGCACTTTTTTATTAGTTTCTGTTGCTCAAATATAGATTATATTTAATTGGCGATAGACACCAAATTATCCTGAAATAAGCTTATTTTACATTAACTTAATGAGCCTGAACTTTGAGTGGCGCTTGAAGCGGCGCATTCGGTACCAGTTGAATTCGTTCTTGTTGACTCACTTCACGCCAAACGGTGTCTTTTGAAATCACCCCTAAAATATCGCCAGTATTGAATGCTGATACGTTATTTAAAATAGGATCTAGTAAATCAGGTCCATATTGATTTTGTAATTCTTCTGAATAACCTAATAAATCAAGTACCGTGGGGAATAATGAGAACTGGTCAGTTCGATTATAATTAGTCGCTGCAGATTCCACAAAATTTGATAACAATGGCTTTTTATCCGTCATCACCATCAATGGAACGAGTCCTTCAGTAGCAGGTGCATTCTCGCCAGAAGTACAGTGCGTAGTACTGGATGGTTCAAAATATTGCCCATGATCTGACGTATAGATAATTGCTGTATCGCTTAAATCAACTTCGTTAAACAGCTTTTCAAAAAACTTATCCACGGTCCAGTAAATGGAGTTTTTATAAGTATTAATAACAGGCTCCATCGAACCATCTGCGTAGAGTTCCATTAGTCCATCCAGACCTCTGTTTTCTTCACCTGTTGGCACTGGCAGATAGATTTCTGCTGATTTGGGATAATTATCATCGTAAGGAAAATGCGCGCCATTTTTATTGGCATAGATGAAAGTAGGTTTATCACTTTGTAATTCTTCTTCCATAATTTCTAGCAAGCGATAATCCAGATCCGGACCTTCAACATTTTTAACTTTGTAGAACTTATCGATTAATTTAGCTTCTTCGGAGGTCATATAGTTTTGAAAATCGTTAGGTTTAGTCACCGTTTTTTCAGATGCTTGAGAATCTATATAGACGGTTCGAAAACCTGCTTTTTTCGCGTATTGCCAAATAGTAGGACTGGTTCTGACAGATTCAATCAGGTTATCTCTGGTTGCCCCTAAACGTAAAATCGCATTTGATCTGGCAGAACAATTACTGCCCGAAACTGCCGTCCCAAAATTGGCGATTTTATCTTGATTCTGCATAAAGCTATCTAACAACTTACCTTTACTGGTATAGACATAATCGGGATTAATGCTTTCATCAACCAGATAGACAAGGTGTTTAACTTTTGCGGCGTATTTTGGCTTATCTTCAACCGTTTTTCTTTTCGGAATTTCCTGCACTGATAATTTATATCCCACCGCAGTAGCAATAGAAATTGGTGATAACTGTTGCGGCAAACCTGCTACTGCCCTATCAGATTTTATGAAAATCAGGGCAACAAACATAAGCAATGGCACAATTGGCAACCAGGCAAATGCGGTTAATAGCGTTCTGGCTCTTCCTGTCAATTTAGGCGGTGGGTAAGCGATTATAACGAATCCAATGAATGCAACTATTCCGGCTTTAATAACAGCATGATGAAAGTGTTCAAACGCCCTGCCTGTTTCATGTCTGGCCTGCCAAAGCTCCAAAACATCAAGCACTTCTAATTCAGAACCGCCTGCAGCGTAAAAACCATAAGAAACAGCCGTTGTAGCAGCAATGACCAGCGCCCAGAATAGTCTGATTAGCGTGTTTTGCTGAAAAGTCACCAAAAGGAGAATTAAAAGCGAAAACAACCACAAAAAAGCAAACACAATAATTGTGGTGGTGTTATTCGTTTCAATTAAGTATTCAAGTCTAAAATTGAACCCTTGATTGGTAAAAAGCACAAACACTAGCAACGTGGCTACTTTTAACCAGAAACGTGCACTGTAAAAAATGGAATTAGATAAGCTCATATTCGTTTATAATTTTTAATATTGGGGTTTTATTTATACAACTGAATAATTCTAATTTGCTATTGTTTTTTAACACTATTAAACACGATAGAGTGAGCATTTCTTCGGTTAAAGCAGAATTTTATCTTAAGTCGAATTTTACAGAATTTATTCAGGATCGAATATAAAGTATTAAACAGCATCCTTTATTCCGTTTTGACATACTTCTTATCTGGTCATTATTTACACAACAAGGCTTTTAAGTCACACTGTATTTTGTAAAATTATAATAAAACCGATATGAATCATATCTCCTATCAGCAACAAGAAAGTCATACAAAAATAGAATCGAGCCTTATTGTAAAATTGGCACTATTTCTATCTCTGTTCTTCATTTTTTCTATCCCATGGGGAAATGCCGTCTGGGATGGACTGACTCGTATTTTTGGTATCATTGCTTTTGGTGCTGCTGGACTCTCTTTGCTGAGCCACGGGACACATACCCGTTACAATATTTTCCACTTTTTTGTCGCACTCTTCGGGGTTTGGCTATTATTCAGCCTTATGTGGACGCCCGACCTGCCACGTGGCGAATTTCTTGTCACAAGTACCGTCCAATTATTGATGATCGCCTTTCTCATGACATTAATTCTTGATACAAAATACAAGATGTTACTGATGTATGAAAGCTATGTTTTTGGTAATTTAGTAGGTTCGGGTATCATCATCTACAATTACCTAAACGGAATAGAATCAATATATTACCAGCGTTATGCAATACCTGTGTTAGATATTGATGGCCAATCAATCATGCTAACGTTGGCTATACCTATGGCAGCATATATCACTACACAATCCAAAAGTAAGATACTAAAAATCATTAATATTGTGGCGATTCCAACGATTATCTTTGCGGTATTTTTAACGGGTACACGAACCGCTGCCATCATTGCGATAATCGGCGTCGCTTATTGGTTGTTTACTTACCGAAATACTTCCATGAGAATCAAGATCACGTTCTTCATTCTATTCATGGTGTCACTGGTTATGGTATTTACTTTCGCCCCTGAAAAGTCATTGAATAGAATTTATAGCTCTGGTGAGTCTATTTCCAGCGGTACCTTAAACAATAGAACGGTTATCTGGAGAGCATCGATTGAGCAATGGAAACAAGCACCAATAATTGGCAATGGTGTTGGAAGCCTTCAATATGTTCTCAGCACCAAACATGTTGAATACGACAGTGCCCACAACAGTTTTATTCACATTCTCACAGAAAATGGAATTATAGGTTTGTCGATATATCTGCTGATCATTATTAGTATTATTTTCTATTCCTTACATGCGCCCCTGACAGAAAAAGCCTTTATTATTGCCACCCTCATGATGATTTTAGTCAGCCAAATAACCCAGCACACCCATTTCAGTAAGGAAACCTGGTTTGTTTTTACGATGCTGGCAATACATGGCTACCTAGAAAGTAAACGAGCCAAGGAGTAATGTTATTTCGCCATAGCGGTATTTATATACTCGCAAAATTAATCCCCGGCTTAATGGCTTTTGCTGCATTAAGTCTCTATACACATTTGCTCACACCGAGTGAATACGGGGTTTATACGCTGATATTTACTGGCACAGTGTTTATCCATAACGTTGTATTTAATTGGCTTAGCTCAGGGACTTTGCGCTATTGGTCTAATCAAGAATACAGCGACTCACAATTCATCAATACGCTTTCTACCAGTTTATTGCGAATTTCGTCTGTCGTTTTAGTTTTCGCTTTAATTGCTGCGGCCTTCTTCTGGGATAAAACTGAATCTCTTTGGGTAATAGCCTCGTTTTCATTATTAATAGCACTTGCATTATTTACCATTACGCAAAACTTGTTCAGCGCTAAAATAGAACCCGCTAGTTACGCGTTTTTAACCATCGTCTATTCCATTTGTTCGCTGACCTTGGGCGGTTTATTTTCGTATATGGGTTATGGTGCAACGGGAGTTATTTTTGGCATTGCGTTGGGAACATCAATCCCTGCACTCTTTGTTTTCAAAAGGTTGTGGCTACCCTATAAAAAAGCTGATTTTAACAAAGGTTTATTCAAGCGTTTATTAACCTATGGAATCCCTTTAGCAGCCGCTGCTTTAGTAGAAGAAATCACCAAAGTATCTGATCGTTTTATGTTGGCTGGTATTCAAGGCAAAGATCAGGCTGGGCTTTACGCAGTGGGTTATGATTTATCCGGTAATTCCATTTTGATGATTATGTCAGCGATTAATATTGCCGCTTACCCTGTCATTATCAAACTTCTGGATAACGAGGGCGTTAAAGCCGCTACCGATTATTTTAGACATTATGTGATCTTGTTATTAGGGGTATCCATTCCCGCGGTCATTGGGCTTAACCTTGTTGGGCCTAATCTGGTGCATTTATTGATAGATCTCGATTATCAAGAATCTGTAATTTTCCTGTTACCCTGGATAACTAGCGCAATTTTTCTTCTGGGATTGCAGGTTTTCTACTTTGATTTAGCCTTTCAGCTTGGGCATAAAACCATAGCGAGTGTGAAGATTGCTGTCGCTATCGCCATAATCAATATTGGTTTAAATTTCTGGCTTATTCCTATTATGGGCATTCATGGGGCGGCGATTGCGACGATCTCATCATTTGCCGTGGGCAGCCTTCTTAGCGCTTACTTTGGTCGAAAGTACTTTTCATTACCCTTCCCTGCTATCGAAACTTTTAAAATCGTTATAGCAACATTAGTTATGTGTTTATGCTTATATTGGCTGAGAGATAAAAATGGCTGGGGATGGCTATTACTTCAATTATCCATTGGAGCAGCCAGTTATTTTGTGATGATGCTGTTATTTAATATCTTAGATATTAGATCAATGATAAAGGACAGATTGGCTCGCTAACTAGCTTGAATGATCAAATGATTGAGTCGCCGAATAACTGAACAATAAAAGCCAATAGCAGGCATCATGTCTGTTAAGAACTTTTGTGCAATCGGCTCATTAACCACAAATATACCGCACTAGATATTCCTTCAGAACCATAGATCATAGCCATCACCATTATTTGATAACGAACTGCAATCAATGGATCTACTCCTGATAATATCTGCCCTGTCATCATACCAGGCAAGGACACAATACCTACTGCAAACAAAGCATTTGTGGCCGGAATCATTGCATTTGCGTAAGCCAGATTTCTCGCTTCGATTTTACTTGTACCACGATTAGTCTCTTCATAAAATCGATCCGCAGCCAGACTGATGCTATTGATACAATTAGAGAAAATCATTCCACCTAAAGGAATTAAATATTGTGGTTTATACCAAGGCGTAAATTCCAGAACCACTTGAGTGACTAATGCCAAGGTCGTCGCACCACCCGCCAGTAAAGCGATCAATACATAACCGTACTGTTGAATCCGTTGTTCTTTGACTGTCCGTAATGCAATCCACGCCGAAAGACCAATCATTCCCGCTAGAATTAACAATATTACCCAATAACTCTCTGCACTAAATATATACCCGAGAAGATAGCCAACAATAATCAATTGGCCGAGCATTCTTAAGGATGCATAAATTCCTTCTTTATAATTTAATGACCACGAAAACTGGATGAATAGAACAATAATGACGGGAATTAAGACCAGCAACAAAGAAGCGATTGGAATGGTAGATATTGTCATTGATCATATCCAGAACTAAAAAAACGCCCTATAAGTAGGGAGGTGGGTTACATTTAGCGTCGAGTTAATCTAAAAAATACTCAATGGCTTGATGCAAGAATTCTCTACCAGTATATATCAAGTTAGCATTATCGACTCTTTATCACTATTTTTACCCTACTCTTCATCTTTAAGTATAATTCAGGATAACCCTTTGCAATATTACCCTGTCTAAAGATAGCTATTTATTGACTACCTTCAGACCCTATTATTTATTAAAGATAAGTAGATGCCTTTTTTCCCATTTAAATACTTTAGCGAGAACCCACTAGGCAAAGATTATGTCGTGGGTGACCTTCATGGCATGTTCTCTCTTTTAGAGTCGCAGCTAGAAAAACTGAATTTCAATCCAGAAACAGATCGCGTTTTTTCCGTGGGAGACCTAATAGATAGAGGGCCGGAATCTTTTCGTGTAATAGAGTTTTTAGATAAACCATGGTTTTTTTCTATCAAGGGAAACCATGAGATGATGCTATTAGAATCACAACATAAAAAAACCACCTATCGCAGCTGGGTAGAAAACAACGGTGGCGATTGGTGGCAAGATATCGACATCGATACTCAATTTGAAATTCGCGACCGTATTAAAGAACTCCCCGTTGCCATCGAAATAGCCACTAACATTGGAAAAATAGGTATCGTACATGCGGATATCCCCGTAGGCGTATCATGGCAAAAACTGGTTCACGACATTCATGTAGATAACGAAATCATAGATTACTTGATGTGGTCACGTAACCGTTATAAATATATCCAACTAACCGGCGAAACAGAACGTGTAGAAGGTATAGATCTTGTCGTGATGGGACATACGCCAATACCAAAACCAATGAAGATAAGTAATTTGTATTATATTGATACCGGTGCTTCATACATAAAAGAACAAGATTTGGGACATTTAACGCTTTTGCAAATACACCCTGAACTCAAGGTCTTCGAATATCCCGAATCACTCGACTGAAATCTACCGCCTAAAACTATTTACACGAGTTAAGTGTTTAATTTTTATCAACACTAACGAAGTAGTAGCAAATAAAACGCATTCAAACGTATAATCGGCTCGTGAAATTTTCTACCTCTCTTAAAACTATTCTCTGCACTGGATTTTTTGCCTCATTTTCGGCATCCAACGCTAAAACAATAAATGCAGAAGAATTTGCGTCTTGTGTAGTGCCGCAACAAACAACATCTAGCTCCACAACATTAAAGTCATCTCAAAAATCAATTACAGATAAGCCTGTTAAGGATGCAATCTATCTTGAAGCTGATTCAGGTAGCATCAAAAAACAAGGTATTTCGACACTGAATGGCGACATTATCATTCAACAAAACACAACTGTGTTTAACGCAGATCAAGCGCAACTCAACCGTGATAACGAACAGATAAATGCGCGAGGAAATGTTGTACTTACTGATACTAATTATGAGCTTAAAAGCCCTGATATCGAGTACAACCTTAAAAGTAAAACAGGCACAATTAAAGATGCAACATACTCGGTTGGCGACAGTGGGCTAAGAGGTAAAAGCACAGAAATCAAGAAAATTGATGATAAACGCCTGCAGTTACAAGACGCTACCTTTACTAGCTGCCCAGCGAATATGGATAGCTGGCATTTGGCATCATCAGATATTATTCTGAATAATGAAACTCAAATTGGTAATGCAAAAAACGTTACATTCAACGTCGGAAAAGTACCTGTTTTTTATTTTCCGTGGCTCAGGTTTCCGATGAATGATCAGAGACTATCCGGTTTTCTTACCCCTAGTGTAAAACTGCAATCGAACGAAGGTATATCACTCCCCTATTACTTAAATTTAGCACCCAATTATGACGCCACATTTAGATTAACAACAATCAACAATACCGGTGTGCAAATTGATAATGAATTTCGTTATTTAACACAAAAAAGCAAAGGTACACTCGAATACGATTTCATTCCTGAAGATCAGTCGTACGAAGATCAAATGCGCTATTATTTTAAGGTAGATCATCAAACGAAATTCAACAAACAAACTCGCTTAAACCTCAAAGCCGAAGGTGTATCCGACGCTGACTTTTTCGATGACTTCTCATCATCACTAGAAACCAGTACACGGCCTGCTTTGCAAAGGCGCCTAGAATTTGTAACAAAAGACACGCCATGGAATGCAAGTATTGCCGTTGAAGATTATCAAGTTCTGGATAGTGATGATGACCCGTATTCTAAATTACCCGAACTAAAGCTTGGCTATACCCCTAAAAGTGGACCAAATGAGCTAAAAGTAGGTTTAGACTCAGAACTGGTCTACTTCGACAAAGCTGATGAAACAAACGGTGCAAGAGCAGATATTAAATTCACCGCATCTAAAAAATGGGGAGATGATGCCTGGTACTTTAAACCTAAGCTAAGTCTCGAACATACCATTTATTCACTAGATATCTCCGCCTCAGACGAAGAGACATATACAGACTCAAGTATTGACCGAACATTACCGACCGTTACCCTCGATGCAGGGCTGTTCTTTGACAGACAGCTAAAAAACAATAAATATACGCAAACTTTAGAACCTCGCCTTTTTTATACTTATACTCCCTATAAGGATCAGAGCGACATTCCCATTTTTGATACCGCCCTCACTAATTTTTCTGAGAGTAATCAATTATTTCTAGAAAACCGGTTTACCGGTAAAGACCGCATTGCTGATAACAATAAGCTGACGTTTGCCGTTACCTCAAGAATCCAGAACCGGGAATTGGGTAGAGAACTATTTAAAACAAGTATTGGCCAGGTGTTTAACTTTACAGATAGAAAAGTTACCCTTCCCGGGGGAACTATTTCTACTGGTACACGCTCTGATCTAGTATTGGAATTAAGTGGCAGATTAAATGATAATTTCAGGTTATCTACGACTGCCAGTGTGAATAACGAAGATAGCAGCGATTCAAGTTATTATCTGCGTTTAAACTATCAGGATGACAAAAAGCGTATTGCAAATATCAGTTTACGCAAATTAGATACCGAACTGAAACAATTAAGTTTCTCAGGTGCTTTACCTATTAACGACAAGTGGTCGATGGTTGCGAGTACTGATCAAGACCTGAAAAATAATAGAAATCTGGAATCACTTGTAGGCATTGAATATCAAGATTGCTGCTGGAAAACCAGACTAGTAGTGAAACGTTATCTGACATCAGATAATATAACCTATGACAATCCAGTCTACCTTGAATTCGAACTCAAAGGATTAGGAAATATTGGTAGAAGTGCAACAAGCCAAATTAAGGAAAATATATACGGATATGACGATTATTAACAACTTTTTAAGATCATCAAATAAATTTTTACTAGCTCTTGGCTGTGTTTTATTTGCCAATACTGGTATCGCTGCTGACAAAACGCTGGATAGCATTGCAGCGATCGTTAACAACGACGTTATTATGATCAGCGAAGTTAAAGCGGAAGCTATAAAAGCAAAGCGTTCAAACAAACAAAATGTATCTGAGCAAACATTAATCAAAGAAGCGATGGAAAAGCTTATTTTGGATAAAATTCAGGTACAGAGAGCTAAAGCAGTCGGTATTAAAATTGATGACACAGCTGTTGACCAAGCTATGCAGTCATTAGCAGAACAAAACAAACTAGACCTGCAAAAGTTTAGAATTGCTTTGATTAATGAAGGATATAACTATAAAGATTTCCGTGAAAATATTCGCGATCGTCTTTATATGAATACCTTAAGAAAAAGACAACAAGTTAGTAATAAAAGTATTTCTGAATCTGAAGTAGATGACTTGATACAGGCTGAAAGCTTTTCTTTAAACAAAGGCGTTCAGTATCGCTTCATTGATATCTTCATCCCGAATAAAAATGGCCAGGGCGTTCAGCAATTTAATGCTAATTACAATCGCGCCCAGCAATTAAGAAAACAGCTGTTAGGAAAATCCACTATTCCTAAAGCTACTCTGAGTAAAATGGGTGCATCAAGTCAGGAGCTTGGCTGGAAAGAATCGAGTACTTTGAGCCCTGTTTATATGCGTAGCTTAAGCCTTATTGGTGAAGGAGAGTTATCGCAAGTGGTTAGAGATGAAAGAGGATTTCATATTCTCAAACTGATTGAACAACGCGGTGGCAAGAGAACAGAAACCAAACAAGCCAGAGTGCGTCATATATTAGTTTCTGCTGACACTCCAAATGGAAGAATCAAAGCCATTCAAATACGTAATCGTATTCTTGCTGGAGAGAATTTTAACAAACTCGCTAAAGAAAACTCTGCTGACAAAGGCAGCGCAGAAAAAGGCGGTGAAATGCCAATGTCAAATCCGGCTATATTTGTTCCTCCTTTTGCCAAAGCCGTCAACTCTTTGCCTTTGAATACACTTAGCCAACCCGTTCAAACTAAATTTGGCTGGCATATTATTGAAGTATTAGAGCGTAAAGTCAGTGACCAGACGAGAGATGCGTTGAAAAAACAAGCTCAAACACTTATTAGCGATAAAAAACAGGAAGAAGGCTTTAAGAATTGGTTGAAAAGCTTACGTGACCAGGCATTTGTCGAATATCGTTTAAACCTATAGCTTTTACGAAGTTATAATTTACAGCCGCAACTATGCTTTTATTCATAACTTTATAAATACAAATTAACACAGCAAACTAATGTCATGAATATACCTCGTTTAGCTATCACCTCTGGAGAACCCAGTGGAATTGGTCCAGATCTAATTATTCAGCTCGCTGATACTTTATTTCCTGCAGAATTAATTGTTATTGCAGATAAGAAAATGATGCAGCAACGATCTGACCAGCTAGGTATACCTGTATCTTTTTCAGACTATAACGCTTCTTTGTCAAGAGCAGAAAATAACAAAGGGGTTATCAAGATAATTGACACCCCCTGTGCCGTACCCGTTTCTGCGGGTATTCTAAACAAAGAAAATGCTTCGTATGTTCTAGACACCTTAACAATCGCAACGAAAGGATGCCTATCTGGCGAATTTGATGCGATGGTCACTCCCCCTTTACACAAAGGTATCATCAACGAGTCTGGCGTTGCATTTACCGGTCATACGGAATTTTTGGCAGAACTAACACAAGCAGAACTTCCCGTGATGATGCTAGCTGCAGATGATTTACGAGTTGCGTTAGCCACCACGCATTTACCTTTAAAAGATGTTAGTGCAGCGATCAGTAAAGAGTCTTTAACAAAGGTCATTTCCATCTTAAACCATGACCTTATCCATAAGTTTGGCATTGAAAACCCTCATATTTTAATCTGCGGCTTGAATCCACACGCAGGTGAAGACGGTCATTTAGGTATGGAAGAAATTGATACGATTCAACCGGTCATCAAATCATTAAAAGACCAGGGAATGAATCTATCAGGTCCATTACCAGCGGATACGTTATTTACACCAAAGTATCTCGATACAGCTGATGCGGTGTTAGCGATGTTTCATGATCAGGGTTTACCGGTTTTAAAACATGTCGGTTTTGGCCACGCCATCAATATCACCCTGGGTTTACCGATAATAAGAACTTCGGTTGATCACGGTACCGCTTTAGATCTTGCAGGCACGGGAAAAGCATCCTCAGGGAGCATGGTGGCTGCAATTAATTCAGCAATTTTGCTGTCTAATGAAACTTTATCTTAAATCACCCATCAAACAAATCTTACATCTAAAAGTAAATTTCAGAGGCTAATAATAAAAAATGAACACAAGTAACCATTCAATTCGACCACCAATGCTATTCGGCTTAATAATAAGCCTTGGCATGCTTGCTGTAGCATTATTCTTCCAGTACTACATGGAATTAGAACCTTGCCCTTTATGTATCGTATCGCGAGTTATCGTTATCGTTTTAGCTGCAGTATTCTTTTTTGCATTGCTACAAGGCCCAACATCATGGGGTCGAAGAATATATGGCCTATTACTGACTTTAGTTAGCCTTGCTGGCCTTGGTGTATCAGCAAGACATACGTGGTTACAACACCTACCACCCGAAAAAGTACCAGAGTGTGGGCCAGGTTTAGAATTCTGGATGAATAACTTGCCTGCTACAGACGTAATCCAGAAGGTCTTTCATGGCTCCGGTGAATGTGCCGAAGTTTCATGGACAATGTTCGGCTTAAGTATTCCCGAATTAAGTTTAATCGTTTTTGGTTTATTCTTAATTTACAGCCTAAAACTGTTATTTAAAGGCAGATAAATACATTGTTTGTTTTCAAGCAAAACTAAGTACTTTCTATAAAAAAGTACTTAAAAATTAAGTCTAGTTTAAATGGTTATTTGAAAAAGCGATTAAGTACCCCATAATAACGACATTAACCACACAATCATTAGAGAGAACACAATGGAAGAAATAGATGTAATGGATCGAATCAAAGAGGCTGTTGAAGGAAACGAAGTTATTGTTTTCATGAAAGGCACTCCTCAGCTACCTCAATGTGGGTTCTCTAGCAGAACTGCTCAGGCATTAATGGGTTGCGGCGAAGAATTCGCTTATGTAAATGTTTTGACTGATCCAGAAATTTTTCAAAATCTACCACGCTATGCTGATTGGCCAACATTCCCACAAGTTTATATCAAAGGTGAATTAATCGGTGGTTGTGACATCACACTTGAGATGTTTGAAAAGGGTGAATTACAGACCATGATCAAAGAAGCAAAAGCAGGTGCAAAAGAAGCTTAAGCAACTGATCTGCTCAAGATCTACATAAGCAATAAATAAAAA
Organism: Cocleimonas sp. KMM 6892; assembly: GCF_035798195.1. NCBI lineage: Bacteria > Pseudomonadati > Pseudomonadota > Gammaproteobacteria > Thiotrichales > Thiotrichaceae > Cocleimonas > Cocleimonas sp. KMM 6892. The sequence continues at coordinate 72,847 of NZ_JAPFBV010000002.1, read as the reverse complement.
AAGGGAACATATCGTTCCCTTTTTTTATTGTCTTAAACTGATTAAGTTTCCAAAATCTTAAATAGTATCTACGACATCATTGCCTAAGATCTTCATAACCGTTTCATCCTTTATCGAATAATAAACTCGGTTTGCATCCTTTCTGGATGAAACAATACCTTTATCTCTCAATAAGCATAAATGTTGTGATACATTACTTTGGGTAGTACCTACCGTTTTTAAAATATCCTGAACGCTCACTTCCCCTGCACCTAAAACGCATAAGATATTAAGCCGTAATGGATGAGATATGGCTTTTAAAGAACGAGATGCATCTTCTAAATTACTACCAGCAAGTATGCCACGTAGAAACTTGCATGATTCATTTTCAGGACTATGCCCAGTCCCACTATTTTTGTATATTGTCATGATACTAAGTCCGCTATATTAGTATAATGTGATATTTTAATACGCACTAAATCTCTTGTCTACTTATTTCACTATAACTAAAATTTATTCATTTTAATAATTAATGACTTACTACGTTCTAAGAACTACTCTCAGTTGCCTAAACAGGTCTTTAGAAACACTATCAGGGGTCACTATTACTGTGTAACTTTTCTTTTTGTTATCAGCGAAATTCAAAATAAGTAGATAATTAGAAACAAAGCTCTCTGCCTGTAAATCGACTGTCTTTTCTTCTTCTAAAGCATTTTTTATAAACCAGTTATTTCTTGAATCTTGATACATCATCAACACTGAATATTTAGACTTCAGCCATATATGAAGATGTAAAAAGTATAAACAAGAAAATATTATTGCCAGGAAAAGAAAAAACGAAAGCAATAAAGACACTTTTACTATGCTTATTACTACAACAATTGCGATTAAATGAGGAAGAATAATCAATAGCCATTTTTGCAAAGAAGCATGTACTGGCAAGGAGATATTCCCATTAGATGTTTTATTAATCATAGATACCATTATTATTCTAATTTATTAATACTAAGCATTCATCTATAATCCAGTAAACTCTCGCTAGATAGTATATCATCCGCCCCTACTCGAAACATGCCTCTCTTGGAGAAACCAATATGAGTCAATCAGGCCAACGTGCTTCAGAATACTCTTTAACAGAAAAAGATAACATCCTGATGGATGGATACCGGAAGAGTATCAAAGATGGCCAAATCAGAGTAGACCCAGATCAAGAAGAAGTTATCCACGAACTTCAAAATATCTATGATCAATTAATCAAAACACCCGCTCCGATAAAACCAAAAAAAACACTGGCTAGATTTTTCTCAAAATCTAAAAATGATCCAGTGCTCCACAAAATCAAAGGTTTATACCTTTGGGGTGGTGTAGGAAGAGGAAAAACTCATTTAGTGGATTTTTTCTACGACCAGCTTCCTATCGAAAATAAAATGCGCTTACATTTTCATCGCTTTATGCAGATCGTTCATGATGAAATGGGCACCCTGGACAGTATTCCTGATCCACTAGAGCAAGTCGCAAAAAGCTTTGCCAGAAGAACCAGAGTCCTCTGCCTTGATGAACTTCATGTTATTGATATAACTGATGCAATGATTCTAGGACGCTTCTTTCAATATCTATTTGATGAAGGCTTAATTTTAATCACTACCTCTAATTTCCATCCTGATAATCTATACAAAAACGGATTACAAAGAGATCGTTTCTTGCCAGCTATCGAGCTACTTAAAGAAAACACTAAAATGGTAGAAATGGGTGGTGACTATGACTACCGATCCAATGCCTTCAAAGAAATCGGTATCTACTACTTTATTAATGATCAAGGCTCAGAAGAAATTCTTGAAAAGCATTTTCATCAACTCTCTGGCATTGAATTATACGAAGACAAGAAAGACATCATCATCAATGGTCGACTTATTCCTGTGAAGAAATTCAGTCCCGATGTTGTATGGTTCGACTTCAACGACTTATGTAATGCGCCACGCTCAACAGAAGATTACACAGAGATTGCTTCGTACTTCAAAAGCATCCTGATCTCTAATATTCCCGTAATGGGATATGACCTAGATGATGCAGCAAGACGCTTTATCAATATGATCGATACTTTTTACGATATGAGAATTAATATCGTCGTTTCAGCAGAGAAAGAACCAGAAGCGTTGTATACCGCTGATAAATTAAAATTTGAGTTTGTCAGAGCCGTGAGCAGAATCAACGAAATGCAAACCGACAAATATATTACGAGTAGCAAACTTACAGATGATAAGAAGCTATAAGTAAAAAATACTCATATAAAACCATGAGTAATAAGCTATAAATATAAAGCCATAAGTAAAGAACTATAATATGGATTCAATTGCTAAATTCATAAAAGTTAAACATTTGTTCTATACTAGGTCGATTATTTGATACACCCGATTATTTAAACCAAAGGAAAAAAAATGTCTTGGGATGATCCGCGGCCAATGTCGCCACACTTACAGGTATATAAACTACCTATTACAGCTAAGTTATCTATCTTACATCGAGGCACTGGTGGAGCACTATTTTTAGGCTTAATCCTAATGATTGCTGTACTAGTCTCTGCTGCATCTGGACCTGAAAGCTGGGCTAGCATGCATTCTTTTTTATCTGGCTTCTTTGGTCAATTGATAATCTTTGGATTTACCTTTGCCCTCTATTATCACGCCTGTAACGGTGTTCGTCATTTATTCTGGGATATCGGAAAAGGGCTTGATTTAGAAAATGCTCGTAAATCAGGTATTGCCGTTCTTATTGCAAGTGTTGTACTAACCCTTCTCACTTGGCTTATAGCCGCAATAGTATAGAGGATATATAAATGAAAGATTTAAGATCACCTCTAGCAAAAGTTAAAGGCCTTGGCGCTGACGGACATGGTTCTACAGAACACTTTTGGGTACAGCGTCTAACAGCTTTAGGACTTGTGCCTTTAGTAATCTGGCTTTGCATTAGCCTGGCATTTCTACCAGAAGCAACCTATGAAACGGTTATTGCATGGTTACGATCTCCATTTAATGCAATTATGATGATCACTCTAGTCATCGTTTCACTGCAACATGCGCATCTTGGTATACAGGTAATCATCGAAGATTACGTATCAGATCATGCTAAGCGTCTTGCAGGCATCCTGGTTGTTAAATTTTTAAGCTATTTCTTAATGATCGTCGGCGTTTACTCGATCATTAAAATCACCTTGGGGGGTGTATAAGTGTCAACTCCAGATAACAAAGATATCTCAAATTATAAAGTAATTAACCACGAATACGATGTTGTTATCGTAGGCGCTGGTGGTGCAGGTTTGCGTGCAACTTTAGGTATGGCAGCAGCAGGTTTAAGCACCGCATGTATCACAAAGGTATTCCCTACTAGAAGTCACACAACTGCTGCTCAGGGTGGTATGTCAGCGGCACTAGCCAATATGGGCGAAGATAGCTGGCAATGGCATATGTATGACACAGTTAAAGGTTCTGACTGGTTAGGTGACCAGGACGCAATCGAATATATGTGTCGCGAAGCGGTCCCAGCAGTTATTGAGCTTGAGCACTACGGCGTTCCATTCTCACGTACTGCAGAAGGTAAAATCTACCAACGTCCATTCGGTGGTATGACAACTCACTTCGGCGAAGGCGTTGCAGAACGTACTTGTGCTGCAGCTGACCGTACAGGTCACGCTATTCTTCACACCCTTTACCAACAGTCTTTGAAGCACAAAGCTGAATTCTTTATCGAGTACTTTGCAACTGACTTGATTATGGAAGATGGTGTTTGTAAAGGTGTAATGGCATGGGATTTAACTACCGGTGAATTACATTGTTTCCGTGGTCATCAGGTTGTTTTAGCAACCGGTGGCTATGGTCGTGCATTCTTTTCTGCAACATCTGCGCATACTTGTACAGGAGATGGCGGCGGCATGGTATTACGTGCTGGCTTACCACTTCAGGATATGGAATTCGTTCAGTTCCACCCAACAGGCGTTTATGGCGCTGGTGTATTAATTACTGAAGGTGTTCGTGGTGAAGGTGGATACCTAACCAACTCTGAAGATGAACGTTTCATGGAGCGCTACGCGCCAAATGCAAAAGATTTAGCATCTCGTGACGTGGTATCACGTTCAATGACGATGGAAATCAATGCAGGACGAGGCGTAGGCCCTAATAAAGATCATATCTTCCTTAACCTTCAACATTTAGGTCCTGAAGTAATTGATGAGCGTCTTCCAGGTATTGCAGAAAGTGCGCGTATTTTTGCAGGCGTTGATGTGACTAAAGACCCTATTCCAGTACTTCCAACTGTTCACTACAACATGGGCGGAATTCCAACGAATTATCACGGTGAAGTAGTTACCTTAGAAGGCGATGATCCAGATAAGGTTGTTCCTGGTCTAATGGCTATCGGTGAAGCTGCTTGTGTATCTGTTCACGGTGCAAATCGTTTGGGCTCTAACTCACTGTTAGATATTATCGTATTTGGTCGTGCAGCAGCTTTACGCGCTAAAGAACTTGTTGAAAAAGATAAGCCTCATCAGCCATTAGCTGAAGGTGTTCTCGAAAACATTCTGGCTCGTTTCGATAAAACGCGTAATGCTTCAGGTTCAACTTCAACAGCAAGCATCCGTGGCGAAATGCAGCGCACTATGCAGCAGTATGCAGCTGTTTTCCGTACTGGCGAGACGATGGAAGAAGGAACCAAGAAGATGAAGCAAATCTTCGATTCTTTCGCTGATGTTGGCATCAACGACCGTGGCTTAAAGTGGAATACTGATTTACTCGAAACACTCGAATTAGAAAACCTCTTAACACAAGCGATGGTCACTATCGAAGGTGCATTAAATCGTAAAGAAAGTCGTGGCGGTCATGCACGTGAAGACTTCCCTGATCGTAATGACGACGAGTGGATGAAGCATACATTGGCCTGGGTAGATGAGGCTGGCAAAGTCAAGTTCGATTACAGACCTGTGCATATGTACACACTTAGCGATGACATCGATGTTATTCCACCAAAGAAACGCGTTTACTAGGATACTTACCCATGGCTGAATTTAAATTACCTGCTAATTCTATTGTTATGACTGGTAAAACAGTTAAAGCGCCTGCAGGTGCAACTAACATAAAGAAATTTATTGTTTATAGATACGATCCAGATACAGGCGAAAATCCACATACAGACACTTATGAGGTCGATATGGACAACTGTGGCCCAATGGTTCTTGATGGTTTATTAAAAATCAAAGACGAAATGGACTCAACCGTTGCACTACGTCGCTCTTGTCGTGAAGGTATCTGTGGTTCTTGTTCAATGAATATCGATGGCAGAAACACCTTAGCGTGTACAAAAGCTATCGACGATATTGAAGGTGACGTGAAGATCTACCCTCTTCCACATCAACCTGTGATCAAAGATCTTGTTTCTGACTTGACTAACTTCTACGCCCAATACGCATCGGTTAAACCTTGGATGAGTACTGACGCAGCGGTTCCACCTGATAGAGAAAGATTACAATCTAAAGAAGACCGTGAAAAGCTAGATGGTCTCTACGAATGTATTCTATGTGCCTGTTGTTCAACCAGTTGCCCAAGTTACTGGTGGAATAGTGACCGTTACCTAGGTCCTGCTGCACTACTGAACTCATATCGCTGGATTGCTGATTCACGTGATGAGAACACCGGTGAGCGTCTGGATGAGTTAGAAGACACATTCAAACTATACCGTTGTCACACAATCATGAGTTGTACTGACTCTTGCCCGAAAGGCTTGAATCCTGCTAAATCAATTGCAGAAATCAAACGCCTAATGGTTAAACGTAAGTCTTAGACTTATTAAGTCTAAAGTCGACTGATGAAAGATACACCCGAGTATTCAAAGCTACGCTGGCATTGCCGGCGTGGCGTTAAAGAACTCGATGTGGTTTTCTGTGAATTTCTCGAAAACCACTATCCAACCGCGGACGAAGAAACCCAACGGGGATTCAAAGAACTACTGGATATAGAAGACCCTATTCTGTTATCACTCCTGATGAATTATCACACCACAGATAACGAATTGCACAATCGTATAATGGTCAAACTCAGGGATTTATTCTAATTCCGCCTGAGTAGAGCCAAAGTAGCACCGCAGCACCATAGAGAACACATCAACAAAAAAGTGCCCGTAAGTGGGGAGGTGGCTTATCTATTTCTTCATGCTGTCTATGTTATCTTTATATTTAGTTATATCCCATAATATTCCTTATATTCTCACCCTACCTTTAAAAAACACGTTATAGATCAATACCCATAGTAACGAGTCATGTAACAATGAATGACACAAACTAATGGAAGGATTTCTAATGCGAGTTTCTTACATTGTTATTCCCTTATTGATCGGCGCAGGCTTTTACGGCTGGTACTGGAAGCAAACCCACCCTGATATTATTCCCGTTTCAGTGATTGCTGTTGAAAAAGGAAACGTTGAAGCAACCGTGGCCAATACTCGTGCAGGTACTATAAAAGCATGCCGCAGAGCCAAACTATCCCCTTCAACTGGCGGCCAGATTAGCGAATTACCTTACGCCGAAGGTGATTTTGTTAAAAAAGACACAATGCTTTTAAAAATCTGGAGTCTGGATTTACAAGCTGAAGTTGAACACATTAAAAAGAATATCATCGCCAGTGAAGATACTGCTGAAGCCACCTGTTTACAGGCAAACATGGCACAACGCACGGCAGATCGTGAGTTACGCTTATTGCGCTCCAGATCAATCTCGCAGGAAGAATACGACCTAAAATACACCGAATACTTAGTCAATAAAGCCTCTTGTAAGGCGGCAAAAGCCAATATCGATTCTGTTAAAGCCAGCCTGCTTGTCGCTCAGGAACAATTAAAACGCACTGTTTTATATGCGCCCTTTGACGGTGTTATTGCAAAAATTAACGGTGAGCTAAATGAGTATGTAACACCCTCCCCGATTGGTATTCAGACACCGCCGGTGATTGATCTCATAGAACCTGGTTGTTTTCTAGTCAGTGTTCCCGTCGATGAGGTAGATGCACCCAAAATCAAAATTGGCATGCCAGCCCGAATTACATTAGATGCATGGCGCGGCCAAATATTTAAGGCAAATGTTTCTCGCATTGGCTCTTATGTGACCGATACCGAGAAACAGGCACGCACGGTTGAAATCGAATTAAGCTTTCAAGATAAAACCCAGCTTGATGATTTATTAGTCGGTTATAGCGCTGACGCAGACATCATTCTACAAACCAACAAAAACGTGTTGCGCATCCCTAGTGAGACATTAGTTGATGATTCCCACGTATTACTGTTTAACCCAGAGAGCAAGCTTCTAGAAAAAATTACCGTAAAAAAAGGTCTCAGTAACTGGAGCTTTACAGAAATAAGAGAAGGCTTAAAAACGGGAGATCAATTAGTCACATCTGTCGGCACAACTGGCGTTAAAGAAGGTGTCCTGGTCAAAGTTGTAAACGAAAAGTCAGAGAAAAATAGCAATAAGACAGATAACAAGAATGATTAAACTCCAGGATATCTGCCGTTTTTTTAAGGTCGGAGATGAAACGGTACATGCGCTAGATAAAGTCACGCTGGATATCTCGCGTGGTGATTATATAAGCATTATGGGCGCATCCGGATCGGGCAAATCAACCCTACTTAATATGCTAGGCCTGTTAGACATGCCAAACTCTGGCAGTTACCAATTTGAAGGTAAGGAACTCACGACCTTAACCGAAGAAAAAAGAGCGACTTTTAGACGCGAAAACGTTGGTTTTATCTTTCAATCTTTTCATCTGATTCCTCGCCTGACTGCAGCAGGTAACCTCGAACTCCCTCTAATGCTGATGGGTATGGCTCCGAAAGAACGCCACACCAAAGTAAAAGATGCATTAGCAAATATTGGACTAGCTGATCGTGCCAATCATTTACCTAAACAGTTATCTGGCGGGCAACAACAACGCGTGGCAATTGCACGTGCCATGATACTCAAACCCCCTTTATTATTAGCCGATGAACCAACTGGCAATCTTGATACCCACTCCGGCAATGATGTTGTCAAAATACTGGAAGAATTAAACGCCTCTGGCATTACCTTAATCGTAGTCACGCATGACTTGGAATTGGGGGAACGTGCTACCCGCAAAATCAAAATGCTGGATGGAAAGATCATAGAAGATGTGACATCTGAAAAACCAATATGAGAATTCTGGATACATTAGGCTTTGGTAAAATCGCATTAACAGCGAACCCAACGCGTACACTGCTGATATTACTCGCAATGTCTATTGGCGTAGCGTCAGTTATCATTTTAACCTCCTTAGGTGAAGGTGCACGTAAATATGTCTCTGCCCAATTTGAAACCCTAGGTTCAGAGTTACTTTTCATACTTCCGGGTAAAAGAGAAACAACCGGCGGTCTACCTCCCCTATTAGGAACGTCTCCCAAAGATTTAACTATTGAAGATGCGTTATCACTAAAGCGCAGCCGTGCTATCGCCTATGTCGCACCAGTAATTTTAGGCGCTGCGCCGGTGTCCTTTGCATCCAGAGAACGAGAAGTCGTTATTTTTGGCAGCAGTAGCGATCTTAAAGCCGCGCTTGATTTACCTTTGGCAGCAGGTCATTTCTTACCCGACGATGATCCAAGAAATGCGGCATCAATTTGTATTATCGGAAACAAACTCAAAAAGGAGCTTTTTGATAATAAAAAAGCCATAGGTGAATGGTTAAGAATCGGAGAACGTCGTTTTCGGGTGATTGGCGAACTCAGTGCGAAAGGCCAATCTGTTGGTATGGATTTAAGTGATACTGCCATCATCCCTGTAGCAAGTGCTGAAATTCTTTTTAATAAAGCCTCACTCAGTCGCATGATTGTTAAAGCACGAGGCAAAGAATCACTGGATAAAGCCGAAGCAGATATTTTAAGAACGATCAAACAACGCCACGATGGTGATGAGGACATCACCATTCTACGACAGGATTCCTTATTACAAACGTTTGATGGGGTTTTGCAAACACTGACCTGGGCGCTGGCAGGTATTGCAGCTATCAGCCTTATTGTTGCCGGAATCCTGATCATGAATGTCATGCTGGTTTCAGTGAGCCAGAGAAAATCCGAGATTGGCTTACTGAAAGCGCTGGGAGCCCCTACGCGTCAAGTGCTCACCCTATTTCTGAGTGAGGCTTTGATGCTATCCATAGCCGGAGGAATTATTGGCGTATTTATTGGCCTTGCCGGCGCAAAAATGATTGCCTACTTTATCCCAAATTTCCCCGTGCAAACGCCACTGTGGGCAATTGCAGCTTCACTCATCGTTACCATTATTACGGGACTGATATTTGGCAGCATACCCGCCAGCAAAGCGGCAAAACTGAATCCCGTGTTAGCCCTGTCGGATAAATAGTTATTAGAATGCGTATCACAGACTACTCACTACTCGCATTATCTAGCCTCAAATACAGCCGTTTGCGTACCTATTTGACGGCTCTTGGTATTGCCGTTGGTATTGCTGCTGTTGTCCTGTTAACAGCATTAGGCGGTGGCGCACAACATTATATGATGGGTCAATTCAGTCAGTTTGGGGCAAATATAATATCGGTTGCACCCGGTAAAACCACGACAGCAGGTATTTCCGGAGCCATTCTAAGCAATGTTCGCCCATTAACCATTGAAGATGCAGAAAGCTTGCATAGACTCCCAAATATCATTACTTCAGTTCCAGCAATACAGGGAAACCTGCCAATAGAACGCGGCAATCGAACACGCTGGACGAGCGTCTTAGGTATTAATCACGAAGTACCTGACACATGGGCTATGGAAGTCGGGCAAGGACGCTTTTTACCCAATGAACCTGCCGAACAAGCGCGTAATTTTGTGGTGATTGGCGACACCATAAGAAGAGAACTGTTTCCTTACACCAAACCACTGGGTGAATTTCTCCGCATAGGAGGTGAACGCTACAGAGTTATCGGCGTGATGAAAAAGAAAGGTCAGGTGCTAGGTTTGGATATGGACGATATTGTCTACATACCCGTATACAGAGCGCTTTCATTGTATAACCGCGATAGCCTGATGGAGATCGACCTGCGCTATACCGAAGGATACGATGAAGCGCAAATCATCAATAATATCAAACAACGGCTAATTGAAAGACACGGTAGTGAAGATTTCACCATCACTTCGCAAGACGACATTATCGGCACACTCGGCTCCATATTAGGGATTTTGACCGCGGTAGTCGCAGGGCTTGGCAGCATTTCTCTGTTTGTCGGTGGTGTCGGCATTTTCACCATCATGAGTATTGCAGTAAATGAACGAATAAAAGAGATTGGTTTACTCCGCGCGCTTGGCGCTTCCCGCAGACAGGTGACTTTACTGTTTCTGTTTGAAGCTGCAGTCCTATCCGGTTTAGGTGGAATTTTCGGTATGCTGTCGGGTTTTGGCATTGCGTGGTTACTGCACTATGTGATTCCCGCCCTACCCATTAATATTCAATGGGATTATGTCATCATGGCAGAAATTATTGCGATAGTAACGGGAATGATCGCTGGTCTGGTTCCGGCGACACGAGCTGCAAAAATGGAACCCGTTGACGCCTTACGCAGTGAGTAATAGTTTAAAAAACCCCTCATAAGTAGGGGGGTGCCTTTATAAACGTCTATTAACTCTAATTTAAAAAGAACCGAGTAATTTAGGATTTTTTCATCGCGACAAATCTGGGCATTGCTTCAATCTTAGCAAGCCATGCTTTAATATTTGGATAAGACTCTAAACTGATATCCCCTTCAGGCGCATGAGCGACATAGGTATAGCAAGCGATATCCGCAATTGTGATTTCATCTCCGATTAAAAAATCTTGTTGGCTTAGGGTGTTGTTGATCATTCCCAACAACGCATGGGTCTTTTTCTCTACAGCCTCAAAATCAATTTCAACCTTATACAAATTACTAAATCTTGCGGCAGCCGGGCCAGAAGCTAACTCGCCTGCGGCGATAGATAACCAGCGTTGTGTTCTTGCAGCTTGCTCTGCGGACTCGGGCAACCATGCATGACCATCGTTGTATTTTTTAACCAGATAGACCAGTATCGCGTTCGAATCAGCTAACTTAACACCATTATCATCAATGACTGGAACCTGACCAAATGGACTTGTTTCTAAATAATCATCTGGGCGATTACTACCATCGCGATTTAATTCGATAATCTCATAAGGTAAATCCAGCAGAGACAACATTAACTGCACTCTATGACAATGCCCTGATGCCTCAAAACGATAGAATTTAATGGGATTATTGCTTTCTGGAAAATGGCTATTCATATTGATTACCTGTCAATTAGATTCTTGACTATAGCTTACTGTATATAAATATTTATACACCCCCCTACTTATAGGGACTTTTTTAGATTATATGTTTTCAACAGAATTGGAAATTTGTACTTATTTTTTGTAATTATTTATTCGTATTTAAGACTTTGTATTAGTCTATCTTTAAATTCTAAGTCATCGACTTGAAATGGAATTTTTATGGCTTTTTTTTACAATAATTATAAAATATTTTTTATATCAAATAACACAGGATGTTACAGAAAAGAATGGCAACTTAAAAAGATACGCTATACCTTTTTAAAAAAAAGCATAGCGTATAAAACCGGAAGCGGTATTTCTCTCTCTATATATATTTAAGCAATCAATATTTCTATCCCCAAATCCTCTACTCTGTTTATTGCCACTCTTGATGAGTAATCACTATCCGTAGTTAGCTCTTGTAACGTTCCATCTAACCAGTTTAATCGGTGAATTTCTCCACTTTTATCTTCAATTACATTTGATACAACATCTTTTAAACAAACTTCATTTGTAGAAATTGCCAATATTAATTGACTATCTTCAAGCTTAACTCGTAATAGAGTATTTTCATTCTTCTGGTCAAACTCAATAATTTTAGAGTCTATTGATGTAACTGATTTATTGTGAATACTGGTTAAAAAAGCGTGTATATGTTTTACAAGATAGTAACCTGGTTTTGGGTTATATAATCGATCAATAACACCCTCGCGAGGGAAGTACCCTCTATCATTGGTCGCTAAAGTGTCGCAATAAATTGTATCTATTTTGAACAACCATCCATATATCATCGCCTCTGCAAGACGTTTACAAATAAATGATTCGCTCGTCATGTTTTCAGCGGGGTTATCTGCGGATAAACGCAGATGTATTGAGCTTTGTAAGCCTGTTTTTTTATTAGTTTCAGCGGCTAGATTGACTGTATTCCAAACTGAATCTAAAAAGCCACATCTCAAAACATAAGCTGAAAAATGATTATTTATTGACTGTGTCAGTTGGTCAGATAAATGTTTATCGGAAGGTGTATAACCATGATTTATCACATGGTAATAAGTTCGACCCGATTCCATAATATCAGCTTTGGAGCGCAGTGCTGAGAACGTCATGAGGCAATCAATATCAGAAGGCAATTTGGCGATTGATGCATATAACTCATCCAATCTTTCCACTGGCCAAGATATTTCCCAAGCCGAAATTAATGTCGATAGTGCTTTAGCCACCTCTAATTCAAAAGCATCTTCAGGAATTCCAAACGAGAACAAGGTGAATTCAAAACCCAGCTTTTGCATTTCATGTAAACGCTTTCGACGGTTTAGATTCATGATGTCGGCAAATGGAATGCGCAGGGACTTAACGCCCATTTCCAATAATGCTAAAAGAGCATAATCATTGCGTACCCACTTTCGATCAAATTCATCCAGTCCACCCGAAGGTGGAATTTGCACCATCTCTGCCCAATCCTGCCGAAGATCAAAACCCAGTACTGGGACCTTATTAGTCTCTGGGTTTACGTAGCGTAACAACTTGTTAGCAATCAGAAGTGTTGATTCGTTATCTGCTGTTTCATTTCCATAACAACGAACCATTTCAACATAATGGCCTTGTTCATGAACATGAACTAATAAATACCCAAGTTTTGCTTCATCGTTTCGTCCAAACTCGGCTGCGGATCCCACATGGAACATTTCAGCATAATCTTGTCTTGTAAATGCAGTTGAGGGAAGTAGGTAACATTGGCAATTATCCACTTGGTTGTACCAGAAATGGTGTACATGCCCTGCAAATAAGGCTTCTACATTGTGTTTTTTAAGTAGGGCCAATAACCACCCTCTTCCGGCTTCAGAAATATTATCATAGTGCTCTGGTTCATCTGCATCAGCCAAAAATGGCGGATAATGGGTAAACAAATAAATACGTTCCCCATTTAATTCTTGCAAAGTATATTCTAGCCACGCTTTTTGCTCCTGCTCCATACTCAAACCGGAACCTATTAATTGAGCATTTATCCCTATAAAAGCAATACCATCGTGAGACACATAAAAATAATGATCACCAAAATACTCGGTCCAAGCTTGTAAAAATAAGTCATTAACAGTCCCAGCAGGCCCCCAGGCAATAAATTTGTCTCCTACATCATGATTACCAGGTATTACATGCAAAGGATGCCTAAGTGCCGACATCTGTTCATGAAAACGTGCTGCTGACTCGGCATAGAGTGGGTCCATTGATGGGACTGGATGTACAACATCTCCCAGATGAAAAACCAGTGCCAAATCTCTTGTATTGAGATCGTTCACCACATAACGTAAACGACGATTGGCAAGACGATTCACATCAAATGGAGAATTACAATTATCCTCATCTTCATTTAAGTGAGTATCCGCGATCACTGCATAGGTAAATAAACGCTTACCTGCATCATTTCTCTTTCGAGATCTAGTTGAGTTATTTATCATTCGTTTTCAGAAAAACTCTATAATTAGGGGTTGACTTTTTATTAGCTTTATTCTCATTAAGAATCAGCCAGCAAGCGGAATATTCTTTTGTTTACTCTTAATTAAAAGAAATATTGAGATTGCAGTTAACACCCAGAAGAACCAACAGATAGGACTTCGTATTAATATCCCCAGACCACCTTCAGAAAGCACCATGGATTGCCTGAAGTTATCTTCAAGTAATGGACCTAAAATAAAAGCAATTAAAAATGGTGCCGCAGGGAATTTAAACACCATCATCAGATAGCCTAGAATTCCCATAACAAGCATTACCAAAACGTCAAAAGTACTATTATTAATAGCGAAAGTACCATACATACATAACACCACAACGATCGGATATAACACGCTATTTGGAACTTCTGAAATACGACTAATAGCTTTGATTGAGAATTTACCAATAATAAACAGATAGGCACTACTCAACATAATCCCAATGAATAAGGCATAAATCATGGGTAAGTTTTCTACAAACATCAAAGGTCCAGGTCTTAAGCCATGAATCATGAAGGCACCAAGAATAACCGCCGTAATTACATCTCCCGGCACTCCCAGTGCTAGTAATGGAATTAAGGTTGCACCTGCAACACCGTTGTTTCCGGCTTCAGCTGCAGCAACTCCTTCTATTTCACCTTTACCAAAGTTTTCAGGATTTTTTGATGTTCTACGTGCTTCGCTGTATGACAAAAAAGCCGCTGGAGCGCCCCCTATGCCTGGAATTGCACCTAATACCACGCCGATCAAACTTCCCCGAAAAATTGATTTAAAGCACCTCTTAAATTCTTTCATACCCGCACCCACACCTGACATAACGACCGTATGGACACGTCTTGATGCATTTTTACTAAAATAATGAATAATTTCAGGTAAAGCGAATAAGCCAATTAATACTGGGATGAAATTTAAACCACTCATCAGATTCCAATTATCAAAAATAAAACGATTAGTGCCATAAATCGAATCTAAACCAATGGTTGCCAACATCAACCCTAAAGAGGCTGAAATAATTCCTTTTACTAAATTATCACCAGAAACACCTGCAATAATGGTTAAAGAAAATACAATGAGTGTAAAAAACTCTGGTGGCCCGAATTTCAGAGCAAACGTTGCCAGCAATCCGGCAAATAAAATCAATGCCAAATTTGATAAAAAGTCCGCAAAAACAGAAGCATAAAGAGCTATATCTAATGCTTTCCTGGCCTCACCTTTTTGCGTCAAAGGGTAACCATCCAGAACCGTGCAAGATGCCGCAGGAGTACCAGGGGCTTTTATTAAAATCGCCGTTATCGAACCTCCATAAAGCCCCCCTTTATAAATACCTACCAGTAACAGAATTCCTGTTACTGGTTGCATAGTGAAAGTAAAGGGTAAAGCAAGTGCAACACCCATTGGGGTCGTCATGCCAGGGATTGCACCTATAATAGTACCCACTAATACACCTATAAAAACGATTGCAACGTTTTCAAAGGTCAGAAAAATAGAAAACGCTTGTAGTAAATTATCAATCATGATTATCCCCTCCAGGACTCAAAGACACCTAACGGGATCGGAATATTCGCGACATTCACGAAAAAAAGATACAAAATAACAGGTACTAAAATTGACAGCATTACCATCAACCACCAGCGCCGATACCCTGCAAACACCATTAAAAAGAAAATTATGATAATACCTGGCACTACCATGCCAAGCTGTTCTATGAAAAAGTAAAATCCAAAAAGCACCACCGTAATAACCATTAATCTTGGAATTCTTGTTTTCCAAGGAGTGCGGTTTTCATCGTCCTCATGATCACCTTTGCCATCCGTTTCAGGTTTTATTCTTTCTGGAATCATTAACAACACACCCATAAGTGATATGACCGCGGTAATTATTGTTGGCCAAAAGGCGGGAGATAACATTATGTTATCGAGATTTTTTGGTACTTTTATTCCATGCGGAATCAATACAAAGTAAGTAAAAACACCAAAAATAATAATAAATAGGCCTGTAAATTGATTAGTTTTCATTTGTTTAGCTTCTGAGAAATTTTACATTGAACCAGTGACTGGTAAATTGCGAGGGATTGTGCCGATTCATAACTAGACATTGGATGAAACCGTAAACGGTCATGAATAAAATCAGCGCTATTTAGACTTTTAAGACGTTGCCTTACTGCATCACAATAAATATTACTCTCAACTAGAGGCCCTGAAACTAGAATCACATCTGGATGTAATAACGCGTGCGACATACTAATTACATAGCCTAAAGCACTTCCAGCTCGTTCAAGCCGCTTGGCTGTATCCTTATCAACAGTGTCACCGGCATTTATAATATTGATTAATTTCTCTGCTAATTTGCCCGGATTATTGCTAATCGAAGTTTCTCCTTTTTGCAGAACAGAAATACCACCTGCGATTTGATCTATTGATTTATATTTATGAGAATCATGATCCCATATATTCATATTTTCGATTAAACCGGCATTACCTTTGGAACCTCGAATTAAACGACCATCAAGCAATATGCTGCACCCTATTGCCAATGACGCATTAAAAAGCAAAACATTATTTACATCTTGAGTGGATCCAAAACTATGTGCAGTTAAGTTCTTAGCATTGGGAATACTTTCGAGAAAGATAGGTATATCAAGATTTTGACCAATAATTTCAGAAACGTTTACGGTGCTCCAACCTAATGCTGGCGATGATCTTAAAATTCCTTTTTCGGGATCTATCGCTCCAGTAATTGCTACCCCACAACTTATCAAACGCTCTCTATTAACATCAGCTTTATCAATGAGTTTATTAAGTTCGTTAACACTTTTTGTTAATACTTCTTCTGGGTTACTAAGGTCACCAATATGAATTCTTTGACTCGCTAACACAGCATTGGACATATCTGCCAAAACGATATCCTGACGAAATGCATTGATTGAAATACCAGCCACGAAACATCCTTTAGGCCTTACTTTCAAACCTATAAAACGCCTGCCGCGTCTATTTGGGTCTTCCGATGCTTGATCCTCTTCTACTATTCCTCCATCTATCAGTTCACGACTGATTCTCGACACTGTTGCTGCTGTTAATCCAATGCGATCGGCTATTTTCGCTCTTGCAATTGGCCCTCTAAACATAATCTCGGCCAAGATTGCTCGGCGATTACGATCACGTTCACTTAAATCTTCATCAGTTTGCACAAGGTTAAGTATCATAATTTAATTATTTAGTTGCTTGCAGTAAGTAAATAATATATTGTTTTTACCAGATGTCAAACACAGACTTAAAAAATGACATCAATAAACCCCAAAGGAGAAACCAATGAAATACACTAAAAGGATTGTTGGGCTTATGGTTACATTAGCCTTCATACCGCTATTGATTATGCAATCAGCATCTGCTGAATATCCAACCAAACCCGTTACACTCGTATCACCCTATGGCCCAGGTGGCGCTGCAGACTTAGCTGCGAGAACACTTTCTGCTAATGCAACAAGTTATTTAGGACAAGGAATACTGGTTGTTAATCGTACTGGAGCTGGTGGAGTAACAGGTTCAATATCGGTAGCAAAGGGGAAAGCTGATGGTTACACCTTACTCTTAGCTCGTGTTGGCTCCCAAGCGGTTGTACCTGCAATGAACAGAACTATTCCATACAAATGGGATGAATACACATTTCTTGGTTTACTAGAATTAAACCCTTTTGTTCTCGTTGTAAATGCAGACTCACCATACAAAACACTGGATGACATAAAAAAAGCAATCGAATCTGGAAAGAAACCAAGCTACTCATCAGCAGGGGTTGGCACTCTTTTGCACGTAGCCATGACGATGGTAATGGATCAATTCGGTATGGATGCAAATGCCATGAAACACGTTCCTTACAAAGGTGGAGGGAAAGCGGCTGCAGCTGTAGCTGGTGGTCATGTGGACATGATGTTCCAAAACTTATCAGGCGTTATTGGCAATATACAAGCGGGTAAAATGCGCGCCATTGCAGTAACAACTCCAGAACGTGTACCTAGTATTAGTGATGTACCAACTGTTGCGGAATCTGGTTATCCTGGTCTTGAAACTATTGTTGGATGGAGTGGCGTCTGGGGTCCACCAAAATTACCGGAAGAAGTCGTGACAAAGTGGCTAGGTGTACTTGAAAGCCTCAAGAATGATAAGGCTTGGAATAATATGACAAAAGGTCTTGGCTCAACACCGTATATACAGAACCCTACCGATACCAAAGCTTTTGTTGAAAAGCAGTATTCAGCATTCAAAGCGCTGACTGAAAAGCTCGGTATGACAATCGAATAATCTAGAATCAATAACAGTAAGTAGTTTAATAAAGGTAAATAATATGTCCTCTGAAGCAACAAAAAAAGCACCTAACATATTGGTCATTCAAGCTGATCAAATGACAGCTAAAGCTTTATCACTATACGGCCACCCCTTAGTCAAGACACCTAACATTGACCGTCTCGCTAAAGAAGGGGCTGTTTTTGAAAACAGTTATAGCAATTTCCCACTATGTGTTCCATCTCGAACATCAATGATGGCTGGACGTTTTGCCAATGCTCTGGAACTGTGGGATAACGCCATTGAAATGCCAGCGTCAATACCGACGTTGGCTCATTACCTACGTGAAGAGGATTATCACACGGTGCTGTGCGGTAAAATGCATTTCATTGGCCCTGATCAGGTTCATGGTTTTAATGAGCGAATTACCACTGATATTTATCCTTCTAATTTCGCATGGACTCCCGATTGGGTAGTCGGAGAACGATATCGTCCTACCGGCATCAACATGCGTGCCGTGGTTGATTCAGGTGTTTGTGTCCGTGGTCTACAAATGGACTATGACGAAGAAGTCGAACACGCCGGCGTGCAAAAACTTTATAACCTCGCCCGTTTTAATGCTGATAACCCATGGCTTTTATGGGTTTCATTTACCCATCCTCATTCACCTTATATTACCACTCAGCATTATTGGGATATGTATGACCACGATGATGTAAAAATGCCAACCGTTCCACAAATAGAACCTGACGACATGGATCCTATGAGCCGCTGGTTACACTATGCACATGGCGGGGACTTACATAATGTCAGCGATGAAAATATTCATGATGCTAGACACGCTTACTATGGAATGTGTACCTATATCGATGACAAAGTAGGCCACCTTCTTGATACTATCGAAGATCTGGGATTAGAAGATGACACAGTTATCGTATTTACTTCTGACCATGGTGAAATGCTTGGTGAACGTGGTATGTGGTTTAAGCAGAGCTTCTATGAATGGTCGGTGACTGTACCGATGATTATTAAAGTACCTGGTATGAAACCGCAAAAACGTGTTAAAGAGCTAGTATCACTTGTTGATTTACTTCCAACTTTTATGGACATTGCCACCAACGGAAAAGTCCCAGAACCTGTGACTATTCAGGATGGCAACTCATTATTACCATTGATGAAAGGAGATACGGAGAACTGGAATAACCGAGTTATTTCAGAATATACAGGTGAAGGAGTGATTGCCCCGTGCCGCATGTTACGTCGTGACAATATCAAGTTTATCTACACACACGAACATCCTGATTTAATGTACGATTTAGATAACGACCCGAACGAATTAAATAATCTTATTGGTAACCCAGATTACTCAGAGACTGCAGTTCAACTTAAAGCTGAACTGCTATCAGACTGGAATCCTGATGAGGTAAATGATAAATGCATTCAAAGCCAGAAAGAGCGTCTGTTTATTCAAAGTGCGACAGATGGAAACCCAAACTGGGCGTTCTGCTATGACTCTGATGATTCGAATAGATTTATACGTAACGACAGTGCCGTAGGCACCAAAGCCAAAGCACGTTATCCGTATATCGAACCAACACCTTATATAAAATAAAGTCAGATATTTGATATACGCCTATTTAAGTTAAATCCCCCCCCTACTTACAGCTCTTTTTATAGATACTTTGCGTAATCTTTTAAAAATGTACTTATAAGTAGGGGGGTGACTTAATAGTTATTCTGCGATTTCTTTCTTCTCTCTAAAGTTTTGTTACTTATTATTTTCTAAATAACTATCAACATCAGCATTCAAACGCTGTTTCTCTGCATCAGAAATAAATGCTGCATCAAAACTATTCTTGGCGAGTTGTGCGAGATTTTCTTTATCGTTATTGATCAAATCGCTAATCGCTTCGTAATTCGCATTTAAATAGCCACCAAAATAAGCAGGGTCGTCAGAGTTAATCGTAACTTTTAAGCCAGCCGCTAACATATTCGGTAACGGGTGATTTTTCATATCATCCACTACACATAGTTTTGTGTTTGATAATGGGCAAACCGTTAATGGCATTTGCTCATCAGATAAACGTTTGAGTAATGCAGGGTCTCTCATTGAGGTATTTCCGTGATCGATACGCTCAACTTTCAATAGATCTAACGCTTCGTAAATATACTCAGGTGGCCCCTCTTCGCCTGCGTGTGCCACGATATGAAAACCTTCTTCTCTAGCCTTGGCAAACACACCTTGGAACTTAGAAGGCGGATGACCCATTTCTGATGAATCCAGACCGACTCCGATAATTTTATCATTATGCGCTAATGCAGATTCCAAGGTTTTAAACGCATCATCTTCATCCAGATGACGTAGAAAGCACATAATAATGCCAAATGTAATACCAAACTTATCTTGACCCGTTTGCAATGCCGAGTGGATACCATTCAAAGCCGTTTCGAACGCCACACCGCGATCAACATGCCCTTGTGGATCAAAGAAAATTTCTACATGGCGTACATTTTCTGCATTCACCTTTTCAAGGTATGCCCAGGTTAAATCATAGAAATCCTGCTCGGTCTGAAGCACGTTCATCCCCTGATAATAAATATCCAGAAAGTCCTGTAACTGATTAAAATCATAAGCTTTATGCAAAGCTTCAACAGACTCATAAGGCAATGTAATACCATTTCGCTCAGCAAGCTTAAACATCAACTCTGGCTCAAATGTACCTTCAATATGTAAATGGAGTTCGGCTTTAGGCAAGCCAGCAATAAATGATTTCATAGAGTTTCGCTTTATAAATTTATTAACAAAAAAGAGCGGCTAAAATATTAACCGCTCCTATTGAATACTACATAAATTTTGACTCAGAGTGCTTAGATTTTATTTCAAATCAAGGCGCTCCCGCACGCAGAATGTGAGCGTATACTTATACGTGACCATTCGAGTACGGGAACAACGAAGAGTTGGGATAAAAGATAAGTGCTCTGTGCCTAAATTTTTATTTTGGGATGGTTCCATCTACCCCTTCAACATACCAATCCAGCTTAGACAAATCACCATCAGAAATAGTTTCGCCTTCTTTCACAACGATCTCGCCTTTCTGGTTTTTGATTGGGCCCTGGAATGGGTGGAAGCTACCATCAATAATTGAGGCTTTTACTTTATCAGCCATTTCGCGAACATCCTCTGGTACTGCATCTCCGTAAGGAGCCATGACTACCATCCCTGCTTTTAGACCGTCCCAGGTATCATCTGATTCCCAGCTTCCGTCCATGGCTGCTTTTACGCGTTCGATATAATAAGGAGCCCAATCATCAATGATTGCTGTCAGTTGTGCCTTAGGTGCAAATTTCTTCATATCTGAAGCTTGACCGAAACCATAAACACCGCGTTTTTCAGCAACTTGTAGTGGTGCTGGAGAATCGGTGTGCTGCGTGATGATATCTGCGCCTTGGTCGATCAATGCTTTGGCCGCATCACCTTCTTTTCCAGGATCAAACCATGAGTTTACCCAAACAACTTTCACGGTGACATCTGGATTGACTTTACGTGCAGCAATCGTCATTGCATCAATACCACGAATAACTTCTGGAATCGGGAAAGAAGCAACATAACCGATGATATTCGACTTTGTCATTTTACCTGCGATCGTGCCTAATATTGCACGTCCTTCGTAAAAGCGTCCTGAATAAGTACCTACGTTTGCTGAGCGCTTATAACCAGTGGCATGTTCAAATTTAACCTTGGGATATTTCTTCGCTACTTTAAGTGTTGGGTTCATATAACCAAACGAGGTAGTGAAGATCACTTCGTTGCCATCTGCTGCCATCTGGCGAATAACTCGTTCTGCGTCAGCGCCTTCTGGAACACTCTCAACATAGCTGGTTTTTACATCTAATTCCTTTTCAAGCGCTAAGCGCCCTTGATCGTGCTGGTATGACCAGCCATGGTCTCCAATGGGACCGACATAAACGAAACCAACTTTCGTCTCCGCGTTAGCAATACCAGCGGCTGACAAGCAGGTGGCAATTGCAACAGATGTAAGAATTTTTTTAATCATTTTAACTCCTTCAGGGTTTGGGTGAATCAAATATTAGCAGATATTTATCGACTTGCATGAAAAGGTTTGCCTAAACTTGCAGGGGCATTTAGTTTAATTTTTGAACGGTCTCGGGAAATAATAACCAGTACTAAAATAGTGGCGAGATACGGTAGCATCGACATCACTTGCGAAGGCACAGCAATACCTAGCGCTTGAGCGTGAAGTTGTAAAATAGAGATTCCACCAAACAGGTAGGCACCCATTAATACGCGCCTGACTTTCCAGCTTGCGAATACCACTAGGGCTAGCGCTATCCAACCGCGACCCGCTGTCATTTGCTCTACCCACAGCGGAGAATAAGCCAAAGATAAGTACGCTCCACCGACACCTGCCATCGCACCGCCAAATATTACCGCGAGAAATCGAATTTTAAGCACTGAATAGCCCATCGCATGCGCTGCATCGTGGGAGTCTCCTACGGCTCTGAGAATCAATCCTGCACGGGTTTTATTCATAAACCACATTACAGCAAACACCATAAATATAGACAGATAGACCAGCCCATCCTGACTGAAGAAGATTTCACCGATCACTGGAATATCAGAGATTACCGGGATATGAAGTTGTGGAATGCCGTCATAAGCCACACCAATCATGCCTTGTCCAACCAGCGCACTTAGTCCTATCCCGAATATTGTTAGCGCCAATCCTGTAGGTACCTGGCTGGCATGAAACACCAGCACTAGCACACCAAAAATTGCAGCCATCGACGCACCCGCTACCATACTGGCAAAAATAGCCACGGTGGCACTGCCAGAAAAATGCACTGCCGCGAAACCGACAATTGCACCCATGACCATCATGCCTTCGACACCAAGATTCAACACCCCGGATTTTTCTGTCACTAATTCGCCTAACGCGGCAAATAATAACGGCGTTGCTGCGGTGATAATTGTCAGTATTGCTGCAACTAAAATCTCCATTATTTTACCTCGCTTGTAGATTTTATTGATGACTTAACTGCTGGTGCAAACGTCGACTCAGACTTTTTTGAGGTTCGAATCTTGTATTGAATCAACACGTCACAGGCCAATAAGAAAAAGAGTAATAAGCCTTGAAAAACACCGGTCACCGCAACGGGCAAATTGAGTTTCATCTGTGCGGTTTCTCCACCCAGATAAGACAGTGCAAGCAATAAAGCCGCGAATAGCACACCCAGAGGATGTAATCGTCCAACGTAAGCGACGATAATCGCGGCAAAACCATAACCCGGGGAAATATTGGGTAATAGCTGCCCTATCGGTCCAGAGACTTCGATAGCGCCCGCCAACCCCGCAGCACCACCACTAATTAATAGGGTCGTCCAGATTATTTTGGAATGACTAAAACCCGCGTGCTCGCCGGCTGCTGGCGCATCACCCATCACCTTAATTTGATAACCGAGCAAGGTTCGAGAAAGTAATATCCAGCCGATACCAACAAAAAATAAAGCGATTATGGCGCCAAGGTGTAAACGGGTGCCATCGTACAAAATAGGTAACAACGCGGAGTCACTGAATAAGCGTGATTCGGGGAAATTAAAACCATCTGGATCTTTTAAAGGTCCATGAATCAAAAGGTTTAATAACAATGCAGCTACATAACTAAGCATCAAACTTGTGAGGATTTCATTCGCATTAAATCGGGTCTTTAGAAAAGCCACGATTCCGGCCCATAACATCCCCCCTATTACTCCCATAATCAATATTAAAGGAATGATGTAAAAGCCTGTTTTCTCATAGAAAAACAATGCAGTTGAACCACCGAATATGCCACCGAGTATCAACTGCCCTTCAGCACCGATATTCCACACTCCAGCACGAAACCCTAGTGATAAAGCGACCCCGATAAGTATTAAAGGTGTGGCTTTTACCATCAGCTCGGTTAAACCATATATGCTCGAAATAGGCTCGACGAAAAATGCGTGTAACGCTGCTGAAGGTGACACACCCATAATCAGAAACAACACAACACTGGCTAATAAGGTTAGCAATAGTGCAAGTATTGGTGACAAAAAAACCATCGCTTTCGATGGCGCTTGTCGTTTAATCAATCTAGGTAGCATTTTTATTACTCTTGTTTGTAATATCGTTATTGGCATTATCTCTAACGTCGTCTGTGACACTGTCATCCAGTGAAACACCTGCCATTAACAAGCCCATTTTCTCAACCGTGATCTCTTCAATAGGGTAAAAACTGGAAAGCACTCCGCCACAGATTGCCCCCATGCGATCTGATATCTCCATCAATTCATCAAGGTCTTGCGAGATAACCAGAACAGCTGCACCTTTCGAAGCCATTTTACGAATCGCTTCACGTATCGTTTGTGCAGCACCTGCATCAACTCCCCAGGTGGGTTGTGAAACAATCAAAATATTGGGATTCTGGTCGAACTCTCGCCCCATAATGAATTTCTGTAAATTCCCCCCTGAAAGACTCGCCGCCGGGACTTCGGCATTAGGGGTTTTCACTGAGAAATCTTTAATCACTTTATTGGCATATTGCTCGGTTTTGCCATAATCAATAAAGCCATGATTGATGAAGTCGAGGCGTTCATAAGCCGTTAAAAAAGCATTATCGACTAAATTCATATCCGGCATCGCACCGTGACCGAGACGCTTTTCTGGCACACTTGCCATTCCCATTAAACGTCGCTTATTCGGCCCAAGATGTCCAACTTGCTCGCCTTCTATAATGATACTGCCAGATTCAGTTAAATGCTCGCCATTGAGTGCGGTCAATAATTCATCCTGTCCATTACCTGCAACACCTGCAATACCTACCACCTCACCTGAGTGGACTAACAGGTTAATATCCTTTAACGATATACCCAGTGGATCTTTCGCTACCATATTCAGGTTTTTAGCTTTTAAACGGATATCACCAAGGATTGGTTTTTCCGGGTGTTGAAATGCCTGCATCTCTTCGCCCATCATCATTGCAGCAAGTGAGCCGGTACTTTCTTTATCAACTGATACAGTGGCGACTTTTTTACCCAGTCTTAAAATGGTGGCGTCATGACAAAGTGCTTTGATTTCATCGAGCTTATGACTGATATAGAGTATTGCCAGCCCTTCTTCACCCAGACGTCTTAAGGTAACAAATAATTTTTCCACTTCCTGCGGTGTCAATACCGAGGTTGGCTCATCCATTATCAGCAGCTTGGGTTCTTGTAATAAACAACGAATGATTTCAATACGCTGGCGTTCACCTACGGACAGGGTATAAACGTGACGATCCGGATCAAGAGGCAAACCATAACGCTGGGATACTTCGGTGATCTGCTCTGCCAGTTCTCTCATGCTGCTCGCATGATCCATCCCCAGTGATATATTTTCGACGACGGTTAATGAATCAAATAGTGAAAAATGTTGAAACACCATTGCAATGCCCAACTCTCTGGCATGGGCGGGTGCCTTGATATTGACTGCTTTTCCATTAAATTTAATTTCTCCGGCATCTGGCTTCAAAATACCGTAAATCATTTTTACCAGCGTGGATTTACCTGCACCATTTTCACCGAGTAAAGCGTGCACTTCGCCAGGTCTGATTTTCAGATCAACATTGTCAGTAGCGAGTACACCCGGAAATGCTTTACGCATTCCTGTGAGTTCTAGCAAATACTCAGATGGTTGAGCCATGTGTTTCCCTATCCAGATTAATCTAAAATTGTACCGTTAAAAAACAAATGAATTTCATACATTTGCAATAAATCTAATAATGTTTCCTTAAATGATTAAAAAATGCCCTCAAAGTGGGAGGTGCCTTTAATCGTTTTAAGAATATATTTCTTAATTACACTTTTATTAGACTTTTATTACGCTTTTAATACACTTGTATTAAACCCATATCGATTGTACCCACCCCCCTACTTTAGAGGCTTTATTTTTTCATGAATGAATAAAAGTCATTGTTATTGGACTTTTCACCCATGATACTTTTCACCCATGATACTTTTTACCCATAATACTTCTTACCCATAATATAGGTTTCTTTAACACAACGATCATCGCCCAACATCAATAATGAAAACAGACTCTCTTCAAACGTAGTGCATTGTTCTATTTTAAATTTCAGCAACGGCGTTGCCTGATAATCCATCACCACAAAATCAGCTTCCTTACCCTGTTCAAAGTTCCCAATGTTATCGTCTAAATCCAGTGTTTTAGCGCCACCGAGTGTTGCCATGTACAAAGACTGGAATGCAGATAAGCTTTGGTCTTGAAGTTGTTGAATTTTATAGGCTTCGTTAATCGTTTGCAGGATTGAGAAACTGTCCCCGCCGGCAACATCGGTACCCAAACCTACTTTCACTTTGTGCTGTTGTGCTTTATGCAGATTAAACAAACCACTACCGATAAAAAGATTTGAACGCGGGCAATACGATATAGACGAGTCCGTTTCAGCAAGTCGTTGCCATTCGCCATCGTCCAGGTGAATACCATGCGCAAAAACAGATCGTTTACCAAGCAAATCATAATGATCGTAAACATCCAGATAGTTTTTTCTCTCTGGAAATAATTCGTGTACCCATTCGCACTCTTTTTTATTTTCAGAAAGATGCGTTTGAAAATGCACATCCGGAAATTCTTTTAACAAACGCCCTGCTGCTTCTAATTGTTCCGGGGTGCTGGTCGGTGCAAATCGAGGCGTTACGGCATAACGCAAACGATCTTTATTGTGCCATTTTTCAATCAGTTGTTTGCTTTCGCTATAAGACGTTTCGGGTGTATCCAGTAAATAATCTGGCGCGTGTCGGTCCATCATCACTTTGCCGCAAATCATGCGTAAGTTTCGGTGTTGTGCTTCGTTAAAGAATGCATCGACGGATTGTGGGTGTACCGTGCCGAAAACTAACGCGGTCGTGGTTCCATTCGACAGTAACTGATCGAGGAAAAAACGGGCTATTTCTGCTGCATATTCCGGATCAGAGAAATTCGATTCAGCAGGAAAAGTATAGGTTTCGAGCCACTCAAGCAATTGTTCGCCGTAAGATGCGATAATTTCACACTGTGGGAAATGAATGTGCGTATCAATAAAACCGGGAGTGATCAGGCAATTAAGGTGCTCCGTAATCTGAGCATCAGCGGGCAATGCTTTGAGTAGCGCTTCCGCTTCACCACAGGACTGCACCTGACCATTACTATCAATGACCAGTAAACCATCTTTAAAATACTGCCAGCTATTCTCTTTTGTTTCGGTTGAAGACTGATATTGAGGATCACTTAAAAAATGCAATATTTCGCCGCGATGAGCAGTAACAGAATCTTTAACTGAAGATGAAATTGTCATTAATCCCTGCTCTCTATGCTGACTATCTTGTTTATATCATCTTCAAGTCGAGCATAATCTAACTGCTGCTTTTCTTTTAACAACAGACATTCAGCCATGATCGAAACAGCAATCTCCATTGGTTTTTTAGTCTTTAAGTCGGGCAACCCCATGGGGCATGTCAACTGTTGCAGTTCATCCTGATTAAAGCCTTTCTTTAATAGACGCTGTCTAAATTTTAGCCCTTTGGTACTCGAACCTATGACACCACAATAGACTGCATCACCACGGGTTAGAATTGCTTCGCAGAGTTGCTGGTCGAGTGCATGATCGTGTGTCATCACCAGAAAATAACTATTCTCAGGACACGATTCGACTGCCAGTTCTGGCTGTTTTAAATGGATTGTTTGAACATTTCTCGCATCAATACCACTGAGCAGTTCTGGTCTGGAATCGAACAGGTTTACCTTGCAATCTACCTCGGCCAATATCTTGACCAATGCCTGACCGATATGCCCTGCGCCAAAAATATTGAGCACAAAATCACTGGCGGGAAATACCTCAAAAAAGACTGAAACCACGCCACCACAACATTGCTTTAAATCTTTTCCCAGATTAAAACGCTCGGTATGTTGCTGTAATTTATTGGATTTCAATAACTCACGTGCAATGTCGATAGATTGAAACTCCAGCGCACCGCCACCAATGGTATCGTAAGTTTCACCTTCAGAAACCACCATTTTTGTGCCCGTATCGCGTGGACTGGAACCGCGAACAGCCATCACCGTGAGCAACACAAACCCTTGTGCTTCAGATTCTAGCTTCGCCATCGCCTGAACCCAGTTCAAGACTTTGCTCCGCTGTTTGTATCAGTTTCATCAACATTATAAGTTATGGCGCTAATGGCATTCATAATACTTTCAGGAGTCGCAGGCGCATCTAAAGGTGGATTAATTTTGTAATCAGCGACACTAGCTATCGCATCGCGAATCGCAAAAAACACCGAGAAACCCAATAGTAACGGTGGTTCACCCACAGCTTTTGAACGCAGTATGGTGTCCTCGTGATTCGGGTTATGAAAAAGTTTCACTCTAAGGTCGTCTGGACAATCGTTAACAGCAGGAATTTTATAGGTGGAAGGTGCATGCGTCATCAGCTTGCCCTTCGGGTTCCACCACAAATCTTCTGTCGTAAGCCAACCCATGCCCTGAATAAAAGCGCCTTCTACCTGACCGATATCTATCGCTGTATTAATTGGATTACCGGCATCGTGTAATAAATCTGCGCGGAGCAACTTCATTTCGCCGGTTAAAGTATCAACAATCACTTCTGAAACGGCTGCACCGTAGGCAAAATAGAAAAAAGGTCGACCTTGTAACTTATCCTTGTCCCAATTCAACTTTGGGGTTTTATAAAAGCCATCTGACCAGAGCTGTATACGGTTTTCATAGGCTTCTACAACGAGTTCTGTGAAAGATATCGAATGTATATCAAGACTGACCGTATCATTTTCAAATACCACATCTTGAATGTCACCCCCCCACTTATGGGCGATATATTCTGCTAAACGCTGTTTAATCTGTGCGGCAGCATTCTCGGCGGCTTTACCATTTAAATCAGTTCCGGAAGATGCCGCTGTTGCCGAAGTATTAACGACTTTACTGGTATCTGTGGCTGTAGCTCGTACTCGACTTAAGTCAACACCAAGCACTAGCGCAACAACCTGTGCAACTTTGGTATTGAGTCCCTGCCCCATTTCAGTGCCGCCATGATTCACCAGAATAGAACCATCGGTGTAGATATGGACTAATGCACCTGCCTGATTGAAATGCACCACATTGAATGAAATCCCGAATTTTACGGGGGTCAGTGCTAGACCTTTTTTTAGAATTGGGCTTGTTTCGTTGTAAGCCTTAATCTCAGCACGACGCTTGGCGTAATCGCTGGTTTTTTCTAACTCGTCAACCAGCTCATGAATGACATTATCTTCAACCGTTTGACCATAAGGCGTAACATTGCGCTCAGCGTTGCCGTAAAAATTAGCTTTACGGATTTCCAGAGCGTCTTTACCTAAGTCACGTGCAATATTATCAATAATATTTTCAATCGCGATGGCTCCCTGTGGACCACCAAAGCCTCGAAATGCGGTATTTGACTGGGTATTGGTTTTGCCACACATCGCGTGTATTTCAACATCACTCAGATAGTAAGCATTATCAAAATGGCATACCGCACGGGTTGCTACCGGTGGTGATAGATCAGTTGAAAAGCCCGAACGCAAAACCATTTCAACTTTGGCTGCAAGAATTCGTCCATCTTCATCAAAGCCAACATCGTATTCATAGTAAAAACAATGACGTTTTCCCGTAGCCATAAAGTCATCATCACGATCGAGACGAATTTTTACTGGGCATTTAAGGTGATCAGCACATACCGCGGCGACACAGGCGAACAAGCCGGATTGGGATTCCTTACCACCAAAGCCACCACCCATACGGCGCGTTTCGATAAGTACCTGATTAAAGTCACGCTTAGTTGAATGCGCAACCAAGTGCTGCATTTCAGTAGGATGCTGTGTCGAACAATACACCAGCATGCCATTATCTTCTTTCGGAATGGCGTAGGAGATCTGGCCTTCCAGATAAAACTGTTCCTGCCCGCCTACATAGAATGTTCCTTTAGTTCGAAGCGGAGAATCCTTGAGTTTCTTTACGGGTTCGCCACGTACTAACTGCATTGGCGGAACCACAAATGAACCCTGAAGCTTAGCTTCCTGTGGCGTCATGATTGCAGGTAAATCTTCGTATTCGACTTTTGCTAATACGCTTGCGCGACGTGCCGCCATATAATTTTTGGCAACAACCACAAAAATTGGCTGACCTACAAACTGCACCAAACCATCGGCAAGAATAGGATCATCCTGAACAATCGGGCCACATTCGTTATCGCCCGGAATATCTTTGGCAGTTAATACTGCGACCACATCCTCAGCGGCTTCAACGGAGGATAAATCCATGGATTTGATTAATGCATGTGGGCGCTCGCTTAAACCCAGAGCCGCATACAAGGTTCCGTTGACCTCAGCAATATCATCCACATACACCGCTTCACCTGACACATGTAAATGCGCGGATTCGTGAGGATGGGATTTTTGGGATGACTGACTCATGAATTCACGCTCGTATTGGCAAACACATTGAGGCTTTCGTTGGTTAATGGGTTCACCAAACGCGTTTCCAGATAAAAACGATAGAGCAGATTTGTCGCCGATTGCATGCGGTTTTTATCACTCGCGCGCATATCAGTCATTGGCGCATAGTCTTGCTGCATCACCTTCATCGCAGTGCGAACATTCGACTCATTCCACTCCTGCCCGACTAAACTCTGCTCTGTCTGTTTTGCTCTCTTGGACGTTGCAGCCATGCCACCGTATGTTATTCGACAACTCTCGACGGTATTGCCTTTCAAGCTTAGCGCAAACGCGGCGAATACTGCGGAGATATCAGAATCATGACGTTTAGAAAGTTTATAGCAGCGGAACTGTTGTCCGGTAACAGGTAAAGGCAGATAAATAGCTTCTACGATTTCATCTCGCTGCATATCTTTTTTCATATAATCGAGATAGAAATCCTCGAGCAACAACGTTCTTGAACCCGAAGTGCTACGCAATTCAACTTCAGCGCCCAAACTGATTAGTGCAGGCATGGAATCACCAATGGGTGAGCCATTAGCGACATTGCCACCCAGGGTTCCGACATTACGTATCGGCTGTGAAGCAAAACGCTCCCACATCTGGTCCATCTCTGGATAATATTCTGACACCACTTTATACGTATCGGTTAACGACACTCCAGCACCTATTCTCAACGATTCATCTTTCACTAAAATTTGCTTTAGTTCAGTAACTTCTCCGATATAGATGATCGGATTCGGTTCTTTAAATTGTTTATTCACCCAAAGACCGACATCCGTGCCACCAGCGAGAATGGTTGCATCGGGATATTGAGCACGTAGCTCAGTTAATTCATGGATAGTTTTAGGTGCAAAAAATTGAGAATCTTTATAGTTATGGCTGAGTGCGGATTCACGTTTTAAATTACGTAGCTGATTGCATAAATCATCAGATTTAAATTCAACCGGAGGCAACTCAAACATTTGTTGTGCTGCATCAAGTATGGGACGATAGCCCGTACACCGGCATAAATTTCCAGTTAAGGCGCTTCTGACTTCTGACTGTTCGGGTTTGCTGCCTTCGGCTTGATGTTTATTGTAAACATTCCACAATGACATAATAAAACCGGGTGTACAAAAACCGCATTGCGATCCATGTTGATCGACCATTGCTTGCTGAACCGGATGCAAACTCCCATCACTTTGACGCAAATACTCAACGGTGAAAACAGCTTTAGCATCAAGTGTAGGAACAAACTGAATACAGGCATTAACCGTTTTCAACTCAAGTTCATCATTGACAAGTTCGCCAATGACAACCGTACACGCGCCACAATCACCCTCAGCACAACCTTCTTTCGAGCCTGTCAGTCCTTGATCTGTGCGTAAAAAATCTAATAGGGTTTTGTCAGCTCGAATATCTTCAAGCTGAGTCAATTTATTATTGAGAACAAACTGAATCACTTAAAACAAAACTCCATCAAATGCATATTGTTTACGTTAAAAATTTATACCATCTCAACTGATAGTATTCATAGTAAAGGATAGCAGAGATTAATTTTTTGTAGACCGAATTATCTATAATAATCATGCATAAAAAGCTCAGAAGAAAACGTAAATCTAACGCTTAATTAAAGGTGTACAGATCCAACCGTACTTCATTATCCCAATAAGTAATTAAGCAAGATTCATACCAGTTACACCATCCTCATTTTGCCTTAATTTAGCAAGCTTATTACTAACCAGACTCTAGAGAGGTCCAGCTAACAACAATACATTACCCCAGAATAGTGCAAACACATATATGTATACACCCAGAACAGTGCATGAATTAGCAATTAGAATTTATCTCGATTTGAACAAACACCTCAGCCAGAGCCCTACTATAGTCCTACTAAAGCCCTCCTATACAAATATTGTGCACCCGCAGCATTTGGCATAGTACTTGCTGACTTTATTTATTGATTGGTCAACAACTTTTCCAATTTTATTTTTTACTCAAGTTTTTACTCAATGATTCATATCGTCATCTATCAGGAGAATATGCAATGCCTTTAAATCTCTCATCACAAAAACTATCTACAATACTTAAATCTAGTTTAACTAAAGTAGCCGCCATAGCCAGTATATGTCTGGCCTCTACATTTTCCACTCATGCGGCTGATTGGAGTTCCACCAATGTACAACTGCTAAATGGCAGTGGTTATGAGCTTGGCGATAAAAATCGTACAATATTTACGTTTGAAAATGCACTCGGCTGGAAATACGGCGATAGCTTTTTATTCATCGACGTGACTGAACCTTTTAGCGAAGGAACGAGTTATTACAGTGAGTTTTCACCTCGATTTTCTCTTGGGAAAATAACGGGTAAAGATATGTCCTTTGGCATTGTCAAAGACGTGATGGTATCTACGACACTGGAAATGGGGCAAGGGACCCGTGGTTACTTAGTAGGTGTAGGTTTACCTCTAGATATTTCGGGCTTTGCATTTGCTAATGTGAATTTATATGCACGCCAAAGTGACCGCGATTTTGCTGCTGATGACACTGATCTAGGTGGACAGGTCACACTGACCTGGAATCGTCCGTTTACATTAGGTTCTACAAAGTGGAATTTTGAAGGCTTTCTCGATTATGCGTTTGCTGAAAAAGGAGGCAGTGCGCCGAAAGAAGACAATATCGTTGCAGCACCACGCTTAATGCTAAATCTCGGAAAATCTTTAC
Source organism: Cocleimonas sp. KMM 6892 (assembly GCF_035798195.1). NCBI lineage: Bacteria > Pseudomonadati > Pseudomonadota > Gammaproteobacteria > Thiotrichales > Thiotrichaceae > Cocleimonas > Cocleimonas sp. KMM 6892. Next base: position 39,513 of record NZ_JAPFBV010000002.1, on the reverse strand, counting down.
AAGTGGGTATCGAGCAACAAATATGGAGAAATAAATTCGGCGTTAAAAATGTGGACGAAGATGTCACACAAGCAATGGTAAAATTCACGTTCTAAGCCTGTCATATCAAAGTAAACAGTATCTGCTTATTATTTATAACTAAAAACTAATGTCGTTATAAATTCCTCTTTCTAAGGGGAATTTATAACTAAAGCAAATCATAATTAGATCAAAAAGAATGAAAAACAAAGAATACAGATTATAAGTCACCCCCCACCTTTGGGGCACTTTTTTACTAAAGCTTCAACACAACCTTAGTGCCCAGCTCCGTTTCAACACAGTTGTTATCATCGGCTATGTGATCAACGACGATAAAATCACTGTCTTCTTGAAGGGGTATTAAATAGTGATGCCATACGCCTTTGTGGTAATTCACTCCTTGCCTGCCATTACTGATAAATAATTCGAGCTTATCGCTTTCCAGTTTTTCAGCGGGCGGAGCTACCAGTATCAGAAATGGAATATCGCCCAAGGGATGAAACAGCTGACTACCAAATGGATGATATTCCATCATCGTGGCTTCAAACGGTAATTTAACGGCCTTTGATTTGACCAGACTAATACAGGTGTTACCGCCGTTATCATTAACATCTATATCTGCAAGATCGTAATAACGGGTAGCCATATCATAATTCATGGAAAACGTTTTACTGGCGCTCTCAATATCGACGACATCTCCAAACGCTGAAAATGCTTGTGCGGTTAACGGTTTAGCGGTTAATTCAATCATATTTTTTGACTTCCTATTTCTCGCAGTTACCTATTTATTGCAGTTGCCAATGGTTCCATAAAGCCTAAAGCGACTGACACCACCATCTGGATAGATATTCAGACGTACATGGCTAACTGCACCTATATCATTAATCTGATCTATAAAATTATGCTCCATATCCATCTCTAGTTTTTGCTCAGTGAGAATTTCAGGCCAATTCTGGCTTTGCTCAATAAGTTCATCAGTGTTCATTGATGCATCAGTTAAACAAACTGCCTGTATGGAACAACGATCAGGATAGTTACCTTTGAAAAAGGCAGTATCAACAACCACTTTTTTAAGATGACCAGCATGACCTAATGCAATAATAACCCAATCATGACCAGGCCCACGTCGACGCGACGTTTCCCAACCATCACCCATATTTTTACCTTTCCCAGGAAAGATAATATTATTCATAATGCCGAAGTGTTCGTCGCTACAGGCAATGGCTCTCCCACCATTTAGAGCCGCCGCTAAATCCATAACTTCACTAGGAATTACATCATCCCAGTTGCATTGTGGTCGTCCATACACTCTTAAACGTGCAACACCACCATCTGGATAGATATGTAACTTCACGTGGCTAACCACTTGTTCGCATTCTACTTTACACGCTTTAACGTCATTTTCATTGACTGGCGTTTTAGCAAGCAACGTCGCCCATTCAGTTTTTTCACTTGGGACACCTTCACAGTAACAATAATCTATTGAGACATCTGTCGGCTGATTGCCTCTAAAGTGAGAAGTATCGATAACAACACCACCGATATAACCGGGACGAGCTAGCCTAACGATACAATAGTCATGCCCTGGAGTTCTTTTTCTGCGTGATTCCCAGCCATCCATCCACTTGCCGTGATCATCGAACTTATCTTCAATGAATACAGGCTCTTTATCGTGTAATAAACGTTCTTTGGCAGCAAAAAAGTCATCCGTCGCATAAAGCGCGATCGCACCTAGATTAGCTGATGCAAGATTGATGAAGTCCTGTTTAAATTGTTTAATCATTTTTTTATGAATTCCAGAGATAAAGTAAAATGTCTTTTGCTTTAAATGTAGCTTGTTTTTACTTAGTCTGTTCTAAAATAGCAGTTAAGCATTAACACTAAAATTTTCTTGCCAATGCTTGGCGATATCTATTCGACGGGTTACCCAGACTTGTTCCTTAGTTTGAATATAATCCAAAAAGCGAGCTAGCGCTGCAGCACGACCGGGACGTCCAACCAAACGACAATGCAGACCTATTGATAACATTTTAGGCTGGGTTTCGCCTTCTTCGTAAAGAAAATCGAAACTGTCTTTTAGATAACTAAAAAACTGATCGCCACTATTAAACCCCTGAGGCGTGGCAAAACGCATATCATTAGAATCCAGCGTGTATGGAACGACAAGTTGTTCTTTCGAATATTGCTTATCCCAATAGGGTAAGTCATCGGCATAACTGTCTGCGTGATAGACAAAATCAAATTCATCGGCGACCAGCTTAGCTGTGTTGGGACTAGCACGCCCCAGATAAAAGCCCAATGGTTTGGAGCCTGTAACCGCCTCATGGATTTCTATCGCTTTATGTAAATGTTCTCGCTCTAGTGCAATAGGAAGATGCTGGTAATCAATCCAGCGATAGCCATGACTGGCGATTTCCCAATCTGCTTTTAACATCGCTTCTACAGCTTCAGGATTACGTTCCATAGCCATTGCAACCCCAAAAACAGTAACGGGTAAATCTCGATCGGTAAACATTCGATGTAAACGCCAAAAACCTACACGCGAACCATATTCATATATAGATTCCATATTGGCATGCCGCATGTCTTGATAGGCCTCAGCACCGACTATTTCAGACAAAAAGCGCTCAGAGGCATCATCACCATGCAGTATGCAATTCTCCCCGCCTTCTTCATAATTGATGACAAATTGAACGGCAATACGCGCCTTTTCTGGCCATTGGGGATGTGGTGGATTCGCTCCATAACCAATCATGTCACGAGGATATTTCATGCTATTTCTCCAAAGACCGATACCAGAGACTAACCTGTTCGCGTTCCTCATCGGTCATTTGAGTGAGATTACCTAAGGGCATGATTTTTTGCATCACCTGAGTATTGACCTTATCCGCATTATTTTCAACATCAATGGGTTTATCGTAAGCCAACCCAGCGGGTGGTGCCGCAAAACCGGGCTGTGTCGGTTTAGCACTATGACAACTTGCACAACGCTGGGTGATTATAGGCATAATTTGCGCAGTTGTGACTTTATTCGCATCTTCAACTGCGGCTTGTTTCGCAGGCATTGTCGCCATTACAATCATAATAAATCCGAATAATGCCGTGGGTAACATCCATACCGCTTTATGCAAATGACGAATATTGTAGTAATGACGAACCAGAACACCCACCGCTGACACAGTAATGAGAACTAACCAGTTATACTGATTACCATAAGTACTCGGGAAGTGATTGCTGATCATGATGAATAACACTGGCAAAGTTAGGTAATTATTATGTCGTGAACGTAATAAACCATTCGCGCCAAAACTCGGGTCTGGTGTACGCCCTTCAGATAGCGCTTTCACCAGTTCTTTTTGAGAAGGAATAATCACAAAAAACACATTGGCTGCCATGATTGTCCCAATGGCTGCACCGACATGAATATAAGATGCTCTCGGGCTTAATAGCAGGCTTAAAATAAACGCTAACATTCCAAGAAAAACAAAGATTAACGCACCTAATAATTTCGGGTTTTCTTTTAAAGATGATTTACACAGCTGATCATAAATTACCCAACTCACCACCAGACTTCCAATACCAATCAAAATAGAAAGGAAAGGCGATATATCAAGCACGGAAGGATCAATCATCATCGCTTGCGCATTGTAATAGTAAACAATACACATCAAGGTGATGCCACTGACCCAGGTCATATAGGCTTCCCATTTAAACCAATGCAATACTTCCGGAAGCTTATCAGGTCCATTTTCAAATTTTTTCAGGTGATAAAAACCACCTCCGTGAACGGCCCATAAGTTACCATCAATGCCTTTTTCTTGTGGCGCCTGTCGATTTAAATGGTTTTCCAGCCAGTTAAAATAAAACGATGCACCTATCCATGCCACACCGACAATAAAGTGTATCCAGCGTACTAAAAGATTGAGCCATTCTGCGATATGAGCTTCCATGAATTAACTTCCTCTATACGTTGAATAGCCAAAAGGAGAGAGTAATAACGGAATGTGGTAATGCTCTCCGTCACCCGTTATATCGAAAACAATTTCAGCATAGGGATAAAAAGCCTCTATCTTCTGTTTTTGAAAATAGGCTTCTGTCACAAACAAGACTTTGTATCTGCCAGCATCCAGCTTGATTTCATCCGCCAATAAATTAGACACACGTCCATCACTATTCGTTATTCCTGCGCCCAGTAACTGCCATTCATCATTGACTAATTGAGATAAGGTTAAATCAATTCCCTCTGCGGGCTTCCCAACCGCCGTATCTAAAACATGGGTAGTTATTTGGCTCATGCTTTTTCCTCTAGTAATTTAAGTAATCTAATCTGGGTTATTTTGCGTTGTTCTTCAGCTGCATTTTCAAGTTCTTGTTTTCTATTATTGGGTAAGCGTTTTAGTAAAAGTTCCAGCATTTCTTCCGCACTTTTACCGGTGGCACACACTATAAAAATGAAGCCGAATTTTTCTTTGTAATCCTGGTTTCCCTGAGTCAATAACTCCAATGTATTCTCATTGGCTGTATTAACGCCAGACTGCTCATGCCCTGCCAGCTTTTCTGTATTGCGATATTTTTCTCTAAGCGTAGACACATCACCGATTTCAGGATGCCCTTCAAAAGCTTCCAGATAATCTTCTTCAGTAGAGAGTTCCCAATGTTGATCGGCTGTTGCTAACAAGGATTGAGAATCTGAAAAAGGACGACTCTGTTCCATTCGCATGCACCACTTCTGACTGGTATTGCATTGCATAAATAGATCAAGAGCCTGTTCTTTAGAAAGCTGATTAATGAAACTACACCCCCCTACTTTCAGGCCTTTTTTTGTTGATGAATTCATTGTGCCAACACCTTTGCCGCTTTAGTATGTTCTGCCATCAATTCAGCAAGATCAAGATCAACAACCTCACCATCTTTAACTTTCCATTCACCCGCAACCATAACGCGATCTGCTGCGTGAGCGCCACACAATAACAATGCAGCCAGTGGATCACCCGCACCAGAAAAACGGATTTCATCCAATTTAAAGAATGCTAGATCAGCTTGCTTGCCGACGGCTATTTCACCAATATCATCACGTCCCAGACATTGTGCAGAACCTTTCGTAACCCAGCGTAATGCATCAAAGTGAGTCACGCCCACAGAACCATAATGTAGACGCTGCAATAGCATCGCTTGTCTCACTTCTTGAATCAGATTAGAACAATCACTGGATGCTGAACCATCAACGCCTAAACCCACTGGACATCCTGCTTTTTCTAAATCCAGGGTACGACATTGTCCCGAGCCCAATACCATATTAGAGCTTGGGCAGTGCGTTACACCAACCTTTGCTTTTCCTAAACGAGTGATTTCTTCATCGTTAAAATGGATCCCATGTGCTAGCCACACATCATCCGACATCCAGCCAACACGTTCGAGATAATCAACAGGTCGCACGCCAAAAATTTTCATACAGAAATCATTTTCATCATGAGTTTCTGCAAGATGTGTATGTAAACGTACCTTTTTCTCACGCGCTAATATTGCACTTTGTTTCATTAAATCTTCGGTCACACTAAACGGTGAGCACGGAGCCAAAGCAACTTGTATCATCGAGCCTTCACTGGCATCGTGGTATTGGCCAATAACCCGATCGCAGTCGGCAAGAATCGCATCTTCAGTTTGAATAGTATTACGGGGAGGCAAGCCACCCTCATCTTCACCTAGGCTCATAGAGCCTCGTGTCAAGGTTGCTCGAATACCCACCGTGTTAATTGCATCAACTTGAACATCCAGCGCTTCTCTAGCCGCTTCAGGAAAAATGTAATGATGATCCGCCGCTGTGGTACAACCCGATAACAATAATTCAACACTGGCAAGTCGGGTAGATACATGAATCATCTCTTCATTCAAACCCGCCCAAACAGGGTAAAGGCTTTTTAACCAGGGAAATAATTCCTTATTTAGAGCATCTGGAAATGCACGCGTCAGTGTTTGATAGAAATGGTGATGAGTATTGATTAATCCGGGTAAAACAACATGCTCTGATGCATCAAATATTTGATCAACTTGTACTGAGGGTTTTTCATCCAGAGAGAGTATTTCAAGGATTGTATTGTCCTTTATAACAATGCCTCTAGCATACTCGTTCTTATCGCTATTGTTACCGTTACCGTTTCCGGAACCACCAACAAAAATTGCAAGCGGGTTCTTTATCCAAATATTCATTAATTGAGTCTGAAGTGCCTCGTTTTAATTAACTAGTACGTTTATGTAAGCATGGCGAAATGCAAATTTTATATGCCTAACGCCAGGCTTTTTCAATCAGAACTTTATGTAAAGAACTCTATTCTAAGAAAATTACTAAAAGTACATTTTTCATAGAGCTAGACCTATCAGTTAGTTGCTAATTGTTCTTTAGTTTCTTTCTCAAGTTCAGGTACGGATAGAGACTTAGACTCAGGTTGAGGCAGAATCAAATTCAAAATAATAGCCGATAATCCACCCATTGTGACTGCACTACCAAAAATATTTTGAGCGACTTTTGGCAATTGGGCGATTGCCTCAGGAACCATCATGACCCCCAAACCAAGACCAAATGAAACCGCTATGACTAACATATTACGACGATTTAATTCGACTTGCTTCAATATCTTTACGCCTGCCGCTGCAACGGTAGCGAACATAATTAATGTCGCACCACCCAGTACGGGTTTTGGCATATTTTGTAGTACTCCACCAATAATGGGGAAGAAGCCTAAAATAATTAAGATAACAGCTATAAAATAAGCCACGTGACGACTAGCCACCCCAGTTAATTGAATCACGCCATTATTCTGACTGAATGTAGTATTAGGGAATGTATTAAATGTTGCTGCAATTAAAGAGTTCACTCCATCTGCTAGTACACCGCCCTTGACACGATCGCGATATTTTTTACCATCTATTTCCTGTCCTGAAATCACACAGTTTGCGGTGATATCACCGGTAGTTTCAATTGCTGTAATAATATAAATAAGTGCTATTGGTAAAAAAGCAGCTAAGTCAAATGAGAATCCGAACTTAAACGGAACGGGAATACTAACTACTGGCAAAGCAGCAAGGTTACTAAAATCTATTTTTCCCATCATGATTGCTATGATAAAACCGACAACAAGACCTATCGCAATAGATGAAATTCTTAACCACTGATTTTTCATTTGATTCATAACAATCACAACAAGTAATACCGTGATGCCAAGCATCATGTTCTCGATACTGCCCAAATCTTTGGCTTTAAATCCCCCCGCCAAATCAGTCATACCCACTTTAATCAAACTCAAACCAATCACAGTGATTACTATGCCTGTTACCAGTGGTGTAACCACATTCTTTAATTTACCAATAATCTGGCTGAGAAATATTTCAATAAATGCACCGAAAAAACAAACCGTAAAAATCAGTGAAAGAATTTCATCAGGTCCTCCGCCTTTCGCTTTAGCGATAAATCCTGCAGCCAGTATTGAACTGAGAAAAGCAAAACTTGTTCCTTGCACACATAACATTCCTGCACCAACTCCGAGCATTCGACGTGCTTGAATAAACGTCGCTGCACCAGAAACGATCAATGCCATACTAATCAAATAAGGTATGTGAGATCCTAAACCTAGCACACCACCAATAACCAGAGTCGGTGTAATAATTCCCACAAAACTCGCTAGCACATGCTGTATCGCAGCAAATGTTGATTCGGTAACGCCTGGGGTGTCTTCTAATGTGTAAATCAGGTCCGTCTGCGGCTCGCTCTTATACTCTGCCATAATATTCTCCATGAACTTAGATCAATTGAAAAAGTCACTGCAGTAATAAACAAAGCAAATTTAGTGCCAGTATCGGTAAAATAATATGAGAACAGGTTTCTATCATCTAAATTATGAATAATGATAGATTGTAAATATATGATAGAAATCACATAAGATTCAGTAAAATAAAAATATGTTGTTATAAATATGGAAAGTGAATTTATTTTTACAACAAGAAGGCTTACAACAATTGATACCAATAAAAGACTTCAACAGTAGCACTTTTCACGTAACTCATTAAATTATTTAGAATAAACACATAAGAAAACGCTTATTAACAGGAGATATATCAAGTTACGCACCAAATTCTTACTTATAAATTCAATTATTAACAATTATCAACTTTAAAAATCTAACCTTATTTTATATTGAGCATAAGAGTTATTTGTAAAGGCGAGGAATTTTAAACACAAATCACCATTCCCCCATCACATAAAATTTTAGTCTTAAGCAGATAGCGCACTTTGAAATGACTCCACGAGGAGTGGATCTTTCAGTCTATTTTCAATCAAGGAGAGTTGATATGTCAGTACAAACATTTAGAAAAACCCCGATCGCTTTAGCAATAACGACAGCCGTTACAATGCTTATTGCTACGAATCTACAAGCAGGGCAAATTGTTACCGACGCACCAGAAGGTGAAGCGTTAAAAACCGCTGTTAATACACCAAACCAGCAATTTGGCTTTGGTGGATGGGATTTGAGCAATATTAGTGTAAATATAGTAAGCGTAGAGGATTTCGCTACTGTAACAGGGTCTTATAATCCTGCCGATGGAAGTTATACCAGTATGGTATTAGGTGATTCTTTTGAGTCTGTTATCACCACTGGTGGTGAGGTTAGAGGACTGCTACACGGTAAAGATTGGCCTACTGGTGAACCATCAGGAATCAAAATCATAAATGGTGATTTGGAGACTAAGCAGGGTAGACCAGAAAACTGCATAATGACAACATCTTACCTTGATAATGGTGGACCAACTCTTTGTTCTAGCCCTTTTCAAAGCCACAAACGTTTTAAAATTAATCTACAGCCAACTACAGTAGCTGGTGTTGAAGCGGGATTAGGATCACCCGTAGAAATATCATTTAATCTAAAAGAAGGTGATACCAGTACACAACGCTACCAAGTCTTACAAAAAATTAATAACTACACAGGTAAACGTCTTAATGGATATAGCATTGAAGTGTTCGATGCCGAAGGTCTTCCAAATCCAGAATTGACAGTATCCATAGGTTTAGGTGAAAACCCAAGCAATGGTGATGAACCAGCCACAGATATCTGGGATATCGAATCAAGAGCTAACTTCTCTCATGGGTTATGGGGACCAATAGATCAACATTTTGACTCTAATGGCTTTTTTGATAGCACTCGAGTTTATTACACGCCAGCGGTGGGTTCTAACAGCATCTCTTATGCGGGTCCAATGCTAGGCGGTAACTATCAGGAACTCTTTGGTAACTGGTTGCCTTCTATTTGGGAGCCAACAGGGGTATTTCATGATGATGACTTTAACCCACTTACTGATGCAACACTCAAAGCTTTTTGGGGCGATCCTCTAAAAACTGGAACAAATGCATGGCATAAAGGCAATGAAGATAACTGGGAAATTGCGACCGAGGAAGATCTACTTACTTGGTCAGGCGATTGGTATGCACAAGGTCCGGTTGAAGATGTTTTGAATCTGGGCGTAAACTACATCGTTAACGTCGGTGATAACACCGCCATTGGTAATAAATTCACCATTCGTATTACCCCAAGTGTTGATTCAGATCAGGTCGAACCCGCTTATGTGGCGGATGTTGCACCAGAGCCAGGATATGACGAAAGTGAAGGTATCGTGGTTGTTGATATAACACCGATCCCTGAAGACGAGCCAGATTCTGAAGAAGTGACTGATGATGAGACTGTTGTCGAGGATGATACAGCTGCTGAAGATGACGCTGTTGTCGAAGACGATACTGTTGTTGAAGATGACATTGTAGCCGAAGACGATACAGTTGTTGAAGGAGACGTTGTTGCCGAAGACGATACCGTTGTTGAAGATGACGTTGTTGCCGAAGACGATACAGTTGTTGAAGATGATACTGTTGTCGAAGAACCTGCTGTTGCAGCTAGACCAGAAGAAGAGCTTGTTCTTGAAGGTTCTGCACTTATCACAGTAGGTGTTGCCGACAATGACCTCAATACTGACCCACTTGCAAGAGAAACGGTTGAAATTGCGGTAACCAGTGATCATGGTGAGACAGAAATGTTGACCCTAACTGAAACCGATATCAATACATCTAGATTTATCGGTTACTTAAATGCTCATGCTTCAAACGAAGCAACTGTAGATAATGATGGTAAGTTGAATCTTAATAAGCACACTAACTTGAAAGCGACTTATGTCGATAATAAATACGGTGAGCAAACAACGCCTGAAACCGTTGAAACGGAGCTAGCGATTGAAGTTGCTGAGTTACCTGCAGAAACAGAAACTAGCAGCAATGGTGGCGGTAGCTTCAACACTTTCTTAATGATGCTATTAGGTACTCTTGGAATTCGCGGATTATTCGCACGCAGAAAACTAAGAGCTAACAATACCAAGTAATAGTATTTAACTTAAGAAACCGAATAAACCGGAGGGTAAACAGTCAGATCATTTGACTGTTTGCGCTTCGGTTTTTTCGTTTTGATTTTTGTTCTGTCTTTTCGTTTAGCCGTTATAGATTAAAAGCCACCCCCCACCTTTGGGGCACTTTTTTTAAATGTCTAAATTAGCTATCGGAAATAGTTATCGGGAATTAACTATCAGGAATTAGTTCGGGCTTCAAATAAGGTACTAAAAAGGGTTTGTGTTGCTTGATTTCATCCAGAGTCAACCCAGTCATTTCATACGGGAACACCAACCAGTCTTCAGTCTGGTGCAAAACAAAATCGGGCTTGGTATCAACCGCATTGTATGAAGATCGTTGATACAGCGTAGCTACTTTCACCTGTTTCGGCATATTGCGTCTTAAACGATGCTGGAGTTTCTGGATAACCGCTTCAATATTTTTACCTGTACTAAAAACATCATCCACAATCAACAATGAATCACCCTGATTCAAATTATCAACCAAATACTTGGTGCCATGCACTCGAATATCACTTACAGGCAAATTAGCCATTTCGTGATAATACGGTTGACCGCGGTAAGAGGTCCGCAAGGAAATATGATTGGTTTCAACACCCAGTGTTTGCAAACATTCCTGCACGTAAATACCGACAGAACTTCCGCCGCGCCATAGGCCAACGATAAAGGTTGGTTTAAAACCAGACTCAAAAATCTGCACACCAAGTTTGAAGGAGTCTTGTATTAATTCTTGTTCTTCCAGGAATGTCTTTTTCATAGTTTTAATATACTCTTTAAACTAGCCTTGTTAAAGTTGAATGATCATGGAAAAAGTCTACCTTACAGCACAAGATTTACTAGAAGATTCGTTTAAACTCGCCCATAAAATTCTGGAGTCGGGTTTTAAACCGACATTCATTATTGCAGTATGGCGTGGTGGCGCGCCGATAGGCATCGCTGTGCAGGAATATCTGCATTTTCACGGCATCCATGCTGACAATATTGCGATTCGCACCTCATCCTATTCCGGCATTGATAATCAACAACGCAAAGTGAAAGTGCTCGGTCTCGATTACCTCATAAAAAACATTCAGAACCACGACAAATTATTGATTGTGGATGATGTGTTTGACACGGGCCGATCAGTGCAAGCAATTATCAATCGACTTCAGAAATCAGCGCGTAGAAATACCCCAGAAGATATCCGCATCGCCGTGCCCTATTACAAACCCAGCAGAAACCAAACGGATATCAACCCCGATTTCGTCGTCCATGAAACCGCAGACTGGTTAAAGTACCCGCATTCGATGGAGGGGCTGACTAATGAAGAAATGGCAGAGAAACGCCCTGAGATTTACGCAATCCTGAAAGATCATTTGCCAAAAAATTAAGAGATACCATTCTAGGTCACCCCCCTACTTTAAGCCTGTTTTTCTGTTTCAGAAATCAATCAAGCAAATTTGATTAGCCTTCTCTATCCAAAAAAGAAAGATCGCGGTTGGGCTTGGCATAACTAAGATGCCCCAACAATTGCGTACTGTGATAGGTATCCAGACTGCTTACTGCAACCGTATTGGCTTTTTCCAGCGAGATAAACCCATCTTCGCTAACTAATTCGTCCGGAACTTCAATGCTGATAATCTCACCGATTAAGAACTCTGTACCATTGATGGCTAAATGGTGTTTTTCTCGCAGTTTCATGCCTAACTTGATATGACTTTCTTTTACAAACGGCGCAGCAAATCCTTCTTCCCACTGTTCGTTCAAACCCACTTCGTTGAATTCAGAAATATCCTCAGGATAACGTGCCGACGTTTGATGCGCTTGTTGATAGATATCGGTATTTACGTGATTCAAGGTATACACGTCAGTGTTGATAATATTTTCCAAAGTGCCGCGCGGCACGCTGTGAGGTCGCATAACCATTCCCAGTAGCGCAGGGTTTGCACCCAAGTGAACTACGGATGAAACGATCGCCAGATTGCTCTGTTTCTCATCGTTAGCTGTACCGACCAGATTCGCACTTTTAAACCCTGATAATGAATTGATGAAAAGTACGCGTTCGCGATCATCTTTCGCTTCGATCTGTTCTTTGTTTAATTTCATATTTGGTGGTTTGTAATTCGCTTTAGTAATAGATAGTTTGTTTAACGAAGACGCTGTGTCGGACAAACAAAACGACCAACCGTAAATCCCCGTTGTGTCAGATGTTTGGTTTTGCGACCACTGACCCGTTTGCGCCACATTTTAAAGCTGGATGCTTTCATGTGTTTGCGCATCAACACTATGACCTGTTTTTCTGCCAAACCATATTCGGTTTCAATCGCTTCGAAAGGCGTTCTATCTTCCCACGCCATTTCTATAATTCGACTCACATCGGCTTCTTCAAGACTTTTGGATTTACTGCTTTTCATAATAAATAAACATTCGTAGATATAGATTCAAAGGCATCGTTAAAACAAAACACAAATACTAACACATTTATTATACAATACTTATATTTTACCGATACATTAATTCTTGGGCTCCCAAATATGACGCATAAAAAGATCAATCTGGCTGAGAAGCAATGTCCGTTTTGCGAGAAACCATTTAGCTGGCGCAAGAAGTGGCAGAGTTGTTGGGACGAGGTTAAATATTGTTCAGAACGATGCAGACGAAACCGCAACAGTGTTGTTAATGTTGATAATCAAACGAGGAAAAGTTAATGCGCAGACTCTATGTCATTCTTGGTGATCAACTCGATCATAAGTCGTTAATCTTCGATGATGTCGATAAACAACAGGATTGCTTCTGGATGGCGGAAGTCAAAGAAGAAGCCACCCACGTTTGGTCACATAAACAACGCATCGCCCTATTCTTATCTGCGATGCGACATTTTGCAGAATCGTTAAAACAACGTGATTTACCTTTGCACTACTTAACGCTCAACGATCATGATTATTCAACGCTGGCTGATGCCTTAGGTGCAACGATAAAGGAACATAATCCTGAATCTGTATGGCTGGTTAGACCTGGTGATTACCGCGTGTTTAAATCCATCGCCGAAGTCTGTAAGCAACACGATGTCGAGCTAAAACAACTACACGATCAACATTTCCTCTCAACCCCTTCTGAATTTAAACAATGGGCCAATGGCAAGAAACAACTGCGTCTGGAATACTGGTATCGAGAACTCCGCAAGAAATACCACATACTCATGGAAGACGATAAACACCCTTTGGGTGGAAAATGGAATTACGATCAATCCAATCGCAAATCATTCAACAAAGATGGCCCACAAAACATCCCGAAAACGATTGACTGGGAAGCGGATAAAATCACTCAGGAAGTAATCACACTGGTTAACAACAACTACCCAGATCATCCCGGCGAATTAGAACAACTAGAGTGGCCAGTCACACCCGAGCAGGCACAACAAGCGTTGGATCGCTTCCTCGATGAGTGCCTGCAAAACTTTGGTGATTACCAGGATGCAATGTGGACTGACGAGTCTTTTCTCAATCACTCACTGATTTCATCTTCTCTCAATTTAAAACTACTTCACCCTTTAGAAGTGATTAACGCTGCCGAAACATACCACCGCGAAAAAGGCGCACCACTCGCTGCGGTGGAAGGTTTTATCCGACAGATTCTAGGTTGGCGTGAATACGTGCGCGGTTTGTATTGGTTGAATATGCCCGACTGGCTGGAAATGAACGGACTGCAAGCTAGTAACGATCTGCCCGATTTTTACTGGACGGGCGAAACCGATATGAATTGCCTGCATCAGAGCATAAAGCAAACGCTTAAACATGGTTATGCGCACCACATTCAACGCTTGATGATTACGGGATTGTTCTCATTGATTTACGGCGTTAAACCCAAACAGATTCACGAATGGTATCTGGCGGTTTATGTCGATGCCGTCGAATGGGTAGAACTACCCAATACCCTTGGCATGAGTCAGTACGTAGACAATGGTATTATGGCATCCAAACCCTATGCAGCTAGCGGCAATTACATCAATAAAATGAGTAACTACTGTAAAGAATGTCGCTTTAAACCTAGCGAAGCCATTGGCGATAATGCCTGTCCTTTTACTACCTTATTCTGGGATTTTCTGGATAAGCACGAAGCTGACTTTGCCAATAACCCACGTATGGGATTTATGCTAAAAAATCTGCGCCGCAAAAGTGATAACGATCTCAAACAAATAAAAAAACAAGCTGCAGCATTTAGGGAAAACACAAATAAATAAATTATAATGACCCGATGGATACCTTAAAAGAAATTGGCCTGAGTGACTGGTTTCAAAGTCACATTGATCAAAACAAACTAGCTACACATGAACTAGCCCGTGTTGTTTCAGTTCACAAAGATAGCTTCATGATTAGTAATGGCAAACAGGACGTGTTTGCCGAGCTTTCTGGAAATCTATATTACAGCGTGGAATCGGCAACCGACCTACCAACCGTTGGTGATTGGGTTTATGCTGATTTTTACGATGATGATACGCATGCAATTATTCATGGCGTTGTCCCCAGAAAAACCTTATTAAAAAGAAAAACAGCCGGAAAGCTGGTTGAGTTTCAATTAATTGCTGCGAATATTGATACTGCATTTATTGTTCAATCCGCCAATGAAAATTTTAATCTGAGTCGTCTAGAACGTTATTTGGTGATGATTAATCAAAGCGGAATTACACCCGTTATTCTATTAAGTAAAAGTGACCTACTCCCTCAATCCGAAATTGAAGAATTAACGACCAGCATATTGACCACCTACCCTGAAATCACGGTAATTGCATTTAGTAATGAGACCAGAGAAAACCTGGATAAAATCCGAGGTTTATTAATCTCAGGTTCTACTTATTGCCTACTAGGTTCTTCAGGCGTGGGAAAAACTACGCTACTCAATAGCATTCTCGGTAGTACTAAATTAGAAACCCAAACCGTTAGCAAAAAACAAAGTAAAGGCAGACATACAACCACCAGCCGCGAACTGTTGCAGCTAGAAAATGGCGCTATGATTATTGATACTCCCGGCATGAGGGAACTCGGTAATATGTCAGTAGATAGTGGTCTTGACGAAACATTCTCTGAAATTATTGAGCTAATGCAACACTGTAAATTTAGCAACTGTTCTCACACCAAAGAAAAAGGCTGCGCCATTTTAGCTGCGTTAGCCACTGATGAACTGTCTGAACAACGCTATAAAAACTATCAAAAAATGAAAAGCGAATCAGCCTTCAATGACATGTCCTATTCCGATAAAAGAAAGAAGGATAAAGACTTTGGCAAGATGATTAAAACCACCTTGAAGAACAAAAAGCGATGATATTGATGATAATATAATGATGAGTAGATCCAATAATCTATCACCCAAAATAACAAAGCCCGAACAGTAGTTCGGGCTTTGGTTGAATCTAATAACTATTGTTTAAAGTTCTTTCTTACAGAAGTACCAATCCGTACATTCATAACCTTCAGTCATACGTGCTTCGGCAGCAGCCGCATCCTGTGGTGGAGGTACGATAACCTTATCACCTGGCTGCCATCCTTCTGGCGTTGCGATTTGGTTTTCGTCAGATGCTTTAAGCGCTCTAATCACTCGCAAAAACTCAGGAATTGAACGGCCATTTGTCATTGGGTAGTAAACCATCGCACGTAAGATTCCATCAGGATCAATAATGAAAGTTGCTCTTACCGCTGACGTATCCGCAGCACCCGGGTGAATCATTCCGTAAGCTTTCGCCACATTCATTGAAAGGTCTTCGATGATAGGGAAGTTGATGTCTACACCAAATTTCTCCTTAATATTACGTACCCATGCAACGTGGCTGTAATAGCTATCGATAGACAAACCGAGTAAGTCTGCACCTTCTGCCAAGAACTCTTCGTGGTGATTCGCAAAAGCCATGAATTCAGTGGTACAAACAGGTGTGAAATCCGCTGGGTGAGAGAATAATACTAACCAACGACCTTTGTAGTCAGAAAGCTTTTTAACACCGTGCGTAGTCTTTGCTTCAAAAGCAGGTGCAGGTTTATTCAATTGTGGGAATGTAACCACTTCTTCGTTAATTTTTTCGATTGTATTTTCCATGATATTTACCTTCTATTATTAGGTTTCAATATTTTTCAATTTACGTTTGTTTGAATGAAAATCCGTTTTATTTTTGTTTAAACCAGATTTTCTGATTCCAGCTTGGTAGCTGTTAAAACCTATATTAGACTTCATTAATATACTTGTGAAATGTTAAATAACTATCGAAACAATCTATCTAATAGATGGTTGATTTATATCAAAACCACTCTGTGATTAAGCCAAGTAAAAAGACGAATAGCCCTGCATAGAAGTTGCTAAACTGCGATCTATAAGCAAGCTACTAATAAGCACATAATCCCCATTAAAACAAACAGGCTGAGTAAATGCATACCATTCGACAATACATAGAAAGCGATTTAGACGATGTTCTCGCAACATGGGAAAACGCTAACAAACTCGCACATCCTTTTTTAAAAGAAGACTTTGTCGCACAGGTGAGAAAAGATATTCCTGCACTTTACTTACCCAATGCAGATACATGGGTGATAGAAGATGACAATGAAAAGAAGGTGGTTGGATTCATCGCCCTGATTGGTAATGAGGTTGGTGCGATATTTCTACAGCCTGAGCATCATGGCAAGAAGCTTGGTAAAATGATGATGGATATCGCACACCAATTGCACGGCGATTTAGAATTAGAAGTATTCGAAAAAAACACCATTGGCCGCGAGTTTTATAAACAATATGGATTCACGCAAATCGATGAGATGGAACATGAAGCATCTGGCGAACATGTACTTCGTTTGAAATACACTGCATAAATGAGCACTGTTTATTGTAAATCTACTAAAGCAAAATAGGAGCAGATAAATGTCAATACAACCCTTCATAAGATGCAACGATATAACCGTCTCCCTCCCCTTTTACACGGAAGTTTTGGACTTCAACACTCTACAAGCACCCGACCCTGATCCAACTTCGTTTATGTCGATGTATGCGTTTTTAGAAAGAGATGGTGATCGGATTCATCTATCACAACATGCGGGCGATGGCGTATTTGGTAATGTGATTTATGTAAACGTCACAAATCTGGATGAGGTTTATAAAGGATTTACAAATAACGGTTTAACGGTCAAAGACAAAGCGGGAATTACCATGCAACCCGTCGAACAGACCTGGGGAATGAAAGAATTTTCAGTCGCTGATCCAGATGGTAATAGACTGACTTTTGGGCAAAACTTATAGAACAAATGTTAAGCCTTAAAAAAAGGCTTATAAGTAGGGGGGTGCCATTTCGTTTTTAGAAATGGTCAACTCATGTATGCCAAAGCTTAGAGCTAGCTCGCCGATAGGCGATACTAGATATTAGCGTGTATGCAGACGCTTTTTTATATATTGGTTTTAATCATTCACAAAATGTACACGATCGAACTCTTTTCTCAGCTTCGCCGTTTCAGGTGCAATTTCTTCAGGGTTATCAGAGCGCAATGCACGCGCAACCAAGCTGGCAATTTCTCCAATACGTTCAACGGTCACACCCCAACGCACTAATTCTGGTGTACCAAATCGCAATCCATTCATATCACCTTCCACAGTTTCAATCGGTAGTCCGATTCCGCTCGCGAGGAAACCGGCTTTGCGAAGCTTTTTCGCAGCCGTCTGACCTCCACCAAACTCTTTAGCGATAATCGCGAACTGATGAGATTTAGTGAATCCTTTGTCTTTAGCGTAAATAGGAATGCCTTCAGCATCTAACGCTTTAGCAAAAGCTTGTGCGACCGCGATCATCTCTTGTGCATAGGCTTCGCCATGTTCGCGCCAATCCAGCATGCTTACAGCGAGTGCCGCGGTTTTTGCGGCATCGAAGTTGGCTGTCATTCCCGGATAGGCAATTGCGTCTAGTCGTTCTACTATGTCTTTATCATTGGACACGATAATGCCACCAGCTGGGCCGCCCAGACTTTTATAGGTGCTCAGTGTCATAAAATGCGCACCTTCCGTTAACGGGTTTTTCCATGCCTTACCAGCGATAATGCCGCATTGATGCGCTGCATCGAACATTAACTTCGCGCCTACTTCATCCGCTATTTCTCGCACTTCTCTAATGGGATGTTCAAATAAATTTAAACTACTACCGATGGTAATTAATTTAGGTTTTACTTCTTTTGCTAGTTCACGCAATGCTTCGATATCAACGGTATAGCCATCTTCGTTAACCGGCGCATAAACCGTATTCAAACCATAAAGACCCGCGCAACCATCACTGTGATGCGTCACATGACCCGCAATTGATGCAGGTGGTGCGATAATAGTATCACCTGCTTTACAGGTCGCCATAAAACCATAGAGGTTCGCGATTGCGCCAGAAGGCACACGTACTTCAGCGTAATCTGCGTCAAAGATTTCGCAACACAATTCAGCGGCGATGACTTCGATTTCTTCAATTGCCTCAAGTCCCATTTCATATTTATCACCGGGGTAACCCAGTGATGCACGTGACCCCAAACCTTTCGCATGAAACGCTTCCGCTTTAGGGTTCATCACATTAGACGCAGGATTCAGATTGAAACACTCACGCTCGTGAATATCGGCATTCTTTTTCGTCAAAGACTCGATATGATCAAAAACGGTATTTGAATCTTCTTTGCTCGTACGCTTTGCAATAGCTTGTACCAAGGCTTCACTATGCTCTGGTACCCAGTTTCTTTTGTTCAAGGCCATAATATTCTCCGTCTGTTTAATGCGTGTGTCTCATGTATTTATAGATGGTTATTTGTATATCGATTTTGTCATTCAGAACCAGATAGATGATGCGCCACGCCTGCTGATTCGCGCAACTCAGAATTACTAAACTTTGGCATAGAAAAACTAGCCCTAATTTATTTGGTATAATTACTTTACATATCTGCAACATAAGCTACTTTCCATATAGCGATACGCTATATATATCTCTTGAGGATTTACACCTTGCCAGTTTCACCGCCCCGACCGAAAGGTCCACCGTTGAATGCATTACGCGCGTTTGAAGCAGCCGCACGTTTGGGTGGATTCAATAACGCCGCAGAAGAATTGTGTGTAACGTCGGGCGCCATTTCGCAACATATAAAAACACTGGAAGATTGGGCAGGCGCGAAGTTATTTGAGCGCCGCTCTCAAGGTGTCGTGCTTACTGATGTAGGCACAGAAGTCATCGCAGATTTCACCAGTGCGTTTGATGCGCTGGGTGATGCGGTTAGATTGTTGCGCACTAAAACGACTGTTGCTACGATTAATATCGCCGCTTTACCGAGCATTGCACAACTGTGGTTATCGCCGCGTTTACCTGCGATTCGTCGTGCGTTTCCACATATCAATATCTCGATTACTGCTTTGGAAAACCCACCCAATTTAAACCGGGAAATGTTTGATATCAGTTTATTTTTTGAAGCGGCTAATACAGACAGCAGCGCTAATAACATCAATGACAACAATAACAACAACCAAATCATTCTCGAAGAAGATACCATCCTGCCGGTTTGCTCACCTGAAATAGCGAAACGCTTAAAAACACCTGCTGATCTACTCAATGAAACCTGTTTGTATGATGTGCTATGGCCAGATGACTGGACTAACTGGCTTAACAAAGCAGCGCCAGATCTGACAATCCCCAAAAACGGACCTAGTTACTCACTATTTAGTATTGCAGCAGAAGAAACAAAGAACGGTGCGGGGATATTAATGGGGCATCTATCATTGCTGGAAGCGCCGTTGAAAAATGGTGACCTGGTAGCACCTTTCAAACAAACAGTGACGACTGACAAACCATTGATTCTGAAATTTGCAGGTGATAAAAACGTATCAAATAATCTTAGGCATGTAATCGATAGTCTTACGGGTTAAAATTGTTACCCACCCCCCTACTTTGAAGCCTTTTTTTATTCCATATTTATGAACGACAATCACCAAACAATCAAACCGATCGGCAAGTACTCAGAAGATATCGATTGGGATATTATCTACCGCACTTTTCACAATCCTAAAGATATTGCAGAACGCATTGCGTTTGAACTTGCAGATCACCAGGCTCCTGTCATTTTCTGTGGGTTTCCGGAAACTGCAGCCTATCTAGCGGCCGCGACCGAACTACAATTTGTTGATAAATCTGCGGTCGTGACACAACGTACAGAAGAACGCTACCCTGATATTCACAACGTCACACAAGGTGATATCAGTTCAATTCTAAAAGACACGCCCACCAGAAATGTCGTTATCAGCTGTCGTCTCTCTGCATTCTGGCAAACCGAGCAAGACTTCGAAGCACTCGCTAGCGCGATTCTAGCCCATCCAAGAGATCAGATTATTATCGACTTTTTCGATCGTGAAGCGGTGTTTGAAGGTATGCATATCTACTATCATGCAGAAGCGCCTGAAGCTGATTCTGAGGTAGCTGAAAACAACGCACAGAAAGAGAAAATACAACAGTCAGGAGATTGGGATTTCAAACAATTTGATGACGTCCAAAGTACCAATCCAGCTATTCAGATAGCCAATATTGATGTGAGTTTTTTTATTGAGAATGCTAACAATAGCAAAAACGATATTAATTTTACCTACGAAACGCGTCGCGCATTCTTTACTAAAATGGCTATTTTAAACTGGTGTACCAAAACATTCCCCAATTACGAAACAACACTCGCAACAGGCCTATTGGAAGGAGACCCAAGTTTCCTCGTAAGCCTTAAACCATTTTAAAAAACTGAGTTAATAGTAGCAATATTAAGGAGATTACTATGACAGGTATCGTCGAAATCGAAGAACTATTAAAATCCATGTCACCCGAAATCAGAGGCGGTGAATATGCATTTTGCGCCGTCGAAGGAGAACTCGCGGACTATGTTCATTTAAACCCTCTGGCTACCTATATCGAAGCAGAAGGTTTAACACTTATCCTTGATGTAGAAGCAGCAGAAAAAGCAAATATTCCCTTCGAAGGGAAATACAAACAGATCACACTCACCGTGCATTCCAGTCTGGAAGCGGTTGGTTTAACGGCGGCGGTATCAGCCAAGCTAACAGCTTATAACATCAGCGCGAATGTAGTGGCGGCTTATTATCACGATCATATCTTTGTGCAATCTGATAAAGCTGAGGCGGCTTTGGCAGCGTTACAAGAATTAGCAGAGTAACTTAATGAACACTTTTATCTGATTATATAAAATGTACTTAAACACGCGTTATCCAAAATATCTAGAAATTCAGTTTAGGTCTCTAAACTCACTGTTTTTATTTCAAACTCAGGTGTGACAAACTCCGCTGGAATCTTATCAGCAGTAATCAACAGTGTTACTGCTTTTTGTGCTCTCATCATCGATATGGCCAACTTTCGTGAATTTTTTTCAATGAGATTTTGCTCCTTCTCTGGATCATTATGAAACTGAGCTTCACTCGCAGCTAGTATATTTAAACCTGTAATAAATATAAAAGATGAAGTGAGCGCATGCCTTTCAATAAACCTGAAACTCGTAAGACCTAAGTGCCCTTTATGTCTATGCATATTGGCATCATTAATGACTTCGCAAGGTATATTTAAGGAATTACTAATCAGATTCTCAAGTGTTTTTTTATTAGTAATACTTGCTGATACAACTAATATTTCTTCCGCTTTTATTTGATTATTAAGTAGCCTTTCTATCTCTGATAGTAATTGGTTTTGTTCATCTTGCTGACGGAAAAAATGCATTAATCGAGGAATCGAATATTGATCCAATTCGATACTCTCATCATTATCGAGGCGGGTTACTTGAGAATGAAGCCTTTTTCTTAAATAAGCATTAACGGCTTTTAGTATTAAGGGATTACCCATTTATTTTTATTTACCCACTCAGGTTATTTTTATAAAAAACATGAATAAATTAACATGCTTATGATGAATGCAGTTTAAACATCGTAGTTATTTTTTTCATTGAATGCACTCAAATTTTATATGCAAAAAATAAGATTTCACGTTGCAGATCCCTTGCGAAATCTACAATGCGTTTTACCTAAAGATTTACCGCAGATAGTACATTTAACAATCTGCAGATTTAATCTTCTTCTAGCATCTTAAAGTAATTCACCAAGTTTTCTTTTAGCTCAAACATTTCTTTATTGATCTGATCTTTCTCAGGTCCATCGTATTTCAAGCCTTCTATCAGAATACGCGAAAGGTTTTTATTCACGCGTTTAATCGGACTTTTGAGCAATGTGTATTCTTTTGGTAACGGCACAAAGTTTTCGTTTTCCTGAATCGCCGCTTCGATGCCACCTTGCTTTACCGCTTTGATTATCTGCTTTGCTTCTTTGACTGTTTTATCCGCGATTAGTGGTAATACTTTTTCTTGCAGTTCTTTATTTAACTGGATAATTTCATTCGTCTGGCTGGCATTCAATTCACCCTGACTACGCGCCTGTTTTACCGAATCTGCTGCCAATTCATCGCGTTTGATGGCACTTTTAATCACTGATTTTGATAAGCCGGTTTTTTCTGAAGTAATCGCCGCAAACGAATCGTTATCGACTTTTTCCTGCTCTTTTTCTTTTAACTTATTCTCAGGGTTTAATGATTCATTGGATACATCAATTTTGATTGCGTTCGGGTTTAGCTGTTCGTAAATTTCACGACCACGATTCAAACACTTCTCTAGCTCTAATCGATTCAATGGCTCACGCACCAGGTTTTCATCGATAGAGATCAATTCCTGCTGTAATAAATCACGATCTACCACATGTACATCGACCTCTTTCCAGCCCAATTCTGTGACCGCCTGAAAGCGTCGAGAACCTGCTAATAACTCATTATCTTTATTGATCGTGAGTGGGTTGATTAGCCCGATGCTTTCGATGCTCTTTTTTAAGGTATCGACGTCTGTTCCGTGACGCAAGTATTCACTATTTCTTTTAATATCAGATAGTTGACGAGTAGCGAGTTCCATTTTCGACCTTCCTTATTTTTTTGAGATGCGTATTTTATGTAATTAACCGTTGATTAGATAGCATTGCTTTTTAAAAAACAAACAAGTTCAAATGAAACCTTATGCATCAAGCGTTAACACATCCAAATTCTTTTTCCTCGCGTATCTAAACCATTATTAACGCATTACATTGGTCATTCGCATGAACTTGAAAAACACTTTACTCATTGGCGCACTCTCCGGCTTTATCGTTGGCGTATTATTTATCTACGTACAACCTCTGTTTGGCATGTCGCCACTGACAGATAGACACGCGGCGGCTTACACCCAACTGAGTAATATAGGTCCATCTATAGCATTGATAGTTGCCTGGACTGCTCATTTACTGGTATCCATTGGATATGGCATTGCGACGGGACTGGCGTTATTCATCAGCAAAGACCTGCTTTCTTTCGGCATATTTATTGCCGCACTGGGGTGGATCACAACGGTTATCGCTGGTCCTGCGAATCAATTAATCGTTAGAGTGGTGACCAGAGATGGTTTTCCATCGTTGAATGGCTTGCCTCCTCTAAACTTTAACCTTGATGCAAAACTGCTACTACATTTGATTTTCTTTTTAGCTATCGGCGTATTTCTATTAGGCTATAGTTATCTTGGTAAACACAAAGCCGACTCACTCCGTCAGGCGGCTTAAGGGCTAATTATCAATCTAACAATCAGGAATCTAACCATGCAAGAAGCGTATATCATCGGCAATATTACCGTTAAAGATGAGACTAGATGGGCAGAATACAAAAGCAAGGTTCCTGATACATTGATTCCCTGGGGAGGCACTCTCGTCTTCCGCGGGGAAACGTTGAAAGGTTTTACGAACAGCTCCGCGCGCGCAGATTCCTCACATACCGATAACGTTATTATCAAATTTCCAAACCAGCAATCTCTGGATAACTGGATTGAATCCGATGCCTATCAAGCGTTAATACCTAACCGTGATCTGGCGGCTAATATTGATCTGGTGAGTTATCTGTCGATGGCTTAACTGTTTTCGCTTTCACACCATCCATATCTGTTACTTTAAGGCAATTAATGTAAACTGCCGAGCTTGTTAAACCAACGACTCTAGCTTCGCAAACCGATATGAACACTACTGATATTTTTGCCTTTTTTGCCGCTCTATTCTCAATGATGAATCCTATTGGTGGTGTAGGTATTTTCGCCAGCCTCACAGCCGACAGAAGTGAAGAGGAATCTCGTAAGATTGCCAAAACCTGTGCATTTGCATCAGCAATTACCTTATTGGTGGTTATTTGGGCGGGTGGCGGATTCCTTCAATTATTTGGTATAACCGTCAATGAGATCAGAGTAGCCGGTGGTTTAATCGTGCTTTTAATTGGCTTACACATGCTATTTAACAAAGATGACCACAGAACCAGTTCGGCCGAGACCACGGTTCACTCAAGCCACGATTCTATCGCGGTGGTTCCACTAGCTATCCCTTTACTAGCAGGTCCGGGAACAATGGCAACCGTGATTGTCGCTAGCCAAAACCATTCTGGTATCAGCTCTGACTTTATAATGTCGGTGATCGTAATCATCGTTAGCGCCATCACTGGTGTTTTGTTTACCTATTCACGCGTTGTTGCCAATTCTCTGGGTGAAAGTGGTATGGCAATCGTCTCTCGAGTAATGGGGATGATATTGATGGCGATGGCAGTAGGTATGCTGGCCGAAGGATTACGCGCGATGTTCCCTATTCTTAGATAGTCGGGATCAAATAGCTCAGTACACACACTAAGGTGCAAATAGCAGAGCTATAGTAAATAAGGCCCAAAAGCCTTGGTTTGCCTTATTTTTATTTTAACGGAAAAAACCACGTATAAGTGGGGGGGTGGCTTTTGCTATCTTCATACCCCTTTCCAATTCACTAATAATCCTCTATTTCAATAAAGCCTTCAATTCATCGCTGGCTGTCTTTTTATCCTTGATTCTTTGATACGCGGTTTTGCCGGTTTTATCCTTCAGCGATTTATCAGCGCCCAACGCCAGTAATATTTTTGATTTACTCAAGGCATCTTTCATACCGTGACTGGCTTCGTGCATCAGTGGCGTTACTCCCCTATCATCCTGCGCATTGACGTCTGCGCCTAATTTAACTAATTCTTTAATGAATGTTTCATCATTTTTCGCAATGGATAAGGACGACATGCCATCGTCACACACGATATTAATATCGGCACCGAGAGCCGCAAGCTTCTGCACACCAACGAGATCACCGTATTTGGCCGCGTAAAATACCGGATTACAACCATCTTTAATGGTTTTTCCATCCAGTGTTTCGAGCGCATCAAGATTTACTTTTAACTTTTTCCCTAGGTCGATACCCGATATCCCTGCATCATTCTTAATCGTGGGGTCAGCCCCGTTTTGCATCAGAAGACCAATGAGGTAGCTGTTATACACTCTGAAAGCAGCATGCAGTGGCGTATTACCTTTCGCCCCTTTAGCATTCACATCAAAGCCTTTATCCAATAAATAGCGAATGATATTCGGGTTTTCACCCATAGTTGCAGCCAGTAACAGGTTACTGCCATCTTTGGCTTTATGTTGCAGATTGCCACCTTTGGCGACGAGTGTTTCAAAGAAGGCTTGATCGCCTTTCGCGGCTGCGATGAATAGCGGACTCATACCATCTTTCGCGGTCATATTTACATCAGACCCTTTTTCAACATACTGTTTAATCTTGACCAGATTGCCTTTGAAGATGGCTTTTTTATAATCTTCGTCACCCATCACGATACCGAAATCTTCAGGTTGACCGACGATCTCAAAATTCTTCGCATAACGTTTACAGCTGGCTTGTAGCTTCTTCTTTTTCACATTAGCCTGACACTTTTTCAAAGCTTCGCTATCAGCCAAATCTGGTGAGAAAGCCCCTTCTGCACGACCACATGCCTGCTTACCTGATTTATCATTGGCTAAGTAAAAGGCTTGATGCTGACTTCCGCGCAGATAGTATTTAAATTGAAACAGGCACGGACCTTCGTTAATGATTTCTCTGCCCTTATTCAGATACTCACTGTACTCACTACTGCTTAAATATTTGTCTGATTTGGGGACAAGATTCACACCAAAATCATCCGCACTTAGCAGAATCTGTTTGTTTTCCGCATACACTTTACACGCACTTTTAGGTGCATTTTTGCCGCGTTTTGATTTATTGGTTTTACAGGCTTTAAGTGCGCTTTGTGTTACCGATTGCAAATTATCACCGAAACTTTTGCCACAGGCATATTTACCATCAGCATCAAGACTGTATGTAAAAACTCTGTGTTCTTTATCCTTTAAGTGAGTTTCATAGAAAGGCAGACAATTACCCAGAACGAGTTTCTTTGCTTCAGCCAGTAGCGCTTCTTTTTGCGAGTCGCTCAGCGGTGTATTGTCGGCTGGGGTAATCTGTGAAAAATCACCCTCTTTCACCAGGTAAGTGCCATCGGCATCAACCACCAAACATTCCGCATTTAATTGGTGTTTGGCACAGGATTTAATCGCTTCTCTCTTTGCAGTTTCAACGTCTTTAGCGCCGTAATGCCATTGGCATCGATCCTTGCCCGTCTTTTCTTCTCTCACATAAACAAAGGCTTTATGTTGTTTCAGGTTTTTATACTGCGTCTGATAAGCATTGAGGCAGCTCTTGTTCAAAATACGCTCAGGAGCCGGAGCAGCCCAGCTTAAAACGGGAAATAATAGGATTAAAACAAGCAGTTTATTAAGCATATTCAAAATCATGTTGGTAGGTTTTGTTAGAACGTAACTTATGGCAGCTACGATTTTCGATCAAGCTTTAATTGAAGCAAAATACCTAATAATCAAGTGGCAGTTAATTAACTACTTATCAAGTATAAAAAGAATCATTAAAAGCAGCTTAAAGTTTAAAAATGTGACTTATTTAACATTTGCTTAATCTTAACGCTATAGAATCACAGCGAGAAAAAACTCATCAAAAAAAGATAAGAGCGCCATGACTTTTTGTCGCTTTATAATTTTTTTGTTATCAGTACGTCATATTGGTCTATAAAGTAATAGAACAACAAGATGCATGCCTCCATATCCACGACTGATTTGATCAGGTTTACGATATAAAAGCACTAATGCGCAGAGAACTAAAGTCAGGAAAGAGTTTTAAAGAAGTGTAAGTTTTTATTTAAAAATTGGGAGAAAAAAGATGTTCAGTTACAGTTTATTATCTGCAGCAGCAGTGCCTACCTTAAGCGGTATCATGTTATTTATACTTAGCTTATCGCTATTTTTTGTAGCTTTTAAGGTATCAAAACAAAAAAGTGCGAATACCGGAAAATTCTTTATCACACTCATCGGAGTTGGCGCACTAGTGTCAGGTATGGGTGGTGTTAAATTAGTTACTGATG
This sequence comes from Cocleimonas sp. KMM 6892, assembly GCF_035798195.1. Classification (NCBI taxonomy): domain Bacteria; kingdom Pseudomonadati; phylum Pseudomonadota; class Gammaproteobacteria; order Thiotrichales; family Thiotrichaceae; genus Cocleimonas; species Cocleimonas sp. KMM 6892. Next base: position 11,696 of record NZ_JAPFBV010000002.1, on the reverse strand, counting down.
CGGAAGCTATTGTATTTATTGATGAACTTCCTTTAGTTGGATCAAAAGGCCAAGTTCAACTACAAAATCTTGATGGACTAAATACGTTCCAAAATCTAGATAATTCACAAAGAACGTTAGTCGCAGGAGCACTTACTAATCCTGTAGGATCAACGTGCACAGCCATAGCGCGCACTAGGGTTCAAAAAATAACAGCAGCAGCTCCACCGGAAGCAGTCATTAATAGCGATCCTGCCTGTACTGAAGGCACGCATATTACTTTTAAAGCTGTGTGTTATTTTGATTGCGTACTTGATAATCCATTATAAATATAAACATGATCTTTTAAAATAGGGAGAAAAAGATGTTCAATTACAGTTTATTAAATGCAGCAGCAGTACCAACCTTAAGCGGTATGATGTTATTTATACTTAGCTTATTGTTATTTTTTGTAGCTTTTAAAGTATCAAAACAAAAAAGCGCGAATACCGGAAAATTCTTTATCACACTAATCGGAGTTGGCGCACTTGTGTCAGGCATGGGCGGTGTTAAATTAATATCAGATGTATCAGCAGTCGGCTATGCTTCTCTTCCTATAGTTGGATCAAAAGGTTCGGTTACTCTTAACCCCAATGGAACAAGTATATTTCAAAATCAGGACGGGGCACAAAGAACATTAGTCGCAGGAAAAATTGATCTGAGCGGATTTCCTGAAGGTGCATTTTGCAAGTCCATATTACAAGATGTTACGCCTAATACGACTGATACGTTTAATTATAACCCTTGCAATGAAGGTGATCATATTCCTTTTAACGCAGTTTGTAGATTTGAGTGCTCAAGCTCTGGAGGCGTCCAGTAAATTAAAGAATTATCCTGAGATGAGCTCAAATTAGGAACTGTAATTTACTGTGTTTACTCATGCAGTTTAACTATTCCCATCATCTTACATTTACTACATCCTAATCATTCATTGCCAGCTATCCAGTTGGCAATGAATTTTTCTAAAAAACCAAAATATCTTAAAAAAGAACCCCCAAAGAATAGATATCTATTAGCAACAATATCTATTGCTAAAAGTGTCCATTACCAACAAATGTCCATTACCAATAAATGCCTATAAACTGACACATGTCTATAAAAGCCAACAGTCGATGCGCTAAAATAATAAGGTGATAAACATTGATAGATGTATTTTTTTATAACAAATAGCCCACCCTCATAAAATGAACAAAGCAAAAGATGTAAAACACACTAGATACATCTTGGATGGATTACATCCACGGTTATTGCTTGTTCTTTATTTACTAATATCTTCACTGCCTCTGGTTTTAGCGTATCTGCAAAACAAACCATTGCGCGAATTTCCCAATGAATTTGCATCAGCTTTCGGACTGATTGGTTTCACCTGGATGTTGATGAGCTTTTTACTTTCTGGGCGTTTTCGTACCATTTCCGGAAAAATTGGCATCGATAAAACAATGCGCCTGCATCAGGTAATGGCGATTGTGTTGACCGGGTTCATTCTCCTTCACCCATATTTATATACGTTACCGATGAATGAGGACTTGCCGTGGGACCCGACGCATCAACTTTACCTGACGCTCCCCCTTTCTGCTTTTATCACGGGAATGTTTGCCTGGGTATTGCTCCCTGTATTCGTTGCGCTTGCGTTGTTTAGAGATCAACTTCCCTATCGCTACGAATCCTGGCGCGGTTTACATGGCTTGGCTGCGCTAGTGTTGGTCGCCGCCAGTTTGCATCATGTACTCGTAGCAGGTCGTTATAGTGAAGATTTGATGATGAAGCTTTTCTGGTTTGGTTTAATCGCAATTGCATCACTAACGTTAATCCGTACCTACCTAATCCTCCCGATGCTACAAAAAAAGCGTTTGTACAATGTCGTGAGTGTCATACCAGCAGCGCTCAAAACCTGGCATGTAATGGTAGAAGCCAATAAGAAAAAGAGCAGTGACTTTACTTTTAAAGCGGGACAGTTCGCCTGGTTAAAACTACAAAAAGATCCATTCAATCTAACCGAGCATCCATTTTCGATTAGCTCAGCCCCTTCTGATCTGCCACAAATACGATTTACGATTAAAGAGTCAGGTGATTTCACCCGAGAAATCGGCACTATCACCGACGGTCAACATGCGTATCTGGATGGCCCACACGGCTATTTCATTATCGATGATCAGACGTTCGACGGAATCGTGATGCTCGCCGGTGGTATCGGTGTCGCACCGATGATGAGTATCATCAGGCAAATGGCTCACGATAAAGATAATCGCCCAGTAAAGCTGTTATATGGCAATCGTATCGAAAGCCAGATTGCCTTTAAAGATGAGCTTAAAGAAGCTGCCAGCAACATCAATCTGGATGTGGACTATGTACTCTCCGACCCACCACAGGGCTGGCAAGGTTCTACTGGCTATCTGGATGAAGCCGTCATAAAAGCAGCGCTGGTTATGCCCAATCCAGAAAAGTGGCTATACCTACTCTGCGGACCACCTGTGATGTTAGATTCAGCCGTGGAAACACTTCAATCAGCGGGCATTCCCAAACAGCAGATTATCTTTGAGAAGTTTTCATACCTCTAACCAAGCGCATAAAAAAAGTGCTTATAAGTAGGGGGGTGGCTTTTTGTTTACTTATTTTTAACCTATTACCATCACTGTATTTCATGGCTTTCAATTAAGTACTTCTGCTTAAACTATGAAACAATACCCCGCATGACTACATACAATGACATCTGGTACACCAGCGAAAACGGTTTGCGTTTATATGCGCGAGATTATTCCACTACGCTTGATAAAAACCCAAACGCAAAAACCATACTCTGCATGCATGGGCTGACAAGAAACTCCGCCGATTTTGAAGATATTTGCAATCAACTCGCTGATGATTATCGCTTAATTGTGGTTGATCAAAGAGGACGTGGTTTGTCTGATTATGACCCCGATCCGAACAACTACAATCCCCTGGTTTACGTTCAGGACATGTTCCTATTATTGGCAGAGTTAAAGCTTTCATCGGTGATTCTTTTCGGAACATCAATGGGTGGAATCATGTCGATGATGATGGCGGCGATGAAGCCAGACATGATAGATGCGATGATTATTAATGATGTAGGCCCTGAAATTGCAGAAAAAGGACTCGATCGTTTAAAGAAGTATGTCGGCAAACAAACGCCCGTAAATACCTGGGAAGAAGCGGCCAGACAAACAGAAGTAATTAATCGAATTGCATTTCCAGATGCCACTAACGAAGACTGGTTAAAATTCGCAAAGCGTTTATACCGTGAAGATGAAAACGGTCGCCCCATAATTGCCTGTGATCCTAATATTGCAATACCGCTACAAGACAATAGCGATAACAGAGTGGCGCCAGACCTCTGGCCTATCTATGAACAGATTCTGGATAAACCCATGCTGCTCATTCGTGGCGAGCTTTCAGACATTATTGATGTTGAATGCGTAAAAAGAATGCAACAGATGAAACCCGATCTTGAGGTGTTGGAAATACCGAATGTAGGACACGCTCCACTCTTAAGTGAAGAAGCTGTGGAACCTGCTATAGCAAAGTTTTTACAAGAATCTATCTAGACATCAGCATATATCTAAATGACACCCCCCTACTTTAAGCGACTTTTCATTTTGTTGTTTAAAAAGTGAATTGAGTTTATGCAAAGCAAAGGTACTTTTATAAACTGACTCTTAGGTTGAAACCATTTTCAGGGTAATTAGTGAAACGCTTTGTGATTGATATCTAATAATTGATGTTCACGTGCAAATCACGCGAACATCAATTCAGACTTATTTGCTGTTATAAGCTTTAGAAACTGCATAACTATTTTCAAGCCAGTTCCAGCTTTTCACTTTGCCATCTTTAACATGCACCCGAACAGCCCAGGTGAATTTTCCAGTATCGACGCCAGAATTATTCGCGATTGCGCTCATGGTACCCATGAACATCGCCTGATCAGCTTTTGAGAAACTGTAATCGGTACTCCAGCTTGTTACTTTTAAACCTGCACCGAATGCTGGCATAAATGTCCCCATCACTTTTTCTTTGCCTTCCCAATTTCCAATCCATGGGATGTTTGGATCACCTTCGTTGTGCCAGACGAAATCATCACTCATTAATTCATTGAGCGTCTTTCCATCACCACTTCCTGCTGCATTCAAAAATGACTGGGCAACCGCAAGTGTTTTATCAGATTGTTCATCGGCATGAGCCACTCCTGCCACATTCGTTAACATCAACCCTGCTAGTAATACTGAATAAATATATTTCATCGGTGTAACTCCTTCTATCTCTTTAAATTTGGGCTGGTCGTTGATGAAAACACCCAGCCCTTGTTGCCTTTAACCTGCTGATTACGTGCTTTTTACTTACCTTTCAATTGACCAAGCGCACCAGACCAGTCTTCAACGTGATAAGTCTTAACGATTTTGCCATTTTCAATGGTGTGGATATCAATAGTTAAAATATCGAAGCTTTTGCCTTTGCCATCAACACCAAATAAAGGCCCCGTTGGCGTACCTGTTGCGCGGCTTCTAACGACAACGCGATTACCTGATTCGATCATCTCCTGAGGTTCCCATTTAAGGTTTGGGATTAATTTAGAGAAAAAGCCTATCTGACCTAAAAATGCTTCTTTAGATTTATTTTTCCCCGAATAGTTTCCAATACTCTCCCAATCATCAGCGATGTGCGTGTTGAAGTTTTTTACGGCTGCGGCTGACCCAGGATTACTTAGAAGATCATAAAACGTTTGTGTCGTTGCTTTATTATCAGCTGCTGAAACATTACTCATTGCCATCATTGGAAGCGCAGCAACCATAAGTAATGCAAAAATCTTTTTGAAAATATTCATCATAAATGTCTCTTTTGTGTGTTTAGAAAATTAAGCAGTTACATGTTGTAGCCACAAAAAACATTCTATCGACTCTCTCATTGTTTGATAATATGCCTTTAATTAATTTCATAATTCGATAAAATGAGATAATGCTCAATCAACTCAGACAAATCGCCGTGTTTGCCAAAACAGTCGAACACGGCTCATTCCGTAAAGCGGCGCATGCTTTGAATCTCTCTCCATCTGTGGTCAGTCATCACATTGCCAAATTGGAAGAAGAACTAGGAGTAGCCTTGCTATACCGGTCTACCCGTAAACTCTCACTCACCTCCGATGGCGAAGCGCTACTGATTTCAGCGCACGCCATGCTAGAAGCTGCAGAAAGTTTTTTAAATGTTGCCACTAAACAGTCGACACAACTTATAGGAAATTTAAGCGTCACACTTCCGGCGGTTTTACAACAATCGGCTTTGGTTAATCACATCGGTTCGTTTGCTAAGTCACATCCCAATGTCATTCTAGATCTCGATTTTTCTGATTTAACCACCAACCTGATCAATGATGGGGTAGATGTCGCAATCAGAATGGGCTGGTTACAAGACAGTGGACTCAAAGCGCGAAAACTCTATGACGTAGATCGATACGTCGTCGCATCAGCCGACTATCTCAAAACCAAGCCCAATGAAATAACCGTTGAAGAAGTCGAAACCTGGGACTGGATGGAGCTTTCCTCGGTTGGCCTTGCGAATCTTTATTCTTTTCCAAATAACCCCAAAAGAGTATTCAGACCCCAATCCAGAATTCGGGTTAACAGTGCCTACGCCATACATAAACTCGTCTCAAATGATAACGGCATAGCTGCATTGCCAAAGTTTCTGATAAAAGAAGAACTTGAAAGTGGTAAATTAGTACATGTATTACCAGAAATAGAAATTAAATCTGTCGGTGTTTATGCGGTGTGGCCGCCGAATGCGCCCAAGGGAGGTTTGACGAGTCGTTTTGTAGAACACTTAAAACAGAATATACAATAGTTACCCCCCTACTTTGAATGATATTAGTTTTTTGTTGTTTGAAAATGTAAATAGAGCCGAGCTTGCGAGACAAAAGCTTTAGCTGACCCTTTAGGATGAGGCGTAGCCGAATAATTTATGCTTTGCGAAGGCACTTTTTTTAGTTAATCATGAAAAAAAACAAAGACATTCCATTACATTCTTTTAAAAACACTGTTGATAATGTACAGAGTTCTCAGGGAAAACCACTCGAACCCCTTGATCCAGAATTTCCGTTTGTAATGACCAGTTTTGGGGCCATGAATGAGTCAGCTCAGGCAAAATATCCACATCGTCATGATTGCTATGAAGTGCTGTATATTTGTGAAGGCGAAGGAACTCATATCATTGATTTCGAACCCTATCCCGTAAAACCGAATACATTCTATTTCCTCTCCAAAGACCAGGTCCATTTTTGGCAATTAAGTAAACCATTAAAGGGCTATGCCCTGCTTTTTACTGAAGAGTTTTTAGGCATTCCTTCTTCGAACATTATCAGGACCCATGATTTCTCCTTTTTCCACGATGTGGGACAAGCCCCCTACCTTTCTATCGATAACAAAGCATCTGCAATGGTGAATGGATTGTTTGATGGAATAGAGCAGGAGTTTCGCAATGAGACTGTGCGAAGTCTTTCCGTATTACGTGCTTATTTACACATCCTACTGACACAACTTCATCGTTTATATGATGTTGATCACCCAGAAAGACACGCCAAGACAACATCGCCTATCGTACGACAGTTTTCACAACTGGTATCCGAACACTTTATTTCGGAACATTCTGTAAAAGACTACGCCAACAAAATCGGGATTAGTACCAGCCATCTCACCGATACCATCAAAGCTGTTACAGGACAATCACCGGGAAACATTATTCGACAAAAGCTTGCGGTAGAAGCTAAGCGTTTACTGGTGCAAAGCAACGCTAGCATCGCTGAAATCGGTTATCACCTTAACTTTGAAGACTCGTCCTATTTCGGACGATTTTTTAAACGTGAAACCGGTATGAGTCCTGCAGCGTTTCGCCAGGAGATACGAGAAAAATACCAGATTGACTCAGAGAAAACCCCTTGATTTAAGTCAAAAGATTGAATGATTCAATCGAAAATCCGCGAAAAGTACCAGAACACCCGTGTTCAGTCTCTATATAAACTCCTGCATTAATTCATCATATCCCCATAGCATGAATTAACCATTAGCATTCAAGGAGAGAACAATGAAAACTCAACTAAGTACTTTATCAATACTAACCACACTTCTTATATCAGGAAGTGCCGTTTATGCAGATACTGACACAAGGCAGGATTCAAAAACCTATAAAATCGCAACACGTTTAAGTGACTATACGCGCCCAATAACGTTTACCCCGACAAAAGCCATACCAGTAAACGGTGCAATTACCGAAAATATTGTTACCACCACTCAAAACATATTTAACAAAGAGGCTCTTTTCCTCAAGAAAGGAATAGTGAAGCCTGTAGGTGAAGACCAATTCAGTGCATGGGAACTTGTCAGTGACGAAGGTGGTACTGATCATGATCAAACTGCGCCAAACCCTTTAACCTATTATGCGGCAGGTTCAGCCTCTAGTTTATTAACCCAAATTGAAAGAAGCATAAAAATATTAGGTCTGGATGTTGAGGATGTAAAAATAGAATCAAAAATATTTTTTAGATTCGACGATCCCATGACAAAAAAATGGTCTGGCTACACGGATAAAGTCATCTCTAATATTCTCATTAAAAGTAATGAGCCACCCAAAAAAATAACAGCATTAAAAGAAATGGCTCTTAAAGCGTGGGCTGTGGGTGAAGGACTGGCAAACAAAACCACTATCGATGCTGCAATTGTCATCAATTCAGATAATTGGTCAGGGATGACAGTTCATGCAGGGAAAGTAGAATCCCCTATTTCTATCGACAATGGTTTTACCCTAACTAATGTCACACCTGATTTAACGTTTGAAACAATGGACATTGAAGAAGACCTCGCTTTTGGCATGCTTGATATGCCAAACCCTATGATATTCCCAGAAATTGCCATTGCCGAATCTGCAAATGATGCAGGCAGACCCTATATGCATAAGATCAGAGCGAAATCATTAACCCAAAATTATCAAACCTGGGAGCTTTATGCTGATGATAGCCGTGGATATTCTGGAATGGATAAAGCGCCAACTTCAAGAGACTATTTCACCGTAGGCACATCCTTTTGCTTAATGAGTCAACTTTCGATAAACAAACTTCTCTTCCAGAAACAAGGCGTCGAAATTAAAAATTACCGGGTAGAACACCAGTTTAATTATCAGCAGGATAATTTTATGACTCCCTCAATGACGGGACATCTGGATGATGTCATCACCAGAGTCATCGTCACCAGCGACGCTGCAGAAGAAGCGGTAAATGAGTATGCCAAACAATCACTTCGTATGTGTTTTGCAGGAGAAGGCATTCAAAATGAAACCGAAATGGAAACCAATGTTTACCTCAACGGAAAGATCGTAAAGTAAGACAAAACACCCTCTTGAAAGACCCTTTCAACAGGGGTAATTATCAAATGAGATAAAGGAACATAGAAATGAAACAGCTAAAAAATCTACTGCCCGCTAATGTCAAAAATACATTGAGCGTGTGTTTTGCCACGGTTATTTTAACAATAAGTGGAGTAGCGACAGCCGAAAACACGTTTGATACACAGGCGGTAAAAGACAAATACAGTGTTAGAGATTATGTTTATGCGCCAATGCCTGAGCGCGGCTACAACTATTATGAAATTGCCAAAGACACCTATTTCGTTCATGACGAATTCGAACACATGGTCTTTTTTGTCACAGACGACGGGGTGGTTGTTTATGACCCCAAGCCAGATGTCTCGCCATTTGTGCTCAAGGTAATTCCTCAAGTCACCGACAAGCCCATCACTCATGTAATTTACTCACACCATCATCGAGACCATTCTCAGGGGGCTTATCTTTTTCCGGAGTCAGCAGAGTTGATTGCCAATGAACGAACCACCAAATTTCTGGCAATTGCAAAAGACCCAAAACGTCCTATGCCTGACACAACCTGGTCGGACAGTTATGTACTGGAAACTGGCGGCCTCCGACTTGAATTCAAAGATTTAGGACGGAACTGGCATTCTCAAGACGACACCATCATGTACGCACCGCAACAGAAGATCTTGTTTGCTACTGATATGTTCCACGCTGATGCCGCTCCCTGGATCCATTTTGGTGAATCTTCCGACCCAATGTTCGCCTTTATGTTGCCCGGCATACTATTAGATACTTATGATTTTGAGTTTGTTATTCCCGGTCATGAACGCATTGTACCCACCCGAGCTCACATGGAAACCTATAAAGCGTTGATAGCGGACATGCAAAAGATTCTATTTGAGGTTGTAAAATCCCCTGCATTCCAGAAAAGCGCTGAAGAAGCAGCCAAACGTTATAAAGATGGTCAAGACCACTGGGAATACAAAGAAAGTATCATGACAGCGTCGAATCTGTGCGCGAGTAAGTTTATCGAAAATTGGGCTGGGCGCGTACGTAATGCCAACTTGAATGCCGTGGAAAACTGCCAAACCATGTTTATGCATCAGATAATTCTTGATCCATAAAACTTAACTACGTTAAAGGCGAATACTAGCTTCTGATTGGGTTAGTATTCGCTTTAATTTTTATTACTTTTCATGAGAAACAAGCTATGAGTGACATACCACTAAATTAGCAAACATCCAATTAATGGACAGGTGACCGAGAAAAAGGCGAGGTTCGAATTGACGACTTACCCGTAATGCTCTCCGGTTCACCACATGATGACTACCGATTTTGTCCAGTTGATATTGAGACTATTATTAAAACCGCAAAATGATCACTGAACGGCGTTAATTCAATTATCGAAGATATTTAGCGTCATTATTAACACCTAAAATATACAAGAGAAAACCATGCCTAGAAAATTTTTTGCAGTAGCCTTGCTTGTCTCATTTATAGCAATGTCTACATCAGGGTTGATGATGTTTTTCATTGAAAAACCATCGTTTACTATTCAGATGCACCCGGTACATAAACTCTTCGGGCTGGTAATGATCATCTCGGTGATTGGCCATCTTAGTTTTAACTATCGATCTCTATTAACTTATTTGAAGACGAAAACAATCGCAATATTCGGCAGTGTATTGGTATTTCTACTGGTATTTCTCTACGGTGTAGCGATCAACAATAAAGTACCCGACAATATTGCGATACCGATGGATGAACTGGCAGGTCAGGCAGAATCACACGAGTAACAACAAGTTTTAAGGGGCACTTTTTTAATGAGTTTACATTTGAGTGAGTTTTTCGTCGCTAGGAGCGTATTTCTTTTTCACTTATTTTAGAGATCAGTCACGAGTTCACTTCTTTCTTTACTGCGTGAAAAGCCGCATAAAAGTACAGGGGTGTGTTTATAAGTGTTATCTTTAAGATACTTATTTATTCAGCCTTTACCCCCCAAAAACTAACGAACTCTATGACTGACTTTTCAGACAGCTTTTCTATTCTCTATCAAGATGATGACATCGTAGCGATACATAAGCCTGCAGGTCTTTTGGTTCATCGATCGTGGATGGATTCCGACGAAACACAATTCGCCGTGCAGATGACCAGAGATGCCATTGGCCAAAAGGTATTTCCCGTACATCGTCTGGATAAGCCCACCTCAGGCGTTCTTATCTTTGCCCTATCATCAGAGGTTGCCCGATTACTTCAAGAACAATTCCAGAATAATAGCATCGAAAAAGAATACCTCGCTCTGGTACGAGGCTGGCCAAGCCATGCAAAAGATCATGGAAAATGGATAGTCGATAAACCCCTCAAATACCATGTCGACAAGTTCTCCGAACCCGATACTGAAGAAGGGAAAATGCAAGAGGCTGAAACACATTTTGAATGTCAACAAACAGCAACCATTCAGCAACCCGTGGGACGCTATGATTCAGCCAGATATACCATAGTAAAAGCGATGCCGAAAACCGGCAGAAAACATCAAATACGTCGTCACCTGAATCACTGTAATCACCCAATTGTGGGAGATGTAAATCATGGGGATCGTCATCACAATCACTTTTTTCAAGACTATTTTAAGCAGACTCGCTTATATCTGGCAGCTACACAGATAACGCTTACGCATCCGATTAGTTTGGAGTCTTTGGTGATTGAAGCACCTATAGAGGCTAGCTTTCAGCGAGTGATTGATCAGATTGATTGGGATTAGAAAATTGTCACCCCCCTACTTACAGGCACTTTTTTTGATTAATATTTGAGTGGGCTTTTTCGTAGCTTGTGAACTTTATTCTTTCCCTCTTACTTTTGGTTATCGGCTACGAGTCACTTTCTTGTCTACAGCTACAAGAAAGTAACCAAAGAATAGCCGCCCCGATAAAGCACCCTGCGGGTTCACTGCGCGTTTCGCAAATAATGGGAATGAAGGGAACTCGCTCCTATCGTCACTCAAACAACCTTAATCCTGATCCATTATTTACTGTAATGCTCGTTGCTTTAGAGGGTATTTGGTCGCTAGTTTTGATTCTTGTCTTTTTAATGATTATTAAGTCACCCCCCTACTTTGAATGATATTACGTTTTTGTTTTTTGAAAACGTAAATAGAATTTATGCAGAGCTAGGCACTTTTTTTTTAATTAATATTTGAGTGGGCTTTTTCGTAGCTTGTGAACTTTATTCTTTCCCTCTTACTTTTGGTTATCGGCTACGAGTCACTTTCTTGTCTACAGCTACAAGAAAGTAACCAAAGAATAGCCGCCCCGATA